>CADCML010000067.1 GCA_902802535.1 uncultured Bacteroidia bacterium
GAAACGGGTTGAGGATGGCATCAAAAACGCCTCGAAGGACGAGGCCGAGAAAATTGCGCAAGCCATGCTGAAACGCGCCAAAGCCGTACGCGAGCCTTCGAGTGCTGACATGTTAGAAGCCGCAAAAGCCTATCTCGCCATCAAGCGCATCTGTCAAGAGGAACGCTTGGATGCCATGACCATCCGCTGCTTCGACATCGTGAAATCCTGCGGCACGACGAGCTGCCTGGCCTTGGCCATGCTCAACGACAAAGGCATCGTGGCTGGATGCGAAGGTGATATGCAAACGCTGCTTTCCATGTTTTTGGCTAAACGGCTTTGCGGCGAGGCCGCTTTCATGGCCAATCCTTCACAACTCACCGATGAGACATCCATGCTAGCACATTGCACCATTCCCTTGACAATGTGCGATGAGACCGTAGTGCGCTCACATTTCGAGTCAGGCATCGGCGTGGCCATTCAAGGTTTGTTGCCTTTGACCGATTACACCTTATTTAAATGGGGTGGTCCGAAACTTGAGCGCTACTTTGTCACAGAAGCAAAAGCCATCGAAACAACTTACAGCAACCATTTCTGCCGCACGCAAATTACGCTCAATGTGAACTTGAAGCCTTATTTGCTCCAACATTCCATCGGCAACCACCACGTCATCATCCGTGGACGACATGCCGACGTAATTAAAGCCTTCATGCGGGCAAACGACGTTTCAAAATGCTGAAAACAATATGTTTAAACACAACAAAGGCTGCCCGAACGAGCAGCCTTTGTTCTTATTTGCTATCCAATGGACTAATTATGCCCAATGAAAGGCTGATATTGCCGTAAATGGCATGTGAGGTGGCTATAGCACCGATTTCGACCCACCTAAAAGGACGCAGCATCAATCCCACACCATAGTTGAAATGATGGTAAATGTGTTCGCGTTCATATTTGTGTACAATTCTACTCTGTTCTGCTGTGACATCATAGGCCTTTGTGATGCCCGTGGTTTCGTTGCTGTAGCCCACCACTGGGGTCACGAATAACCAGTGAAGTACAGGGATCTGATAGCCCGCGTTGATAGTGAGAGCAGTGTGGTCGTTCCAATTGCCTTGACCAGGCGTCACCTTTGCATGACGATGTTCTGGGCTTTGATAGATGAAATCCAAATATACACCTCCCACCGACAGACATGCACCCATGCCAAAGTCGGCGAATCCAGGATGCACACCGTGAGAATCAAATTGATAGCCTACACTGCCAAAATTAAGGCCTATTGATGCACGCACATTGTTCGTGAAGTCGAACCATTGTGCCTTTGCACTGAAAGTCATCAAAGCCAACAAGGCTATGAGAACAAAAGACTTTTTATTCATTTTATTGATTTTTAATTGGTTAAACTAAAGGGAGCCGTTTGAGGGCTCCCTTATGTGATGTTTTGATATGTTTGTGAATTACATCATCAAGAACGACATCATCACACCAGCTGCCACTGCCGAGCCGATAACGCCGGAGACGTTCGGGGCCATGGCGTGCATGAGCAGGTGGTTCGATGGGTCGTACTTCTGACCTTCCACTTCGACGACGCGGGCGCTGTCGGGCACGGCCGAAACACCAGCGGCACCGATCATCGGGTTGATCTTCTCCTTCAGGAAGAGGTTCATCAACTTGGCACCGAGCAGACCGCCAGCGGTGGCCACGCAGAACGAAGCAGCACCGAGGACGAAAATCTTGATGGAACTCGAGGTCAAGAACACGGAGGCCTGCGTTGAGGCACCCACAGTGAGGCCTAACACGATGGTCACGATGTCAATCAACGGATTGGATGCGGTGTTCTGCAAACGCTTCACGACACCCGACTCCTTGATGATGTTGCCGAAGAACAGCATACCCAGCAGCGGCAGGGCCGTGGGGCTGATGAAGGTGGTCAGGATGAGGCCGACGATGGGGAACATGATTTTTTCAGTCTTGTTGACCATACGAGGAGCACCCATCTTGATGAGGCGTTCTTCCTTGGTGGTCAGCAAGCGGATGATGGGCGGCTGAATCACGGGCACCAAAGCCATGTAGGAGTAGGCTGCAATGGCGATGGGGCCGATGAGGTTGCGCGTGCCGTTCATGCCGTTGGCCAGACGCGAGGACAGGAAGATGGCGGTAGGACCGTCAGCACCACCGATGATACCGATGGCACCAGCCTCACGCAGGTTGAAGCCGAGATACAAGGCACCGATGAAAGTGATGAACACACCCAATTGGGCGGCAGCACCGAGAATCATCAGTTTCGGGTTGGCGATGAGCGACGAGAAGTCGGTCATGGCACCGATGCCCAAGAAAATCAAAGGCGGATAGACACCCGAGGTCACGCCGAAGTACAGGTAATTCAGCACACTGCCCTTCTGGTAAAGACCCGTCTGGAGGTTCAGTTCGCCGCTTTGGAACACACTCGTCATCAAGCCTTTCACGCCTTCGATGTCGTTGTTGACTAAGCCATAATCAGCCATGTTCAGATGCTCGACCTGCTTGATGGCTTCGCTCAGCACCATGTGCTTATCGCCTGGGTTGTCGCCGAAGACGGCAACCAACAGGGCCTTAGCCGTGTCCAAATCGAAATTGAGTGTGGCTGGATCTAGTGCTTGTAGATTGGCCATGGCATCAGCAAAGGTAACACCGAAGCCTTGGAAGAAAGGGATGTTTCCCACAATGATACCCGTGCCAATCGGGATGAGCAGCATAGGCTCGAACTCGAAGCGGATGGCCAAGAAGATAAAGAGGATACCCACCAAAATCATGATGATGTTACCCAACTTGCAGTTTCTGAAACCCGTGAGTATCCAGAAGTTGCGCAGACCCTCTTGCAGACGGTCTTTGGTGGACATTTCCTTGACATCCTCTTTAGCGGCCACATGGGCTTTCTTTGCCGACTGGTTCTCGAGCGTGGTCACGCGTTGGTTGAGGTTTTCGATTTGCTGACCCAATTCAGCCGTTTTTTGCTGCTCGGCAACGATAGCGTCACCGATTTGAGCCAATTGGGCATTGCTTTCCTGAGGGGTCATCTCGCTGACCTGCTCAGTCTTCCCAAGGTCGGCCACGCGAGTGGCAAACATCGGGTTGTTGACCACCACGAGGTTGAGCAGCATCAGGAGCACCAACGAGCCGAGAATGACCGCAGGCTTTCTGTAAATACTTTTCTTTCCTAACATGGTCTTATCCGATTACGATTAAAGTATCACCTTGGAGCACATTGTCGCCCTGACGGCAGTTGATGGCGGTGATGGTACCGTCAGCTTCGGCCAGCAGGTTGTTTTCCATCTTCATGGCTTCGTACATGAGCAGTTTGTCGCCCTTCTTCACGGCGTCGCCTTGCTTGACGAAGATCTGCATGATGGTTCCTGCGGCAGCAGCCGGTTTTGGGGTGGCAGGAGCCGAACTCGTAGCGGCGGGCTTGGCGGCCGGACGAGCCACGGGAGCGATCACCGGAGCGGCTTGCTCTTCCATTTCCACTTGATATTCAGTGCCATTCACATTGACCGTGGCGATGTTGCCTTCAATGTTCTGGACTTCAACTTCGTATGGTTTCCCACTAATGGTGAATTTGAATTTTTTCATGATTGTTCGATTTAACGTTTCCAGTGTCTAACTCCGTAATTTTTGTCGTTCCAAGAAGTCACCCTTCTTTCGATGGTGATTACGTTGCTCTCCTCGTCATGGAGGTTGGTCGAGAGGTAGAGGGCCATGCCGATGGCAGTCAGCACCTCGGGGGCAATCTCACCTTCAGCCAATTTGACCGTGGGCTTCACTGTCGCCACGGGCTTAATCTCCTTCACTTCGTTCTTCTTGGCATCCTGCTTCTTGAAATAGGCAGCCACGCCGCGGAAGATGGTCGAGAGGATGAAGAGGGCGATGATGACGATGAGGAAACCAGCGATGGTCACAATCCAGCCTTTGGTGTAGACCCAATCTTCGTGAGCCAACAGTAATGATATTTGTAACAGGTTCATCGTTTCAAGGATTTACGGTTACAGCGGGATGTTCGAATGTTTCTTCTCGGGGTTGGCGAGGCGCTTCGTCTCAAGGGTGCGCAAGGCACGAATGACACGGAAACGGGTGTTGCGCGGCTCGATCACATCGTCGATGTAACCAAACTTGGCAGCCTCGTACGGGTTGGCGAACTTCTTGGTGTATTCATCCACCTTCTTGGCAACGAACTCGGCACGCTCTTCGGGGTTCTCGATTTCGGCAATCTTCTTGCCATCGAGCACCTCAACGGCACCGCTGGCACCCATGACGGCGATCTCGGCGGTCGGCCAAGCATAGTTGACGTCGTTACGCAACTGCTTGCAGCCCATAACGAGGTGAGAACCACCGTATGACTTACGCAGGGTGACGGTCACTTTCGGCACGGTGGATTCGCCATAGGCATAGAGCAACTTGGCGCCGTGGACGATGATGCCGTTGTACTCTTGACCCGTACCGGGCAGGAAGCCGGGCACATCGACCAAGGTCACAATCGGAATGTTGAAGGCGTCGCAGAAACGGACAAAACGGGCGCCCTTACGCGAGGCGTCGCAGTCCAACACACCAGCGAAGAAGGCCGGGTTGTTGGCCACAATACCAACGGCCATGCCATCAAAGCGGGCGAAGCCGACGATGATGTTCTTGGCGTAGTTCTTGTGGATTTCGAGGAAGTCGCCGTTATCAACGATGGCGTTGATGATGTCGCCGACGTTGTAAGGCTTGTTCGGGTTGTCGGGAATGATTTGGTTTAGCGCATCTTCCATACGGTCGATGGGGTCGTTGCATTCCACGAGTGGAGCGGTCTCCATGTTGTTCTGCGGCATGAAGGAGATGAGTCTGCGGATGATGGCAAGACCTTCCTCTTCACTTTCGGCAGCGAAGTGAGCCACGCCCGACTTCTGGCTGTGGATGCGTGCGCCACCGAGGTCGTCGGTGCTAACGTCTTCACCGATAACGGTCTTCACCACTTTCGGGCCAGTGAGGAACATATAGCTGCCTGCATTTGTCATGATGATGAAGTCGGTGAGGGCGGGAGAATACACGGCACCGCCGGCGCAAGGACCGAAGATGGCCGAAATCTGTGGGATGACACCCGAAGCGTTGATGTTGCGCTGGAAGATTTCAGCGTAACCGGCGAGGGAACGTGAACCCTCTTGGATACGGGCACCGCCCGAGTCGCAGATGCCGATGACGGGAGCGCCAACCTTCATGGCTTGGTCCATCACCTTGCAGATTTTCAGCGACATGGTCTCACTCAAGGCACCACCAAACACGGTGAAGTCTTGGGCGTAAACGTAAACGACACGGCCGTTGATGGTGCCGTGACCGGTGACGACGCCGTCGCCGAGGAACTGTTGTTTGTCGAGACCGAAATCGACGGTGCGATGGGTCACGAACATGTCAGTCTCTTCGAAACTGCCTTCGTCGAGCAGGATGGCGATGCGTTCGCGGGCCGTCATCTTGCCCTTCGCATGTTGGGAGTCAATGCGCTTCTGGCCGCCACCGAGACGAGCTTCGTTGCGCTTCTCCAACAATTCTTGTATTTTCTGTTCGATTAACATGATATATAGATTTTTACTTGTTTTTATCCTCGCAAAGTTCTGTCAAAACGCTGCAGGTCGATTTGGGATGCAGGAAGGCGATGCTCAATCCTTCGGCACCCTTGCGGGGAGCCTGGTCGATGAGGCGGATGCCAAGTTCTTTGGCCTCTTCGAGGTGGCCTTCAAGGTTCTCGACGGCGAAAGCGATGTGGTGCATACCGCCTTTGCCGTTGTTCTTCTCGATGAAAGCGGCGATGGTGCTTTCGGGGCTGGTCGGCTCCAAAAGTTCGATTTTGGTCTGACCGCAGCGAAAGAAAGCGGTCTTCACTTTTTGGTCGGCTACTTCTTCAATGGCATAGCACTTGGTGCCAAGCAGCTTTTCAAAGAAAGGGATGGACTCGTCGAGACTCGTAACGGCGATTCCAATGTGCTCAATGTGAGATGGTTGCATGATTTATTCGAATAAATTATTGTTAAAAATACGTATTTATTAAATCGGTGCAAAGGTATGACAATTTTTTTGGGTTTGCAAAGGAATTATACAAACAATTGTATCACCTTTTCAACATACCAAGTGAATCTATTGCAACAGCCAGTTCTTCAGAGAAACGTTGTGCTCCTTTCCTGTTCACATGATGCCCGTTCATGAAATAACTGCTATCCGAGCAAAAATCAATCTCCGAAAAATCAAGCAAGGGGATGTCGTATCTTTGTGACAAATCTTGATAAGCAGCCAGGGTATCTTCCTCTGCCAAATTGTCTTTCAACTTCTTGTAAAGCGGCGCATAAACAAACACTACGGGGATTCCTTCGCTTATGGTTTCTTGTAGAAAATGCTCCAACAATTGAACAGCTTCAGGTTCGCATTGGCCTTTTATTTTCCCTTTATTCAGCAAAGAATTGAGGTTTCGGCCATCCCATTTTGTATTCTCATTCGTATAACCCTTGTAATAATTGCCTTTTTGGTCATGCCAGATATGTAGTAGCTCGCTGAAGCCAATGGACATCAATTTATAGTCCCCTCGATAGCGATACATAGGAATGTGCTTCTCGGCCCAAGTAAAGCCATACAAATCAAGATAAGGTCTCACCAAGGTGTCCGTCATATATGGATAATACTGTTCCTTTTCACACCCTTTCGTTACCATGCGGAGTTCCCTAAAGTCTATATTGACAATCAACAGTTTAGGATTTGTATTGTTGCGATGATACAATTGCCAACGCAAATAACTCACCCCAAAAGGTTGGCCAGAAACGCCTAAATTGCGTGAGTTGATTCCAAGCATGGTATCTAAAACATAAGGGTTGTATGAACCTACAGCGCGAGAATTGCCCAAAATTACTACATCGGCATCCATTTTTTCGTTCATCAACGCATTCATCGTGAAGAAATGCCCTCGTTCCGTCCGTTTCAAACCACTACTGACCACAAAATCAACTACCACTGCAAGTAATAGGATTACGGCAACAAAAAGCAATATGTTTTGAAAGAACTTCTTCATTAAAATTGGAAATAAATGAACGACTCTGAAGGTTTTCCGAAAGCGAAAATCAGAACAACAAACAAGACATAAAACAGCCATTGCCAAACTTTTCGGGAACAATTCAAAGCGATTGGACATGTCTTGTTACGACCTGACCATTCCAGAATAATGAAAAACAGCAATATAAATGGCATTGGCATGATGTATGTTGCACTATAGATCCAAGGAACATCAAATAAACTTTTGTCAAATATCCCACAAACATACTCCCAAGCCTGCCCAATGCTCTCCGCCCTGAAAACAATCCACCCAATCACAGCCAAGAAGAACGTCAAAAGCATTTGCCCTGTTTCTTTCAATGTCGGCAAAATGCGCCCTTCGGCCACTTGGTTTGTGTATTTGCGGTTCTTGCCCGTCATTATCAGGGGCAAGAACAAAATGGCGTGGTATGCTCCCCAAGCAATGAAAGTCCAATTCGCGCCGTGCCAAAAACCTGAAAGCAAGAAAATGATGAAAGTGTTCCTTATGACTTTTCCTTTACTCACGCGGCTGCCGCCCAACGGAATATACACATAATCACGAAACCAAGTCGTTAGGCTTATGTGCCACCTGCGCCAGAACTCCGCAATGTCGCGGCTGAAATACGGCACGTTGAAGTTTCGCATCAGTTTGATGCCAAACAGTTTGGCAGTGCCTATTGCGATGTCGGAATAACCCGAGAAGTCACCATAGATTTGGAAGGTGAAAAAGATGGCAGCAAGAAGCAAGGTGCTTCCTGTTTGTTCCGTGTAAGTCGAAAAGACTTGGTCCACATACACCGCGCAGTTGTCGGCTACCACTATCTTCTTGAACAAGCCCCACAGGATTTGACGCATTCCGTCAACGGCGGTGTCGTAATTGAATTCCCTTTTCTTCAAGAACTGCGGCAACAAGTTCGTCGCCCGCTCAATGGGGCCAGCCACCAATTGTGGGAAGAACGAGATGAAGGCAAAGAAGGCGACAATGTCCTTGGTTGGCTCTATCTTGCCTCGGTAAACATCGATGGAATAACTCAGAGCTTGGAAAGTGTAGAATGAGATACCAACTGGCAGTATCACCTTCAACAACAGGCCATCCGTGGAGATGTGGAATAATTGTGCAAATTCGGTGACAAAAAAGTCATAATATTTGAACAGCGCAAGAATGCCGAGGTTGAGGACGATGTTTAGCCACATCCACGTTTTTGCTTTTTTCTTTGAGTCCGCCTTCCCAATGAGCAATCCGCTGCCCCACGAGCAGAACGAAGTAAAAGCAATCAGCAACAAAAACCTCCAATCCCACCAACCATAGAACACATAACTCGCCGCAACAATAAAAGCGTTCTGCAAACGCAACTGCCACTTCGACTTGCTGATAAAGCGGTCGAAGACAAACCAATAGAGCAGGAACACTATTGGCAGAAATATGGCAAACTGTATGGAGTTGAAAAGCATATCGCTTGGTTTGAGGCGGCAAAATTAGGGAATTTTTGAATACAAATTAAAAATGCGGAATATGCAAAGCCTATGTCGCTTTGCGCTATTCCGCATTTCGCATTCAATATTCCGAATTACTTATGCACCCTGCGCACAAAACTTTCCACCTCAGGCACACCACCTTGATAAACAAGATAGCCATCGTATGGTTCTCTTGGCGTAATCTCGCTATTGACGGGTGTAAGCATAATGTTCTTCACCTCCTCGCGGTCGTGCGTTTGGCCCAAGGCCCAGCCTAATTTGATGTAGGCGGTCTCGGCGAGCATGTTTTGCGCCGGGATGATGCCACGGTTCATCAGGTCGCGGCCGGTGTCGTAGACGAACATGTGGGCATACCCCCAGATGGTCTGCACGGTCATGTACTGGTGCACGCCCTTGTCGGTGGCACGCTGGATGGCATCGAACATGCCACGATTGACGTGACCCAAGCCCGTGCCGTCCCAAATGATGCCCTGATAGCCGTTGTCGACCAATGCGTCAAGCACATCAGGCTTCATGCCGGGATAGTAGTACAGGATGGCCACGCGGTCGTCGAAGGTCGGGATGATCTTCACGTCGCGGTCGGCACGGCGGTGGTTGTAGACTTCCTTGATCGGCACCACGCCGTTCTTTCTGTCGACGGTGGCGACGGGCGTGTCGCCAATGGTGCGGAAGGTGGAACGATAGCTGGAGTGCATCTTACGCACACGCGTGCCACGATGCAAGAAGCCGTACTCGTCGGAGGTGGGACCAAACATGCAGACCATCACCTCAGCCACGTCGCCGTGACCGGCAGCGGTCATAGCGTGCATCAGGTTCAAGGCGGCATCGGATGACGGACGGTCGGATGAACGCTGCGAGCCGACCAAAACAATCGGCACAGGCAGGTTCTGGCACATGAAGGTCAAAGCGGCGGCGGTATGGGCCAAGGTGTCGGTACCGTGGCCGATAACGATGCCGTCGATGCCGTTCTGGATTTCCTCGCCAATCTTCTTGGCCAAGGCTATGTACTCCTTGGGCGACATGTTCTCGGAGAACACGGCGAACACCTTCTCGGTGTCGAGGTTGCAGATGTCGGCCAACTCTGGCACGGCACCATACAGTTCACCAGGCGAGAAGGCGGGAATCACGGCACCTGTGCGGTAGTCCAAACGCGAGGCAATGGTACCACCCGTGCCGAGCAGCTTCACATGTGGAAGTCCTTCAGTATAAGGAAATTCCTTCTCAGGGATGTGGTAGTTGGCTTTCTTGTAGTCGGTTTCCACCATGCTGGTGATGGTGCTGATGTCGACACCGATGTTGTAGCCCGTGTTGACCTTCATCACGATGTGCTGGTCGTCCTGGAAGGCAGCGCGAGGCAGAATCGTGCCTTTGAAGAGACCACCCGTGGTTTGGCACTCGGCCTGACTCCACACGCGGCAGTTATATTTTTTGAGCACCTCAAGAGCGGCGCCCCAATATCCTTGGAAAAAATCTTCAGCCATGTTCTTCGTTATTTGATGTTGTTAGCCAATTCTTTCATTTCAATGTTGCCCATTGCTTCCTTCATCTGACCCATAATCCAGTTCTGGCGGTCGAGATCGGTGCAGGATTTCTTTTTCGGGGCGAAACCAGCGCAAAGGTTGTCGAGCTTGGTAAGCAGGTCGTCCTTAGCGAAGCGCTTGAAGCCCATATTGTCAAGCACTTGTTGCATATCCATCAAAGCGTCTTCAACCAAAGCGGGTGCCATGTTCCAAGCCAAACGATAGTCCAAGCCTTGTTCCTTCAGGAAGGCAAACAGATTATATAAGGTGCTGTCGTTGAACTTCGAAGCGGGGTTCTTGCCCAAGAGGTGCTTCAGTCTCATGCCGACAAATCGACCGATGGTGCGGCCATCCACACCGAGTTTCTCGACGATTTCGGCCATGATGGGGTACCAGTTCTTCGCGAAGATGTATCTGAAGCAGTCTTCTGGCACGTTCCACTCTTTGAGTTTGTAGTAACGGTCGATGATTTCGGTAGGCAGTTCGGCACGCATGGCCTTGATGAAGGCGGGGTCGAGCGGGATGGGAGCCGAGTCGGTGTCGGGATACATGCGGTCGGCACCGGGGAGCACGCGCTCGAAAATGGTGATGCCGTTGCAAACGGCCTTACGGGTCTCCTTCGGCACACCGTCGAAGGCCATGAGGCAGCGTTCTTCCACTGTTTCAATGGCGGTAGGCATGTCTTCTTTGGGACCCCAAACGAGGATGAGGGCATCTTCATCGGTGGCATGGAGGCGTTTGCCCAGTTTGTGCCACTGCGAATGCGTCAAAACGGGTTCCAACATCTCGTCGTGGAGCATGTTGGGACGCTCAAGGCAGGCAATGACCTTCAGGCGGTCGGCGATTTCGTCGGCGAACATCTTGCCAGGTTGGGTGAAGTGCGAGAGCACGCCACGGAACTTCGGCAGCTTGATGAGTTTCATCGCACCACCCTTGGCCTTGTTGTCGAGGATGGGCATAAAGTCAATCGGGAACGACACATCGGCCACTTCCACCTTCCAGCCTTCCTTGCCGATTTCACGGTTCAGCCTTTCTTGCAGTTGAACCAACGACCATTGGCGGAAGCACTCATTATGAGAAAGTTCAGGAATCCACTTGGCATGTTGCACACCCTTCAACTCGATACGGGTGCCGCCCGTGCAGCTCACGTTGACGTCTTGACGTCCTGCGCCCATACCCGTGCGGACCAAACCCGTTGAGCGGCCGAGGAAGCGGATGTATTCGCAGGTCTCGCGCAGTTCGTCGGGATTCTTGCAGTCGGGATAGGTAACGGTCTCAATCAACGGCACGCCAAGGCGGTCGGTTTGATAGATGCGGCGGTGGCCGATGTCACTGATTTCACGGCAGGCATCCTCTTCGATGCTCAACTGGATGAGGCGGATGTCCTTTTTCGGCAGCTTGAGCAGGCCTTCCACGCCGACGATGGCAGTACGTTGGAAGCCTGTTGGGATGGAACCGTCGAGGTATTGTTTGCGGGTGATGTGCACCTCGCCCACGATGTTCAGGTTAGAACGCAATGCAATCACAATGGCGTTGTGCAACGCCTCGCGGTTGATGGGGAACGGCGGGGTGTCGTCGATGTCGTAGGTGCAGGCTGTGCCGCTCTTGATGCGATAGACGATTTCCTTCTTCGTCTTGAACTCCATCAAGGCTGTGCCGTCGTATTCGCCCAATTCCGAAAGGGTGGGGCGCATGTGACGGATCAGCTCGGCATCGTAGTCCTCAAACTTGTTGAATTTTCCAGCGGGACAGCGGCAGAACAGCTTCTCTTTCGTCTTGATTTGCTGGTGCACTTCGAGTCCCGACATGAAGCCTATGCGGTCATAGTCTTCTTGTGTGGCTTTTTTGCGCTCAACATAGCCGGCCTGTTGCTTGGTCTGCTCGTAGTTGGCGCGTGGGTCAAAGTTCGTGCTCATATTTTTTTAGTTTGTTTGTCTTTTTTTGAAAGAATCGGCTAAAATAGGAATTATTTGGATTGGTTGCGAAAAAAGTGTGAGAAAAATGCTGATTTGCCTTAAGCGTTTCCATCATCAATCGTCCGAGCAATCTTCTCAATATTCAAACTCCGTGCTGAGGCGTCGATGATGTCCTTATAAATACCGCCTTTCTTGTAGATTTCGTCGGGGTCGCCCGACTCTTCTACATGACCCGTTTTGAGTGCGTAAACCATATCGCTGTCAATGATTTGCGAGATGCTGTGCGAGATGATGATGACGGTGCGGTCTTTCTTGATGGCGTCGAGGCTGTTCTTGATTTGTTCCGTGGCGATGGCATCGAGGCTGGCGGTGGGCTCGTCGAGGAAAATGATGGGCGGGTTCTTGAGGAACATGCGTGCGATGGCGATGCGTTGCTGCTGGCCGCCCGAAAGGTCGGAGGCCTTGTTTTCAAACTGCTTGGGCAACTGCATGATTTGGTCGTAGATGTACGATTTCTTGGCGGCTTCCACCACCTCTTCATGGGTGGCGTTGGGCTTGCCGTAAAGGATATTTTCCTCAATCGTGCCGTCAAAAATATGGTTCTTTTGTAGCACGAGGCCGATGTTCTCGCGCAGGAATTGGGTGTCGTATTCGCGCAAATCGATGCCGTCCAAGGTGATGGTGCCTGTTTGCGGCTCGTAGAACTTGTCCAACAGGTTGACAATCGTACTCTTGCCTGCGCCCGAAAGACCTACCAAAGCCGTAATCTTGTTCGGCTCGATGGTCATGTTCACGTCGAAAAGGGCTTGGTTGCCATTGGGATAGGTGAAGTCCACGTTTTTGAGCTCGAACAGGCCGTGAATCTTTTCGGGTTTGTAGCTGCCCGACGGCTCCACTTCCTCTTCCGCATCGAGGATGCCGAAAAAGCCTTCGGCGTAAATCAGCGCGTCGTTCACGTCGTCGAAAATGCGCTGCAACTGCGTGATGGGCGCGATGACGTTGCTGAACAGCATGACGTGGTACATGATTTTACCGATGGTCATGCCAGGATAGTCTATTAATACAAGATAGGCAGTCAAAATGATGACCAACACTGTTCCGACCTGCTTCACGAAACTCTTGATGCCATTGTAATAGAACGCCACCTTGCGCGTTTTCATTTGGTTTTCAGTGACTTGATTTTGAATATCAAGTTGTTTTTGGCCTTCAATCTGTTCGCGGTTGAAACTCTTGATGACGTTGATGGAATCGATGATGTTTTTGATGCCTTGGCTCTTGGTTTCCAAATGCGAACGCATCTCACGGCGCCAGCCTTTCAGTCGTTTGGCCTGACGATAGGTAATCCAGAAATAGATGGGGACGATGCCCAAGGCCACCAAACCCACATACACGTTGGCGGCGAACATGAGAATCAAGGCTAAGAGCGCACTCGTGAACAGCGGCAACAGGTCGATGAAGAAGTTCTGCACCGTGCGTGATAAGCTGCTTACACCTTGGTCGATACGGGCTTGGAGCTTGCCTGTGGCGTTGTCGCCGGTGTTGAAAAAAGCCATGCGGAAAGTCAGCACTTTTTCGATGACGCTTTGGGCCAGGTCGCGGCTGACGAAAATGCGCATCCGTTCGCCAAAATAGTTCTGAGCGAAAGTGATGCCCGCCGAAAGGATTTCTTTGCCGAGCAGTACCGAAGAGATGAGGATGACGATATGTGCCGCCCGCTGTCCCCATTTCTCACCTGCCGTGACGAGGTTGTTCACCTCATCGACGGTCCAGTCGAGCACGATGGCGTTGACTTGTGCCATCAAGGAGCCAATTAATGTTAGTATTAAAGTAATGAAAACCAACCATTTGTATGGCTTTACAAAAGGCCGGAGGTTTTTGAAAAGTTGAAAGAGGTTCATAAAGCGTGTATATATTAATTAAGGTGCAAAAATAGCGATTTGGTCTGAAACTCCAAATAAATCCTTATCTTCGCGGCCTAAAACGCAATGGAAATGGAAAGCAAATGGTTAAGTGAGGCCTTCAAGGGCGCAGTGCCGAACGACTTTCAAGGCAAAGTGGGCTGGCAAAGTCCGTCGAATATTGCTTTGGTGAAATATTGGGGCAAACGGGGTAAACAACTACCTAAGAATCAGTCGATTAGTTTTACCTTGTCGGAATGTCGCTCCGAGACGTTCGTGACCTTTGAAAAAGCCGACCGCTTCGGGTTCAGGTTCTTCTTCGAAGGCAAGGAAACCCCAGCCTTTGGCGCAAAAATTGAGAAGTTTCTGCTTGAGAATCAGACGTTTTTCCCATTCATCAACCAACTGCATTTGATGGTCGAAAGCTGCAACACCTTCCCACATTCTTCGGGCATCGCTTCCTCGGCTTCATCGATGAGTGCGTTTGTGATGTGTCTGTTGGATATTGAAAATCAAATTGTTGTGAAACAATTTGATTTTCAAAAAGCCTCCTATTTCTCCCGTTTGGCATCTGGTAGCGCAGCACGCTCTGTGTATCCTAAGATGGCACTTTGGGGCGCAACTCCTTGTTTTGAAGGCAGTTCCGATGAGTATGCGGTTCCGTTGGAAAACGACATTCACCCTGTTTTCAAAACCTATCGCGACAGCATATTGATTGTCAGCGGCGAGACCAAATCCGTTTCCAGTCGCGCCGGACATGGTTTGATGGAGGGGAATCCATACGCTCCAGCTCGTTATGCACGTGCAAATGAGAACATCGAAAACCTGCTTGTCGCTTTGAAGTCTGGAGACATGGACACCTTTATTAATATAACCGAGTCGGAAGCCCTGCAACTTCACGCCTTGATGATGTGTTCCAATCCGTCCTTTATTTTAATGAAACCCAATACTTTGTGTATCATCGAAGCGGTCAGGAATTTCCGAAACGAAACCCAAATTCCACTTTGTTTCACCTTGGATGCAGGCCCCAATGTACATTTGCTCTATCCTGAAAGTGAGGCAGAAAAAGTGGAGAACTTTATCAAGAGCGAATTGATAACTTATTGTAACCAAGGACGTTGGATTGCCGACCATGTTGGTGACGGTCCAAAAAAGCTGTAACAATGAGAGACCGATACTATAGCAAAGTCATCCTTTTCGGCGAATATTCGATGATTTTCGACGCCACTGCACTGATGATTCCGCTGAAACGCTTTTCGGCGCAATGGCAATTTCCACAAAGTCGGAACCGCGCTTCTTCGCTCACTTCCAATCAAAGTCTGAAACAGTTTTGTAAGTATCTCTCTGAAAATGAAACTCTTTCGAATCTTCTTGACTTGCAGTCACTTAGCAAGGATTTGAACGAAGGTCTGTTTTTGGCTTCGAATGTGCCTTCAGGCTATGGTTTGGGCAGTTCAGGGACTTTGGTCGCCGCGGTTTATGACCGTTACGCCATACAAAAAACGGAAAATTACTTGCAATTGAAGACCATTTTCGGCCTGATGGAGAGCCACTTCCATGGCAGCAGCTCCGGCATCGATCCGCTACAATGCTATCTCGGCCAGCCGTTCAGAATTACACCTGAAGGTGTGCAATTGCTCTCAGACGATTTTCTGAAAAAAAGCATCCATATCTGCTTGATTGACACAAAGATAAAGAGCAATACCAAGCCTTTGGTCAACCACTTCAAGCAGCAACGCGAGAATCCTGATTTTTTGAATTGTTTCCAAGCGGAATATTTGCCTTGCGTGAAGACCTGCATTGACACAATGATTTCAGGCGATAATGATTTGTTTTTCAATTCGTTGAAAAAACTCACCAAAAGCCAGTTGCAGTTCCTCCGCCCGATGATTACCGACAATACAATGGACTTGTTTACAGCCGATTACGACTTCCGTCTCGGCGTAAAAATCTCAGGCTCAGGCGGTGGCGGCTATGTGTTAGGTTTCACAGACGATATGCCGAAAGCCTCCGATTTGCTTAAGGATTTTGAGGTGATTTGGTTGTAATTTGCTATTTTTGCAGCCCCAATGTCAGCCCTCCGCAACATAGAATCCTGGATAGAACGTACTTTGACCACGGTCATCGACTTCTTCTATCCGCCTTTCCGCATGGTGATGAGCTTGGAATTGTTCCGTTACGCAGCTTGCGGTGGCCTTAATTTAGCATTGGAGTGGGTGCTGTATTATGTTTTCTACCACTATGTGTTTCACGCTCAGGTTTTTGACCTTGGTTTCATGGCTTTTACGCCACACATTGCCGCTTTTGTGTTCAAGTTCCCCATCACCTTCCTCACAGGCTTTTGGATGGCACGTCACATTAGTTTTTCTGGTTCTACCTTACGAGGTAGGACGCAGATTATCAGATATTTTCTCGTGACGGTAGGCAACATCCTTATTAATTACCTCGGTCTGAAACTCTTTGTTGAGGTCTTCCAATGGTGGCCAACCATCTCTTACGTCATCATCTCCGTCATCTGCGTGACGTTCAGCTATTTGACAAATAAGTTCTATTCGTTTAGGAAAGAGAAGAAGGCTGAATAATCTACCCAATCTGACTCCAATCAAAAGTCTGGGCAAACAACTCCTTGTAGTGCTCCCTTAACATCCGATTTTCAGGCTTAATGAGCTTCGGGTCATCAGCCAAGAGCTTGATAGCGGCCTCGCGGACTTGAGGAATTAATGCACCGTCTTTTTGGAGGTCGCCGATGAGCATTTCGATTTGTCCGGATTGTCGTGTGCCGCCCGTTTCGCCGGGACCGCGCAATTCCAAATCGACCTCGGCGATTTCAAAGCCATCGTTGGTGCTGCACATGGTTTTCATTCGGGTCTTGCCATCAGCGGTTAGTTTGTGGTCGGTGACAAGGATGCAATAGGATTGGTCGGCACCACGACCTACACGTCCTCTTAATTGGTGTAGCTGCGACAGCCCGAAGCGATTGGCGTTTTCGATAATCATCACCGTGGCGTTGGGGATGTTGACGCCGACCTCAATGACGGTCGTGGCCACCATGATTTGCGCGTTCCTATTAATAAAGCGTTGCATCTCAAAGTCCTTGTCCTCGGCACTTAACCGCCCGTGACAGACACAGAGTTTGTACTGCGGTTCGGGGAAGTCGTGCAGAAGAGCCTCATAACCTTCCTGCAAGGCAATCATATCCGTGTTTTCCGACTCTTTGATGCAGGGATAAACCACATAAATCTGTCGCCCGAGTGCAATCTGCTGTTTCATGAACATCATGATGCGGTAGCGGTCGTCGTTGTAGACATGGTAAGTCTGCACAGGCTTTCTCCCAGGCGGCAACTCATCGATTTTGGAGACGTCGAGATCGCCGTATTGGGTCATGGCAAGGGTGCGTGGGATGGGCGTGGCGGTCATTACCAAAGTGTGGGGTGGAATATCGGTTTTTTCATAGAATTTCGCCCTTTGCTCTACCCCGAAGCGGTGCTGCTCATCGATGATGGCCAAGCCCAAGTTCTTGAAAACCACCTTGCTTTCAATCAGCGCGTGGGTGCCGACCACGATTTGCATGGTGCCATCAGCCAAACCCGCGTAAATCTTTTTTCGCTCCGCGATTTTAGTGGAACCCGTCAGCAGGGCGAAGTTGATGTCCATGTCTTTCAGTTGCTCCTGAAGCGTGGCAAAATGCTGTGTGGCAAGGATTTCCGTTGGTGCCATCAGGCAGGCTTGGAAGCCGTTGTCCAAAGCGAGGAGCATCACCATCAGCGCGACGATGGTCTTGCCGCTGCCCACGTCGCCTTGCAGTAGGCGGTTCATCTGGTGTCCCGAACCCAAATCTTTGCGGATTTCCTTGATGACGCGCTTTTGGGCGACGCGCTTTTGGGCGTTGGTCAGTGGGAAGGGGAGATGGTTTTTGTAGAAGCCGTTGAAATAGTCGCCCACCACATTGAAGACATGGCCTTTGATGGCCTGTTCGCGGTGCATCTTGTTGCGCAGCATCTTGAGTTGGAAGAAGAAATGCTCCTCGTATTTCAGTCGGCGCGTGGCCTGCTGGATTTCGATGTTGTTGGCCGGCAAATGGATTTCGTAATAGGCGTAACGGCGCGGTATCAGTTGGTTTTCCTCGATGAGTGCCTTGGGTAGCGTCTCGGGGATGTATTCGTAGACCTGTTGCAGGATAAGTTTCTGCAATTTGGCGATGGTGCGTGTGCCGAGGCCGTGGTCTTTCATTTTCTCGGTGGTGTTGTAAACGCCTTGCAATCCCTCGCCGATGAGCGGGTCTTTTGGGTCGTACTCCTCGATTTCGGGGTGGACGAAATTGTAGTTGTGGTTGAACTCACTGGCCTTGCCGAAAAGCACATACTTCACGCCCGGCTTGAAACGGTTTTTGAGCCATTTTAGCCCTCGGAACCACACCACTTCGATGCTGCCGCTGTCGTCGGTGAAAACGCCTGTGGCGCGTGTGGCCCTCGGTGCGCCAATCATCTTGATGTTGGAAATCGTTCCAACCAATTGATAATAAACGCTTTCGTCGTTGATATAAGCCGCCTTTTGGATTTGGCTTCGGTCGATGTAGCGGAACGGGAACTGGTTGAGCATGTCCTGATAGGTGGACACGCCCAATTCCTTCTGGAGGATTTCGGCTTTCTTCGGACCGACGCCCTTCAGGTAGGCAATTTTCGTTTGCAGCAGGTTCATTTCCATGCGGCAAAGATAGGGATTATTTTGGATTCTCCGCTACCGCCGCCCGGCTTTGGTTGACAATCCAAACGCCGGTGAAAACCAGTATCATCGCTATACCCTTCTTCCAGGTGAAGTGGTCCAGACCGATGATGATGCTGATGATGGTGGCGATGATGGGCTGAACGTAGTTATACATGCTGACCAAGGTGGGTCGCAGGCGTTTCTGACCGATGGGGATGAGGAAATAGGCGACGAAAGTGGCGAAAAACACCACGTAGGCCACCTGCCATGCCACGCTGCGCTCCATCTGTCCCAAGGGGATGTGTATCAGGTTTTTAATATCTAATGGCAACGCCACTAACATGGTAAACAGAAACATCCACTTCATGAAGGTGACAACGTTGTATTTCGAGATGAGCGGACGGAAAATGCCCAGATAAAGGGCGAAGGTCAGACCGTTGACGACCACAAGGACGATGCCCAAGGGTTTGGTCTCGGAAGCGCCGCCCCCCAGCCCTATAGAGTTGAAAACCAAAATCAAAACACCTGTGAGACTCACCAAAATGCCGCCCACTTTCTTGAAGGTGATGGGCTCTTTCAGGACGATGGCGGCCACAATCATGGTCAGGATGGGGGTGCAGGTGTTGGTGATGCTCGTGTCGATTGAGGTCGTCATGGTGATGGCCTTCAGGAAACTCCATTGGGTGAGGAAAAGTCCCAGCATGGAAGCCACAAAGATTTGTAGCATGTCCTTCATCGGCACTTTCTCTTTGGGCATGAAGAGCGACACCAGCCAAAACAGCATCGTGGCACCCGCCGCACGAAAGCACAGCAAGTTCATGGGGGTCATCACATGCGCGTTGGAGATGTTCTTGCAACAAACGATGTTGAACCCAAAGATGCAGTAGGCGCCAAAACATGCGAGGTGCCCTATAAATGTTGACTTATTCAATCCCATAGACCTATTTTTCAAGTCGCCGCAAAATTACGGATTAATACCCTCGCTTTGACACTTTTTGGTTTTTTGCTATTTTTGCACCTTATGAAAACGCCTTTTGTTGACATACACACACATACGGCAAAGACCGCTGACGACCTGATTCAGATTGTCAACTTGGATCTGGGACAGGATGTTCCCGAGCAAGGCTATTACAGTTACGGCATTCACCCTTGGGTATTGGATAATGCTGATTTTCAGATAGAAGAAGTATTTTCCTTGTTAGAAGAAAAGTTGTCATCACCCAATGTCCTTGCCCTCGGAGAAGCGGGTTTGGATAAAATGCACAAGGAAAGTTTTGAGCAACAGATTGTAGTTTTCGAGCGTCAAATCGAGCTTTCGGAAGCCTTACAAAAACCGATGATCCTGCATGATGTGAAAAGCCACAACGAAATCTTCGCTTTGCGCAAAAAACACAAAGCCAAGCAGCCTTGGATCCTGCATGGCTTCAACGGAACGGAACAGGATATTCGACAATTGACGGGACAAGGGTTGTATCTTTCCGTTGGGGAGAGTTTGTTACATCCCGAAAGAAGAGTTTGCAAGTCGTTGAAAAACATACCATTGGAATTGCTTTTCTTGGAAACTGACATGGCGGAAACAGGCATCCAAACCATCTATGAGGCCACTGCAAAACTATTAGAAATGGATATTAATGCGCTGAAAACGCAAATCTTTATTAATTTTGCAGCCTTATGGAACACTGGCAAGACAGAACCCGCCTATTAATTGGCGATGAAGGCATCAACACCCTGAAATCCAAGCATGTGCTTGTGGTTGGCTTGGGTGGAGTAGGGGCATACGCTGCCGAGCAGCTGGCCCGTGCGGGCATCGGTCGAATGACCATCGTCGACGGCGATGTGGTGAACGTCACCAACCGCAACCGACAGCTGTTGGCCTTGGAGAGCACCGTCGGCAGACCGAAGGCCGAGGTGATGGCCGAACGTCTCCGCGACATCAATCCCGAAATAGAGTTGACTGTCCTCCACCAATACCTGAAAGACCAAGCCATCATCGACCTTATGGCGCAACCTTTTGATTATGTGGTGGATGCCATTGATACGGTGGCTCCCAAAGTGTTTCTGCTCTATTACGCCAAGATGAACAACCAGCGCATCGTGAGCAGCATGGGTGCGGGTGGCAAGTTTCATCCTGAAAAGATTGAGATTTGCGACATTTCAAAGTCGAACCATTGTAGGTTAGCGTTTTACATCCGGAAGCGACTACACCGTTTGGGCGTTTTTGAGGGCATCAAAACTGTTTTCTCGCCTGAACCCGTCGATGCATCGGCTATTATCACCGATGGTATTGACGAGCAAAACAAGGTTTCCAATGTGGGCACGATTTCCTATCTTCCTGCTGCTTTTGGCATCTTTTGTGCTTCGGTGGTGATTAATGATTTACTTGGAAAATAACGACCTATGAAACAACCTATCCATAAAATCCTCTTCATTTGCCACGGCAACATCTGCCGCAGTCCCATGGCGGAGTTTGTGATGAAGCAACTCGTTAAGAATGAAGGTCTTGAAGAGCAGTTTGAAATCGCTTCAGCGGCGACTTCTACCGAAGAAATCGGCAATCCCGTTTATCCACCCGCAAAACGCAAACTGGCCGAACACAACATCGGTTGCGAGGGCAAGACCGCCCGCCAGATGACCCGCTCGGATTACCAATACTACGATTATATCATCGCCATGGACCGCAACAACCTGCGCAACCTAAAACGGATGTTTGGCGAGGACACCGAACACAAAATCAGCCTCTTGATGGAATACACTCAACGCCCTGGCGATGTCGCCGACCCTTGGTACACTGGCGATTTTGATGCCACTTGGAGGGATGTTTTGGAGGGGTGCCGAGGATTATTGGATTATCTTATCGGAAAGAATTAACGAAACGGCTCCATCACCCGCTCAAAAATGCCATTCATATAAGCTAAAGCCATTCCATAATTGCTAATCGGGATGCCTTGATTCACAAAGAGATTCGTGCGGTTGAGCAATTGCTTGCGCGTGCTCATGCAGCCGCCGCATTGGATGGCCATGGCGTATTTTTCGGGATGGGCAATGGGCGCGAGTCCCGCCACATACTCGAAATTAATGGCCTTGCCCGTAAATTTCAGTATCATTCGGGGCAACTTCACGCGGCCGATGTCCTCGCAAGTGCTGTGGTGGGTGCACGATTCCAACAACAGGACTGTGTCGCCGTCCTTTAGTTGTGAAAGACAAGGCGTGCCCTTCACATAGTTGTCGAAGTCGCCACGCAGTCGCGCCATGACGATGCTGAAGCTGGTCAAAGGAATTTCAGGCGGAACGATTTTGCTCACAAAGCCAAACACTTGGCTGTCAGTGACAATCAATGCCGGTTTAGGCATGGTGTCAAGGTATTGTTGCAAATGGGTTTCCTTCAGCACTACACAGATACACTCGTTGTCCAACACATCGCGGATGGCCATCACCTGGGGCAATATTAATCGGCCTTCGGGCGCTTCAGAATCGACAGGACAGACCAAAACCACCACTTCGTTCGAATGGATGATGCCGCCCAACAGCGATACTTTTTGATAAGCACTTTCAGGAATCGTTTTTTTCAGCACATCAACTAACGGGGTGATGTCATCCTTCCTAAGAACGCTGAAATCCAAAACTTTAACACCATATTTCTGCTCAATCACTGCTTTCATTACGGCAAGAAGCGGTTCTTCGTCGGCCTTGTTGTGGACGATGAAAAATGGCACCGCCAGTTCCTTCAGGCGACTGATGAGTTGCTGTTCAGGTTCTCCGAATTGGTTGCCCGTGATGACCAAAATGGCGCAGTCGATTTCCTCCAAAACCTTCATGGTTTTTTCAATGCGTTGCTGTCCCAGTTCGCCCACATCGTCGATGCCCGCCGTGTCGATGAGCACGCAAGGCCCGACGCCGAAAATCTCGATGCTTTTCTTGACGGGGTCGGTAGTGGTGCCCGCCGTGTCGCTCACGATGGCGATGTTTTGTCCTGTGAGGAGATTAATGAGACTGCTTTTGCCGCAGTTTCTGCGACCGAAAATACCGATATGAGGTTTCAAATCTTTTGCCATTTGCCGTTGATTTTCAATTTCGACGCAAAAATAGTAAATTGTTGCATTAAAAAGTCAAAAATTTAAAATACTGAAATTTAATGATATACCCGACAGCAAACGACAACAAACGACTACTGTCGACTACAAACGTTTATTCAACGGCTTAGTCTTGACAAGTGTTGTTACTTTGCATCGTCAAACCGATTGGTAGGGACAACTCACCATCAAGAGGGGCGACACAACAAATCAAACTTATTCATTAATTACTAAACACACACACATTATGAGTACAATGAGAAATTCGGTCCTGTTGATTGGCCGCCCGGGTACAGAACCTGAAGTGAAAAGCATTAACAACAACAACAAGGTGGCGCGTTTCCGCCTCGCCGTTGATGAACGCCGCATGAACGCCAACCGCGAATGGGTGAACAACACACAATGGTTCACGCTCGTGGCATGGGGCAAGACCGCCGAGCGCGTCGAACGTTACGTAAAGAAAGGCCAGCAGGTCGCCATTGACGGCTCGCTGCACAACAACGAGTGGACCGACGACAAAGGCCAGCGTCATTCCAACATCGAAATCTGGATCAACGACTTGTTCCTGATGGACAAAGCCAGGGATTAGGATTCTGCTTGTGAACGCCAGAATTTTTTGGCGTTTCAGTATTTTCACTATCTTTGCAGCCGTATAAAACAAAGTCATTATGTTTCATCGGCATGTATCACACCGTCACTGCCCCTTGTTGGCCGCGCTTCTTGCCCTTTTCCTATGGGCAGGACAACCCCAAGCCAAGGGGCAGAATACTTCTTCCAGCATAGATTTTTTTTCGGGCATTAATTTCAGCTTTTCGGACATGAATTTCGAACGTCAATACGACATCCTAATTCATCTTACTCCAGGCTTCAAGTGGAACTTTGGAAATCATTGGCAGGTGGCTGGACAAGCCGTGATTCCCATCGTGAACACCTTTGGCTTTCAATACAAGTTCGTACAAATAGGTGCTTTCAATATCAGTAAGGAGTTGAACATTAGTAAGTTGTATCTCAAGGCTACGGCTGGTGTTTTTGATACGTACCGTTATGGGCTGGATTTGAAGGCTTTTCTGCCTTTGTGCGACTGGTTTGCATTTGAAGGCCAGATGGGGTATGTTGGAGAGTTGTACTATTATACTAAATTTTGGATTACAAGACCCAATACTTTTGTTTGTACCTTAGGCGGCGACTTCTATCTGTCGCGATGGAACACCCAATTTCGTGGCACTATTGGAAAATATCTGTATAACGACTATGGCGTTGAGGCCGAGGCCATGCGCCACTTCAACCATACTACCGTTTCGCTTTATGGCCGATGGAGTAATAAATATGGTTTGGATGCCGGATTTAGGTTCGTCGTCATGCTCCCTCCCTATCATCGCAAGCACAGGGCCGTGAATTTCCGACCGGCTTCCAATTACAGGATGTCGTATGCTGTAATGTATAATACATATTCAAATTGCATGTACCATACCGACCCAGAAGAAAACATTCGCGACGGATGGTTCAGCCGCGACCTGCTGCATTGGGGCAGCCATACCATGGATCCCGATTTCATTATCACCAACAAGTCTGACAAAAAACCGGACAAAAAAGCTGTCGAACAGCTGACTGAGCCATCAGACACAAAACCAGACGAGCAATGAAACACCTTATTAATGTATTAATAGTATTAGCGGCTTTGTGGCTCCTTCCCCTTGTGAGTCAAGCCCAGCAATACACTGGCACATCGGGAATGGTACACATCCCCACTGGCGAAATGCACCACGAGGGCGATGCCTTCATCGGTGCACATTTCCTCAACAAGGCCATGATGCCCGACACAGGTTTCCTCTATCAAGGCGAAAAATACAACACCTTCGACTATTACGTAGCTTTGACTCCTTTCAGTTGGTTGGAAATGAGTTATGTGTGTACGGAACGCATGAGAGCCAAGGATGAGCAAACGGGACAAATCAAATGGAGCAAGGACCGCTATGCCTCGGTGAAAATACAGCCCCTGAAGGAAGGCAAGTATTGGCCAGCAGTGGCCATTGGCGGCAACGACGTGCTGACTTCCGCCTTCGATCCGAACAGTCCCGACGTACAGCTCTATTTCTCGAACGTGTATGTGGCGGCCACCAAGCATTTTACTTTCTCGGGCCACGAGTTGGGCGCAACGGTGGCTTACCGTCATTTCTTTCGGAGATATAATGCCAAATGGAACGGCGTAGTGGCTGGCATTACCTACCGTCCGGCGTTTTTCCCGCAGTGGAGGCTGATGGCTGAATACACGGGCAACGAATTCCTGATAGGTACCGACCTCCTGCTATGGCAGCACTTGCGCTTACAAGCCAGCCTGAAAGATTTCAAACATTTCAATGGAGGGATTTGTTTGCAGTTTAATCTCCTCGGCAAGAAATACCAGTATTAATAGGCAATGTTGAAAAAAAAATGAAAAAAATGACAAAAAAAATGATACCAGTATGAAAATTATCCTTATTTTTGCTGCGTCGTTTGTGAGGAAAGTAATGCCCGAAAAGACAGAATAGATTCACATTCAACAAGATAACAACAATTAACTGAATATTAATCAATTAAAAACATAGAACAATGATGAAAAAAAGGTTATTAATGCCGTTCTTGGTGGCGGGCATGATAGTGGTTTCTGCGTTGAGCCTCGATTCATGCAAGAAAAACCAAGATTCCGGAAAGGAAGTTTTTGACAGCGGTGAGGCTCCAATGGTTGAAGCTGTTGTTTATGGTGATCGTGATTTGGAATATATTTGTCCTTATTGCGGTGAAAGTATTGCGCCCAATACTCTTAACCATTGGCATGCGTTTGGAACACCTCGTCCAGATTGTAGTTATTCGGGGCCAACACCTTATGATGTCGATTATTGCACGATTGACTTATCACACGGTGCCTGTCCTTATTCTGGAAAGTATGAACATGATGAAAATGCTATAGCATGGATGATGAGTAATTATTCTGTTGACCGTGAGACAGCCATTGATATGTTGAAACCTCGTTTCCATGGACACAATCTTACATACGTATTATTTGGTCCTGATGGTGGACAGCTGAATTCATGGCATGTTGGTGGTGGCGTTCCGTTCTGGCCGTGCCCCAATCCACAACCGTAACAACGAAAACATCAAAGAAGTGATAAAAAGAATGGCTGCTTTCGCAGCCATTCTTTTTTTATCCCGACACCATAAACACGCGCGAGTCCTTCCACTTGGAATGGCGCAGCAGCTCGTTGGTGAAGTGGGTGCGGCTGCCGGTCTTTTCCAGTAGTTCCTTCACCTTGTCAAATTGGCGCAATTCGCGATAGATTTCTGGAAGTTCAAGGTCAATTTGCTCCTCGGGGTGCTTTTCCAATAAAACCAAGAGGCGTTTCAGGTTGTCGGCGAAGCCTTTGTGGTTTTTGAGGAAGAGCTTCTCGCCTTCCAAAATCAACTTGCGGTTGCAGTGCCACACGCCGAAGCTCATGAAGCCGTTGAGCAGGTATTTCAGACGCACATGCTGGTGGTTGCGGTGCAGGTCGTTGTAGGCCCACCACAGGAAACGCCGCAGGTAGATTTCCTTTGACGGGTCATAGTGGCTCTTTTTCAGGAAAGTCTTGTAGTGATTAATGAGGGCCAACTTGCCTTTGTTGTCGGAGAAGCTGATGCCAAAGAAGCGCCAAGTATTCCAGGAATAGACCTTGGTTTCAGGCTTTTCGAAAGTAATCAGCGGTTCGATAGGCTTTTCAATCCAAAAAACATGACCGCATGAAGGACACATGATCATCTTTTGGGGCACGGTGATATAGTTGTCGTTCAGCACCTTGCCATCCGAATACAAGATAGCCTCATTGACCATCTCAGCCTTCAGATTGCGGCCTTCGAGCCAGGCTTGGCAATGCGGACATTGGAAATAAAATGAGTCGTATTTGAACATTTTAGTGAGCTTGTCAGACTATTCCTATCTTGTTTGCGGCGGTAAAAGTACTATTAATTTCATTTCCGACCGAAATCTGCAGGGATTTCGCCCCAAATTTCGGTTTTCCATTTCAAAATTGGCACCTCAATAGGGTTCTCGTTCAGCCATTTCTCGGCGCGTTCGATGAGTTGGAAGAGGTACTCGTTCTTGTCGTTGCGTTGCAGTTTGGTTTTGCATTTTTTCTGCCTGACCCAAATTTGCGCATTGACCGAGTCGCTGTAAATCGGGTAGTTCCAGCCGTTTTTCTTTTGCAGGGCAAGTGCATGGACGAGGGCCAAGAACTCCCCGATGTTGTTGGTGGCATTGGGAAAAACTGGGCTCTTGAACAGCTCTTTTCTCTTTGCCGGTTGGCTGCTGAAATCCACGAAAACACCTTGATACTCCATCTTTCCTGGGTTGCCTGAACAAGCTGCATCCACTGCAAAACACGGACTGACAGGCTGTTCCGTTGCTGTTGAGAGGTCGACAATGGGAGTCACATCCTTGCCCCAATAGTTGTCAGGTCCTTGCTTGAAGGCGGTTTCGGCACTCGTGCGGTCAGGGAAGCCTTTGTATTTGGCTCCCTTGCAACCCATGATTTCCCTCTTGCAAACTTCCCAGTCATCATAAATGCCGGGGTGGCGGCCTGCCCAAACGACATAAAACTTATTTTTTGCCATGGGCGCAAAAATAGGAAAATTTGAGTTGTAGAAAAGCGGCTTGAGATGACTTTTTTGCATCGAATGGTTTTAATGTGAAGTTTTTCTTTAATTTTGCCCCAAACAAAAATCTGTCCAATGAAAAAACTATATTTATTTGCCTTCCTTGGCCTTGTGTTTTGCTTCGGCTGCACGAAAAAGGAAACCGACTCAGAAGTCATAGCCATGCGTGGCTTAGTGAATCGCGTGGTGCCTGAGTATTCGCAAAACATTGTTCTTGAACGGCTTGCCGATACTATCGACCGTTTTGAAATCGAAACTATCGGAAAGGACCTTGTCATTCGTGGCAACAACGCCAACAGCATGGCCGTGGGCTTGAACCATTATCTGAAATATTATTGCAAGGCGCAATATTCATGGTTCATCGAAGAGCCTTTGCAGATTCCCGCCGCGATGCCAAAGGTGACTGAAAAAGTCAGCCTGAGTGCCCGTGTGCCTGACCGTTTCTTCTTGAATTACTGCACTTTCGGCTATACCTTACCTTGGTGGGGCTGGTCGCAGTGGGAGCATTTCATCGACTGGATGGCACTCAATGGAATTAATCTTCCCCTGGCCATCACAGGACAGGAGAGCGTGTGGTACGAGGTGTGGAGCGAACTTGGCCTCACCGATGAGGAAATCCGCAGTTACTTTACTGGTCCGGCGCACTTGCCGTGGCACCGAATGCAGAACATCGACCGCTGGGGTGGACCGCTGCCTGTGTCGTGGTTAGAGAACCAAAAGGAACTGCAAAAACAAATCGTTGCTCGTGAGCGCGAACTCAACATGAGGCCCGTACTGCCTGGCTTTGCGGGACATGTACCGCCTTGCATCACAAGGATTTATCCCGATGCTCCTTTGGCTTCCTTGGGCGATTGGGCAGGCTTCGATAGCACATGCTGGTGCAAGTTCCTCGATCCTGAGTGCGAGTTGTATCCCATGATACAAAAGAAGTTCATCGAGAAGGAAATCGAGTTTTACGGCACCGACCATATCTACGGCATCGACATTTTCAACGAGATGATTCCTCCGAGTTGGGAGCCAGAATACCTCGGTCGCGTGAGCCGTCAGGTGTATGAATCGCTGGAGGCCGCCGACCCCGAAGCCACTTGGTTGGAAATGACCTGGCTCTTCTGGAACGAGCGTCAATATTGGGAAATCGACAATCGCATCGAGGCCTATATCACCTCGTTTGACAAGGAAAAACGTCTGCTGTTGGACTATTACTGTGAGCGTCAGCCGATTTGGGAACGCACCAATTCCTATTACGGCGTGCCATACATCTGGTGTTATCTCGGCAACTTCGGCGGCAACTCCATGCTGGCTGGAAACCTTGATACAGTGAACGTTAGGGTTGAACGTGCCTTCAATAAGGGCGGCGACAACTTCGTTGGTATTGGCTCCACGTTAGAAGGCTTCGACTGCAATCCTTTCATGTATGAATACGTCTTCGAGAAGGCATGGGACAACCCGCTCACCAAGGATGTGGATGCTTGGGTGGAACGCCTCGCCGACCAACGCGCCGGAAAAGAAGACTCGAATATGCGTGCTGCATGGAAACTCTTAGCCGACAGCGTATATAATAAGGTGTCGTCGCCGGGGCAGACCGTGCGTATCAACCAAAGGCCGACTATGGGCGACATTAATGAATACCGCCAGTATTATGTCGCGCCGACTTATCTGTATAATAATATCATGCTTTTGGAAGTGTTAGATAAGTTATTGGCCGCCGACAGCAACACCCGTACCCGCCATTTCGATGTGGTCAATATCACGAGGCAACTGTTAGGAAACTACTTCAGCGACCTCTATGCCGATTATGTAAAGGCTTATCGTGAAGGCGATTACGAGACCTTACATCAAATCGAGAAGACCATGATTTCCATCCTCGATGACACGGATGCAATCTTGGCTACGGAAAGTGCTTTCCTTGTGGGTCGCTGGATTCGCGACGCGAGAGCCATTGGTATGACGGAGGAGGACAAGGACTACTTCGAGAGTAACGCCCGCAACATCATCACCACTTGGGGCGAGGAGGATGCATTGCTGAACGAATACGCCAGTCGCGCTTGGGCAGGTCTCACCGCGACCTATTATGCTTACCGCTGGAAAGAATTCTTCAAGGATGTGGATGCAGCCATCGAAGCTGGTCAACCTTTCGATGAGAAGACCTACCACGAGCGCATATGCAAGTACGAAGGCCAGTGGTGGCGCGAACGTCTTCACACCTTCAACGCTGAGCCGCAAGGTGACGGCATCGCCTTGGCCAAAGCCATCGCTGATAAGTATCGCTCTGAATTAGAAGCCCGTTACAGAAAATAAAAGAGTCCCGTAGGGACGACAGAAAAATAAGCAGGCGGTGTAAACCCCTGTTAAAAACAAACGAAAACGACCATGAACATCACAGAACAAGATAAAACCTTCATGCGCGAGGCCATCCGCTTGGCCGACGAGAGCGTCAAAAACGGTGGCGGTCCCTTTGGGGCCGTCATCGTGAAGGACGGAGAAATTGTGGCGGGCAGTGCCAACAGTGTGACCATCGACAATGATCCCACCGCCCATGCGGAAGTCAACACCATCCGAAAAGCCTGCCGCAAATTAGGTACTTTCGACCTCTCGGATTGTGTCATCTACACCTCGTGCGAGCCTTGCCCGATGTGCCTCGGTGCCATCTATTGGGCCCACATTAGCCGTATCTATTACGGCAACACGAAAAAGGATGCTGCCGACATCGACTTCGCCGACGACTTCATATACAAGGAGTTGGAACAGCATATAACCGAGCGTTCCGTGCCATTCATACCCTTGTTGCGCGATGAGGCCATTAAGACCTTCCGCGCATGGGAGGTGAAGCAGGATAAAATGGAGTATTGAATCAGTCCCGTAGGGACGACAGTAAACCCCTGCCTTCCGATAAAACAATTAATCACAAATTTTTGAACCAATTGTTCAAAAAATCGTAATTTTGCACCCACAAAACCGCCGCACATCATCTGAGATGAAGACAATGCGTTGACATCGAGGTCGGTGCGGGAATCATAACAATCTGATCCGGAGGTCATTCAAATGGAAAGGAGAATAGGCACAGTCCTTATTTATGTTGAAAACCGCGAAGCCGCGCCGCAAGTGAACGCGGTGCTTTCCCGTCATGCGGGCATCATCATCTGCCGTCAAGGTTTTCCGCGCGAGCATTACAGCATTATTTCCGTCATCTTTGAAGGCACCACCGATGAGATAGGTTCCCTCACAGGCCAGTTGGGTCGCATCGAAGGCATCGAGGTGAAGTCGGCGCTACTGAAAGGACGTGAGACTTCAAGACGCGAGACGCGAGACAACGATTAAAGTCCTGCGTCCCCAGTCCTATGTCCTACGTCAAAGTATTATTCTGAACAATAACTTAAAGATCAAACAGATATGCAATTTCATCCCGAAAAATGTCGTATCCCCGACGAGCCTAATCGCCCGTTCATCTCCTCGGAAGAGATTTGGGACTACATCAACAACACGAAGAGCACACCTGAACGTGTGCGCGAAATCATCCAGAAGTCGTTGGACAAGAACCGCCTGACGATGGAAGAGACCGCCGTCCTCGTCAACACTACCGACCCCGCATTGGTGGAGGAAATCAAGGAAGGTGCTCGCGAACTGAAACGCCGCATCTACGGCAATCGCATCGTGCTGTTCGCCCCGCTGTATGTGGGCAACTACTGCGTGAACAACTGCGTTTATTGCGGTTTCCGTTCCTCGAACAAGGAACAAATCCGTACCACTTTGACCGATGAGGAACTCATCCGCAATGTGGAGGCTCTCGAAGACGACGGCCAAAAGCGCCTCATCCTCGTCTATGGCGAGTCGCCGAAATACTCGCCCGAGTATATCGCTCACACCGTGAAAGTTACCTACGCCACCAAGAAAGGCAAGGGTAGCATCCGCCGCGTGAACATCAACGCCGCTCCTTTGGATGTCGAGGGCTTCCGCATCGTGAAAGAGGCAGGCATCGGCACATACCAGATTTTCCAAGAGACCTATTGCCCAGAGATTTACAACGAATACCACCCCGCCAATACCAAGAAAGGCGACTACAACTACCGCTTGACTTCTATGGACCGCGCCCAGCAGGCCGGCATCGATGACAACGGCTTGGGTATTCTTTTCGGCCTTTATGATTGGCGTTACGAGGTGCTGGCCATGATTCGCCACACCAACCACTTGGAGGCTTGCTTCAATGTGGGTCCGCACACGATTTCGTTCCCGCGCATCAAGGACGCTTCGGGTTTGAACATCGACAAGAAGTATTTCGTTGATGATGATACCTTTGAAAAGATCATCGCCATCTTCCGTTTGGCCGTGCCTTACACAGGTATGATTTTGACCGCCCGCGAGGATGCCGCTTTCCGCGCCAAGGCCATCGAATACGGCATTTCGCAAATCGACGGCGGCACCAACCTTCAGATTGGCGACTACAAATATCACCACGAGGAAGAGGAGAAGAACAGCGACAAGCAGGAGGACCAGAACCTGCATCGCGAGCAATTCAAGATTGGCGACGACCGCTCGTTGGGCGACATCATCGACAAGCTCCTCGACCACGACTTCATCCCGAGTTTCTGCACCGCCTGCTACCCCCCGAAGTAGCCGCCAAAGGTTGGAAGTGCATCGAGAACAACTTCAAGAATGTAGACCCGAAGTTCTTGGACGAGCTGAAGAGCCGCATAGAGCGCATCAAGAAAGGTGAGAGAGACCTGTATTTCTAAAATCAAGGTCCCTGAGCCTGTCGAAGGGCCGGCTCCAATTAAGATTATTAGATAGTGAAAAAGCCTCTGCCGAAATCTCGACAGAGGCTTTTCTTTTCTAGCGAAACATAGATTACAGATTATCCTTGAAATACTGCGTAATCTTGGTAATCAGATGCGCCCTGTCCATGCCGTGTTGCCACATCACGACGGGGTCGGTGGTGCAATGGATCATCAGGAGTTTGCCTTCTAATTTGTCGGTCTTGTTCTCGAGGCTGGTCAGTTCGTAGCCTTCGGGGTTCTCCTCGGGCGTGTCCATGTAACGCTCGCCGTACATGATTTCGTAATATTTCCAATCCAGCACGGGACCGCCTGCCACGCTCACCTTGAACGTTTCAGGATAGTTGATTTTCAGCGAAGTGGACATGAATCCACCATAGCTCCAACCATCAGATCCGATGCGGTCAGCATCCACGTAAGGCAACGTTTTCAGCCATTTGATACCCGTCATTTGGTCTTGCATCTCAAGTTGTCCGCACTGGCGATGGATGCACTGCTCGAAGGCCTCGCCACGGTCGGCGGAGCCACGGTTGTCGAGCGTGAAGACGAGGAAGCCTTCTTGGGCGAGATAGTTCAGGTAGATGCCCGCGCCAGCCGTCCAAGTGTCGGTAATCAGTTGGGCGTGAGGGCCGCCGTACACATAAACAACGACGGGATATTTCTTCGAAGCGTCGAAGTTGTAGGGCTTGATAAGACGTGTGTAGAGGGTTTGGCCGTCCTCAGCCTTCAAGGTGCCAAGTTCGGTCTTGCCGATGTTGTAGTCCTTCAGCGGGTTTTCGGCCTCATACAGACGGTTCAAGAATTTGCCTTTGGCATCCATAACATCCACATTGTAAGGCACATCGGTGCTGTTGTAGAAGTCGAGGAAATATTTGCCGCTGCTTGAAGGGGTCACATCGTGCGTGCCGTGTTCCTTGGTGATTTGGGTCGCATTGCCGCTCTTGATGTCCATCACGTAACAATGGCGCTCTAACGGGCTGACTTCAGTGGAGCGATAATAAATCTTGCTGCCATCTTTCGAGAAGCCGTTGAAGTCGGTGATGACGAAATTGCCCTTGGTGAGTTGGCGCGATGTGCCTTTGCTGATGGTATATAAATAAAGGTGATAGTAGCCGTCGCGTTGAGCCTTCCAGATGAACTGGTCGGGGTTGTTGGGCAGGAAGTAAGCAGGGCCTTGCGGCTCCACATACTGTTCGTCACGATCTTCGAAAATGGTCTTGATGAAGTCGCCTGTGATGGCATCGTACTCATTGAATTTCAGATGGTTCTGTTGACGGTTCAAGACGCCAATGTAGATGCGCTTGTTGTCGGGATTCCAAGTGATGGCCGTGAGGTATTGCTCGGCAGGTTCGCCCGTCTTGACAACGATTTCCTTGCCCGTGGCGATGTTGTACACGTGCAGCGTCACTTGATGGCTCGTCATGCCTGCCATTGGGTATTTGATGGGCTTGGCCGTGGCAATGCGCTCGTTGATGTCAACGAGGGGATAGTCGGTCACCATGCGCTCGTCCATGCTGTAGTAGGCCAAAAGCTTGCCGTCGGGCGACCAAAAGATACCCCCATCAATGGCGAACTCGTTGCGGTGCACGCTCTGACCGGCAATGACATGCTCGGGGTTGTCGGTGATTTGGATTTGTTTGTCGCCTTTGGCCACGTAGAGGTTGTTGTCGATGGTGTAGGCCACATTCAAAGTGGGTTTGCAGATGGTTTGGTTCTCAGCACCTTGCGGGAGGTGGGTCATGGCGTTGATGGTTTTCTTCTTGATGTCCATCTTGTTGAGCGTGATGCCATTGTCGCCCAACCCAAAGAAATAGGCTTGGAAGTCGTTGAGCCAAGTCAGTTGGGGGATGCGCATCAAGTCGTTGACGCCCTCGCCTTTGGTGTAGGCATTCAGTTCGTCGAGGGTCAGGAAAGTGGTTTCCTTTGTCGAGTTGGGGTTCATTGTGACGATTTCCTTGTCTTTCACCTTCATAAGGATATCGGTGTCGCCAATCCATTTCAGTTGCGATGGGCGTTGGGCATAGAGGCTGCGGTTGTTGTAAGAAGCGTCAGCGGGCGTGAACATCTTCTTTTCTTGCGCCGAGGCTGGCATAGCGAAAGTCGCGAGGACGGCCAGCGTTAAAAGGGTCAGAATTTTCTTCATTTTTCTTTGATTTTGAGATTTGGCGCAAAATTAGGGATTATTTCAATATCTTTGCCCACAAATTTCTGTCTGATGAAAAAGCGCAAAGTCCCACATACTTTTGTAATAGTATTCTTTATCATCGTCGTCGCAGCGGTGCTCACTTGGATTATCCCTCCGGGGAAATATGTTCAGGAACAAGTTGGCGGCGAAACGGTGATGCGGTTTTATTATGCTGATCAACTGCCGGAGGTCGGCCCTTCGACAGGCTCAGGGACCTCAACTTTTCATGCTGAACCGCAGACCTGGCAGGTGTTTTCGGCGTTTTACAAAGGCTTTGTCAAGCAGGCCAACATCATCGTGTTCATATTAATAATAGGTGGCGCGTTTTGGATTATGAACAAGAGCCGCGCCATTGATATGGGCATTTTGTCATTTCTTAGGTTCACCAAACGTTTGGAGCGCAGTAAATTAATGCGAAAAGTAGGGGTGAACAACATTGTCATCATTTTGATTATGTTGTTGTTCAGCCTTTTCGGAAGTGTGTTTGGTATGAGCGAGGAAACCATTGCTTTCACATTGATTATCATTCCTTTGGCTGTTTCTATGGGCTACGATAGCATCGTGGGCTTGTGCATGGTGTATGTGGCCGCGCACATTGGTTTTTCGGGTGCCATGCTCAATCCATTCACCATTGGCATCGCGCAGGGCATTGCCGACATTCCGCTGTTTACGGGTATTGGCTACCGCGTCGTGTGTTGGGCCATCCTGACCGTGGTGGGCATTGTATTCGTGCTGCTTTACGCCAAAAAGGTGAAACGCAATCCGCAGTCATCCATCATGTATGAGGACGATGTCTATTGGCGCAAAATGGCTGAAGTACCCGAGGAAGAGATGGAACGCCACACGCCTCGCAAGGCTTGGTTCGTCTTCGCTTTTTTGACAGTGGTATTAATCATATTCTCAGTGCTTTATCCGCAGACAACTTTGAAAATCGGCAATAGTGAAACCACCTTGCCGTTATTGCCCATTGGGACGGTGGTGTTTGCCCTTTTGAGCATTATCACCTTGCGGAAAACGGTGCATTATTTTGTCTTGACCTTGCTTTTCGCCACGGTTTACTTCCTGATTGTAGGGGTGCTGGGTTACGAATGGTACATCATGGAGATTGCCTCGCTGTTCTTGGTGTTAGGCATCGCCAGCGGTTTGTCGGTTGACAAGAGTGCGAGCGACATCGCCAAACTATTCCTTGAAGGCATGGGCGACATCCTCTCGGCAGCGGTCATCGTGGGTTTGGCGGGTGGCATCGTCATCGTGTTGCAAGACGGCGGCATCATCGATACGATTCTTTACGACCTCTCCAAGTCGATGAGCAACATGGGGAAAATCGCTTCGGCGGAAATCATGTATGGCATCCAGACCTTGATTAATATCGTCATCCCAAGCGGTTCGGCCAAAGCTGCCATCACCATGCCCATCATGGCACCTTTCAGCGATTTGATTGGCATTTCGCGCCAAGCCACGGTGGTGGCCTTCCAGTTTGGCGACGGCTTCACCAACATGATTACGCCCACCAGCGGCGTTTTGATGGCCGCGCTCGGCGTGGCCCGCATCCCGTGGGACAAATGGGTTCGCTTCATCTGGAAGTTCATCCTCGTCTTGGTTGTCATCGGCGGCATCTTGCTGATTCCCACGGTGACGATGGAATTGGCGGGATTTTGATGGCTTATGCGAAAGTTCTTATCCATAGTGTTGTTGTTGGTCTTTTTGGGGTGTCAAAAACAGGTAACCAATGCGCCTTGGAACCTCACCTACACCATTCCTGCCCAAATCTGGGAGGAAAGTTTTCCTTTGGGCAATGGTCATCTCGGCATGATGCCTGACGGAGGCATTGAAAAGGAAACTATCGTGCTGAACGACATTACTTTATGGAGCGGTGCACCAAGCGACGATAGCAACCCTTTGGCTTTGGAGTCGTTGCCCGAAATCCAAAAGTTGTTGAAAGAAGGCAAGAACGATGAAGCCCAAAATCTGATGTATGAAACCTTTGTCTGTGGTGGTGAAGGTTCAGGTCACGGACAAGGTGCCAATGTGCCTTTCGGCTGTTTTCAGACCTTGGGCAACTTGACCATGGAATACCAATATCCTAATTCGGATTCCGTAACAAACTATAAACGAACACTTTGCCTTAACGATGCTATCCACAAAGTTTCTTTTGAAAAAGGCGGCCAACGCTATGAGCGCAAGGCATTTATTTCTCGTTTTGATGATGTGGCGGTCTTGCGCATAACAGGCCCCGTCATTTGTTCGTTTGGACTTTCAAGACCAGAAAAAGCCGAAATCTTCACCGATGCGGACGGTATCGTTATGCGCGGCCAATTGGAGAGCCATGTTAAAGGCGTGGGAGGAATGAAATATTACGCTAAAGCACAATCGGTTACAGATAATAATGAAACGATTATCTACTTTTGTGCCGCCACCGATTTTATGTGCGACAATCCTGAAACGTATGTCAAAGAACACTTGCAAAAGGCCATCGCAAAAGGTTTCGATGCGGTGAAAAACAATCATTTGAAAGCTCACCACGAACTATTTGACCGCGTGGAGTTGCAGATTGGCGACCCAAAAGAGAATCAAGACCTTACTTTGGAAGACCACTGGAAAGACTTCCTCGTGAACGACGACCCTTGGCTGCCCGTGTGTTATTTCCATTTTGGGCGTTATTTGCTCATCAGTTCCACGCGCGAGGACTTGTTGCCTCCCAACCTGCAAGGGCTTTGGGCCAACACCATCCAGACCCCTTGGAACGGCGACTACCACCTTAATATTAATGTCGAAATGAACCACTGGCCGTGCGAGGTCTGCAACCTTTCGGAACTGCATTTGCCCTTAATCCGTTTTGCCGAAGGGCTGATGCCTTCGGGGAGCAAAACCGCCCGCGACTTTTACGGAGCACGAGGTTGGACGGCGCATGTGGTGTGCAATCCGTGGGGCTTCACGGCACCGGGCGAGCATCCCTCATGGGGCGCGACCAACACGGGTGGGGCTTGGTTGGCTTTGCACGCTTGGCAGCATTACGAGTTTACTCAAGATATTGATTTTCTGCGAGAAGCCTATCCATTAATGAAAGAAGCTGCTCTCTTCTTCTTTGATGCGATGATAGAGGAACCCGAACACGGTTGGCTCGTCACCGCTCCAACCACTTCACCTGAAAATGCCTTTTGGCTCAACGACAGCACTGCCGTCAGTGTGTGTATGGGAAGCACGATGGATGTTCAGATTGTCAGTGAGTTGTATGATGCAGTTTGTCAGTCGGCGGAGATTTTGGGTGTGGATGCGGCTTTTTCCGATAGCCTTCGCAGTGCGAAATCCCATTTCCCGCCAATGCAAGTCAGCGAGGCGGGTTATTTGCAGGAATGGCTGAAGGATTACAAGGAAGTGGAGCCGCAGCATCGCCATGTGTCGCATCTGTTTGGACTGTATCCAGGTACGATGCTCACAAAAATCAAGACACCTTTATTAATGGATGCCTGTCGTGAGACTTTGCGCCGCCGTGGTGATGAGGGCACAGGTTGGTCGAGAGCATGGAAAATCTGCTTCTGGGCGCGTCTCGGCGACGGCGACCATGCCTATCAACTCTTGAGAAATCTATTGGAACCCGCCATCCGACCTGACGGCAAGCATCGTGCAGGCACCTATCCTAACCTCTTTTGCGCCCATCCACCTTTCCAAATAGACGGTAATTTTGGTGGCACGGCAGGCATTGCCGAGATGCTATTGCAAAGCCATGACGAAAAAATTGAATTGCTCCCCGCCTTGCCTTCGGTATGGAAGAAAGGCCATTTCAAAGGGCTTTGTGCCCGTGACGGCAAGGTGGTGGAATGTGATTGGAAAGACGGCAAAGTCAGTCATTATAAAGTGACTTCGCGGGGAGTTAAAAACTGAGGACATAACCTTAGGGGCTATGTCCTCGTATGTGGGTCAGAAAGGTCCAACTTGAATATTGCTGCGAAAGCAATTTGTTCGCGTCCTCTGACGACAATCTGACACTGCAAAATTACAAACATTTTCTCATCCCGCAAACATTTTGGCGAAAAAAAGAATTTTCCCCAAAAAAGAAATACTTCATTTGCGCATCAAACGGATGAACCAATCTTCGTCGGGGCTGAACCCCCAGAAAGTTTTGCCGTCGCCGCCCAAGTCCCACGGGTCCGTAACCTCAATTGGTTTGTTCGGCAATCGGTCATATTGGCCTTTGCTCATCATCATTCGTTCACGGCGGCGAAACTTACGATTGCAGAATTGTTTTCCGCGTTTTTGCGACTTGCAGCAGCAACAGGTGCTGGCAGGTGTCCTTTTCTTACTTCTACTCATAATGACTCGAATGTTGCGAGTGGTCGCTATGTCTATTTGCGCCACTCTGTTAAACATTACGAGACTGTAGTTTTTAATGTTTGTGTCATATTTGATTTTCTTTTTCTCGCCACAAAAATACCAATATTCTCCAAACGGAAACAGTATTTCCGGCAGATTTGTGAAAGATTTGTCTCTTTTCCCTCCATCCAAAAGAAATTTTGACCCACTTCGTATCGTCGAATCAAAAGATTTCCCTATTTTTGCCCCTGCCTTTCCGGGAGAAATCGGAACGGCCAGAGAAAGCGCATTCTTCGCTTTGTTCCTAATCGGTGAATCTGGACAATTCGCGCAAGAGGAGGTTAAGAGAAGAGGTTGCTTTCGCTGTTATGTTGCGTCTAATCATAAACAACATAAACAGCGGAGCAAATCCTTGATTCATATCTTCCTTCTTGTGGGAGTCCAGACCCAACCGATTGAGATAAGGATAAGTTTGGGAGGCTCCGCTCTGTAGTCGTTTTCAGAACTGCCCAATTGAGCCAATGGGTAAAAACGGTTTCAAATCATGCGAAACAATAAGACAAAGAAGAAACTGAAAATGTTGGCAATGGTAATGGCATTGTCTATTCCGATGGCAGCAACAGCCCAAGGCGGTTTGTTCCAACGCGGCGATGAACCTGCTGGACCACGAAACAGCGGCGCGGCAGCCTTGACCAACCAAGGCTTTGGCAATCCCTTGGATGGAAGCAATGTCACCAACCAGACTTTCGGCAATCCGACCGATGGCGTGAACGTCACAAACCAGACCTTTGGCGCTCCGCTTGGGAGCGGATTATTCACCCTGCTATTGGCCAGTATTGGCTATGCAGCAATAAACAAACAAAAGAAACAACAAAAGTAAAAAGGAGAACATAAAATGAAGAAAATCAGCATGATTCTGATGGCTTTTGCATTGGCCATGATGATGTCGCAATGCAAGAAAAACGAAGGGCAAACGACCTCCAACAACGAGGTTGTGACCATCACCCTTGACGTAAAACAAAACAACGGCTCGAAAGTGGTGGTGAATCCCAATACGGGCACGGTCGACTTTGAAACTGGTGACAAGATTTATGTGGGCAGTGGTGGCAAATATGTAGGATTCTTGACCCACAACGGCACCAACTTTAGCGGCAACATCACCAACCCGACTGAAAACCAACCTTTGCAATTTTATTTCCTCGGCAATGTGACTCCACAAGAAACCCTTTCCGCAGGCACAACGGAAGAATGTTCTGTCATCATCAGCGACCAGACGGAGCATTTGCCTGTGATTTCGTGCGCCGCATCCAACGAAAACTATGTTTCGGGCGTAACGGCCTACTCTGCCCATCTGTTGAACAAGTGCGCTTTGGTGAAGTTCTATGTGACCACGCCTTCCAATGCCGCCATTTGCATTACAGGAATGAAAAACAAGGTGACAGTGGATTTCACACAAAACACGATGACACCCAGCAAAGATGGCGATGGCGTGATTATGCTGCCTGCTGGAAGTGGCGAGAATGTTGAGAAATGGGCGATTTTGCTGCCACAAGAGGCATTGGAAGAAGGTGAAGAAGGGTCGGCTTATTCGGAAGATGGAGTTTATTCGGGAATACGCTCTGAGATTCCTGTTATTATTGAGAACGGGTATGTGGCGGAAGGAATAGAGATGGCTTTGTCAAAACAAATATGCGTTAACCTCGGCTTGCCAAGCGGCCTTTTATGGGCCATTTGCAATGTGGGTGCCAATGCTCCAGAAGAGTATGGTAATTACTTTGCTTGGGGAGAAACAGAACCAAAAGAGTATTACGATTGGAACACTTACCAGTATTGCAACGGTGGATACCACATTCTCACAAAATATTGTTATAATCCCGATTACGGTTACAATGGCTTCACCGATAACTTGACCATTTTGGAATCTTGTGACGATGTGGCCACATCCAATTGGAGTACTATTTGGCGTATGCCCACTAAAGAGGAATGGCAAGAACTTTACCAAAACACGACTAGTGTTTGGACTAAACAAAACGGTGTAAATGGGTGGTTGTTCACCGCTTTGAACGGGAACAGTCTTTTCCTGCCCGCTTCTGGATACCGGTATTTAGGTAATCTCTTTAGTGCTAGTAGTGAGGGCAATTATTGGTCAAGTTCACTAGGCACCCAATTCCCGACTATGGCGAGGTGTTTCTGCTTTGATTTAGATGGTTTCAATATGAATGATAGCGGTCGCGAAACAGGTAAGCCCGTCAGGGCTGTACGACTTTGAAGCATTCGTGGTCAATTTGTGAAAACTTGTGTTTTATCGGCAGGGGTTCCATTGCATTTCACCCCTGCCTATTGTTCGCCTTTTCTATGGGACAAGATAATGCTATTGCGCTGAAATGCCCCGTCCTCCCGTTCTTCCGAACTTGCAATTCAAAAGGCCAGAATATCAGCATTTGCAATGCGCGAATGAATAATGCGGCTGCCGTGGTACGACAGCCCTACAGCCCGGGCGGGTTGGTGTAGGGCTGTCACAAGGTTGCTGAGCCTGTCGAAGCACCGTGGCAACCGCTTTGCTTATGGTTGTCATGGCCGATTTATTCCGACAATAACATTCAAAAGTGTCCATATCTCAACAAAATTTCGAGTTATGGACTCTTTTTGTGATTTATAAGTGTCCGTATCTGTGTTTTTTTGTATTTTTGTCGGCATAATTAATCGGACAATATGAATAGGATTATTGCAAGAACAAGCGAAATTGACACGCTGGAACGGAAGTTCAACTCTGGGAAGTCGGAGTTTGTCATTGTCTATGGCCGTCGCCGTATAGGGAAGACTTTTTTGGTGAACAATGTCTTCGCCGACAGGCTCACCTTTGCTTACGTCGGGGCGAGAAAACAGAAACCGAAAAAACAACTTCAGCGATTTGCCGAACAACTGAAAGCCTATAGTGGCTCTCCATTTGCTCCGGTTCTGGCCAATTGGGATGAGGCTTTCCAAGCCCTTCGGACGTTGATAGAAAGCAAGCCGAAAGAAACCAGAAAGGTCATCTTCTTCGATGAGATGCCTTGGATTGATACCCCACGGAGTTCTTTTGTGGAAGCGCTTGAGTATTTTTGGAATGCTTGGGCGGCACAGCGCAACGACATCCTTTTCATCGCTTGTGGGTCGGCCACCTCGTGGATGGTGAATAAATTGGTCAAAAACAAGGGTGGGTTGCATAATCGAATCACGGAACAAATCTATCTGCGGCCTTTCCGATTGGGTGAATGTGAGGAATACTTGCACGCAAACGGATGTGTTTGGGACAGATACACCATCCTTCAGTGCTATATGGCCTTGGGCGGCGTACCTTATTATATGAGTTTGTTGAACCCAGAGCAAAGCCTTGCACAAAACATTGACCGTTTGTTTTTCGTCAAAAACGCGCCGATGCGTGAAGAGTTCGATGAGCTTTTCAATGCGTTGTATAGCCATGCCGACAAATACATCGCGGTAATGAACGCCTTGTCGGAAAGCAAGAAGGGACTGCTTAGGGCGGAGATTATCGAAAAGACGGGACAGTCGGGAGGCAGGCTCACCAAAGTGCTTGAGAATCTGGAACGCTGCGATTTCATAGAAACTTACTCGCAATACAAGTCATCCGTCCGTAACTCGATTTATCGCATTTGCGACCCATACACATTGTTTTATTTCAAGTTCTTGGACGGGAAAAATACCAAAGACGAACATTGGTGGACAAACAACATACATTCCCATTCGGTGGAGTCGTGGCAGGGATTCAGCTTTGAGACCATCTGCATGACACATCTTGAACAGATCAAGCAAAGGTTGGGTATCAGTGGAATATCAACCACGACAAGCACATGGAGGGCACAGGGTGATGAAACCGAAAAGGGAGCACAAATCGATTTGGTGATTGACCGTTCGGATAGGATTATTAATCTATGTGAAATGAAATTCTCGGAGGCACCATATACCATCACCAAGGATTATGAGGAAAAGTTGCGCAATCGTTTGGCCATCTTCAAAGCGAAGACCAAGACCCGAAAAAGCCTTGCTACAACTATGGTGACCACCTACGGCGTTTTGCGCGGCATTCATTCCGGCATTGTGCAAAACGAGGTTGTTATGGACGATTTGTTTCGACAATAACACTCAAAAGTGTCCATATCTCAACAAAATTTCGAGTTATGGACACTTTTGCGACTTTCCCCGGTTCCCGAATAATCCCAATATTAAATCCTGTTCTTCCGAATTTGCAATTCGGAAGGCCTGAATATCAGCATTTGCAATGCGCGAATGAATTATTCGGCTACCGTGGTACGACAGCCCTACAGCCCAGGCGGGATGGTGTAGGACTGTTACATTGTAGCGGCCGGTTGTTTGTGGCACATTTATGACCATTCTGAAAGGCAGGTGGAGCGTGGCACAACCCCTGCCGATAAAAACAAGACATGTAATCCAATAAATCAACAAAAAAGATTACAAATGCCGCCCGAAATCCATTCTTTCGTGGAGGATTCGGACGATTTCCACGCCATCTTCAACGAGAATATAGAAAACCAAATGTTTGTGAATGTGGTGCCCAAACAATCCTGGCATGATTTCCTTGTATTCCTTGTCCAAATAGGTAGGGTGATTGGCAATGTCTTGGCAGGCTTTTACCAACTCGTGATAGTATAAGTCAGCCTGATATTCCGACCAAGTTTCATGTGTGTATAACCAAATGGAATCGAGGTCTTTAACTGCTTTGTTGGAAAGATGGAATTTAGCCATTATGATATGCGGCTTTCAGTTGTTTCAGGTGCTCTTCGGGGTCAAAATCCTCGCAAATGCCACTGTCGATGCCTTCTTGGATGGCTGCTCTCAAAAAAGCGATTTTTCTTTCATCTTCCTCCAACCTGCGAAGCCCTGCCCTAATAACCTCACTGGCGTTATTGTACCTGCCTTGACGGATGCAATTTTGGATAAACTCCTCATAATGCGGGCCTAATGATGCTGTTACTGTTCTGCTCATGGTAAATTGTTTTTATGCCGCAAAAGTAAGAAATATTCTTACATTGGACAATGTTAATCGACAATTTTTTGTCGTTTCGCCACAGGTCTGGAATAAAATATGTACTTTTGCAGCGTTATTACGAAAAAAGTCGTAACGAAAAAATGCGTAATATGGAAAACCCATTTAAATTCGGCACCATTGTGGAGGCAGAGTACTTCACTGATAGGGTTGAGGAAGTGGCTTATATTGGCCAGTTTTTGAAAAGTGCAAACCATCTGGTTCTGATTAGCCCCCGCCGCTTTGGCAAGAGCAGCCTTGTAGCGAAAGCAGTGAAAGAGAGTGGGCGCAAGCATATTACGGTAAACCTACAGCAGGTGACATCGGTATCCGACTTGTCGGCAAAACTCTTGAGGGAGTTTTTCAAAGTGCATCCTATGAGCCGTGTGCGTCATCTGATTAAGCATTTTCGCATTATTCCTACGGTGTCAACGAATCCAGCAACAGGGTCGATGGATGTGTCGTTCCAGCCTGATGTGGACGACACAGTGCTGATTGAGGATGTACTGCATCTGATAGAACAGGCGCACTCTGAGAAGGATAGGATAATTGTAGTGTTGGATGAGTTTCAGGAGATTCGCGACATAGCCCCGAAATTAGACAGGCAATTGCGTTCAATCATGCAGGAGCAGAAGCATATCAATTATGTATTGCTGGGGAGTCAGGAGAGCATGATGACAGATATCTTTGAGAACAAGAAGTCTCCGTTCTATCATTTTGGTGAGTTGATGAGGTTAGGGAAACTGCCGAGAGAGGATTTCCATCGGTATTTGTCGGAGCGATTGGAGAACGCTTTTCCAAAGACTTATGATGAGTTATCCGATAGGATTTTGGATTACACGGGGTGTCATCCTTACTATTCACAGCAGTTGGCGGCCAATGTGTGGCAGATGGGAGTTCTTCAATCTGGAGCAAACGATCCAATGGCTTTGGCAATAGACCATATTGTGAAGTCACATGGTTTGGATTACGAGCGTTTGTGGATGAGGTTTAATCGGACAAACCGCTGGATATTGCAGCGCTTGGCTTCTGGAAAGCCATTACAGTCAAGCGAATACCGTACGAGCACGGTGTATAGTGCGTTGAAACGTATGCAGAAAGACGGGTATGTGATTTATTCAGATCGTTACGAATTGGAGGATCCTTTCTTTAAGCAATGGATTTTGGAGGAGATGGATTAAGTCCAAGTTCCCGAATAATCCCAACAGCAAACGGCAGCGAAGTCAAGAAAGTGCAGAGGTCGGCGACGGCTTGGGCGGCTTCGAGGCCTGTGATGCCAAACAGCCAAGGCATGATGAAAACGGCGGGCAGGAAATACAAGCCTTGGCGACACATCGAGAGCAAGGTGGCCTGCCATGTGTAGCCGATGTTCTGGAACAGCATGTTGGTCATGGTGCAAAGGCCCATCAAAGGGAAGGCGATACACTGCCAGCGCAAGGCCTGACTGCCCACGCGAATGAGTTCGGGGTCTTCGCCTCGGAACCATGAGATGATGTCGGGGGCGAAAATGTAGACCACCGATGCCAAAACAATCAGAAAGGCCGTGGAAAGCGTGATGCAAAACATATAGCTCTCCTTGACACGAGCATAGAGTTTGGCACCAAAGTTATAGCCGCACACTGGCTGGAACCCTTGTCCGAACCCGATAACGATGGCGAAGCAGAACATAGTGATGCGCGACACGATAGTGAAAGCCGCCACAGTGGAGGCTTCGTTACCCGGAAGAGCATAATGCACCGCCATGCGGTTGAGGCTGATGGTGGCCACCACAGAAAGGGCTTGTCGCGCCAAGGAAGGCAAGCCTCCCCGCGTGATTTCCTTGTAATAGAATAAGGTGGGGGTGAAGCTCTTGAACTTGATATGCACATTGCCAGGCCGCGAGGTGCCCCAAAGCAAGACGCACCAACCAAAACATTGGCTCACCGCCGTAGCCAACGATGCCCCACTGACACCCAAGTCAAGCACAAAGATGAAAATCGGGTCGAGAAGGATGTTGAGGATGGCGCCCGAGGCGATGCCGATCATGCCGAAACGGGCGTTGCCTTGCAGTCGCAGTTGGTTGTTGAGGGTCAGCGACGACATCATGAAAGGCGTGGCCATCAGAATGAAACGGAGGTAGTCGTTGGCGAAGGGCAAGATGCTGTCGGTGGCACCCATCGCTCTCGACAATGGCGAAATGAACACAAGGCAAACCACACCCGCCAAAGTGCCGATAATCAATGGCGTAAAAAAGCCCGTGGCCGCCATTTTGCCCGCGTTTTCTCCATGTTTGGCTCCCAAGGCGCGCGAAATATAGTTGCCCGAACCATGCCCGAAAAAGAATCCGCAGGCGTTGATGAAAGCCATATAAGCGAAGGAGACACCCACGCCTGCCACCGCCTCCGTGCTGAGATGACCCACGAAGAACGAGTCCACCATATTATAGATGGTGGTCACGAGCATACTGATGATGGTGGGTACGGCCATCTTGAGAATCAGCCGCTTGACGGGCTGCTCGGTCATCATCCGATAACGCTCGTTGAGTTTCCGTTCGTCGTTGATGTTGGACATAGTTGGCAAAATCGGGCGCAAAGATAGCCATTCTTCGTGTCACTTTGTCACCCCAACTGACAAAACCCTGCCATTTTCCACTTTGGCACGAAATGTGAC
>CADCML010000068.1 GCA_902802535.1 uncultured Bacteroidia bacterium
CTGCCGCCAGCGTTCATCCTGAGCCAGGATCAAACTCTTCGTTGTACTATTGTCTTTTCTTTCTTGTCTGTTCTGAATCTCGGGTTCCGCCTCGATGTTCTCTTTGGTGTTCCTTTGTTAAAGGTTCCTTTCCCTGACGGCGCTCCCGCGCCGCCGGTCTTGTGCTGGCCTCAGACTTTCAAAGAACTTCCCCTTTTCCTCATCTCTTCGTTCAACCCCTCATTTCAGGTGGAAAAGGATTGCAAAGTTACGACCTTTTTATATTCTGGCAATCAAAATTTTCAATTATTTTTGATAAAATATTGTAGTTATTTGTTAATCAGTAAAATAAAATTTTCAATTATTTAAAATTGTACGAATACGGGCGTAGTCTTTATATAATAATAAGGTGTTGGTCAAAAAGTGAAGGTGTTGGTTCGGGAGGAAGAGAGAAAAAAATGAGTGTTGAGGAGAAGCAGTAGAGGAAAAAAAGTGGAGTAGGGAAGAAAATCAGGATGCTGTAAAAAGGCATTATTAAGCCATTGGAGCGTGTTTGTGTTTTGGATGGGATGATAGGTCAATCGGCCATGAAAAACGTCAAATTCGAGAGATTTGTTTTTGCTTAACCGACCATAATGTGATATTTACAGAAATAAACCAATTTATTACAAAATAAAGATAATCAAGTTATTATAACAAATTTACAAAAATAAATATTTAAGAAATACAAATGTAAATAGTTTAATTTGTTGCAATTATGGTATATTCTTTGAATCTATGATATAAAAATCGTATATTCAGTAGTTTAATATCTATTATTTTAAGAAAAATACTAAATATTTGTTGAAAATATGTCAAATAGTTTAAAGTCTGTTTTGAATGAATTAAATAATTGAAAATAAGTAAAATAAATAGTAGAATTTGGATAACTGCTTCAAGGAGTTATTTGGTTTTGTGTAGTTTACAGAAATAAATTTCTGTGATTTGTATTTTGTATCGAACAATTGTTTACTTTTGTGAATCGAAAATGAAGTGAAAATCGAATTTTTTTGGAGGATACTACCATGGAATATTCCGAAATGAAAGATAGAATTGCCCACATCATCAGGGCGAAAAATTTGACCGCAGCAGAGTTTGCTTTTCGGGTCGGCATCCAACCATCGAATGTTTCCCACCTTTTGTCGGGTCGAAACAATCCGAGTTTGGACTTCGTCAAAAAACTCAAAGAGACCTTCCCCGAGTACAATTTGGATTGGATTATTTTGGGCACAGGTCCGATGACGGTGTCGGAGCCGTTTAAGAGTCCTACCCTTTCAGTTGAGCCTTCTTCTGCGGTTGAGTCGTCGGAACAGCCGATGGATTCGATGCCGAAAGAGCCACTTTTTGACCCAATTCGGGAAGCTGTCGTACCAAAAGTGCAGTCCCCCCTATCCTCGGAAGCCGATCTCAAGCAGATTATTTTCGTGTATTCCGACCATACTTTTGAGTGCATCTTTCCTCGTTGACAGGTTTCTATAATATTAATTAGGTGTGAAATCGAAAAAAGTCGTACTTTTGCAGACTTTTATCCAACATAATGCAATTAGATACTTTTTTTGAACGCTTTGACGCTGTAATTCAGTCTCCTAAACGCATAGTTTTGGCTTGCCATGTCAATCCTGACGGCGACGCTGTGGGTTCCGTATTGGCTATGTCGGAGTTCCTAAGCGGCTTTGGCCACGAAGTGAAGATGGTGGTTGCCAACGACTTTCCGGAATTTTTGCATTGGATGCCGGGTTCGGATGCCATATTGGTTTTCGAGAAGCAAGCTGATGCCTGTAAGCAGGCCATCGCCGAAGCAGAGTGCATTATGATGTTGGATTTCAACAATTTGTCACGTAGCGGTATCTTGCATAATGAAATCGGTAAGACGCGTTGCATGAGAGTGTTGATTGACCATCATAGAGATCCCGACGAGAAGAGTTTTTATTGTATCTATTCAAACACTTGTGTTTCAAGCACTTCTGAGATTGTGACGGAAATCATTCTCCATTATGGGAAAGCGTTGCTGAACGAAAGTATTTCCACCAATCTGCTCGTTGGCATTATGACGGATACGGGCTCGTTTGCCCATTCCATCTATCATCCGCGGACGTTTGAGCTGGTCAGTGTTTTGGTGGAGAAATCAATGCCGTATGGCTATGTGCATGAAATGGTTTATGACACCATGTCGGAGAATCGGCTTCGGTTATTAGGGTTCGCCATCAACAATAGGATGGAGGTGCTGGATGAGTATTCAACGGCTATTATCACATTGAATAAGAGTGATTTGGAATCTTTCAACTACCAGGTTGGCGACACGGAAGGCGTGGTTAATTTTCCGCTTTCGATGAAGAAAATCAAGATGGCGGTTTTAGTGACCGAGCGTCAGGAACAGATTAGGCTGTCGTTCAGGTCGAAAGGCTCGTTCTCGGTCCATGAGCTGGCAAACAAGTATTTCAAGGGTGGTGGTCACACTAACGCTGCGGGTGGCACACTTACTTGTTCGTTTGATGACGCGGTGGCACTGCTGAAATCGGTGCTGCCCGAGTATAAGGAAATGTTGAATCAGGAGGAATGAATAAGTATTGCAAATATCTGGTATTCTTGCTGTTGCTTTCTGTTTTCTCCTGTGAAGAGAAGCCTCAGAAGCCTCAGAAACCACAAATGCCTATTTCGAAAAACGAGATGAAAAGCAGCATGGAAACGGCCAACCGCTATCTGTTGGTGGAAGAAGAGGAGGACATCGCGAACTACATCAAGCGGCACGGTTTGGAGATGACGACGACTGGAACGGGTTTGCGTTATCAAATCATGAGACAAGGTACTGAAAAACAGATTGAAAAGGGAGAAAGGGTTGATTTGGAATATGAAGTTGGCTCTATTGCGGGTGATTTATTCTATTCGTCTGAAAAAGACGGAGTTAAGTCGTTTGTTGTGGGCGAAGGCGAAGTGGAGTCGGGGTTAGATGAGGCGATGACCTATTTGCATCGTGGCGATGAGGCCAAGCTGATCATTCCCTTCCATTTGGCATACGGCCTGCATGGCGACGACAAGTGCATCCCAGAATATGCGACTTTGGTTTATACGATAAAAATAATGGATAATCAATAAGTTATGAAGAGAAATCATTTGTTAATCGCAGTGGCTTGCCTTTCGGCAATGGTGTTGGTTACGGCTTGTACCCAGAAATTTCCAGGCTACAAAAAGACACAGAGTGGCTTGTACTATAAGTTTCACAGCCTGAATGCTTCAGCCCCTCAGCCCAAGTTGACCGATTTCCTGAAAGTGGAAATGGCCTGTTATCTTCATGATTCTTTGTACTATGACTGGGAGGGCACGCAGAAGGACGTGTACTCGCAGTTGAAGAAGCCGATTTTTAAAGGTGATTTGCAGGAAGCCTATGCCATGATGCACATTGGTGATTCGGCGTCGTTCTATGTGAAGGCGGATTCGGTGGCCAAATTATACTACAATCAGGATCCGAATGTGGTTGGATTGAAGCCGGACGACTATTTCCGCTACGAAATTAAATTGTTGGAAGTGAAGTCGGAAGAGGAGTTTAGGGCCGAGATTGAGCGTATGAAAGAAACCATGAGAACCGACTCGGAGAAGGCGTTTTTCGAGTATTTGAAAGCCAACAACATCACGGATTACACGGCTTCGGGACTGTTTTTCAGCAAGTCGGTGGTCACCAAGGGCGTGAAACCGCAAAAAGGGCAGATGGCCAGAATCAAGTTTGTGGCTTCGTTCCTTGACGGCACAGTCTTTGGCAATTCCGACCAACTGGGCGATCATTATGATGTTGAAGTCGGCGAAGGGAAGGTGCTGAAAGGCCTTGACGAAGGCATCGGCATGATGAGAGTGGGCGAGAAGGCCCGCTTTGTGTTGCCCTACACTTTGGCCTATGGCTCCAATCCTTACGGCTTCATTCCCGCGTATTCCAACCTCGTTTTTGATGTGGAACTTTTGGATGTTTTTGATAAAGAAATAACTAACAATCAATAATTTAAAATTAAAAAGAAATGAAAAAAAGTATCTTTTCGATGGCCGCTTTGGCCATGATGATGATGGGCACTTTGAGTGCTTGCACCGAAAACACACCTTATCCGGGCTACAAACAAACGGCCACGGGTTTGTATTACCAATTCTTCAGCCAGAACGAAGGCGAGCAACCTAAAGTGGGCGACCTGATGGATTTGGGCATCAGCTGCACCGTGAACGACACCACGATCATCGTTCCCAATACCACGAACACGCTGCCCTTGGAGGCTCCTTTGTTTGCCGGCGACATCTACGAAGGCTTGGCCATGATGCACAGAGGCGATTCGGCTTCGTTCATCGTGAACATCGACTCCACTTTCATCAAGATGTTCCATCAACCCAGCCTGCCTGCCGAGTTCAGCTCGACCGATGTGCTGCGTTTCGAAATCCGTTTAGACGACTTCTATCCCGAAAGCGAATATGCCGTTCGTTTGGGTGCCAAAATCAAGAAGGATATGGAAGCCAGAATCGAAAAGATGAAGAGCGACCATCCTGAGGAGACGGCCGCTGCTGCACAGCAACTGACTGAGTATCTGGCTAACAACAAGATTAATGCCGAGCCCACCGCATCGGGTCTTTACTATGTGATGACGCAGGAAGGCAATGGTGAGAAGCCGGAAGTTGGACAGATGGCCCAGGTGCACTACACGGGCATGTTGCTTGACGGCACCGTGTTTGACTCGTCTGTTGAGCGTGGCGAACCCATTTCGTTCCCCTTGGGCGTGGGTCAGGTCATCCCCGGCTGGGACGAAGGCATCATGCTGATGTCGAAAGGCGAGAAGGGCGTGCTCTACATCCCTTATTACTTGGCCTATGGCGACAGACAGGCTGGCGATAAGATTACGCCATACTCGAACCTGATATTTGAGGTAGAACTTGTTGATTTCCAATAAAATGAATAGACTTTTTAAGGCAATTGCCGCTTTTCTTCTCCTGTTCGTGGTGGCCTCTTGCAACAACGAGAGTTCCATCTATGACGGATTCAAGAAGATGGAGAACGGCGCCTACATGAAGTTTTACAGCAAGGGCAATTCGGAGGTGATGCCTCGTTTGAAGGACGAGGCCACCTTCGAGATGGCTCAATACTTCAACGACTCGCTGCTGTTTACGACTGCCGGCGACGAACCCATGCGCCTCATACTGACAGAAGCCGACTTTACGGGTGACGTGGTCGACGGACTGCTTATGATGCATGTGGGCGATTCGGCACGCCTTGCGGTGTCGGCCGATTCGGTTTTTACCATCATGTTTCAGATGGAAGAAATCCCCGAAGAGTATGCGGGCAAGCCCATCTATTACGACTTGAAACTCCTCTCCGTGAAGCCGTTCGAAACTTTGGAGGCTGAACGTAACAAGCTGTTGGACAGTTTGAAACGTGAAGAAGAGGCTTTTTTGACCCCTTTGCGCGACGACCCCAACAACAAAGTGACCGAATCGGGCATCATTGTGCTGGAAAAGACGGGAAAATGCAAGGTGGCCACGTTGGGCGATTATGTCAATTTCGATTTCACGATGTGCAACCCCAAGGGCGACACCATCATGAATTCCTTTGGCGTTGAGACTGTTGAGATGCAGTATGGAGAAGAGTTTATTTGTGAAGGCTTCAACGAAGCACTTGGCATGGTGCCCGAAGGCGGCACGATGCGTTTCGTGATTCCTTCGACCATGGCTTTCGACAGCACTGGCTACGAGGCATACATTCTGCCTTACACCCCATTGGTGGTGGTGCTGACGATGAACGACGTGATGGACAAGGCAACCTACGAGAAGCAGCAGGAAGCCAAAGCAGCCGAGAAAGAGGCCGAAAAACAACGTCTGATGGCTTTGGAAAACAAGGTCATTGTCGACTACATTAAAGCCAATGGCATCGCGGAAACCCCAACGGAATCAGGGCTTTACATTCTTCCTCAAGTGGCTGGTGAAGGCAATGTGGCCCAATGGGGCGATGAAGTGGCAGTGCATTACGTGCTGAAAAACTTGAAGGGCGAACAAATAGAGTCGAGTTACGATTACGAGCGGCCGATGTATTTCAAGATTGGTGGCGGCGAGATGATTCCTGCTATTGAGGAGGCCGTGATGACCATGGCACCTGGTGCGAAGGTCACTTTGATTACTCCCTCGAACTTGGCATTTGGCGAGTTCGACTGGGGCGAGATCCTGCCGCCTTATTCTCCGCTGCTCATCGAGCTGGAATTGGTGGAAATCAAGTAATCCCATAGTCATATTAACGAAAAAAGACCTGTATCAGTTTGGATACAGGTCTTTTTTTGCGTTTTCGCGACAGGATTTCCTCAGAATCCGATGCTTACTCCAGCCATGAAGTTGATGCCTGGCTGCTGCAAATAGGCGCGGCTGTGGTAATAATAATAGGTGGTCTCGGAGCTGTAGTCATCGGCCCAATCGCCCACCCAAGCGTTGAGGCGGTAATGGTGGTTGGTGAGGTTGTTCACAGCGAGGCTAAACCTGACATAACCACTGCTTTTCAGCTTGAATTCGTAGATAGCGCGCATGTTGAGCAGGAAATACGGGTCGAGGGCGTAAACCTCGCGCGAGGTGTTGTCGCAATATTGCTTGCCCACATATTTGCCGATGATTTGGAGTTTTGCCCCTTCGAAAGGCTTGAAGGTGGCGATGGCGGCACCCACAATGTTGGGCGAGAACGACAAATTGGTGTTCTTCGTGTAAGTAGTCAGGGTGCTGTCGCCGTCGTTGAAGTCGGTGAAGGTGTAATTCAAGATTTTGTTTTGGCTCAAAGTGATGTTTCCATCGAGGCTGAACCATTTGGTGAATTGGTAGCCAGCAACCAACTCAATGCCAATACGATAGGATTTGTCGACATTCTCCATTAGCGCGTAGCCTGTCGAGCTGAGATCGCCGGAAGGGGTGAGTTGGTCCTTGTAGAGCATGGCGTAGAGGTTACCTTGCAGGGTGAAATTCGTCTTCTCCAGGCCGTAGCCTAATTCAAGGTCAATCATGGTCTCAGGCTTGATGGTTTCTCCGTTTTCGATGGCATCCTTGATGTCGGAGCGCGTTGGTTCGCGGTTCACCATTCCAACCACGAAATACAAGCGGTTTTGGGGGTTGATTTGGAAGTTGCCACCAATTTTCGGGTTGAAAAACAGGTAGTTCTGATGGTAGGGGATGCTGTCGAAGCTGTCATCCATGCCGGAGAGTGTGTAGTCGATGTAGCGCACTTGCATGTTGGCGTACATGTTGAAACGCTTTGAGAAGTCGTAGTTGAGCTTCAGGAAAGCGGTGTTGTCGTGCTTCTGGCCACGGTTGCGATACCATTCGTAAGGCGTTTTTGCACTGATTTCGAGCGGGTTGACACCATCGAGGCTCAGGTCGTCTTGTGCCCAAATAAGGTTGCCGAAATGCCAGCCGTCATAATATAAATAGGTGTCGCCAAAGGTGATGGAGAATCTGTCGGTTTGGTAGTTGGCGGAAAGCAGGCCCGTGTAGCCGTTGTTGTTCATCTTTTTGCGGTGGACGAAATCGCTTTTCGAAGTGCTGCTGAGGCTGATGAGGCCGTAATAGGAGCCGGGCTTCTTGTTGTCCTTGTATTGTTCGTAGTAGCCATCGCCGTGGGTGTAGTCGAAAGCGGCATTCAGCGTCCAGCGGTTTGAGGGGCGAAACGAATAGTAAAGTTGGTAATGGCGTTGGTTGTAGTTATCGGTCTCATTATCATAGTAATGCACCTTTCCGAACTCGTCGTAATAGGCTCCCACGCCGTTGTAGGTCGGGTCTTGGTCGAGGTCTTCGGCGGAGGCACCGTCCCAGGTGATACCAGTTTTTTGGTGACCCAGAATGAACACGGCCTTCAGCAGGGAACGCTTGCCGTACCAGCCGCCAGTGAAGAAGAGGCTCTGCTGGTCGGACTTGCCGTTGCGGATAAAGCCATCGCTGTTAAGACCGTTGTAGGCGAGGTCGAAGGATAAACCGCTTTTGGTGCGACCCGTGCCGACCGTAACGCCGTATTGCTTTGTGTTGAACGAACCGTAGGCAATGTCTGCCTGACCGTAGGCTTTGGGCGCGACAGTGAAGGTCTGTAGGCTCATGGCGCCGCCGAATGAGGCCGAACCGCCGTTGGAAGCACCCACACCGCGCTGCAGCTGAATGCTTTGTGCCATGCCGCCGAGGTTGGGGATGTTGTACCAAAATACCGACTGGCTCTCAGGGTCGTTGAGGGTAATGCCGTTGATGTTCACGTTGATGCGGGTCGCATCCACACCACGGATGCGGAACGATGTGGCACCGACCATACCGTTTTCGCCGCTCACGACCACCGAAGGCTCTAATTCAAGCTGGTAGGGCAGCGAAGGCAAAAGTTTGATTTCCTGCAATTTGTCGCGATTCATCTCCGAAGTGGTGAGTGGAGTTTTGCCGTCAGCATAAGAACTGTTAATGACGACTTCGTTAAGTTGCAGCGTGTCAAGCACCGAGCCATTGACGGAGACATGGTTTTGGGCATGAAGGCTCGTCGTCAGCAGTGTGGCGAGAGCAAGGATTAAGGTTTGTTTTTTGAGCATAACTCGTTGATTTAAAGATTAATAATTCAATAAATCAATAGAGGAATGATGAGGAACTCGATTCCCTGTATCGGCATTATCCGTGTCAGGTGCAATGGGTTTGATCTCAGCCTGTCTTTCATCCCGCCATGGCGGAAAAGGCACCCCTAATTGATGGCGCAAAGATAGTGTTTTTTTGAATGTCAAGGTAACACTTGAACAATAGTTTGCATCAAAACTTCAGCCTCAACGAAACTTCCGACAAAAAGTCGTGCTTTTTATAGTTCTCGGAAGGCACACGGCTGCGGTATTCATAGGAAAACGAAATATCAATGAAGAGCTTTTTCGTGAGTTGGGTCTGCAGTTTCGTCATACAATTGATGATGAAATCGTGGAAATCGAGTACCGAAGGCTGAAAATAGGTGAGATTCAACAAAGTCAGATTGTCGGTAAGCTTTTGCTTGATTTTGGGTCGGATGGAAATGCGGTAGTTGTTGTTCGGAAGTGTCGTGGAATCGGTGAAGTTGGTCCAGTCGTAAACGAAGGCGGCACTGATGGAATAGTCACAAATTGAGGGTTTTACGTAGATTCTGTACTTGAAACCGATCAATCCGCTCATCTTGAGGTTGTAACCTTTGTACTTGTTGGTGAGCATCTCGCAAGCCAAAAACGGCGAGTATTTCCCATATTGCAGATAGTCCACTTTCAGTCCGCCGTTGATTTCAAAATTCGTTTCTTCCCAATGTCGTCCCCCGCTGTTTTTGTTGATGAGCGAACTGTAAAGGAGCTTGTGATGGAAGTCGAAGGCAAACAGACTGTCGTTTCGGGTGACGGAAGCGTAATTGTTTATGTTACATGTGTTTACGTTGCCTGCGTTGAGTGATGTGCCCAATCCGAAATCAAAGGCCCACTTTTTTTGTCCAAACAGTTGTATTGAACTGAGAAACAATATGATAAATAGGGAAAACCGTAGTGTCTTGTGGTTCATGATGCAATGAATTTAAAAACCGACAAAGTAACAAAAATAACCCATCGCCGCTGCGACCAAGGCGTTGACAATTTTCGCTTTCACGAAGCTCCGTTTGCTCTCGGCCAACAGAGGCAGTGCGGCGTGACCGTCCTGCGAAATGGAGCTGGCAAGTAGCACCGAAAACGGCACCGTGCCCGTGGCAAACAAGGTGACAAACAGCAAATGCGGCCCCGAATCGGGGATGATGCCGATGAGGATGGCCAACAGAATCATCCAAGGGATGTTGTTGCTGATAAGTGTTTCAATATCAAAGTAGTGCAGCCCGACTTTGATGACGAGCAACGCGCCGAAAGTCCAAAGGAAGATGCTTAGGAAATGCTTGCGGATGATGTGATTCCAAAGGTGTTCCGTGATGATGTGCTTTAATCGGTGTTCGTTTTCGTGCTCGTCTTCTTTGTGGATTTGGTAGCCGTCTTCACAACCTTTGTGCTTGCCTTTTATGTCGTGCTCATGGGCATCCATGAAAGGCAAATGGATGGATTTGGAGCATTTGTCCACCACAAGTCCGACCGCCACGGCCACGACAAAGAGAATGCCCATCAAGAGTAGGGCCTCTTTGGGAATCATGGCGAGCATGACAAAGGCTTCGTCGCCGGAGGAGGCAATCATCATGGCGACCAAGGCACCGAAACTCAGCAACTTATGCGAATACATCGATACGACGGCGAAACCACCCATGCAGCCAGGGATGAGGCCCAGGCCTGCGCCCAAAACGACTTGTCCGAAAGCGTTTTTGCGTAGCTGCGAGAACCATTTTCCGTGAGAATGGACATTGACAAACTCCAACAGCAGCATCATAACCATCACCAAAACGGTGATTAAGACGCTGTCTTTCAGTATATCCAAAAACAAATGCAAAAAGTCGTGCATAACGTGAATATGAGCGACAAAAATAATAATTATTATCTTTGCCGCGAAATCCTAATGCAATGAAAAAAGAAGATTGTTTTTATTTGGGTCGCGTGGCCAAGACCCACGGCCTGAAAGGGGAGGTGACCCTCAAATTGGATGTCGACGACCCGTCGGCCTACGCCAAAATGAAGCATTTTTTCCTCGAAATCAACAAGATACTTACGCCGTTCTTTGTCGAGCACATCAAGATGAACGACGACAAGATGTTTGTCAAGATAAAGGATGTGGACAGCATCGAGGCGGCGCAAAACCTCGTCGGAAAGTTGGCTTACCTGCCCATGGAAATGTTGCCCAAACTGAGCGGCAAACAGTTCTATTTCCATGAAATTGTGGGATTTACGGTCGTCGATACCGAGAAAGGCGAGCTGGGTCCCGTCAGTCAAGTGCTGGAATATCCCACGCAAGCCATCCTGCAAGTGATGAAAGGCAAGAAGGAAATCCTGATTCCCATTCTCGACCCAGTCATCCAAAAGGTCGACCGCGACAAGAAAACGCTCACCATAACAGCACCTGAAGGGCTGATAGACATGTACTTGCAATGACCGACGCGCGCCCGTTCCACTTCAAGCATTTCAGTCTCTACCATCACCGCTCGACGATGAAGGTGGGGACGGATGCCATTTTGTTGGGACGTTGGACCGAGGTCAGACCGACCGATGTGGTCTTGGACATCGGCACGGGCTGCGGCCTGCTGTCGTTGATGTTGTCGCAAAAAGGTGTGGCTCATGTTGATGCCTTGGACATTGATGCCGCATCGATTGAGGAGGCCACTGTTAATTTCGAGGCCTCGCAGTGGCGCGGACAGTTGCAGACTTTTTGTACGGACATCGTTGATTTCCAATCGGATAAAAAGTATGATCTCGTCATTTCCAACCCACCGTTTTTCAACCGTTTTTCCAAATGCGATTCGGAGCGCAAGAGTCGTGCACGGCACAACGATTCGGGTCTCTCGTATGCCACGATTTGTCGAGAGGTCTGCCGCCTGATGAAGCCCGAAGGCCGTTTGGCGGTGGTGTTGCCCGTGGATGTGTCGTCGGCGTTCCTGCAAACGGCTGCGCGATTTGGCCTTCATCTGCACAAAAGGATGACCATCATCCCGATAGTGGGCAAGGAACCGAATCGCGTCAATCTGGAATTGGGGTTTGCTGAAAGTGATGAAGTTCAGGAGGAAAGCTTTGTTATCCGTGAAACGGATGGGCGTTTCACGGGGCAGTATAATTTGTTTTTGAGGGATTATTATTTGGGGTTGTGATTGTGTCGCCTCTACGGGGCTTTGATTACCTTTACCTTAGGCTTGTTTTTCGGGCAGGGGTTCCATTGCATTTCACCGCCTGCTTATTATCCGTCGCCCCTACGGGGCTCAGCTTATTGCTTCTTCATACCTTCTTTATTAGCTTTGCTTCGGTGCTCATTAAACAAATACACTACTCTCAGTGTGAGGCAGTTGTTGTATTGCCGTTGCAGGGGCTGCACCCTCGAATCGTCGGTTTTCAGGATGGTTTCGTTGGTGTCTTTGTAGAACAGGCGAGTCCTGATGGGCACCAACGAGTATTGGTAGCGCAGTTCGGCATGGAGGCCTTCCCAAATTCGCACGCGCAAGTCGGCGCAGATGCTGAAGTCGTGGGCACGGTAGCTGTCGGAGTTGGCAATCACTTCCGGAATCAGTTCCTCGATGGGTTGGTCTTGGGAATAGCCTGCCGCATAAACCAGTTTGGTCAATTCCTTGAAATCCTTCACCTTGGTGAGGTCGGGGAGGTCGGCCGATTCGTCTCTCCAATGGAGTTGGCCGTCGCCCAATCGGATGGCCGTGGATTGGCCATTGACGTATTCCTGCAAGCCGACGATGCGTCCGTAGGAAACGCCGACACCAAGGCTGAAGCGGTCCTTGTCGGTCACGTACACCATGATGGGGATTTCGGCGTAGTTGAGGTTCAGTTTGTAGCGCCCAGTGTAGAGGCCGAGATGCTGGTTGATGGAGTCGTTTTTGTTGGCACCTTTTTGGTTGAACAGCACCTCAAGGCCGATGTCCATCCAACTTGTAATGGGTATCAAGGCACCGGCGCCGGCATGGATGCCAGCCTTGCGGAAACGGTAACACTCGTCGCCGTCCACTTGGGTGACGTTGCCGCCAAAAAACACCTCGCCCTTGATGATTTGGGCACGGAGCAGGGCAGGAGCGGCCACCAATAAGGCCAATAACAGGGTAGCTATTCTGAATCTCTTCATAATATGTCGATTTTTAGGATTAACTGATTTGTGTCGGTTTTATTGCAGACCGCGCCGCAAAATTACAAATTCATTTTCATTTCAGTCTTTGTCCCGACACGCTGTAGCGTTTCCCGTCCTTGATAATGATGATGTGTCCGTCTTCGATTACTTTGCGGACAGAGGGTTCAGGGGCTTCTTGCCCACAGTTGTTTTCTTCGATGCCATCGGTTGGTTTCACCAAGGTGTTTGACCAGATGATTTCCGATTCGTCGCCATTGGAATACACCTCGCTGATGCCGAAACGGTATTCTCCAGCAGCGATGTTGTCCCATGAATGGTCGATGAACGACGTTCCGGTGACTTCATAGGCCAGCATCACGATGTTTCCTTGACTATCTGCGCGATACAGGCGGTAGTTCACGATTTGCGCGAGGTTGTTTTTGATTTCGTAAATGCGAACAATGTTGGTGTAATTGCCATTATTTCTGACAATGACAAACAAGGCATCTTTACCGTTGTATTTTCCGAAGGATGCCCCGTATACACTTCCGATGCCCATCAGAGGATGTTCGTTGATACGGTTGAGGTTAATGTCGTAGTCTAAAACCGAACCACAACACAACAACAAGTGTGGACTGCCGTCTTTGGCTGTGATAGCTTTAGCTCCAAAAAATGATAATGATGTTGAAGGACCGTTTTGTATTCCTTGACCTTGACGGTCCATAAGTGCTATTTGGGCAGGATAGTGATGGTTGATAAGCCAAAACCCGTCTTTTGTTTCGTCATAAGCTAAAACTTCGAAGCTAGTAAAGAACTCCACGCGGGTACTATCAATAAGCTCATTATTGGCCAAATTCACACAATACAGATTGCGTAATGAGATTGTGCTGTTACAATAAAAGAAGTTGCCATCGAAAACCATTGAAGAGGTACAGATTTTGCCTGGCATTTCGAATTGTTCCATAAAATCACCATCCATAGAGTATTTTTGAACAATGGACATTTGTGTAACAGATGTTGGATCCAAAAATATGATACTATCTCTGCAAGTATAAATATACTCGTTGTCGGTAGAGATGGTTGATTCCCATTCGCCAATCTCAAATTGTTTCAAAAGCACCCATTCGTTGTCGTCGTGCGTCCACGTCAGGTTCGCGTGAGGGCTATTGATGTCGCTTGTGTCGGGAGCGTAATGCGCCGTAAGATGCTTTATGGAACGGTGGGTGAAATAGGCCACAAGGTCATTGATGTCGCCCTCCACATCGACGGTGATGCTCTCTTCGAAGGTGGCGATTCGGTCGCCGTCTTTCCAGTATTTGAACTCGCAATTCTCTGCTGGTATTGCGGTAAGCACGCATTGCTCGCCGAGGTGGTATTCGCCCGTTCCTTCGATGGTGCCCGCCGTGGCTGGATAGGCCGTGGCGTTGACCACGCAAGGCTCGTATTGCGGGAAGATGTCGAGGATGGCGTAGTTGTTGTTGTTGAAATGATACCCGATGACGTTCAGGTTGCCCAAAGCGAAGTAGCCGTCGCCGTTGCCGCCCCAGCCCCAATTGAAGTGCAGCAGGTCGTCGGCATCGTAGCCGTCGCACACGAAGGCATGGCCGCCTGCGCTGCCTTGCCCGGAGTAATAG
>CADCML010000069.1 GCA_902802535.1 uncultured Bacteroidia bacterium
TGCCGACAGCCTGAAAAAGGACTCGGTGGAGGCCTTCAATGAGCGGATGATGCGGTGGAGGGTGCTGCATGGTGGGATGAGTAGGTGGGAGAGCGATAAATGAAATGTTGTAATATGGAATTGCAACGTGTTGTAAAACAACGAAGTGGTTTTGCAAATGTTTGTAATGGCCTTTGGACTTGAAAAAACAGCGAATTTTTGCTATACTTTTGCGAAATGAATTTCGAATCCAATAACTAACACCTAAAATTAAAAGTATTATGAACAACAAAAAATTCAATTCCAGAACGCTGCTGGTGGTTTTGGCAGCAATGACTTTCAGTTTGTCTTTCGTGGCAACTTCGTGTCAACCTAAAGAGTCTGTGAGATACAACGCCACTTATACTCCAGGCAACACGGTTGACACCATCACTTTTGAAGCTTGGAGCTTGGGCCAGCTCGTTAGGCAAAACTCCGCTGTGTTCTACCCAACCCCAACTGAAGGACAAAACGAAGAGATTCCCGTTTATGTTTATCATGGGGTGAAAGGTGTTCCAACGGAATTGGCCTTTAATTCCCTTTCTTTGGAATACGACAGCGTCAGATTCTCCCGCAGTTCCGATGGTGCCGCTACCATTACCTATAGCTACATTGAGAATGCCACCGATGCGCAGCGCTATTTCTTCACCCGCGAGGCCTGGAAGTGCGACCCCAAAGGAGAAGAATTGAAGAGCAGAACTTACACATTTATCTTGAAAGATGAGATGTTTAAGTGAACCTGTGCGTTTCTCTGGACTGCTTCGTTCCTCGCAGTGACGCGAAGCGGGAGAAAAGCAAAGCCACCCCATTCCGGTTTCCATGCGTTTGGCGATGCGCTGGAGGTTGGGATGGGGTTGGTTTTTTTCTTTGGATGTTGCTATTCAAATAAACTTTACTATTTTTGCAGCATCGTTGCGGATTTTTCAAGAATATCCGCAATCACATTGCGGATTTTTCAGAAATATCTGCAATTGTTTTGAGGAAATTAAAGTTTGTTATGTATCATAGAATATTTGACATAGAAAACCGATTGGACGAAGCCATGTTCTTGTTTGGTGGTCGTCAGGTGGGCAAGTCCACTTTGCTGAAAGAACGTTTTCCCAAGGCCGTTTACATTGACCTTCTGAACTCTGAACTGAGAAATCGTTTTCAGCAACATCCCGAAGAGTTTAGGGAGAGTTTGCTTCGATATCCATCGGAAACGTTGGTCATCGTTGACGAAATCCAGAAAGTGCCCGACCTGTTGGACGAAGTCCACTGGCTGATGGTGAACAAAGGCCTTTTCTTTATCCTCAGTGGCTCGAGCGCACGCAAGTTGAAAAAGAGAGGAGCCAATAACCTCGGTGGTCGGGCCATTCCAGAAACACTGTTCCCTCTGGTCAGTGTTGAAATTCCAGATTACGACCTTGACCGTGCCATACAGAACGGCATGATTCCGCGGCATTATATGGTTGCCAATGCCCGCAACCGACTCAAGTCCTATATTGAACTCTATCTGAAGGAAGAAATCATAGAGGAAGCCGCTGTGCAAAAAGTGGACGACTTTATCCGTTTTCTGGAAGTGGCCGCCATCTCTGACGGCGAAATGCTCAATTATGAGAATGTGGCCACTGATTGCGGCGTGTCGGCCAACACGGTCAAGGCTTATTACAAGATACTTTGCGACACGTTGTTGGGTTTTGAAATTCCCGCATACAGGAAAGTCATCAAGCGAAAACTCACAAAGGCTTCTCGATTCTACTTCTTTGATGTGGGCATTGCCAACTATCTGACTGGGCGTCATCATCTTGCTCCAAAAACCCCCGAATACGGACATGCCTTTGAGCATCTTGTGATGCAAGAAATTGTGGCTTATCTTGGCTACAAAAACAGCGAAGAAAAGTTGACTTATTGGCACACCTACGATGATATTGAGGTGGATGCCGTCATTGGTGATGCTCGGGTGGCCATCGAAATCAAATCAGCCGACTCGATTCAAACCAGTCACAAGAAAGGTCTTATCGAATTTGCCAAGGAACATCCAAACGTGAAGTTGGTTCTTGTGTCACGCGACCGGATTACCCGACGAAACGGAGAAATCGATTTGTATTACGTGACAGACTTCTTCAAAGCATTATGGAATGACGAGATTATCTGATAATCCTATCGGATTAAACGACTATGAAAACAACAAAGAGATTAATGCTGATGCTGCTGGTAGTGGCAGGCATGGTAAGTTTTACTTCTAGCAGAAAGGTATTCAACATCCTTCCTGAAACGGTTACAGTTGGCGGTCAAGTGACCGATGAAAACGGACAACCTTTTGAAGGTGTAGGTGTCTCCGTGTCAAAGAGTACCTTTATGAGTTTGATTATTCCTGTGACTGGTACTAAAACTGATGAGAATGGTTTTTATCAAGTCGAATTTGAGCCCGACGACGAGACCTTCACAATGAGATACGAAATAGACAAAGACGGTCACCATTACCAGGCACATTATGGCGTGGATAAGTGGAAAGCCGTCCAAGAACACGATGTTGTCTTGAAGAAAACGGAATAAAAGTTTGTAATAAAACCTTGTAATAGATTGAAAATCAATACTGATGTTTTGAAAAAAATTGTAATGCCCCGAGAACTTGAAAAAACAGCGAATTTTTGCTATACTTTTGCAGCATGAATATCAAAACAAATATCCAAACATTAATACAATGAAAAGATCCATGATTTTTGCAGCCTTGATGTGCTGCGTCGTGTCACTTACGGCACAACAATTGAAGCATGAACCGAAACATCAACAATCGTTGAAAGAAAGAGTCGCTCAAGTGGAGAGACTGAACCGCTACACCAACACCTTTAGCGAGAAGCTGGACAGCATTTACGGCGACTTCCAGAAACACCAATTTGAGTATGACAACCGTCTCAACTGCGTGAATTTGCTGCGTGTTATGGATGGGGAAGGAAGCTGTTATACGACAAAGTTAACAGTAAAATAAGAAGAAAAGTCTCTACTTTGAATTTTTATAACATTTTGAACTGCAATATGTTGTATTTTTCTTCGCAACAAAACACTCTACTTTGCTCTTTCGTTTGGTTTTTCTGCGATTTTTTGATTTAGTTTTGCAAAAAAGTATTCAAAACCATAACGCGATGAAAAACATTAGACTTTACACCTTGTTTGTACTTCTGCTGATGGCGGGAGAAGTGATTATTTCATGCGGCACACAACCTGCCGAGAAGCAACTGGCCGACCAATTCATGGCTTTTTCAGACGAATCCGCCAGTTTCGAGCCAATCAAAGCCGCCATCAAGGACAAGCGCATCGTGATTTTGGGCGAAGCCGGACATGCCGATGGAAGAACCTTTGAAATCAAGTCGGAACTAATCGAATACCTCAACGCGGACAATGAATATGATGTCGTGTTGGAAGGTATGGGCTTTCTTGATGGTGCTGTGTTGCAGGGCGTTCTGCCGCCGTTGTGCATCGACAGCAACTATCTTGATGTCGCCAATTGCTGGAATGCCTTATGGAGCCAAACGAAAGAGGCCTCCCTATTGGTAGAAGCCATGCGCAGCGGCAAGGTGAGATATTGGGGCATGGACTGCCAGCCTTCCTTGAGCGACTATTTCTTTATACCTTATTTAATGGCTTCTTCACCAAATGTTTCAAGCGTGTTGGAAGGAAACGCTTTTGATTCCCTGATGGCCATTCACGACCGCATTATAGGGATGGATACCACTTTGACTGACAACGAATTAGATTACTTTGAAGCCAAGATGAACCAGATTCGGGAAGCGTTGGAAGACGAAACCGACTTGGAAAAGAAAGCTATCCTTGACATGGCCATTGACAACGCTTTGGCGTTTTCTGGACAGGTTAGGTTGGGATTCACCAAATGGGATGCACAAAACGAAGGCATCAACATCCGCGACCGACAAATGGCCGAAAATGTGATATGGTATCTGAACCGTTACCCAAATAGAAAAGTCATCATTTGGACGGCCAACTTCCACGGTGCCAAGCAAATCAGCCAAATCAATTACGGCAAAGAGCCTGACCCGGATTTGTACAACAAATATGTGCTTTGTGGTGAGCATCTTGAAAAGGCTTTCCCCGGGCAAGTGTATTCTTTGGCTTTCACTTCGGGAGGAGGTAGCGAGGGCTATTTTTATACGAATGACAGCACGGAGATTGTGCCGGATTCTACATCAATGGAGTTTCAATTGAGGCAGCGCGGGATGGAATATGGCTTTTGTGATTTGAACCAAAGGAAAGATTGGACCGATGTGGTTTTCAATAGCACCATATTGAGCTATGACTGCAAGTCGGGCAAATGGGCAAAGGCTTTCGACGGCATCTTTTACATGAAAGAGAATCATAAGGCGCATGAGATTGCGCGATGAATTAGTCGTTTTTTAAATTGTTCAATGGCGAAGATAGAAGCTATGGCGGTACATTCCGAACCGAAAAACAGCCATGGTGTCGCCTTTTTATGTTTCTGAAAAAAATATCCCTCTCTATGTAGTATTTCGCCCTTTTTTGCGTCTAATATGCAAACGACTCTAACATGAGAGAAAAAGAAAAGGCTTTTTCTGACATTGTCAAAAGGTACAAAAACACGGTATTCACCGTGTGTTACCTCTTTTCGAAAGACCAGGAGGAAGCCAACGACCTTTTCCAAGAGACGCTCATCAACCTTTGGCGGGGCTTCGACACGTTCAAAGGGCAATGCGATGTGAAAACATGGATTTGGCGCGTTAGCCTCAACACCTGCCTCACTTTCGAACGCAAGAAGAAACGCCGCGTGGAAACCGTCCCGCTCTCGATGGAAATCAACCTCTTCACCGACACCGACGACGACACCCGACAAATCCAGCAACTCTACCGCCGCATCAACAAACTCGGCGTGGTAGACAGGGCCATCATCCTGCTTTGGTTAGAAAACATGAGTTACGAGGAAATCGGGCAAATCATCGGCATCTCCACCAAGAATGTCTCCGTCAAATTGGTCAGAATCAAGGAACAACTGAAGAAAATGTCAAACGACTAAAAACGCAAAATAATGGAAAACAACGAATTGGAAGAAATGCGGGCGCAATTGGCCACTTTGAACGAAAAGTTGGAGAATGAAAGCATCGTTGACGAAAAGCATTTTAGTGAAGCCACAAAAAACCATTTGTCAAAGTTACAACGGAAACTGATAGGCAACATCATCATATATACTGCGTGGGCAGCCTACTGCTATTGGAAACTTGAGCTGGGAATATTTTTATTTTTTTGCTTGGGGAACCTCATTTTAAGCATTTACCTTTACCGTGTGGCTCGCAAAGGCAGTTCTGCCTCCATGCCTATGGCGGAATACGCGCGGCGAATCCGTATGGCCCTGAAAATCTACAAAAGGGTAAATATGCTCATGTGGGTCTTAACCGCTTTGCTTATACTGGCATGGGGGGCATACGTGCTCATCTTAAATTGGCCATCAAACCTAGAAATAGTGCTCCCCATCTTCTTTGTGTGTTGCTTTATTGCTCTCTTCATGTGGGTTTCCTACTACATCGGCTACGTTTGTGTGTCACCTGATGTCGAGCTTATGTTGGAGCAGGTGCTGGAGGATTTAGATAAAAACGATCAAGACGAATAGTAAAATGGAACGATTTTTGTAGTGTTTAAGCCTATTATTGGATAGTTTAACCATTAAAAATCACACTCTATGAAGAAAATTTACTTTCTATTGCTTTTGGCAGCACTTTCTTTTCAAAGCGCCTTGGCGCAAAACGACAACCTGAAACATCCTTCCGCCGTTGCCAAAGAAGACGGATTCAGTTACCGCTCGCTGTTGAAACTGCTTGATATGGACAGCATCTATATCGGATCAAAGTTTGAAAGCGGCTACCATGATTGGCTCAGCATTTTGTATTCGCGGATGGGACGATACAAGGAAGCAAGACGCGAGGCCGAGGCTTGTGGGACGCAATTCATCGACAACATGAGATTCAAGCATAATTACAAAGATGCGAAAGCCATTCCTTTGTCGGAAATGATGGACAGCATCATTGGGAACAACCGCGTCATCATGATGAATGAGATGCACTTCAATCCACATAGTAGGGCTTTCGTAATCAGTTGGTTGGAAAAATGCTATGAAAACGGCTACCGCTACCTTGCCGCCGAAACTTTAAGGGCATCAGACTCGCTCCTGAATCAAAGACGCACTGTATTGAAAGGTGAGACCGGATGGTATAGCGACGAGCCTGTTTTTGGCGACCTGTTCAGGACCGCGCTCAACATGGGTTACACGCTCGTGCCCTACGAAGGCGACGGTTTCGGGGTTGATCGCGAGGTGAATCAGGCAAAAAACTTGGTCCAAAATATCCTTGACAAAGACCCCGAGGCAAAATTCCTGCTTTTGGGCGGCTTCGGGCATATCGCCGACCGAAACGGATGGTACGCGATGGGCCGGTATTTCAAGGAACAGTCGGGCATCGACCCGTTTACGATGAGCTGTATTTTCTTTGACGATGCTTACGGCGAAACCGACTCTTTGCAGACCGTTTATTACGACTTGATCGATGCCATGCCCAACCGCGAGCCTATCCTATTTTACGACACGGTGAAGCACATTTACCCTTGTACTTCGGGCATGGACGTCACCTGCTGCCTGCCGCGCACACACTTCATCAAGGACAACATCCCCGACTGGAAACTCTACAACGGCAAGGTGCTTTTCACCCTCGACCGCCGTTTCATCGACGAAAACGGCTTCCCCGAAGGTTGCGTAAGCGCGTTTTTGAAGTCGGAGGGAGAAGAATGTGTCCCCATCGACCAGTATATGTACGGCAAGGACGAAAAGGAGTTCAAATTGGCGCTTTACAAGGGTGAATATCTGCTGCGGTTTGATGACGGGAAGGAGTACAAATATGCTACCATTGAGGTGAAATAAGTGCCTGTTTCCAGAAAAATCAATGAAATTTGAGCAAAATGCACCTAAACTGTTGGTTGTAAACCAAAAAGTTGTACCTTTGCACCCGATATGACCTCCCACGCTTCCCGTAAGATTAGCGCACCCGGGGAGGTCTTCGAGTTTTTATAAGTATGGAGAGAATACCTTATCAAAAAAATCCGATTTCCATTGACGAGCAAGTTAGGAGGTTAAAACAACGAGGGCTGATATTTGATGACGAGTCGTTAGCAAAGGCTTATTTGTCCAACATTAGTTATTATCGGTTGCGTGCTTATACGTATCCTTTTCAAGACAATGAGGGTTTGACACCAAGTCATCATTTTATCAGAGAAGACATCCATTTCTGCGACATCATTGCCCTTTACCGTTTCGACCGCCAATTGCGATTACTCATTTTCAATGCGTTGGAGAAGATAGAGGTAGCTATACGAACCAAATTGACACAGTTATACGCCGAAGCCAAACAGGACAGCCATTGGTTCTGCCAGCCAGATTGTTATTATTCTGAAGATTTCTATGAAGCGATTCAAAGACAAATCAAAGAGGATGTAATTCGGAGCAATGAAGATTTTATAAAACACTATAAATCGAAGTATTCCTCTCCAGAAATACCACCTTCTTGGATGTCGTTGGAAGTCGTCTCGATGAGCACTTTGAGCAGGTTGTATAAAAACCTGAAAAAAGATGAAACAAAGAAAATCGTCGCAAGGCAATTTGGCCTCAGCGACGTGGAAGTGCTGGCGAATTGGCTTCATGCTTTCTCAAATTTACGGAATTGCTGCGCACACCATAGTCGAGTTTGGAATCGTCGTTTCATGGTACACATCACATTGCCTTACAATACGATATTTCCGTTTATGGACAAAAACACATCCAGAACGATTAAGCAAAACAAGTTGTTCGCTTTGCTATCGTGCATCAAATACCTCAATGACATATTGAGTCCGCAAAACGATTTCAAAGCAAATCTAAAAGGGCTATTGTCACAAGGCGGCAAACTACTTTCAGAAAAAGACATGGGATTCCCAACAAATTGGGAAAATCTGCCCATTTGGCATTGAAACATCAAAAAGCAATTGATTTTGCCTTCATTTCGGAACAATTTTTGCAGTAATTTCACCAGTTTTACCTGCAAAATTCCTCCGTTTATGAAAATGAACTCTACCCTAACATTGCTGTTGCTTTTCCTTGCTTCCACGCTTTTCGCCCAAACCAAAACCACCGTTTACGGCAACCTCGGCGTAGAGAACGTGAACATCAGCATCGTCAATACGCCATACGGTACGAGCACGGATGCCAAAGGCCATTATGAACTGCCCATTTTCGACCACACGGAGGCCGTCAATCTGTATTATTCTTGCATTGGTTATCAAGATACTGTGGTAAACCTCACACCGAAGCAGTTGCAGCGCGACTCGCTCAATATCAGCTTCAAAATGAGGAAGATGAGCTACGACCTTCAGGAAGTGGGCGTTTCGGCAAGCAAAGACTTTTACCGCTCTGGTTCCAACCGCAACATCGCAGACATCGCATTTTTGGATGGGAAAATCTACCTTTTGGAGAACAAGCCCAAGACTTCATCGATGGTCGTCCTCGACACCGAAGGCATAGAACAAGCTCGCAAGGACTTCGACCAACTCTTTGAAAAGCTCCACATTGACGCTTTCAACGACCTCATTCTCGTTGGGCAGGATAGTTGCTTGCAGGTGTATCTGGATGAAAAACAAAGCATTCAACTTGTTTCCACCTTCTCACGCGACGACTATCGTAATAAACTGCTTAAAATCGTGTGCGAGTATAACGGGGCTTACATCGTCAGGACGATTGTGCACGACCGTGGCCTCTATTGGCTCAAATTCAACCACGGCAAAAGCCAAGACTTCTTGTATGTGATGAAAGACGGCTCCATGGAGAAGCCACAATACCTGTGCAGTTTCATCGACACCCTCGGCTATCGTGCCTGCCAGTCGCAATGGATGAAGATACAAAACGAATACCACCATGTAGTGGCTGAGAATAACGGCATCGACCTTATCAACGAGGGCACTTGGGACGGCAATCTGGTGCAGTTAATCCAAAACTCAAGTTTACAGATGAAAGTGCAATGGTACTGTGCCATCACCGCTAAAAAAGAATACCAAATCACACCATTGATATTTAACAACATCCTTCAATTTGCCGACTTGGACAACCGCGAAATCGTTGAAATCGGCGACGACTTCAAGATTGCCGCGAGGCGGCCTCTCAAGATCACTTCGGGCGAGAAATACTTCCAAAACGAGTTCTTGAAAGACCAAGCCACGGGCAAGACCTACGGCCTGTTCACCAAAGACGGCATGAATCACGTCGGCCTTTACGACCCCAAGGCGGGCACCGTAAGCATGGGACAGAAAGCCAGCAAAAAGATTTATCCCAAGGTTTTCAAAGTGCATGGTGGCTATGCTTACAGCGTGTTTTTCGATTCGGGGAGCAACTGCGGGGTGATTAATCGGATGAAGATTGAGTAGATTTCCTCACGCAGAATACGCAGAATCATGGGAATCGCGAAACGACGCAAAATCCTCGTCCAGCAGGTTTCTCATAATTCTCCTAATTCTGCGTGAGATTATTTTCTACATTTGCGGCATGAAAACACTATTCCGATTACGATACGATAGCCGCTGGGGAGAGGAATTGTTCCTCACAGGAAACACCTCAGAATTAGGCCTTTGGAACCCGAACAAGGCCGTGAAGATGCAATATGAAGGGCCAAGCGTTTGGTCTGTGGAAACCGACGTAACGCCGATGACTGAATACAAATATTTCATCCGCGAAAACGGCCAAATCCGTTGGGAAGACGGCCCCAACCGCATCCTGCCCGAAGGCAAAGACCGTGTGTGGGATTGGTTCGGCCTCACTGAACGCAAAACAATGAAGGGCGTGGCCGTGCCACTGTTCAGCCTACGCACGGAAGATGATTTCGGCATCGGCGAGTATGCCGATTTGCCGAAATTGGGTGATTGGTGTGTGGCCAATGATTTGAAGATCATCCAAATCCTACCCATCAACGACACAACGGCGCACTACGACTGGCACGATTCCTATCCTTACAACGCCATTTCGGCCTTTGCACTGAATCCGATTTATTTGAACCTTAAACAATTGGGAATCAAGGAAGATGCCGCTTTCAAGCGGACACGGACTTTGCTCAACGGGAAAGACTTTGTTGATTATCCCAAAGTACTGAAAGCCAAATGGAAATACTTCCAAATCGCGTTTGAACAGCAATGGGAAACCCTGAAAAACAGCCACGATTTTCAGCAATTTATCAAAGAAAACGAAGATTGGTTACCCGACTATGTTCAATTTTGCGCCGAGCGCGACGGCAACGGCACAGAAATCCACCTTTTCCTGCAATACCACTGCGACAAGCAACTGCGCGAGGCGGTCAAAGCATTGCACGACATGGGTTTGCTGCTGAAAGGTGACATTCCCATCGGTGTAAATCCTTCTGGAGTAGATGTGAAATCACATCCCGATTTGTTCAACCTTGATGTGCAAGTTGGTGCGCCACCCGATGACTTTGCCGCCGAAGGACAAAACTGGGGCTTCCCGTCTTACAACTGGGAGGCGATGGCGAAAGACAATTACGCCTGGTGGCAACGCCGCCTGCAAGTGATGGCGCGTTACTTCGATGCTTACCGCATCGACCATATCTTGGGCTTTTTCCGCATTTGGGAAATTCCAAAAACGGCTCCATCGGGCTTGTTGGGGCATTTTAGTCCAGCCCTGCCGCTGAGCGCGGAAGAGATTGAAAACCATGGTTTTCTTTTCGTCAAGAACAAACATGTGAAAAAAAGTGTAAATACTCTTTTTATCCCCGACACAAACGAGAAGGACAAATACATTCCCCGCATCGAACTGCAAAAAACCAAGGTTTACCAAGCCTTGCCCGACGACCAAAAACAGGCCATCGACCAGATTTATGAGGATTTCTACTACCATCGCCACAATGAGTTTTGGGAGCAGAAAGCCTTGGAGAAGTTGCCCGCTTTAATCAATGCAACCCACATGGTGGCCTGCGGTGAAGATTTAGGTATGATTCCCGCCTGCGTGCCTGAAGTGATGCGAGAATTAGGCATCATGAGCCTTGAGGTACAACGTATGCCCAAAGTCTTTGGCCATCAGTTTGTGCAAATCGAAGACTTGCCCGAAAACTGCGTCTACACCACCGGCACCCACGACATGCCTACCTTGCGCGGCTGGTTGGCCGAAGACCGTGTTCGCACTCGTCAGTTCCTCGACAGTCTCGACCTTGACGACCACAAAGTCACGGCCAAGACCATCAAGAAGGTGATGGACAAGCATTTGGACAGTCCCTCGAAGTGGAACATCTATCCCCTGCAAGACCTGTTGGACAGGGACGAAAAAAATTGGTCGCCCAACCCAATGGACGACCAAATCAATGTGCCGGCTGACCCGAAAAACCGCTGGAATTGGCGGATGCGGGTGCCGTTAGAAACATTATGACTTAGGGCAGCACATCATGAATGATGTTCGAGCCGCCGGAAGTGGTGCAGTCACCAGTAAAAGCATTGCCCGTAAAGTGCAAATCGCTGGCACCCGAAAGGCTGACGCGGATGGTACCGTCGCAATGGATGTAAGCTTCGCTTGCGCCTGACATTGCACCTTCGCAGTTGTCGCAAGCGAAACCGTATCTGGTCCCTTCCAAAGTTTTGACAATGTTGCTGGCACCTGCCAAATTGATTTTCAGCGCAGTGACTTCACCAATCAAGATAGCATCTGAAGCACCTTCAAGGTCAAGGTCAAGCTCGGTAGCGGACATATTGCCCTTGATGTTGGAGCTTCCTGTCAAATCCATGTCAATTTCAGCGGCAATAATATCGCCGTTGAAATCGGAAGAACCCGTCAAGTCAATGTCAACATCAGTAGCTGCAATGTCGCCATAATAATCAGAAGAACCCGACAATTGAACATCCACTTCATCGGCTTCAACGTTGCAATAGAAAGCTGAGGCACCCGACAATTCAACTTCAACCTTTTGGCCATCAAGACCATAGTTTGAACGGAATTCCGATGCACCAGACAAGTTAACTTTCTTCAAATCAGCATTGTAAGGCAGAAGCACTTTCAGCTCCAAATCTGACCCAATGTTGACCGAAAGAGGTTTGAGATGAATTTTCAGTTTTTCACCTTCTTTTTCCACCAAGACCTTGGGCATGACATTCTCATCGGTGGTGATAGTGATTTGACTCACCGCATCGCTGACTGTGACTTCAAAGGCATTCTCCACGCAGAGTTCGGTGTAATAGCCTGGAACGTTGAATTCTTGCGTGATGTTGTTGCCCGAAAGCATGATTTTGTTGCAACTGGTGAAAGCAAACAAAACAATAGCCGAAAGGACAATCAAATACTTTTTCATCTTAATTTGGCCGCTGTTATATACCATCGGGGCATCGGTTTTTTGTTGTTGATTAAAAAGCGGGCGCAAAATTACATTTTTATTGCGTTTCTTCAGCAAACACAAAAACACTTTTTTTATTGCATTTCGTCTTCCAATCTTGAAAAAAACCTTACTTTTGAAGCCTAAATCAAACCAGCATGAAATTCAAACCCTACAACCATAGCGAAGCTGCTCTGAACGAACGCATTGCTTTGATTCTCAACGAAGAGAAGAAAAAAGTACACGAAAAGGAAGCCTTGAAAACCATCTTCCAAAGCATTGACTTCACGACCCTTGAAGCCTTCGATAACGAAACGAAAATCAAAGACTTCTGCGAAAAAGCCTTGGCTTTCCCGAAACAGAAGCCGCACCTCAGCGTGCCCGCCATCTGCATTTATAGTCCCTTCATCCGTCAAGCCAAACAATTGCTGGCGGGCAGCAACATCCGTGTGGCTACGGTGGCCTGCTGTTTCCCCTCGGGCATGATGCCCTTCAACCTGAAAGTCAAGGAGGTGGAATATTGCATCAACGAGGGTGCCGATGAGGTCGATATGGTCATCTCGCGGGGTACGTTCCTCGCGGGACGTTACGATGAAGTCTTCGACGAAATCAAGACCATCAAGGCGACTTGTGGCAACAAAGCCAAGTTGAAAGTCATCCTCGAAACGGGTGAACTGAAGACCGTGCAGAACATCCGCAAAGCTTCTGAACTGGCCATCCTCGCAGGTGCCGACTTCATCAAGACCTCGACGGGCAAGGTGCCAGTAGCCGCCACGCCGCTCGCCGCCATCGTCATGATTGACACCATCAAAGAATACTATGAGACCACAGGCAAGAAGGTCGGTTTCAAGCCTGCTGGCGGCATGAAAACGCCCGACGACGCGCTCACCTATTATTATTTAGTGAAAAACATCCTCGGCAATGAGTGGCTCAACCCGAACCTCTTCCGCGTGGGCACGAGCCGCTTGGCTGGACTAATTTTGGAACAAATCTATTAATCACAAAACTCACAAAACATAGCAAAACTCCAAAGAAAACGTGGGCGGCTCCACAACCGTGTCGCCGCCGGGAAGCAGCCGGTTGGCGTGCTTCCCACTACCCACAAAAAAGGTTTTGAGGGTTTTGCAGGTTTTGTGAAATAAAAAACAGACAAATATGGCAACAATCAAAGGAACCTACAAAGGCAATCTCCGCAATGAGATGACCCACGTGCAATCGGGGAACACCATCCTGACCGATGCACCCACCGACAACCACGGCAAAGGCGAAGCCTTTTCACCCACCGACCTCGCCTGCGCTGCCCTCGCCGGCTGTATGATGACCATCATGGGCATCAGTGCGCAAGGCCACAAATTCGACATTGACGGCACCACCTACACGGTGAAAAAGACCATGAACGCCGACCCGCGCCGCATCGGGCAAATCGACATCGTGTTC
>CADCML010000070.1 GCA_902802535.1 uncultured Bacteroidia bacterium
AATCTGCGCGTTCTTAACGGGAGCGCTTTGGCTTCCACCAGTCACGCTGCAATTCTGAACACCGTCAAAGACAGTGATAGTTTGGCAGTAGTTCCCGAACGAGTTGTTATTGCAGTAGTTCCCGAACGAGTTTCGATAGCAACTGTTCCCGAACGAATTATAGGTACAACTGTTCCCGAACGAATTACCTCCACAATTGTTCCCGAATGAGTTTTGGTAGCACTCGTTCCCGAACGAATTATTGTTGCAACCGTTCCCGAATGAGTTGTTTTGAAAGTAGTTCCCGAACGAGTTGTTATAGCAATCGTTCCCGAATGAGTTGTTTTGGCAACTGTTCCCGAATGAGTTGCTGTAGCAACCGTTCCCGAATGAGTTGAACTGACAATTGTTCCCGAATGAGTTTTGGAAGCAATTGTTCCCGAACGAGTTGACTTGGCAACCGTTCCCGAACGAATTTTGCCTGCAACTGTTCCCGAATGTATTTCTGTAACAATTGACGCCAAAACGGTTGCCGTAGTTGTATTCTCCATAGAAAACAATGTCGTTCAAATCGTTCATGGCATCGGGGAGCCATTGCCAACACATTGCCATACACCCAGTGAGTGCCATCGAGAGAGTAATCCACCTGGTCTTCGCTTCCAGTTGCATCGCTGCTGAAAGTGTAGGCCCAAATGAAATCATCCTCATCTTCGATAGATATGTTCGTAGGAACATTGTTCAAAACGCCCATGTATTTGCCGTCCAAGCCTTCGCGGCCTTGCTGTGAGTCTGTAACAGCCCAACGCTTGAACTGAATGGACTTGAAGTCATACGGGCATTGGTTACCGTATTCATCCTTCAGCATCAAGATTGTGCCTTGGCCGTCTCCTTCTACATCGAACTTGCTGGCGATCGATGAAGACCAACCTTCATCTAAGATTTCGCCCGTTTCAGGGTCATAGCCCTTTAATTCGGTACCGACTTCATCATCCTCTGAAACGGCTCTTGTGATTTCGTAGTCTTCTGTGTACTCGCTGGCATCCCAAAGGATGTAGGTTTCACCATCGACTTCGACAGTTCCCAGTTTTCTCATGTGGTATCCATCGCCGTCGTCTTCGATGAAGGTTCCGGCAACTCTTGACCAATTGTCGTTATCCAAACGGTACTGAAGCTCCCATGCTTCGAGTTTGCAGGCTGCAAAATACTCATCGCCTTCGTGGTGGGCTGCATATCCGTTTTCGTTGAGATGTGAAGCATCGTCGGCACGAACGATGACATCGAACTGATGATCTGCCGAGCGGACATCGGTAATCAGTGGTGAAACGGTGGTGTGATAATCCGTGATGCGGTACCAGGTACCGGGCACGAGGTTGCCGCCATCGCGCAAGGCCTTCAGGGCGGCGTAGGTGATCGATACGGCAAGCTTTGCAGCGGCTCCGCCGCCGCCACCGCCGTTGCCACCTTGGTTAAGTGTGGTGTTGAATCCATCCATGGTTAGTTAGTTTTAAGGTCGTTGTAATTGATTGTGACCTTGGTCAAGGTCGTTGCACTCAGGCGCACTTTGTCGCCGATGTAGAACTGGAACGGCGCAATGGCCACGCCATTCTCAAACTCGATGTCGTGGTCCACTTCCTTATAGGTCACGCCATCGACGCTCACTTCCATCACAATAGGGCCGCTGCCCTCAATGTGAATCCTGCCGGAGTTGCCTCCAGCCTCAAACCGAACGCTGTTTCCGCCTTCGATTTGCTTTGAGTAGTCAGAAATTTTGTTTGTGTTCATATCTTCAAAATTTTGAAAAGTGTCTGTGTCGCAGTCCAGGATGCCGTCGGCCAACACAATCACGCCCTTATAGGTCGGCAATGGTGTGGTGTCGGGGCATTCGATGTCAATGGTAACACCCTTGGCACTGCCAGCGGTATCGCCACTGTCGCCGTTTGGCGTGACGGTGGCACGGTAGTCACGGTTGCCGATGATGTGATAGTGTCCGTCATGCTTGATGCAGAAAACAAAGTCGCCGTTGCTGGCGAACTTGGCGAAGGCGCGGACTTCGTTGGTAAGTTTCGGGTACGACAGCGTGGCCTTGTTGACCACAACCTTGCAGTCGGTTTCGCCCTGGTACTCCCAATTGATCTTGCCTTTGCCTTGTGTGCTGTATAGGTAGCTCCACCAGCAGCCAGGCTGCAACTCAAAACTGCCATCATATTCGGCATAACGGCCTTGCATCAAGGCTTCAAAATCGTCCTCTATAGTCGGCCAACGGCGGATGTAGTGCTTCGGGATGTAAAACACTGCATCGCTGATGCCGCATGGATTGACGGAGCCAAGTTTGAAAATGATGTCGTTCATGCTTCTTCCTCCGTTTCTTCAGGGGTTTGCTCGGTTAATCGTTGCTCGTTTTTCTTCTTATCGATGTCGCCAATGGTGAGGCTTGTTTGCCCGTGTTGGATTCGTGCGTCAATGCCTCTCATCATGGCGGCAAATACCGTCCACAATGCGGTGAAGGCGAAAATCCAACTGATGAATTTCAGCGCGTTAGGCTTAATGTCTCCCATCGGTGGCAGAAAGAAGGCGATGATGCCTATAACAAGGGCAACTCCTGCCAAAATCCAAAAGGGCACATTTTCGACAACGCTATGTTTCAATATCTTTTCCATTATTGCGATATGTTTTGATACGTACGAATTAGTATTTGTGATGCACGGTCTTTGCCGTTGGTGTCCGTGTAACGAATCACGCTGATGTTGGCCGTAGCCTCGAAGCAAACCCTGATGAACTTGCTTGGTAGCGGGCCACCAAGCGTGCCTGCCATGCTGATGTTGGCCGACACGGGTACCGCGTTACGCGCTGCGGCAAGGGTGGTCTGCCCCGATGTCACCACAACGTCTGTCACATACTTGCCTTCCTCGTAGTGTCCAGTCTCAAGCCAGCATTCCACGTTGACTGCGTTGTTGCTGGCATGTTTCACTGTGGCATGAAGGAAGAAATCGAGGATGGTGGTATTGGCCAATTCAGAAGAAAACTCAAATTCTTCGACAAAGCTGTCTCCGGTGAAATCGTTCAAGACCAAAGCAGTGCCATTCACCTTCATGACACCCGTCATGTCTGGCTGGCCGGTGAGCAACTTTGAGCCCAGGTAGATGTCGCCATCCTCTCCCAACGACTGTTCCGTGAAGACCCCGGTTAGGTTCACGAAATAGACCGTGGTGGGGTCTTTGAAGGAAAGCGCGTCGAAATCGGATTGCGCCATCTGCCTGACATGTACCAAATCGTTATTGTTGGTCTGTGCGCTCATGGTGCTCAAAGTTTGCGGTTAGAACTCCTCCCATTTCAGTTTGGCCGCCTCGATGGCCTGATAGACGGCATCGCTGTCAATCAAGTTATGACTGTTGGCGGTCGGTGCCTGGTCAAACGGGCGGTCGATGCTGAGTACATGGTAGCTGATGCCGTCGCTGATGAAGGTGACGGTATCGCCTCCAAGAATCTGTCCAGCACCCAGTGCGGCGTTGCGGTGCAGCATGTTCTTTGCGCCGCTTCCGTTGATGTTGAGTGTCGCGGATGAATCCACATCGTAGGTGAATCGGATGGCGAACACGCTGCCCTTGCCGATGATCACACCGGATATGGAGGCCGTCTTGGCAGCCGTGCCCGTGGCCGTGTTGCACACGCCTATGCCTTGGATGTTGTTTTGGAAGGCACTGAGCTGTCCAGGCACGTCGTGCGGTTGGTCGATGGAGATGACAACCCATGCGCCACGGTATTCCGACTCTTCGCCGTAATCATATTTTTCGGTGAACATAAACGTGGCCGTGTCGCCTTTCGTTATGACATCTTTTCCGATATAATAGTTATGGTAGATGATCGGGAACTTCTCGGTATCGCCAACATTGAGAAAATCACGTTCTGACACTCCTGCCATGAACAAGACGGCCACGGTAGCCCCCTCCTGAAGCTTGAAGCCCGTGAAATGAACTTCTTTATTTGGTTCTTCTAAGGGTGTTTCGCAAACGCCATACCCTATACCGTGGTCGGCGTTCACATGCGTAACCCACTGCGGACCCGATGCACCTTGACGGAGCATTTGTCCCGATGTTCCAGCAGCGAGCCTTTTCACTTTCTTGTTACCGGCACCGAGAACAATGGTGTTGTTGGTCAGCACGGTGTTGGCATTTTCCGTGATGACGGCGTTTTGGCTCATGTTGGGCACGATGGTCCAGCGGGCAGGCGTGGTGACCACACCACCACTGACCACTGCATCTTGCAGGCAGAGGATGTTGTCGCCTGGTTCAAGGTTGTAGGTAGCCGCCTGGCCTTGGCCGTTCACGTATGGGGCATTGGCGATGGTGCTGATGCAGATATACGTGTCACCCTCAACAGCGTCAATCTCGTTGAGAGGTCGCGTTTCGTCTGCGCCATCGGCAGCGAGGCCGTAAGTACCCTTTTGGTGTACGGCTTGCAATGCCTCTGCAATTTGTTGGTCAGTGTAGTTGTTGGCGGCTTCAAGAGCTGCGGCCACGGCTGCAGGTGTAGCGGCAAAGGATTCTTCGTGAGTCTCACCGTAGTTCTCATCATGCTCGGTGTCGTCGATGGCATCGCTGAGTTTCACATGGCCAAGTTGGGCAAATGTGGCCACAAGAGCCTTGTGCGTGTTGATGCTGGTGTTGATGGTCGCCAAAACGGCATCAATGGCCGCCTTGGTGTAGACGGTGATGTTTTGGATGTGGGGATGAGCTGGGTCATCGCCGTAGTAGGTTAGCGTGAAGGTGGTCTGCTGGTTTGCGCCTGTGCCCGAAGTGGCAGCTTCCACCACATTGATTGGCGTGCATAATTTTTTTCCTCTGAAGATTAGGCCACGGTCCATGCAGAAGTAGAGCGTGTTAGCGTCTACATCTCTCAACAATAAATAGTTGGCGAGCGGACCAAACTTAATACCTAATACGTCAGGGAGTCTTACTTCTATAGGTGTTGGCATGGTGTATTGTTTTTAGAGGTTAATTTACTGATTGTACTGGCAGCGGGCACGACACGGGGTCGTAGACGACACTGCCTTGTGTGAGGTCGGGGCAGTCGGCCTGAAGGCCGTCTTCCTCGCCATAGACATAGTTGCAGAAGTCGGTGAGGCGGGCTTGGTACTCGCCTTCCGACAATCGGGCAAACTCTTCGTCAGAGATTGACGGATAGGCTTTGCCGTTGTAGGTGAAGCCTGAGCACATGTTGTATTGCTGGTTATAGTCGCCCTTACTTACTGTGAGTATCTTGCGGCGGGCGTAGCCTGTGTTGTGGTATGCCATAGTTATGAGTTTTGATTATCGTTTTCGGGGGATTCCATTTCTTCCCAAATTAGCTTGTAAACATATTCCATCACGCAGCGATCTTCGCTCCAGCCGAACTCCCAGCCACCGGCATCCAGCACACAGCGGTCTTCCTTCCAAGCGAAGGTGTAAGGTGCCGTGGAAACGGCGCACACTTGGCCGCTCCATGTGTAGGTGTAAACCGCTGGCGGGTCGGGCAACTCGGCACACACCACTCCACTCCAAGCGAATCCATATACAGCCACTTCCTTCCAGCCCTCATACCAATTCAGCACGATGACATCGGTGTCGCCTGCCGTCTCGAAGTGGATGCTTGCGCCAAATGGCAAGTCAACGACCACGGGGCTCTTGTCCGTTCCTGGCGTGAAGCTTCCGGCTTCTTGGCCGTCGATGTAGTAGGTTACGGCAGCCGCATGTTCCGTCTCGGCAAACGACACAAAGACCTTTTCGGAATTGATGGCGACAGCTTCCGACGCACCTCCAACGATGCCGACCACGGCTTCCGTGGTCAGGTCGTCCAATGCGTCAGCCGCGTCAGCCGCGCTTTGGCTGAGGCTTCGCCCGTCTTCTGCAATCAGATTGTCGGTGTTGGCCATGATGTAGCTGAAGCTGGCATCGGCCAATTGGCCTCTGTCGCTCATGCCGGGGTTGCTTGATTTCAGCACGATGGCATAGTAGGTTCCCGTTTGCGGGTCAAACTTGGCTGAGGCTTGTTTGTTGCTGAGGAGGTCATATATCCAGTTGCGCCAGCGATAAGGCTTCATGCCGATGTTTTGTTCCCATTGCCTCATGTCTTCCGTGTCGTCGAGCGACTTGTACAGCTTGCCGAAACGCCCAATGTTGTGCTCCAGTTCCGGCTGAAGCACATTCTCACCCTGACAAATCAGCGTGTCGATGCCACCGAGACTGTTGGCAAAGAGGTAGTATTTCTCTTTGGCAGTCCGTTCGTCATAGGTGTAGCGTTGACGGCAGAACTCATGCAGGTTGCCGTCGTATAGGATGATGTCGTAGAAGCCTTTCAGTTGGTGGGGAAGCCGTGCCACATAGGGAATGAGTCGGGCGTAGTTCACATTGACCGACCAGCAGCCAGGCTTTTCGTCCCACTTCACGATCATATCGACCAATCCACCCTCTTTCGGGTAGAAACGGCCAACGACAATCCAGTCGCCAACGTAGTCGTAGTAGGTCAGCCATTCGGGACTTTCGTAGTTGGTTTGTTTCTCAATTGGCTGTGAAGTCAGGAAATGGCTGGAACACCAATTTTCCAAGGACAATGATGTATTTGGCGAGGCGTTCACCACGATGAAGTCGCTTGCGAAGTCGCTTCCTGCACTTCCGTCACTGATTTCGTTCATCTTGAAGGCAAAGTGAGCCTCAAATCCCGATTGGTAAAGGTCGCTTTCGTTGGTCGGCATTATCGCTTTCAAGTGATTCCTAACGATGTCGGCAATGTCGATGCTGATTTTGTGGGAAAAATCGGGTTGGTATTGTCCGGTAAACACTTCCGTCATGGAGCCTTGTGTCAGCCACAGCGAGAAGATGATGCTATAGTCCGTGGTGGTGACTATATTAGGCAACCTATTCAGGAAGCAACGGCCTTGGGGATATGATATGAGGTTCAACATAACGATGCAAAGGTAAATGTGTGAATTTGAGAGTGAGTGACAAAAATTAAACGGCTACGGCCTCAAATGTGTAGGTTTTGGTAACCTGTAGCCAGTTGAACGGGCCTTGTTGGAGACAGTTCCCATCTTCATCGAAATGGCCATCTTTGCGCCATTCCCTATTAAACCACATATCTATGCTACCACTATCATTTGAGATTGTCACTCTCTCTCTCGTTTTAATTGTGAAACTGACGACGGCTGTAATTTGCCGAATCTCTCCAAGATAGGATGGTGTACCTAACCAAATTGGATCAGGTATGCCATCGTGCTCAGTAGAAAAGCCACGCCATTCAACTCTTCCTGGCAGATACATACGCTGTCTGAAGATTGATATGGCAGTTTCTTCATCACTTTCCGAGTTCAATTGCCATTTCAAGCTGCTTTCGGTCATAGGTGTTGGCAGACTGTCAGAAACTCCGTCCATGTATTGTTCCGCACGAATGAACTCCGCTTCGGTAACACCCATTTTTTCGCCCATTTGCGCCGATGCTTTTACGGGCAGTAAACGCTGGCCATCGCAAAGTTTCAGCGCACTCATGTCCATATTGAGGAATTTGGCAATACCGTATTTCAATCGGCCAGTAAGATGAACCGGATTGTTCAAGATTAGCCTATTATAGTTCTGCCAAAAATTCAAATACATGGAATAATTGTCCATCCCGAACCAAAAGTCATAAGTCAGGCCACCGATGTTGTAAGGAATGGACTTCTGTGTTGTGCCAGTGGTACGATATGCGAAATGTCGAAGAGTATGTGCTTGAACGGCAATTATTTTTTGCTCACTATCATCGGATTTACCTTCGTATGAGGTGTGGCAGTGAATCCGTTCCCCGATAAATGGAGCTGTTTCACATTTCGGGCCGCATAACATCAGCGGCATCAAATCAGCCTGGTTGAATGATTCGGTGTCTTCGCTGTTTTTTCTATCGTAGACAAAGTAATTCGTTCCAAGCTGATGAAGTTCCATCTTGCCGGATGAAAGGCTTCGTTCAAGCACATAGAACATTCCTGTGGACTTGCGCCTGATTAGGCAGTCATAGAAAGCGGGCGTTGGCCCAAGAAGCGACTGGAATTGTAATTCGTTGCAATCCGCATAACTACCGTATTTCTCCAACAATTTATCGAAGGTTTCAGCAGCCGCTTCGGTGCCTTCAATCTCAATGCTTGGTGTCAGCACAATACGCTTTGACGGATTGAGTTGCACTTCCCAATCGCCATCCAATAGGCCGCTGATGTCATCATCATAGCCACCAACCAAATTATTGAGGATGGCATCCATCTTGACTATGCGCACTGTTTTCGATTCCGAGTTCACAACCGGCTGCACATGGAACTTGGCCAACAGCCATTCAAGGAACTCGCTTAATGTGCAACTTGGCACGAGGTCTTTGTAATATAGGGTTGCTGTCGGGTTGCAAAGACAATCAGCGCAGTTGTGAACGATGACAATTTGTGAATAGAACGGGGCTTCGTCGAAACAGTTGTATTCAACGGTATATCCAAGACATTGAAAGAGGCGCAACAACAGTCTTTGCAGCTTCAAGAATGGTGCTATACCATAGCCCTTGGGCACCAGCATATTGATGTCACCCTCGCGGACAAATCTTTCATCTGATACGAGTGTGCCGCCACCATCTTCGTTGTTATACTGATAGATGGTTTCCTTGTTGTCGTCTTCGCCTTCCTCATAGGGCGAAACGGCCACGGGGAAAACAGAAAAATCGGTGTTGGTGTATGTACCTTGGTAGATTCTGACCATATACTCGCAAGCATCGTCAATCGAGGCGAACGGGATGTTCATTCCTATGCCGCCTTTCCATTCTGCAAAAATCTCCTTCAGGGTCTTGTTCTTGCTTTGCACATAGAGGTCACTGTTGTCGATAGCGAATGAGGCATTGATACCATCGAGCCGGTGTACCGTGTCAATGACCAACTGCCCGTGTTTTTGGATGGGACCCACTTCAAGGACTGCCTCCACCTTATTTGTATATCTGCGTGCTCGATCAATGCGTTCGCGGTGTTCGAGCACTTCGAGATTATGAGACGATGCAGGTAGCGTTGCCGGAACGCTGGAATCTCCCTCGCCCGAAAGCAAGGGATTGAAGCGTTCCATGGTTATTAAAAAATCTTGTGGAAGGTCGAATTGTCCGTTTTCGGTAGTGAGTTTCATCGTGTTGTCTGTTTTTTGAAGTTCTCATGTTTCTTGGATGCAATGAGGATGTCGCCATATTGGACGATGGCGTTTATATACTCACCTTCCAGGCCTTCTTTCACACCCTCCTTTGCGCCTTCCTTGATGGCGGCAAGGAAGTCTTGTTTGGTAATGTCCATGCCGCTGCTTGTTTGGTCGGCAAAACCGCCATCGGCAAAGCCATTGCCAAGTTTCTTCCTTCCTCTGCCCAAAGTGACGCGGTATTCTTCCAAGTCGGCGAACACGGTCGGGTTCTCGCGCACCATCCATGCAGGGGCAACCCATTCGTTGGCATGGACTACGCCCACAACGGTAGAATCTGAGGCAGCGTGTTTCGTGTTGCCGCCCTCGCTGTAACCAGTCATTGTGCGCTGTCCCGTTGAAGGTGCTGAAGCTGTACCACTGCCACTGCTGACCGAGGTGTTCTTAATCGCGTTCCTTTGCTTGACGATGGTGGCCACCTCCAATGCGGTTGTGGCGGCAATCATGGCCGCAAAGACGGCACCCAAAATCGGGTTTCCGGCAGCGGCAAAGGCTTCGATGGCTGCAAGGGCACCGGCTGCGATGGCTTTGGCGATGTTGATCACCATCTCCGTGTCGGCGTACTTCTTTTGCAGGTCGAGTTTCTTTTGCTCGTATTCGGCTTCAATGGCTTCGCGTTGTTCGGCGTTGTCGCCTGCGGCGGTAAGTTGTGCCTGATACTCGGATTCGAGTTGGGCGGTTTCCATCTCCTTCAACTGCGTGACGAAGTTGGAGGCATATTCGGCAAGCTGGTTGGTACCCTCGGCGGCTTTTTGGGCATACTCCATGCGGATTTTCAGTTTTGCCAACTGATAATCACGCTCCGAAACGAGTCCGCGACTGTGCAACTCTTCGAGTTTCCACATCTCGAACTCAAGTTCCTCTTTCCAAGTTTCCTTACCGATGCGCTCCTTGACTTCGGCAAGGTTGTTTTGTAGGATTTCCTGCTCACGCTCCAATCGCTTGCCAAGACCCTGCATCTCCTTAATCTGCTCTTCCTCTTCCTTTTTCTTTCGGGCGCGGTCGGCCTTGGCCAAGGCATCTTGCATGTCCTGCATTTGCTTTTGGCTCTTTTCGATTGCCTGGATTTGCCAATCATAGAACTCGTTCATGATTTCAGTTTCATCCTGGCAATACTGCTTGGCGGCCTCAATTTGCAGACGGAAATACTCGGTCTTGGCTTGATAGACCTGCGATTCATACTCTGCCTGGTCTATCTGCTGGCGGGCAAGTGACAACTTCAATTCCTGCTCTCGGCGGCGATACTGCTGTTTGATAGCCTTGATTTCTGCGTCGAAGGCTTTCTTTTGTTCGGCATCACCTCCGCTTCCACTACCTCCACCGCCTTCGGGAGTTTCGTCACCCGAAACGGCATCTCTGTATTTCTGTCGGATTTCAGCGATTTTCTGTACCTGCTCCCGTTGCAATTCAGCGATACGGTCCAAGGCGGCTTGTGGATTGTCGCGGTTTGCATCTCTGATTTCCTGGAATAGCTGTTGGTATTCTTGATTGAGGGTGCGGATTTCCATTTCTTCGGCGGTCAATTCCCCTTTGCGTGTGGCAAAGGCATCTCCGTTTTCCCGCTGAATGCGCTGCAAGATCTGGCCTTGGATTTCTTGTGCTTCGGTCAGTTCGTTGGTTGCAGCGGTTACATCCCTTACGGCTTCGCCATAAGGGGTGAGTTCCGAAACCGAGTAAGCACCAGCGGACGACTGCATTGTGATTTGGGTCATTTCTTTGGTATTGCCATGGGCTTTCTCCAAAGCTTCCAATCTTCTTTGTTCGGCATCTCTTCTGTCTTGTTCGGCTTTCAACACACGCGCTGTGGCCTGAGTGTATTCGTCTTCAAGAATCTTGGCGCGGGTCACTTTTTCGAGGTTCTTCAGATAAATGGTGAGAGCCTCGGTATTGTCGTTGATAAGTTCCCCTTCCTTGGTCAGGTCGGCATGGTAGGCGGGGACGATTTCCTGCAACTTTTTCAAGGCATCGCGGCGTTGGTCAATTGCAAGGTTGTTATTGTGTACAATATCGGTCAACACTTGCACCTTGCTTGCTCCTTCTGCATACTCCGAGTTGATTCGGTCCTGGACTTCCTGCATCTTCTTTGTCGCTTCTGACGCTTCTTTGGCTCTTTTGGTGTAATGCACAAGTGCCACGGTCACTGCGGCAATGGCGGTTGCCAAAAGGCCAAAGACCGAAGTGCTCATTGCCGCTTTCATGGCAAGATATGCCTTGGTGGCCGCAATGGTGCGCCCTCGCAAAAGATTGATGGCATAAGAAGCCGCATTGACCACAACGGTATAAGTCTTTTGTACCAAAGTGATTCCCTTGAGAATGGCTTGGTAGGCGGCTTGGACAATGGCATTAGCCTTCACTGCAACAGTAAATGCTGCGATTGAGATTGCAGCCGCCTTGATTTCCTTGGAGTAAGTGACCAACGCCTTGATGAGGTAGGTGGTCAACTTGGTGGTCTTCAGCATGACGGGATTGAGGCTCTGACCGAGTGTGATGCTGGCATCCTTGAACTCCTTGCGGGCTTTCTCCAATCGTGCCTGCATACTTTGATTCATAATCATGTATTCCCTGGTCATGGATGTGCCAAGCTTGATGTGTTCGTTGGCTGTGGCTTGTGCATCGCTCACTTTGTCGAGATTAGCCGCAAGCGAAGCGATGACGGAAGCTGCCCTGGCTCCGTCAAGGCCCATATCTTTGAATACAGGTATCAATTGAGTGAAGCCACCCATTTCATTGAAGCCTTCAAGCACTCGCTTGATGGCTCCGTTCATGTCGGTGTTCATGAGGTTCACGAAGTCTTCAAGCGGCATCCTTGCGGCTTCGACAAACTCTTCCGGCTTTTTGATCATCTGCTGAATCAGCTTTTGGAAGGCCGTGGCCGACATTTCGACCTTTTGTTTCATTTGGTCGAGTGCCGAGGCATAACCCAAGATTTGGTCGGCTGAAATGCCAGCTTGCGTGGCAACACCACCCAAACGGCCAAGGAAATCCACCATGTACGACTCGCTGGCAGTGCTCTCCTTGCCCAACTGGTTGATGGCAGAACCAACGGCCATCATTCGCCCTTTCAGGTCGAGTTTGTCCAATGCAGCGGTGCTTTGGGCAAACACTTGGGCAAGTTTGGCGATTTCGAGCGTGGCACCCTCACCCAGCACGTCACCAAGGGCCACATTGATAACATCGGCAGCCTCCACGAACTGACGGATGTTTTCAACGCCCTGGTATCCGAGTTTACCGGCTTCGTAAGCCATTTCATTCAATTGCTCACGTGCGGTGCGGGTGTCCATCTCCTTGAAGGCCTCATTCAGCTTTTCAACCTCTTCCTTGGTCAGTCCGGTGGTCTTCATCACCTTGGCATACATGTCATCCATGGCGGCTGCATCCTGAGCCGACTTGCGGAACGCCATCGAGAGACCCGTCACGGCGGCAATGGTGGTCGTGACCACACCGAAATACTTGTTGAAGGTGTCGGTCAACCTACTGATGCCGCCTCGCAAACCTTTCTGACTTGCATCCACTTGTTTGTAGGCGTTGTTGAGCGACTGCAAACGGGCGTTCACTTTCTTATAGTCTTCGGTGGCGGCAATATATTCCCTTGTGCCAGGCGTGAGTTTTCGGATTTGATCGTTCAAAGCTCGCTTGGCATTGGTCAGGTCGTTGATGGATGCCTTGTCAAGATGTCTGAGGGTGTCGCGAAATCCTTTGAGGCTCTTTTCAGCCTTGGCCAACTCCTTTTCCATTCTCGGGATTTCCTTCCTCAAATCCTTCATCCTCGTAAGGTCTTCTTTGTTGAGGGCACCCACTGGTGTTCTCTCCAACTTTTGGAGTTCCTGCCTGGCTTCGGCCACACTCTTACGAAATTCTTCCACCTTCTGACGGGCTGGCTCCATATTCAGGGAGATTACCGCATTGGCTTCTACTGTTTTTCCCATGGTCAATCAAATTGTAGGTCGGTTAATTCAAATTGCCTAATCTGCTCGGCTGCCTTCACTCCCATCATTTCAGTCACCATGTCAACAAGTTTGTTGAACTCGTTCCAATACACCTTATTGAACCAAGGCTTTTGGCGGCGGCGGGCTTCCTCCGTGCCGCTCTTGATGCCATGGCCAACACCTGCGTCAACATACCATCCGTAGAAATGGAATGTGAAGGCCATCAACTGAAGGTCGCCGTTGGCATCACGCTGGACATGGGTCACAAAGGAACGGCGCAATTCGCCCGTGCCTCTGATCTTCGCTTTGTCCTGCCTTTGCTGCCACCGCTGGATGGTGTATTTGGCGAACTTGTTGTAGTCGATATTATCCTTGCTGGTTGGCATGATAGGTCAGGTCGTTGTATTCGCGGAAACGGATGAAAATCTCGTAGCCGACATAATCACCGGCTTCGCGGTCGTAGGCTGTCACCTCGTTGTTTTCAAGCCATCCTTCCAACTGGATGTCTGTAACGCGGTTGACAAGGATGGTGTAGAAACGCTTGAAGCGGGCGAAGCACCGCTCCATCACATCGGCGGCTTCCTCGTTGAACCTGCGTTGTTCCATGATCCAAACGCTTTGCGTGCATTCATGGAAACCGCCGTCGGAGCGAAGCGACAGCGTGTGTTGCTCGGCATGTTCGAGGACGATGGCCACTGGCAGTTGCTTCGTCTGCAAAAGCTGCACGGCACCGCCCATTCCTGCACGGGCTTCAAGCACTTGCTTGGTGGATTCGATGCCTTCGATGTCAGGCGTTCCGTTGGGGAAAAGAATGGTGTTAAGGTAGTTAAGACTGAGCATGATTACTTCTTTTTGAGGCAAAAGTAACCATGCCGACGGCGGCAATAGTGACAAAAAAAGCCCCGCATTGCTGCGAGGC
>CADCML010000071.1 GCA_902802535.1 uncultured Bacteroidia bacterium
CGGTCTTGTGCTGGCCTCAGACTTTCAAAGAACTTCCTTTCGCCCTCCGTTCGCCTCTCGTCCGTCCCCTCTCCCTCGGAAAGCGGGTGCAAAAGTACAGGTTTTCCAATTACCCGCAATGGCTTTTTTCAACTATTTTTCATCTTCCACGTATCTCGCTGGATGTCAATACGAAAAATTTGATGCACATGGAAAAACTGGGGGATTCGCGCACCTATTATTAATATAGGATGGAGAAATCAGTAATTATACCCCTTCCCAATCACCATCTTTTCAGTTTGGTAATGGCCATGATAGACAAGACCAAGATTGCCGTCAATGGCGATTTCGTCGCCCATCTTAAGCGGATGACCATTGAGTTGGCCAAATTCATCATCAACATCGACTTCGAGACCGTCGCAACTGACCACACAAACCTTGCCGAGACGCACCGCCGTGACTGCCGCGTGTGAGGTAGCTCCACCACGTGCAGTAAGCAGTCCATCGCAGTCGAAAATCATGCCGATGTCTTGTGGAACCGTGTCGGGACGCACCAAAATGACATAACTTTCAGGATGTTGCTCGCGCAAGGTCTTGATTTGGTCGGCATTGAAAGCCACCAAACCATTTAAAGCACCGCCACCGATACCCATACCGTGACCCAACTGTTGCATCTCGTCGGGCGACAGCACAAAGGCAATCTTTTCCTCTTCCGTCTTAAGGTCTTGGTCGCGGATTTGCAGGATATGGAAGTCCTCGGGCTTGTCGGATTCAAAGGTAAATTCCATCTCCTGAGGGCTATAACCGAGATTCTCTGTGAGCTCGACGGCAATGGAATAAATCTTCTTATAGATGTCGGGCAACATAGTTTGCATCGAAGGACCTTCCAGTCCAGCAGCCTTGCGTTGCGTTTCGCCAATCGGCAAAGGCTTGACCAAACCGCCAACGATGTCCTCGCCTTGGCTACGCATGGTGAAGTCGCCGTAAAGGTGCACGCCCGGACGCTCGCGATGCGGGTTCTGCGTGAACACCACGCCCGAACCTGAAGTTTCGCTGCGGTTGCCGAAAATCATCTGTTGCACGATGACTGCAGTGCCCCAATTCTCGGAAATGCCCAAATGCCGACGATAGGCCAAAGCACGCTCCGAATTCCACGACTCGATGACCATATTCACACACTCAATCAATTGCTTGAACGAGTCTTGCTCAAAAGCCACATCATTGTCAGCAAGAATACGTTTGTAAGACTGTGCAATCTCACGCATCTGGTCAATGCTGAAGTCGGCCTTCACCCTCACATTGTTTCTCTGCTTGAATGCGTTGATTTCGTCGTCAAAGACATCACGATCAATGCCTTTGGCCATGCCCCAACTTTGCAAGAAACGACGGTAAGAATCCCACACTGCCCATGCAATGCTTTCGTCTTGGGCAATGGCTTCCGTAATCTCGTCGTTCAGACCGACATTCAAGAAAGTGTCCATCGCGCCAGGCATGGAAATGGCCGTTCCCGAACGCACCGAAACGAGCAGCGGATTCTCAGGCTGACCGAACTTGCGTCCTGTGATGCGTTCCAACTCCTCAATATGCTTGCGAATCATGCCATGGATTTCCGTGCGCAGTTCGGGAATCGTGTTGATAGTCTCGTTGCGGCGGAAAGTTTCCGTGGTGATGACGAATCCGGGCGGCACGGGCATTCCGTGTAAATATAAGTTTTTCAGGTTGTTGGCCTTGTTTCCGATGAAAACTTGGTTGTCCATCTTGGGTGTTTTTTCCCAGAATGGGCTAATCAGCATTTCGGAGTTGTAAGTCATGATGTCGCTGATAAGTTTCTCATTCAGCGTGGATTCCATAGTGCGTAACGAAGCGAGGATGCGCCCAATAAAATTGTCCAAAGGCTGCATCAGGAAGGCGTCGGAGAGCAAATCGCGATGGAATTCCTCGGATTTCTTGTTGATGAGGGCTGCCGTTTCGCGCTCGTTGAGTTTCCCTTCGGGGTCAAAGAGTTGCGGAATGACGATTTTCAGCGGGTATTCGTAGGACTTCAGGAAATACTTGATGATGATGCGGCGCACGTCCTCAGCGATGAACTGGAAAATATTGATATACTGACCGAAAGAGAAGCTTCGCGAGGTCAGTGAGTAACGCAACATGTCGAGTTTCTGGTTGAAACTTTGGTTAGTGATGCCGTCCAATTCGAGACCGTTGCGGAAGTATTCGAGAATCGTATATATCTGATTCAGTGTGCGTTCCGATATGTATTCAAGGTTGATGCTCTGGACCACCTTTTCCATGAGTTGGGTGGCCACACGCTCCAAGCGGAAGGTCAGGCCCATGGCCTCAAACTTGTTCTCGCGATAGGTACCATACATCGACGGGATGCCGATGGCGATGTGGCGCTTGTGGTAGATATTCTCCCAACCTTCGCTCTGTTCGGGGTTGAAAATCACGCTCTTGAGTTTGTCCATGAAGGCATAAATCATGGTCAGCGACTTGCCGAAATCCTTGGCCTTATAAACCTTCTCGAACTCGTCGATTTCCTCGTCGGGGATGAAGGGGAAACTGCGCAGCGAACTGAAAATATTCACTGACTCGAAGCTGTATTTCTCTCTGAGATAGGCATATAGGTCGCGGATGTCCATCAGGCGAGCGTGTTCGCGCTGGCTGATTTCGTCGTCCAATTCGAGGCGACGCGAGGCCGAACCGATAAGGTTTTCGTAGTCGTCGCGGGAAAGCATCAGCACATCCTCGGGATTGAGGCAGGAAATCTCGCACATCATCTGCACGAGGTTGTGAACATGCACAAACCATGTGCTTTCCTTGTCGATGCTTTCAAAGACGTTATTCGGTAAGATGGGTTTCAAGGCTTCAAGGTTGCCATCGCTCCAGAACTGGAACACATCGAAAGTCAAGGCAATCAAGGTGTTGTTACTCTCAGTGTGCACCTGTTTACGGAGAAAATGCACAAGTTGGTCTTGCCTACCCGAAATCTCATCCATGTTTGTCGTCACATTGCGGATTTCGCCCTCGGCACCGATTTCGTTGAAATAGACTGGGAAAATGCGCGTCAGTTGCTTTACCTTTTTATAATAAGGTGTGATGTTGGAGTTCAACACCTTCGTGATTTCCCGTTGGAAAAGGTCGGTATCGCTCAAAAAGATGCCACCCAACTTCAAGTTCACAATCAAAGCGGAAAGCAACTTCTCCATCGGCTGCTGGGCATGTTCGATGAGTTCGAGCCACACGCGAATGTTCTTGATATGGTTCTCATCCACAGAGAGTTGCCAGTCCTCGCCCACAAACACGTTGCCTGGCGTGACAAACCCGAACGCAATGAGTTTCTTCTCAAAATAGTTGACGATTTCCTTCATCTCGGTCTGGTCCACATCGATGATCTTCAGGCCCAAAGTGAGTTGGAAATCGAGCACGGCGGACATGTAATCCTCGCGCAGTTCCTCGGCGAGGTCGAAAATCGTGTCGATGAAGGGGATCAATTCGTCTTGCGGCATCTCGTCAATGGCGTTACGCATCATGCGATCCATATTCCAGATAAGACGCTCGCGCTGGTTTTCCATGCCCGGTAGGTGGAGCAGGAAAAACACGAAATGGAATTGGGTGATGAAATGCGGGAACACCCTCGCCGACTCCGTGAAACGCTTCGCAACTTGCTCAAAATGCGGCATATCCGTCAAAGCTTCCCAAGTCGTGGCAGCAGCCAAATCAGCGTTGAGTTGGTCGAAATAAGGTTGTCCAATCTCGTTGATGATGGTCTGTTTTTCCTCGTCGGTCATCAACTGCGACTTGCTTTCCACCCAATTTTCCACCTGCGAGGTGGTTTGCCAATAGCGGTAGTTTTCCTGCAACATCATACGAAGCAGATGGCATGCCGCATCCTTGAAACGCTCGTCGTGCGCCACTTTGTCCAAATAACGCCCAGCGTGTTTGGTCGCCAAAATATAGCAATCCTTGTTGGCCTCAAAAGCATCTTCCAAAATATTGAAAACCAACGAAATCAACTCACAATGCTTGGGTGATTCCGAAATGACCTTGTTGGCAAATTCCATCAGTGTGATGATGACATTGAGGCGCAGTTTCAGCGCGACTTCGGGTTTCAGCAGGCTGTGCATCATCTCCAAGGGGATGTGGAGCGCGTCGGCGGGGATGTCGTCTCGGGTGTAGAACCAGAAGTCGTCCATCAGCATCTTGCGCAGTTCCTCCGTCACGAAGGTGTGGTTGGAGAGCGGGTGATGGTATTCGGTGATGCACTCCTTAGCCCGCTTGTTGATGCCGAAGTATTTGGCAGACAGGGCAATAAAATTTTGGTGTTCTTCAGGAATGAAGATATCTTTGTATCTGGTTTGCTCCAGATTGGCCTCAAGGGCTTGTGATTTGAATGTTTCGGACATGATGTTAAAATTACTACTTTAGGAGTTCCACGGTGTTGGGTTCGATTGCGCAAGACGATAGCACAAGAAGCTCTCTTTGCTTTGGCCAGAAAGAAAGCACAAAAAAGACAACGCAACAGGATCCAAAGTCCTTAATGTTTGGGCATAGGAAACAATTTTATCAACCCCAAAATGGTCTTCCAAAATCTTCCAGTCCTTCATAGTGCCATATTCAAGCACCCGTTGGATTATCCATGCGGCGTTCCTGTCAATATTGAAGTTTTGGGTGTCAATATCCCAAAACAAACGCTGATTCAGACCGTAAAGATTGGATGATTGTTCCATTGATGTGGTTTTGATTTTGCAAAAATACGCATTTCCCCGAAAACGGAATTGTTTTCGTTTGTGTTTTTTCATGGCGAGGGTTAACACCACCCGCCTCTCATCGGGTCACCCATACAGGGTTCCCATCCAAGTCCTGAAAGGACGACCCGATGTCATGCGGGGGTAAAACCCTCGCAACAAAGCCCCAGCGGGGCAGCAGGAAAAACACATCCTCCCTCCCACTCCAAGGCTTTCCCCAAGAAGCGGAAGGACGGATTCCTTTGTATTAGCAAGGCTTTGTCTTCCTTCCGGCAGGTTCCGCCGCCGGTAGGGTCAATAGGGCATGCCCCATTGTCGGCAAAGCCCCGCTATTTCCGCATTGTTTTGCGGATTAGATTGTTAGCGGATTATTCGACAATATCACTCACCAAGCGGACGGAACAACCATACCAACGATAGTAAGATATATATTGATAGATAGGATATTCGGTAGGAAACACCAATGCATTTGCATTGTAACCATTATAACTGTGATAACTTGTAGTTGACCAATAATAAATATCATGATTGGGATTGCCAATTTGATGATTTGGATAATCTGATCCTCCAACATAATTCCATTGATTCTCAGCAAACCGCCATGTATTAGTTGATGCTTGATACTGCAAATTTCCCTGCGAAAAATACACTTGGTCACCATTCGCATTAATCGTGAACTTACCACTAATAGCACCAACATGGCGAGCCAATTCGGGGGCAAAAAAAGAGAAAAATTCATTGAACTATTAGACTTCTCTCAAAATATGTGTATTTTTGCAGAAAATTACCGTTAAGATGGATGTCATTAGATACATAAACTGTTGTATCGTGGAGTTTGGCCGCAGGTTGGGACTGGAGCCTAAATGGGCTTGCCGTTATCTTTATCTTCACGGCGGGTTGGACTTGTTAGACAAGAACTATCAAGCCGAACATTTACTGCCTATAGACGACACTATCGACGACTTGATTTCATACTGCAAAAGACATGGAGGTACTTTGGAATGATACTTTATCATGGCACAAATGTACAATTTGATGGAATTGACCTTTCAAAATGCAGACGATTGCCGATGATGGTGTAGTGTATCAAATCAACCGTTACCTTCAAAACATCATCACCTTAAAGCAATTGGTCAAAGAAATGAAATACAAGAAGTTGAACAACCAATATTGCTTTTGCACCGAAAAATCAATACAGCATTTGAAGAGATTATGAACGAGAATGAGTTTCAATTTGTGATGGACTGCGATGTGGAATCGTTGGTGTCATTTTTACAAGAGGATTACCATTTGCCCTTGTCCGAGGCTTTTGAAAAGGTGTATGGTTCCAAGATTTTCGAGAAACTAAAAGACAGAAAAACAGGCTTGTATCTGCAAAGTCCTGCTTACATTTACACCTTTTTGACAGAAGAATTGCACGAACAATATAAAAATGTCTAACTTTGCACGGTTTTTCAAGTCACCATATTCGAGCACTCGTTGAATGATAAGAGGTGCATTCCTCTCATAATCCAACGTTCCCAATTCCATATCCCAAAAGATTCTCGGTTTAATGTCTTGCAAACGATACGACAGTGTAAGAATCTCATCAACAAGTGTATTTGCGTATCGAACTCCCGAATCGGCAGTGTTTATCGATGAAATGTATTCCGCAATCTCATCTATCTTGTCGTAAAGTCCTCTTGTAAACCTAACCTTGTACGTTTTCATACCGCTTGGCTACCGTTTCCACCAACTTAGCCCTGAATTCCTCAGGACCGACACTGTTTCTCAACTCTCTCTCAAGCACATAGTCATCAGTACTTCTGCGGTTTTCTCTTACGATTCGTTTTTTGATGATTAGCTCACTATTCATTTGTTTTCCATATTTTCCGCAAAAATACAATTAATTCTCAACCATGCAGCCAATTTTTGAAAAAAAACGCAAACCGCACACCCCAAAACAAACCAAAAAAAAGGCAGCCTTCTTTCTCCCGAAAAAGAAGGCCGCCTCAATCATTTTTTAGTCTCTTCTGCGCTCATGCCGCAACGCGCCTCCCCCTTTTAAGGGGGCCAGGGGGATTAAAAACGCCCGCAGCACCGCACAACCCGTTTAGTTGGCATCCCACACCAAACGGACACAGCAGCCATAACAAGTCCGAATGAACGGAACCCCCTGCCACGAGAAAAAACAGGCAAAACACATCCGTGGCCGAATTTTAATCCAAAAAACACTATCTTTGCCTTCCCAAATCCCGATGAATTATGGCAAATGAAAGCAAGAACAGAGTGAAACTGAACAAGGAATACCGACGCATAGGCTCCATTTCCAAGACGGCTCTCGCCAAAGTGAATGAATATTTCGAGGTACCTGCCGACGCCACAGACATCCGCTCAAACACCGACAACATGCTAAAACACAACAAAGGCCATCTTGCAGCGCTTGAAAAAGCTCTTGACGAATTGGGCATAACGAAAGAAGGTTATGCGGAATACATCGCAAAAAACTTCAATCAAATCCGACTTGGCAACAAACCGCGCTCGCTTGTGTTGGTCGTCAGAAATGAATCAACAAGCCATCTTGCAGCTGTTCATTTGTATTTCGACAAAAACGAGAACTTTTGGCTTGTCAAGTCGGTGCATGCGGAGCGTTTGGCCGACCTTGAACGCATGACTTTGGTTTGGGAGAAATAAAAGAGGGGGTTGCCAACAACACCCCCCAAGTCGCTTGCCCGACCTGTCCGTTAACCACCCAACGCACAATAATGCAAGATGCGAGGGCTTTGGCAGATGGACACCGCAAAATTACAAACTTTTTCCCATTCCGCAAGGGTTCCCCCAAAAAAAACATTTCCTCGTATTCTCCACTTCTTATTATCTTTGCAATCCATAAGCACACAAGCACATGCAAATCACAGACATCACTCCTGATTATCTTCTCGAAAATGACATCAGCCCTGATGGACTGTTGTTCAGCCAATTCCATCTCCCCTACAACCCAAAACTGAAGGATTTCAGCCGCGACTTGAGAAACAACGGCGAGAAGTCCGAAGCCATGCTGTGGAAACGTCTCAAGTCGAAGCAGACCGGATATGCCTTTGCCAGGCAGAAGCCCATACTAAATTATATTGCAGACTTCTATTGCAAGGAACTGGACTTGGTGGTCGAGATTGACGGTGCATCACATTTCACGGCGGAAGCTCGTCTTCGCGACAAGGAAAGAGACAGGCAAATGAGGGCTATAGGGCTGGTGGTTGTGAGGGTCAATGACGGCGACGTGCGCAGGGATGCTGACAAGGTTGCGGCTTACATTAAGGAACAGTGTGAGTTGATTAAGGGAAGGAAAGATGGAAGCGAGGTAGGGTTTTGAAACCCCCGACCCCCTTAAAAGGGGGACACCTGCCGGCTGCCAACCTACCGGACGCGAGCCTTCCAGACCCAAACCCTGCGCCGCTTTGCGCCATCCCCCTTTTAAGGGGGCTAGGGGGTTTTTAAAGACACCTACCGGACATTTTGAAGACAAGCCAAGGGAGTTTTTGAAAACACTTACTAGACATTTTGAAGACACCTGCCGGACGCTGGCCTACCAGACAGCCAGTTTGGAAAATAGTTTCTGAAACCCCCGACCCCCTTAAAAGGGGGACACCTGCCGGCTGCCAACCTACCGGACGTGAGCCTACCAGACCCAAACCCTGCGTCGCTTTGCGCCTCCCCCTTTTAAGGGGGACACCTGCCGGCTGCCAACCTACCGGACGTGAGCCTACCAGACCCAAGTCCTGCGTCGCTTTGCGCCTCCCCCTTTTAAGGGGGACACCTACCGGCTGCCAACCTACCGGACGTGAGCCTACCGGACCCAAGTCCTGCGCCGCTTTGCGCCATCCCCCTTTTAAGGGGGCTAGGGGGTTTCCGAAAACCCCGGCAGGCAAAAAACACATAGAGACGCCACACTGTGACGTCTCTACGATCTTCATGCGGGAATGGAAAATCTCCCTTCCCCCGGCTTGTGGAATTGGAAATCCCGCCTCCTTGCGAACCGCTTAGTCGGCATCCCACACCAAACGGACACACATGCGAAGATTGCGGGATTTCAAGGGATGGTTAGAATTCAACAGCTACAAATTCTTGGCCCAATTGGTGGATTTGCTGTAACACCTGTTGCTCCCGTTCTTTGGAAGGTTTCTTGAAGCCATTGATATAATTGCGCAACAAGCCTGCGTTGATACCCGCTTTTTCCGCAAACCGTCCAACATTAATCTCAGGATGCGTCAGAAAGAAACGTTGCATTTCTGAAGGCTCCGCTTCATCGTAGGTAAAGCTCTCGAAGCTGACATCCACATCCAATTTCCGCCAATGTATCCCTATCGTGCTGATCTCATATTCACGGCGTTCCTCATCGGACGCATTTGCCAACTCCTTGTACCACAGCAACGACTGCCGATACGTCTTCCCGTCGTCGCCCAAACCATACAGCCATTCTCCGTCAAACCATATTTTATTGATCCTCATCATCTTCCGGCTTAAATATTTCATACCATCGATTGATGATAATGTCTGCAAAGATAGGTATTATTTTTGATTCCTGCAACAAAAAAAAGGCAGCCTTCTTTCTCCCAAAAAAGAAGGCCGCCTCAATCATTTTTTAGTCTCTTCTGCGCTCATGCCGCAACGCGCTCGCACACCCGCAGCACCGCACAGCTCGTTTAGTTCGTCGGTACATCCCACACCAAACGGACGCAGCAACCAAATACCAACCTACCGGACAAGTTAGTTTGGGTTGGATTTCTGAAACCCCCGACCCCCTTAAAAAGGGGACACCTGCCGGCTGCCAACCTACCGGACGTGAGCCTACCAGACCCAAACCCTGCGTCGCTTTGCGCCTCCCCCTTCCCCCTTCTGAGGGGGCAGGGGGAGTAAAAAGGGGGCCAGGGGGTTTCCGAAAACCCCGGCAGGCAAAAAACACATAGAGACGCCACAATGTGACGTCTCTACGATTTTCATGCGGGAATGGAAAATCTCCCTTCCCTCGGCTTGCGGAATCGGAAATCCCGCCTCCTTGCGAACCGTTTAGTTGGCATCCCACACCAAACGGACAGAGCAACCAAATACCAACCTACCTGACAAATTAGTTTGGGTTGGATTTCTGAAACCCCCGACCCCCTTAAAAGGGGGACACCTACCGGCTGCCAACCTACCGGACGTGAGCCTACCAGACCCAAACCCTGCGCCGCTTTGCGCCTCCCCCTTCCCCCTTCTGAGGGGGCAGGGGGAGTAAAAAGGGGGCTAGGGGGTTTCCGAAAACCCCGGCAGGCAATAAAACACATAGAGACGCCACAATGTGACGTCTCTACGATCTTCATGCGGGAATGGAAAATCTCCCTTCCCTCGGCTTGCGGAATCGGAAATCCCGCCTCCTTGCGAACCGCTTAGTTGGCATCCCACACCAAACGGACACAGTAGCCATAATTGCGGGGCAAATCCAGAATTGAAACTCCAGTAGTACTATTACTGCCGTCACCTACAACAACAAATTTCAAGGCCTTCGCATAGTTAGTAGTACCGTCAATATGAGTGGACGACCAATAGTAACCAATACCGGCGCCAACATAAGGATCAATAGTATAGTAAACATAATCATAGTACCTATCATCATAACGATAGCCTACACACGGCAAGAACACGGCCCCGTCGTTCAGCATCTGAGCCACATCAGCATTATCATTAGCATTACTATAATCAATTTGTTTAACAGTGTTAGAATTAAAAGTGTAAGAGCCGTTGAGGTTTGAGCCTTGGTAATTATCGGGAAACACGAAGACTCCCCAGCAGTCTTCACTCCAACTTTCCTCAATGGGATTGATATAAAATTTCTTTATTCTTACCCTTAAGAAACGTTTGTCTCCCCTCACGGCGCTGCTTGTACCTGTGGTTGCGCCATTGAACAAATAAATCCACTCGTTTGCACTCAGTGTGCGCCAATTGCCACCCTCTGGACTATTCTCCGTAAACACACAGCCCCAGTCTTTGGCTACGGCTGCAGTCTTGCTCAAATCCTCTTCTGAATGAACATACTCCGTTGTTGCTAGCGTAATACTGCTGAAATACCCCCAAGTGAATCTATCTCCGTAGTCTTGATGACTTATAAAAATTATTCCATTCGGGGCAGCGGGGTTATTCGTATTAGAACCAGATTGTTCGTGAACATAATAGTATTTATTATTGGGATGTTCCAAATCCATCGTAGGGCCAGCAACCTCGCCAAACTGAGTGTCGTGGAAGCTCCAGCCCTGGGCGTAACCACCACTGGAGAAGTCAGCCTTTAAGTTTCCTTTCGAGAAATAGACCTTCTTGTTCGCACTCACCGAGAATTGGGTCAACGTACCGCCACTTGTCTTGACGGCATACTGTGCATCAGGCGCAGGCAAAGAATTGTTAATGCTGATGCCGGAGTTGATGTAGGTGTTGTAACCCATTTCATGATCCTCTACGGTACTACCAATGGTAAGACCTTGTGCGTTATCAAGGTTGGTGCCAGGCAGCAGGATGGCCCATCTGTACAAGGTGTTTCCACTCTCGCCATAAAGCGTGATTTTGCCGTTGGTTTGGTTAGCAGTGGCCACAATGGCGGTCTCAGAAGTAGGATTGGCGAAGTTGACGGTGGCCAGCGTAGGCACGCCCGACAGGGTAACTTCATAATTCCCTTGATTCTGAAGGTCGAACCTCACCAAAGCGCACTTGTTCTTCAGCGTGGTGGAATAGGTGGTACCTGTGCCGGTGAAAGGCTTGGTGGAAGCGCCGTAGGAAAGCACGGGCAGGTTTGTGCTCTGGTTAGCAATGCTGATGCTGAGCGAAGTGGTTTGTTCGGCCACAGGTGTTCCAGTAACAGCCGCATTGCCTACGAAGTAGAAGTGCAGGGGCTGGTCGTCGACGTCTGGGTCCGGGTAGATGGTGCCGTCGAAAAAGCCGTTGGCGAATGTCAAAGTGCCCACATATTTGCCGTTGTGGCCCACATAGAGCTTGTCGCCGCTGGAGAAGGCGAACAGACCGTATTGCGGGGCGATGTTGTGTTTTTCGCCGTTATTGTCCTTGCCGTCCTTGCCGTCCTGGTCGCCCACGTTCACGGTGATGTGAACCCCTGGGTTGGTAGGCGTGGTGTTGCCCGTGGTGGGAGTTTCCTGTTTCTTGCATTGGCTCATTCCAAGCACGAGAGCCAAAGCCATGATGATTGTGCTAAGTTTTTTCATTTTTGTCGTGTTTTTGATGTTTTTTCTTGTTGATTTCTAAGGTAATTGTTCGCAATTAAACTACAAGTTTCCGATGTTGGACCAGTTTGGGTTGTTTTTTACTCCCCCGCCTTTCAGGCACCCCCTCAAGAGGGGGACACCTACCGGCTGCAAGTTCTTCGCCAAGTTCTTCGCTTAGTTCCTCGTCGCTTTGCGCCTTCCCCCTTTCCCCCTTCTGAGGGGGCTGGGGGAGTAAAGGGGGTTAGGGGGTTTCAAGAACCAGCCCAAGAGAGCCTGAGGGTTTCAAGACCCCGCCCTGCGTCCAGTCAAAACTTACTCATCTTCTCACTTCTTGTTTTTTCTTTTTTTGAATGCGTAGGCCGCGCCAGCCGCAGCCATGATGAAGAGTCCGCTGCCGAGCGGGGCGTCGCCGAATTGCTCGGTGCCGATGCTGAAGCCGCCGGTGCCGCCGCCTTCACTGCCACCGAACTGTTCGGTCGAGATGTTGAAGCCGCTGCCGCTGCCTCCATCTCTCGATTCCCTCATGAGCATAGACCTTCCGTTGCCTCGGTCCAACTCATCGTAGTAGTTGTCGAGCATGTCACCAAAAACACCCTGGGCCGACACGTTAGTGACCGGCAGCATGGCCGCCGCCAATCCCAATGAAAGCGTGATGGTTTTCAATTTCTTGGTTGTTTTCATGATGGTTTTCAATTTCTTGGTTGTTTTCATTTAGTTTGAGATTTAAGGATTTAGTATTATTTAAAGATTTAAGATTTAAAGATTCCAAATTTAATAACGTTTTTCAAGATTATTCGGCCTTCAACTCGGCCATACCTCTTGCTTAAAGACGTGCAAAAGTAGTACATTTTCTTATATGAAAAGCGCCCTCAAAAACCCCAAAACAGAGGTTTTGCAAATCCCGATAAAAGTTTTGCGGATTCCGCAAAAATTGCAGATTTTGCAACTAACCGTTTTATTTTTTTGCAGATTTTGAAACTGTTTTGCAAATTCTGCAAATCCGTTTTTGCAGAATCTAAAAGTCATTGGGGCAGCTCCCTACTGCCCCTGACCGCGCATCCAGGCCGTCACGGTCTGTCCCATGCGTTGCTTGAAGGCGGTGCTGAAGGTGCTGTAGCTCCTGAAGCCGCTCTCGCTGGCCAGTTGTTGCGCGGTGAAGGAACGTTGGTTGGCAACGGCTTCATTATAGAGATTGACAAATGCGCGGTGAAGGAACGTTGGTTGGCAACGGCTTCATTATAGAGATTGACAAAATGGCGGATGCGCAGCCCGTTGATGTAGGCGTTGTAGGTCAGACCCTGCTGGGTGAAATACTGGCTGAGATAGTAGTGGTTGGTGCCGATGGCCTGCGAGAGTTGGGAAAGGGAGAGGTCGTGCTGCAAATACAGCTGGGTTCCCTCGCAATGCAGCTCAAGCAGTTGCCCGATGCCGGAGGGAGCGTCTGACGGTGACGCATCATCATCTTCCTGTTCCGCAGGGGCTTCTTCCGTGGCTTCTACTGGCGTGCCATCCAATTGTTGCAGCGTTTCCACACGCCACAGCAGGAAACCGAAAAACGGGATTTCGATGGCTTGCACGATAAAGCTGATGGCCATGTAGCGGGTGTCCCACATATAGAAGAGGATGAGCAGCAGCGAGACGAGGACGATGAGCATATAGCTCTGCCTGACCTCCTTATGCTCCAAGTCGGCGTAGTTGTCGCGCAGCCACTGCCTGTATTGCCTGACAGCGAACACCATATATATGATAAAGAGCACGTAGAACAACAAGATGCAGGCGATGGCGATGTCATAGAACCGGCGATCGGGGAAGGCAAGGTTCAGCGCCAGGAGCACCGCGTATGGTAAAATCGCCACGACGACGGGCCAGACAGGTCGCTTGCGGTCTTGGAGCATGGCAAACAGCGTGCCGGCGATAGTGGTGAGCAGCCCCACGCAGTCGAGCAACGAAACCACCATGCCATCCACAGAGTTGATGTCGTTAGAACGGAAGTATAGAAGGAGCCACCAAAAATGGCCCAAACACGTCACGGCAAAGAATGCCACAGCCCAGCGGCGCATGGCCAGCGGCGGCGTCACGTCGGGCGCAAAGGCGTTGCCCCTGCGCAGCAGCAGATAGACGAAGGCGATGAGGGCAGCCATGGCCGCTCCGCCATAGAGCATGATATAAAGCAGTTGGCCTGAAGGTATGTCTTGGATGAACATTGGTTTGTGGTTTT
>CADCML010000072.1 GCA_902802535.1 uncultured Bacteroidia bacterium
ATACAAAAGGTTGATGAGTTTGGCACGATGAAGATGAGACAAATAACTCAAAATGGTATTACGGTTCAATTCCGCCATTTGTGCCATCTTGCTGATGTCTACGGTAAAAGGAACTCCACTGCTGAGTACGGCGAGCAAACTGCGCAGTTTCCTCACATTACCCACATCCACTTGTCGGAGTTGCGGCAACTCAATTTCCAGAATCAGGCTCACAACTTTCTGCACTTGCGTCAGATAATTTCGTTTATATTTCGCCGCAAATATACATGTTTTGCTTAATACAATAAGCATTTTTGAACAAAAATTGCTTAATACAATAAGCAAAATCGGTGATATGAAATGTTTTGGAAAAGAACATCCTGATTAAATATTCAGTTTCAACTGTATCTCCTCCACCTGCCGCTTCAATTCTTGGACGGTTTGCAGAAGTTGCTCCTCGCGGAAGCGGTTTTCGCGCTGCTCGGGCATTTCCGCGCTGATGTAATGCACAAATTTCCACACCTCTTTAATATCGGAGGCGGCCAAATCGTAAGGCTGATACAAAGGGTTGAGCGAACTGAGCGTGAGTTTGCTCTCGTGCTCGATTTTGTTGTCCACTATCTTGAAGACGATACCATCGTCTTGCGTGAGCACGATGTACGGCTGGCCGCTGCGGATGTAGGTCCAGTCGAGGACGTACTCGCCCGTGACGAAGGAACCGTCGGGGATGGGCAGCATCGAGTCGCCGCTGATTTGGAAGGTGCGGTATTTGCGGTCGCGCGAGAGGAAGGGCATCGTGAACGTCGGCAGCACCTTGATATATTCAGGGTCGGCAAAGCCCGTGGCATAGCCCGCCTTGGCTTTTTCGCTCACGAGTTCGATGTTCTCGTTGTTGTCGTTATTGACCGTGGTGGCCAATACGCGCAAATTGCTGCCTTTCAGGTGAACGTCGTAGCCGCGCTCCAATTGCGAAAGTTGGCTCGGGCTGATGCCACTCAAATCGACTTTCACCAAAGTATCGATGGCGATGCCGAAATATTTCGAGAAGGCGACCAATGCCTCAAGGTTAGGCTCGGAAACGCCGTTTTCATAGCCGCTCAGCGTAGAGCGCTTCATATTCAGGGCAAAAGCGATGTCGTCTTGGGTGCGGTTGCGGTGCTTGCGGAGGAATTTGATGTTGCTGTTGAAGTACATAGAATTGATTTTTTAACTACGGATTAAACGGATTTTACTGATGAGGTTGAGAAGTGAGATGAGTTACTCCAGTAATTTTATGGAGCGATGCTCGTTAAGGACTTGCAATTGATTGATAGCCATTTGGTTTAATCGGATGGCTCTTTCTGCTTGCGAGAGTCCAGACTTGATTAGTTCGGCGTTCATGCTTTCCAAATTTACAAGTACAATCAACTGGTGCAAAGAAGCGTGGTCACGAATATTGCCTTTGCTTTCAGGATTCTGTTCTCGCCACATTTTTGCGGTCATGCCAAATAAAGCCACATTAAGGACATCCGCCTCGTCAGCATAAATGAAAGAACGTGCCTTTGCCGAAATATTTTCGGGTATAAGATGCTCCTTGATGGCATCAGTATGAATGTGATAATTGATTTTTGTCAGTTCTCTGTTCAAATTCCAGCCAAGAGAAAGCCGCCCGTTTTCATCGGATTTCAGCCTTTGGTAGTCTTTGATGATGTAAAGTTTGAATTCGGGAGAAATCCAAGACGCGAACTCGAAAGCAATATCTTGATGGGCTAAAGTCGATGCATAACGTCCTTGTTTTGAGACTATTCCGATGGCATGGGTTGCTTCTATCCATCGTTTTGGAGTCAGCACAAAACTATTCATTCCGGCTTCGTTTTCAATTGCCTCGAATTCGAGGCAATTGAAAACCGGATTGTGAAACTGTTCCCAAAGGCCAAGGAAACGAACCGTATTCCTGTTTCGCATCCAGTTTTGGATGACATACCCTGGATTTTCCGAGGTCTTGTAGCGGGCAATATCGGTTAATGAAACGAAATCGCCATTTTTCCCTCCAAATCTGACTTCTATTTCGTAACCTTCAGCATTGATAGTCGTTCTTTTCATAGTGTCTTGTTTTTAAGTGATTGATATACACACATATTTGGGGTTGAGATAAAAATAATTCTGTTCTTTTTGTTTCGTCTTGCGATAAATGATTAAATTTACGGCGAAATTTCTGATTAAAAACTCGTCAAAAGTACAACTTTTTTGGAACATGCAAGCATTTTTGGCAAAAAAAGGAGGAAATTTTATGGAAAGGACGATTTTGCACTTGGATTTGGACACGTTTTTCGTGTCGGTGGAGCGGTTGGTGAACCCGTCGTTGGAGGGCAAGCCCGTCATCGTGGGCGGTATGTCCGACCGTGGCGTGGTCTCCACTTGCAGTTACGAGGCACGGCGTTTCGGCGTACATTCGGCCATGCCGATGCGGATGGCGCGGCAACTGTGCGGGCAGGCCGTTTTCATCCGTGGCGATATGGAACTCTACAGCCGCTATTCGCGCCTCGTGACCGACATCATCGCCGACAGCGCGCCCGTCTATGAGAAAATGTCCATCGACGAGCATTATTTAGACCTCACGGGTATGGACCGCTTCCACGACTGCCAACTGTGGTCGCACGAACTGCGGCAAAAAATCATCCACGAAACGGGCCTGCCGATTTCGTTTGGCTTGTCGGAAAACAAGACTGTGGCGAAAATCGCGACGGGACAGGCCAAGCCCAACGGCGAACTCGAAGTGCCCACACCTTATATTAATACATTTCTCGACCCGCTCTCGGTGCAGAAAATCCCGATGGTGGGCGAAAAGACCTACCACTTGCTCCGCTCGATGGGCGTGGAGAAAATCGGCACCCTGCGCCGATTGCCACCTTTGGCGATGGAACGCGCGATGGGCAAACACGGCCTCGACATCTGGAAGAAAGCCAACGGGCAAGACAGCACGCCCGTGTGCCCTTACCAAGAGCGGAAGTCCATCAGCAAGGAAAGGACGTTTGAGCAAGACACGATTGATGTGGCTGCCATCCGGCAATGCCTGGCGCGGATGGTGGAAAGCCTCGGCTTCGACCTGCGCTCGCAAGGCAAACTGGCGGGTTGCGTGACGGTGAAAATCCGTTACTCCAACTTCGACACGCACGATATGCAGCAGCGCATCCCTTACACCGCCTTCGACCACGTTTTGCGCGAAACGGTGAACGGCATCTTCGACCGCCTCTACAACCGCCGGATGATGATTCGGTTGGTCGGGGTGCGCTTCAGCGAATTAGTCAGCGGAATGCCGCAACTGGCCTTGTTTGATGATAATGCGGAATTGACGAGCCTATACGCCACTTTGGATAGGATAAAATTACGTTTTGGGGAAGAGATTATTCATCGGGCGGCGGGGTGATGGCGCATCTCGAACATCCAAAAAATGTAAAATATCGCATTCAAAATGGTTATTTTATGTAAAATATCGTAATTTAAACAGTAAAAAGTTGTAAAATATCGCAGTTATAAAGATGGTTTTTATGTAAAATATCGCGTTTTAGAGAAATATTTGCTATTTTTGCAAACTGAAAACCATCCAACTTTGATGCTATGAGACAAACATCAAATCAATCTAAAGGAATAGACAAACGTATTCTCGAAACAATTCTTGCCGATCAACAAGAAGAATTGGAAGCAAGACGATCCGAAAAATTTTGCCAACGCGAGGAAGAACAATTGATTGACTTGAACAGCCCTCAAGCGCAAGTCGTTATCGGGGTGCGAAGAAGTGGCAAATCGACATTGTGCTTTCAGGCGTTGGAACATGCCAAAGTGAAATATGCGTATGTCGATTTTGACGATGAACGTTTGAATGGATTGGAAGCCAGCCAACTTAATGATGTACTTGAAGTGCTTTACAAGATTTACGGCAATTTCGACTTCCTTTTTCTTGATGAGGTCCAAAATGTTGAAGGATGGCATTTGTTTGTCAACCGATTGTTGAGGAAAAAGATGCATATTGTTGTTACTGGCTCCAATGCCAAATTGCTCAGTAGCGAGTTGGCGACACACCTTTCTGGTCGTGCGAAAGAGATACACCTGTATCCTTTTTCATTTGCAGAATACTGCTCGGTGAAAAACGTTGACACGGAAAAGAGAACCACTAAAGCTGAGGGATTCCGACGCGCAGCTTTCGACAACTATATGAAGATGGGAGGATTTCCTGAACTATTTTACATCAGCGACAACCGAACCTATATCAAAGACTTAGTGGACAACATACTTAAGCGGGATATTGAGCAACGTTACAAAATCACCTACAAGGAAGCGTTTGGCCAAATGACGAACCATCTGTTGAATGTGTCGCCAACCGCAGTGGTGACGACCGACCTTGCAGCAATTTTCCATATCAAGTCAGAGCACACGGTAAAAAACTATCTTTCTTATCTCAAGCAAGCATTTCTGCTCATAGGCATCAAAAAATATGCATCTAAAAGCAAGGTGCGGTTAACCCAAGAAAAGATTTATGCCGTTGATGTGGCTTTGATGAACCAAAGGGAAAACGCTTTTTCTGGCGACAATCTCGGATGGAGACTCGAGACCATAGTGCTTGTCCATCTGCTCCGCAGATGCAAGGCAAACGGATGGGACTTGTACTACCTGAACGAGCGTTCTGGCGAGTGCGACTTCGTCGTGTGTGACGGCAACATGGTTCTTCAGGCCATACAGGTGTCATACGACATCGCATCCGACAAAACCCGGAAACGCGAGATTAACGGACTGCTTTTGGCAAGCAGGCAAACCAGATGTGAGAACCTGCTTTTGCTCACCGACCACGAATACAACGACATAGAGGAAGACGGGCATCACATCTCAATACGGCCGGTTTACGAATGGTGTTGTTATAACTGAAACGACAAATAGCATGTTGCCGAAATTATGAGATTCCATACATAATTCGCGGAAAAAATTATGAGATTCCATACATATTTTGTGGAAAAAAATTGTGAGATTCCGACAAAAGCGGTGTTTTTCCGTCTAAAATAGATTGAAAATTATGAGGGATTTTCGAAAAGACGGCGATGTCCTTTTGGTGCCTGCTTTTATGACCATGTTCCTTTGATGGGCAATGTGGAGCGCACGGTGAAGGAATTGGAAATGAAGAAAGAAGAAGGGCGGAAAATCTAAATCCTAATATTCCACGAAATGCAATTAAGCGCACCACCTCTCCTAACTGCTTCCAACGCTGGTATGCCGACCGCTTCACAATCGGGCAGGGCTTTGGCAATCTGTTCCAAAGCCTGTTTGTCTTCTTCAAGACCTAATTGCGGAACGAGAACCAGCTTGCCCACTTGCAGGAAATTGATGTAAGCCCAACTACGGGCATGTGGCCTTTTGGCTTCATACTTCAAATGGATAATCTCAAAATGCTTTTCCAATGCCTTTCGGAAGCGGTTGTAATAATAAGGTGAAAAGTCATCGTAGTTAGTCAATAGGATTCTGCCATTGCCAGCATAATGGACTATGCCGTCGCTGTGACCAAAAGTTTCTTTTCGATCCCACGGCAGAAACAAAATGTCGCTTTGGAAGGCATCTTTCAGAATTCTTTCCACTTCGGCACGCGTTTTGTCCTTGTTCTCGACAAACACTTTTTCCGTCATTACAATGGTGTCGCCGCATTTCACCACATTGCCGCCATCTATAACAAGGTCAATCGTGATGGCATTTCGCGTTACTTGTTCCAGACGGTTCTGTGGTGCTTGAAACACTTTTTCAGGATTGGTCTGAATACGGCGATAGTAGGGTGTTTGCAAATAATCGGGCGTGTATTTGTAGAACACAAAATGGTCTTCTTCTATTTGGATTGGCATAAAGTCGCGGCACCAAATGTCCTTGGTTTCAGAAAGATAGACATAGCGAATCTTGTTCGTTTCCAATGCTTCAACAATGTGCTGGTTCAAGATTGGACATTTCTTTGGTAGAAGGTCAGAGAAATAGACGGTGTTGGTGAGGTTGTCGGTGGTCATAGCGAAGCGATTTTGTTATACTTGCTCTATTCTCGTAAAACTCCAGTTTCGATTGCATTTAACTTTGTTTCTTTCAGAATCAAATTGATAAACATTCTGACGCTTCTTCTCCATAGTGGATGATGATTGTTTTCTTGGTGCATCAATCCATTTGACATTATTGCTGTTCCCAAGAGAAAACCCATTTATCAAAGCATAAAGATATGTGGATTGAGTGTTATATCCATATTCCGTGGTTTCTTCGAACATACTTTTTTCTTTATTCCAAACCAAATACTTTCCATCCTTATCTTTCACCTCATAAGTTCGTATCAAAGCCGATGCTCTATACTGTTCTGCTTCACTTTCAAAGGTAATATCAAAACCTGAAGAATGTGCGTGTAAAGTCATTAGAGGAAAGTATGGGACATTTACAAAATCTTTTCCATTGCGATGATATACGATTGGGTCGTGTATCCCATTTTCTTTTTCGCTGTGGAAATAGAACTCTACGGTTCGAATAAACACCCTGTATTCGTCGTGTACCTGGATATAGCCGCCATAAAGGAATGCTGGTGCGAGCTCTTTAAAGATGCTCTGAAGTTCTGTTTCATTAGAAACAGTGTTGGCCTTTTCTTCGAATTGTTTTAGACTTTCAATTAACGTTTCCATATCATTTGTGTTTAGAATTTGCCGCAAAAGTAGAAAGAAAGTTTAGATGGATTGCAAGAAAATCGGTTAAAAATTGTTAAAATTTTCTCAATAGTTATTTACAACAAAAATAACAAATTGCAGTTATTTTGTGTATGAAATAAATTCAATTTCAAAACTTTGATTAAACTCAAGGCGACAAACAATACAAAAACAAAGTATGTGTTCGGTTAAATCTCTCCCGACCACAACATTTTGAAGAAATCGAGAGCATAGACACATTCAATGTCACCAATTCGGCGGTTAAACTTGTCGAGCGAAACCACCATACGACGACTGTCAGGATGTTCTTCTCCAAACGCTTTCAATCCTTTGGTGTGGCGCGGCTGTATCTCTTCGGTCGATTTGATTTCAATGGCCACTCGTGCGTCTCCAATCACAGCGTCCACCTCAATTCCCGTATAAGTGCGCCAATACGACAAGGTTTCTTCCGAATGGGTGTAATGTAGCCACGCATAAATCTCTTGAATGACCAAGTGCTCGAAAGCGTGTCCGTAATCGACGCTGCCTCTGCTCATTTCCTTGCGGTGCAATAAATGATTGGCCACGCCGATGTCGAAATAATAGAACTTTGGCGCTTGCATCAGCCGTCTTTTCATCACTTTCCGGAAAGCGGGGATCCGATACCCCATCAAGGAGTCTTCAAGGATGTCGAAATAGGCATTGACCGTTGTGGCGTGTACTCCGCAATCTTGTGCGATATTGTTATAGTTGACAATCTCTCCATCGGTCAGTGCCGCCACTTCGAGGAATCGGTGGAAGGCATTGAGATTGCGCACAAGTGCCTCTTCTTTGATTTCCTCTTTCAGGTAAACGTCTATGTATCCCGCTAAAAGGCGACTGGGATTCTTGGCAAGATAATGCGGAGGAATCGTCCCATAGGCAACAGCGCGGTCGATGTCGAAATCCGGTATCTCCGCGCTCACAAAAGGATAAAGATACACAGGAAAAGCCCTGCCTCCCAAGGTGTTGTGTCCCTTGCGTTTCAGTTTTCTTGCACTTGACCCGCACAAGATAAAAACAAGTCCTGCCTCGACAATGAGGCGATGAACCTCGTTCAGTAGTTCGGGCGCTTCAGGTATTTCATCAATGATGACCAAAGTGCCTTCTTCCTTGTCCTTCAAGGTCTCGTAGAGGAGTGTTGGCCGTCGCTGATACCGCTCTTTTACACTGTTGTCGAGCAGGTCAATGTAAATCGATTCGGGGAATTGCTGCCGCAGTATGGTCGATTTTCCCGTTTGTCTGGCTCCAAATAGGAAAATACTGCTATCAATTTCACTTTTTATACTTAAAAACCTGTTTATCATATTGTTGTTATTTTATATATCCAATATTTTTATTGAAAATCAAGGATGCTATCCAATATTTTCAATCAAAATCGTGCGCAAAGATAGATTGTTTTTCTGAATTGGCAAAATAAATCGGAAAAAAGAGACTTTCGATGGCACCAATTCCAATTCATCTCAAAAACTTTGATTAAATTTACGGCGAAAATTTTGGCGAAAAACTAATCAAAGTATTGTGCTGATTGCGGTTCACTCATATAACAGCCTGTGCTACGGCACGATGCCGATTGCGGATTTGGTCTCGAAGGCCGCCGCGCTCGGCTATGCTGTCTTGCCTTTGACCGACATTAACACGACGATGGGTGCCGCCGATTTCGTGGTGGAATGTGTCAGAAAAGGCGTGCGGCCCGTGCTTGGCGTGGAGTTCCGCAACGGCAACGAACTGCTGTATGTGGCCTTGGCCAAAAATAACGCAGGTTTTTCCGAGTTGAACCGTTTCCTGACGCAACACAACCTCAACAAGCAACCCTATCCCGAAACGGCACCTGATTGGGAACAGGTTTTCGTGATTTATCCCTTCGGGAAACGGAAACAAAACTTGCTGAAAGAGAACGAGTTTCTCGGTGTGCGTTTCTCCCAACTGACCAAATTATACAACTGCGAATCCTTCGAAAAGCTTGTCGCCATGCAGCCCGTGACTTTTGCCGAAGCCGACGATTTCCAACTGCACCAATGTATGCGCGCCATTGATGAGAATGTGCTGATTTCGCGCCTTGAGCCTACCGCTTGTGCCGCTCCAGATGAGATACTTTTGTCGCCCGAAAGATTGAAAACGACCTTTGCACTTTATCCGCAACTCATTGAAAATGCGGAGCGTATCTTGGACGAATGTGAAATCAACTTGGACAACAGCGTGAAAAACAAGCGCACTTTCACGGGCAATGTCTATGACGACCGCGAACTGCTGCGCAAGTTGGCTTTCGATGGGATGGCGTACCGCTACGGCCTGCACGACAAAACCGCCTATCGCCGCATTGAGAAGGAGTTGGACATCATCGAGCGGATGGGCTTTTGCGCCTATTTTCTCATCGCTTGGGACATTGTGCGCTTCGCAATGTCGCAGGGATTTTACCACGTCGGGCGGGGCAGCGGGGCCAATAGCGTGGTGGCTTACTGCTTGAAAATCACCGATGTGGACCCGATTGAGTTGGACTTGTATTTCGAGCGTTTCCTCAACCCCATGCGCAGCAGTCCGCCCGACTTCGACCTCGATTTCTCGTGGCGCGACCGCGACAAAGTCATCCAGTACATTTTCGACAAATACGGACCTGACCATGTGGCTTTGCTCGGCGCGACGGTCACTTTTCAGGACAATTCGCTTTGCCGCGAGTTGGGCAAGGTATTCGGCCTGCCCAAAGGCGAAATCGACCAGATGGAACGCAACCCAGAGGCCTTCGCCCGACAGAGCGAAATCGGGCAGCAGATTCTGGCCATTTCGGAACGGCTCAAAGACTTTCCGCGCCAACGTTCTATCCACGCAGGCGGCGTGTTGATTACCGAAGACCCAATCACCAACTTCGCTGCCCTCGACCTGCCGCCCAAAGGTTTCCCGACCACGCAATACGACATGTATTCTGCTGAAAAAGTCGGTCTCATTAAAATCGACGTTCTCAGTCAGCGAGGCATCGCCCACATTCGCGAGGCGGTGGAAATGGTGGAGCGTAGCCGTGGCGTTCGCATTGACATTCACCAGATTAACGCGCTAAAACAGGACGAGTTGATCAAGCGGCAACTGCTCAAAGCCGAGACTTGCGGCTGTTTCTACATCGAGAGTCCAGGGATGCGCGGTCTGCTGCGCAAATTGCGTTGTTCTGACTATAAAACTTTGGTCGCAGCCAGTTCCATCATCCGGCCAGGCGTAGCCCATTCGGGGATGATGCGTGAGTATGTCAATCGGTTCCATCATCCTGAAACTGTGGATTATAAGCATCCCGTTTTGAAGGAACTTTTGGCTGAGACTTACGGCGTGATGATTTATCAGGAGGACGTGCTCAAAGTGGGGCATTATTTTGCGGGCTTGGACTTGGCCGAGGCCGATGTGCTGCGTCGAATGATGGGCCACAAGATGCGCGACAAGACTGAATTTGAGGAAGTTAAAAACAGGTTTTTCAGCAACTGCAAGGCCAAAGGCTATCAAGATGCTTTAGTTGGCGAACTTTGGCGGCAGATTGAGTCGTTTTCGGGTTATTCTTTCTCCAAGGCGCACTCGGCTTCCTACGCAGTTGAGAGTTACCAAAGCCTCTATCTGAAAAGCCACTATCCGCTTGAGTTTCAGGTGGCTGTGATTAATAATTTCGGCGGCTTCTACCAAACTTGGTTCTATTTCAACGAAGCGCGGCGCATGGGTGCAAAAATCCATTTGCCTTGCGTCAATCGCAGCGATTACCTCACCACCTTGAACGGTCGGACGATTTTCATGGGTTTTGTGCATCTGCAAGGCCTTGAACAACAATTTGTTGAGCGTTTCCTTGCTGAACGTGCGGTGCGTGGGCCTTTCGCAAGCCTTGAAGATTTCATTTCGAGGGTTTCATTCAAGATTGAGCAACTCGTTTTGCTTATTCGCGGCGGCGCGTTCGACTTCACGCGAAAGCCCAAGGCTGAATTGCTGTGGCAAGCGCACTTAAACAAAAGCCAAGCAAAAAAAGAACAGCCCGAAACGCTTTTCCAAATTGAAAACCAGCATTTTGAGTTCCCCGATTTCAAGACCAATGCCCTGCAAAACGCTTACGATGAGATGGAGCTTTACGGTTTTCCCGTCACCCTCACTTGGTTCGACTTGCTCAAAACCAATTTCCGAGGCGAGTTGATGGCCTGCCAAATGTTGAACTTCGTCGGAAAACGCTATCGAATGTTAGGCAAATTGGTGACAGTGAAAAACTTCCGCACCAGCAAAGGCGAGCCAATGGCCCTTGCCACTTTCATCGATGCTACAGGCGAAGCTTTTGACACCGTGCTTTTCCCGCAAGTTTTCAAGAATTATCCTTTCCAAGGCGATGGCGTATATTTGCTTTTGGGAAAGGTCACGGAGGAGTTTAGGCAGCCATCGCTCGAAGTGGAGAAAATGGGACGTTTAGGATACAAAACTTTATGATAAAAAATTAGAGACACGAACCTATTTTAGCGTCGCCAAAATCGTTTCCTTCCCTATCGTTTTGTCGCCAATTTTGACCTTGATTTCGGCATCCAAGGGGAGAAAAACATCCACACGGGAACCAAAACGAATCATGCCCAGTTCCTCGCCAACGACAGCTTCCTCGCCGGATTGCAAATCGCAAACAATGCGTCGTGCCACGAAACCCGCAATCTGCCGAACCAAGATTTCGCGACCCTTTTTGTCTTTCAGAACTATGGTATTGTGCTCATTATCAGTCGATGATTTAGGTTTGAAAGCCACCAAAAACTTCCCGGGATGATATTTGTAATAAATCACCTCACCGTCGAAAGGAAAAAAGTTGATGTGGACATCATAAATCGACATGAAAATGGAAATCTGACGCCGTTTCTCATGGAAAAACTCATCTTCCATCACCACCTCGTTGGCCGCAATCCGACCATCGGCTGGAGCTAACACTGCATCGTCCGCAAAGGTCGTTTTTCGCCAAATCGGAACACGGAAAAAACGCACAACCACCGTAAACACAGCCAATTCAAAGGCATAGAACAGATAATGCCAAAGGGTTTGCTTCGGCCAAATCCAATTCAGCATAATCACCGCCAAAATAATAAAAGCTGTGACAACAAAGATGGCCTTTGTGCCTTCCTCGTGCAATCGTTTGTGAATCTTTCTCATAGCAGCAGCAAATAAACGAAAATAAACGGTACGCTGAACATGATGGAGTCAAAACGATCCAAAATTCCGCCATGACCGGGAATCATTTTTCCAGAATCCTTCACGCCGGCCTGTCGTTTCAGCATCGACTCGCTCAAATCGCCCAACGTTCCGAAAATCACCGCAATGGCAGCCATTCCAACGGCGGCAGGAATCGGCAACCACTCCACATAATGACAGAAAATGGCCACCGCAATGATGGTAAACATCAAGCCTCCCAAACTGCCTTCAATGGTCTTTCCTGGAGAAACCCTCGGGAAAAGTTTATGCTTTCCTATCAGTTTTCCAGTGAGATAGGCAAAAATGTCATTCGACCACAACAAGCAGAATACCAACACGATAAGCCAAGGTCCGGCCATAGTGCCAAACAAGTCCTTGCGATACATGAAAAGCATCAAAGCAGATGGCAAACTCAGGAAAGTAAGGGAAGCAAACAGGTAAGTCAGGACATGTTTGGCATCGTGCTTGGCAGAAAACAAAGCGGAAACGAAAAACAGCATGAGCAACGGCAATTCCAGCAACAGCCACCGTTGTCCGATGACCTCCAAGGCGACCAAAGCAGCCAAACCATAAAAGCACAAAGAAAAAGCTTCTCCCATGCAAATGCCAACTATGGAATTCATTTGCAGCAATTTCGACATCTCATAGGTGCCGACTGCAACGATAAACAGCAGCAAAGCGGCGCAAGTGTAAGGCGAAATCAAGATGCAAGCCAGGATTACGGTGCACAACACCAATCCAGAAACCGAACGAACCAGCAATTCTTTCATAGCTTCACAAATGAATTGCAAAGATAGGAAAAAGTGTGATAAACAAGCAAGACAATGGTATAAAAACAGCAAACCCCGGCAGTTTTCACTGTCGGGGTTTCCGTTATGGGTGGGCGGCGAGCTACTTTCCCACGGTCTCCCGCAGTATCATCGCCGCG
>CADCML010000073.1 GCA_902802535.1 uncultured Bacteroidia bacterium
CGTTGGCGAGTTGTTGGTTCTTCTTGATGACATATTGTTTCCCGATTCTCTTGAAGCCGTAGTCGGTGCCTTTCAGCAAGTCGGTCAGCACCTCCTCAACGGATTTGTAGGAACAGGAATAGCTCTCAATACGTATCTTGCTCAACTCTGCCTTGCTGAAGGCTACGTTCAGTTCATAATCGGCAAATAGTTTCTCCAGGGCTTTGTCCAAGGTGCACGACTCGACCGAAAACGAAATCAATGGATTGAACGACTGTGCGAGGGAGCGTTGGGGGAGTGTTATGGCCAAAAACAGCAGGAGAAACAAGGGTAGCCGTCGCAGCCAGAGTATATTGAGATGAGGATTTTCCATTTCCAAAACGATTCAAAATAGGCCGCTAAGATACGACAAAAAAATGAGAGTACTCTCATTTCCTTGAAAAATTGGTTTTGGAAAGTGGATTTGGATTAGCGGATGTGGTAGACCTCATCGGTCTTGGTGACCGTCACTTCCGATACCAAAGCGATGGTTTCGAGCACTTCGTCGATGGATTCGTCATCGGAGAAGCGGGCCGTGAGAGTCTTGGAGGCGCATGACTCGCCGAGGTCGATTTCAACCTTGTAGATGTATTCCAAAGCTTCGACGATCTTCGACAACTTCTCGTTGTTGAACACCAGCACATGCTCGGTGTGCAACTCGTCTTCCTTCACTTCGGAATAGGTCATCATCTTCAACTCGCTTTCGGTGACATTCCACACACCGCGTTCACCTGGGTTGACTTCCACCTGCGACAAAGTGTTGCCTTTTTCGTCAAAAGCGGTCATCTTCACCTTGCCCGTGTAGAGGTCAACGGTGTAACGCTCAGCGGTCTTGTCGGCGTTAAGCAGGAAACTGGTACCCAGCACTTCCACGTCCATGTTGTTGCAATGGAGCACGAAAGGATGGGCTTCGTCTTTGGCGACATCGAAATAGGCGGTGCCTTCAAAGTCGACGGAACGCTCCGACTTGTTGAAATGCTTGGGATGGCTCAAGGTGCCTTCGCTGTTGAAGTTGACCGATGTCCCGTCGGGCAGGACGTATGAAGATTCGTTTTGGCCGTTGTAAGCGTAAGTGACGGTTGAGTTGAAGGGATTGCGTACCAGGAAGCCTATGAACAAGGCGATGAGGAAGGCAGCGGCCACGCCGGAAACGTATTTGTAGTTGCGGCGGAGCCAAGGCATTTGTACCACCTTGGTCTCGGTCTCCTCGATGGCGTCAATCTTGGCGTTGACGGCATCGAGAGCGGCCTCCACATCGGCATCGTCAAGCTCGGGCATGGCGAAGTCGGTGAGGCTCCACACCTCGTACTGGTCCTTGAGCGACTTGAAATACAAACGATTCTCTTCCGACTCGGCTACCCACAAAAGCAGTTCATGGGCTTCCTCAGCCGAGCATTGCCCGTCTAAGTAGCTCATTATTAATGCTTCATATTTGTCGTTGACCGAGTACATTTTTTCGTCGTTTTTTCTCGTCGATTCACCTATATGACTAATAACTTTGGTTTTACCCTTAGTCAAAAATGAAAAAAATTGAAATTAATTTAATTAATGGATGATTAATAAATGCGACCCTTTCATGGCTCGATGGTCGCAATAGCGTTAGAGATATTCTTTCAGCCCTTCTCTTAGTTGCTTGATGGCGGCACTCATGTGGGCTTCGACAGTCTTCTGCGACAAGCCCATCTTCTCGGCGATCTCGGTGTATTTCAATCCGTCGAAACGGCTGGCCAAAAACACTTCGCGGCGTTTTTCGGGCATGGTGGCCAAGACCTTTTGGTAGGAGGCCTCCAAATTGTTCGACTGCAAGGTCTCCGAGGGGTCGGTGGCATCCGATTCATCGGTGTAGATCCGCTCGTTGACATCGGTGTGGGCACGCTCCTTATTAATAAAAGTGATGGCTGAGTTGCGCACTGAGCGCAGCATGTACGACTCGAACGAGGTGTTGAAAGTCAGCTTCTCACGACTGGTCCAAAGTTTCACGAAGAGGTCTTGTACGATCTCTGCCGCTTGGTCGCCGTCGCCAACAAACCGGATACAAAAACGAGTCAAAGGCTTGTAAAAGCGACGGAAAATCTGGTCGAACGACTCCCTGTCGCCGCCTTTCATTTTGTCGATAAGAACTTTGAGCTCGTTTTCGTTCATTAATTAATAAAGGTATGGTTGCCTAGGCAAAACTGGCGGCAAAGGTACGTATTTTTACGAGACAAACCACATTTTAGAGATAAAGATAGTTGGTTTTGGCTTCAAAAGCCATCCAATTTATGCCCAGGCGAAGACCGAAATCGGAGTATTAATGGTCGTAAGAAACCTATTAATGCAATTCTTGCAAAAGTGTAATTATCAGTTTTTCAATGATATAAAAGGTGTTTTATGCCTTTTTGAAGAAAATTAATGCGAAAAATCGAAAAGAAAATCTTGACCGATTGAAAAAATGTGTATTTTTGCAGTCCGAAAAAAATGAGAGTTAGTATCTAATTAAAAGATATCTAGAAATGTACGCAATAGTAGAAATCGCAGGACAACAGTTCAAAGTTGAGAAGGGTCAGCAGATCTTCGTCAACAGGCTGCATGAAGAAGAAGGAAGCAAGGTTTCTTTCGACAAAGTGTTATTGATTGGAAACGACGGTTCGACCAAAGTAGGAGCCCCGACGGTAGCCGGCGCCAGTGTCGAAGCCACGGTGATGCAGCACCTCAAAGGCAACAAGATTATCGTTTTCAAGAAAAAGAGAAGAAAAGGATATCAGACTTCTAACGGTCACCGTCAGTATCTGAGCAAGATCCAAATTGAGAACATCATTGATTAAAAACCCGAAAAACATAAAAAGCTATGGCACACAAAAAAGGCGTTGGTAGTTCTGAGAACGGTCGTGAGTCCGCTAGTAAGCGACTCGGAGTGAAACTTTTCGGTGGACAAGCTGCCATTGCTGGCAACATCATCGTTCGTCAGCGCGGCACGAAGCACTATCCCGGCAAGAATGTCGGTATGGGCAAGGATCACACATTGTATGCGCTGTGTGACGGCGTTGTCGAATTCAAGAAGAAGAAAGAAGGCAAATCCTTTGTCTCCATCCTTCCCGTCGAAGCTCAAGTCACTGAATAATTGTTAGTAACATACCGTTTAATCCCGACCGTCCCCGTGATAGTCGGGATTTTTTATGCCCGTTTACGCCAAAATGCGTATCTTTGCCGACCTAACCCAACGTGATTGCAAAACCATGAACAAAAAACATAGTTTCATCGGATGGCTTGCGCTGTTGCTGCTGCTCGTCGGCTGCCAGCCCAAGACCGACATCGAGAAAATTGACGCACTGAAAAAACAAGTCAACAAAGACATGAGTGCCTTGAACGACTTGGACGCCAACACCATCGGTCAACTCGAAAAGGACTTTATCTTCTGCGATTCGATGCTGCAATACCTGCCCAAAGAGGAAGTGGAAGAAGCTTTCCCAAAACTTCGGCTCATTAATGCCTATTTGCAGCAATTCCAAGAGGTTCGCCCCATCATGCAAGCCGAGATGGACTCCACCTTGGTGCGCCTCGACTTGCTCAAAGGCGATGTCGAAAGCCATTATCTTGCCGATTCCTTGGTTGAGGTCTATCTTGAAGACGAAACCCAACAGGTGGAAAAACTGACCAACCAAGTCGAATATTTCAAAGACCGCTTGGGCAACTGCCGCAAGGACTTGGACGATTTCAAGAAAAAGAAATGATTGCTGACGCCCATGAAAAGAAACTGGATTTTCTTCCTTCTCATTAATCTCGCGTTCGTCATCCCGATGAGTGCGCAAGTCACTACGCCGCCCAAGGGCAAGAAATTGGATGCCCAACAGAAAGAGCAAGTCCAAATTGACGAACAGTTGGCCACCCAGTATTTCCGCGATCAAGAGTACGAAAAGGCCCGCGACTTGTATGAAAAGCTCTATGAGAAGACGAACCAAACTGGTCATTTCCAGCAATATATAGAATGTTTGCTTCGTCTGAAGGAATACGACAAGGCCGAGCATGAGTTGAAATCGTTCGCCAAAAAGAACCCTTCCTACTACAAGTCGGCTGTGGATTTGGTCTACATCTACACCTTGCAAGGCAAGGCCGACAAAGCCAAGAAGCAGTACAACGAAATCATGAAAGACCTGCCTGCCAACGCGCCCACCATCCGAAACCTGAGTTATTCCTTCCAGTCGCGGGGCATGAACGACATGGCTTTGGCCGTGTTGGAGAAAGGCAACACCCTCCTCAACGGCAAAGAGAACTTTCATTTGGACCAAGCCTCTATCCATCAGTCGTCGGCCAACTATCAGGAGGCTTTCAAGTATTATTTCCTTGAGTTGGAGGCGCATCCCGGACAATACAACAACATCCGCAACCGCCTGCAAACGATGATGTATTACGACGTGAACCACAGCATTTCCGATGAGTTGCGCATGGCACTGCTGAAACAAACCCAAGAGAAGCCCGACAACTTGGATTTTGCCCAACTTCTCGTTTGGTTTGCCCTGCAACAGGAGGACTACGACATCGCCTTGGCACAAAGCCAAAGCATCGACCGAAAGACCCACGACCAAGACGGCCAAATCAACAACTTGGCGGGCATCTGCCTGAACAACAAGCAATACGACATCGCCAAGGAAGGCTACACCTACATTTTGGGCAAAGGCCCGAGCAGTCCCTTCTACGGACAAGCCCTCACGGGGGTCATCAAGGCCGACTACCTGAAGCTGAAAGCCGCCAACAGCACCGACACGAAGGCCTACGAAAAACTCTCGAAACGCATCGATGAAGCTTATACCGAAATCAATACCAACGACTTGGCAAAGCTGATCCTAATTCAAGCCGACATCATGACCTACCATCTCGACCAAACCGAGGAAGCCATCGCCTTGCTCACGCGAACCATTGAGACCGTTGGGGGCAAACAAGACAAAGCCGAACTGAAACTAAAGCTTGCCGACATCTATCTTTACAAGGACGAGGTGTGGGAAGCCACGCTGCTCTACAGCCAAGTCGACAAGAGCCTGAAGGAAGAACCGTTAGGCCACGAAGCCCGTTTCAAGAACGCCCAACTGCGCTATTTCATCGGCGAATACGAATGGGCCGAAAGTCAGCTGAAAGTGTTGAAAGCCGCCACTTCCAAGCTCATCGCGAACGATGCCATGACGCTCTCTTTGGTCATCAAGGACAACCTTGAAGTGGACACCACAGGCACGGAACTCAACCGCTTGGCCCGCGCCGACTATAGGATTTATCAACAACACGAAGACCAGGCCATCGCCTTGCTTGACGACATCATTGCCACGGGCAACGAAATCAGTAAGCCACATGCCCTCTTCCGCAAAGGAGAAATCATGGAGAAAAGGATGGAATTTGCCCAAGCCGAACAACTTTTTTTGCAGATTGTGGAGCAATATCCCGACAGCTACATGGCCGATGCCGCACTGATGCACGCCGCCGTGATTGAACAAAACGAATTGAAAGACAAAGCCTTGGCTGGGCAACACTACGAAAAACTGATTGACGAATACCCGACGAGCATCTATACCGCCCAAGCGAAGAAAAACTTTAGGAAGCTATAATAAAAACTACGAATTACACGAAATCGAAGATTCAACGAAGTTAATGAAACGAATTGTTTTTGGAATTTTGCAGCTCAAGCTGCTGATGAATACGAATTGCGAAACCCCTATTCGTTTCATTGGATGCTTGCATCCTTTAAATTCTCGATTTTGAATTCGTGATATTCGTAAAATTCGTAGTTAATAATTGTATTGTTATGAACGAAGTCCGACCCAAGAAAGCCCTAGGCCAGCATTTTTTGACCGACCAGAATATCGCCCAACGCATCGTGGAGCAGTTGTCGCCCGACGTGGAAAGCGTCATCGAAGTAGGCGCCGGCACAGGTGTTTTGACACAGTATTTGGTGCAGGACGTCTTAGACAAGTTCCACGTCATTGAAATCGACAAGGAGTCCATCGCCTATCTGCAAAAGCATTTCCCCATGCTCGGTGAGCGGCTGATTGAAGGCGACTTCCTCCGCACCGACCTTAGCCAATTCGGACAGCAAAACATGGCCATCATCGGGAATTTTCCCTACAACATCAGCAGTCAGATTTTTTTCCAAGTGCTGAAATACAAGGAGCAAGTTGTCGAGGTGGTCGGCATGGTGCAAAAGGAGATGGCCGAGCGCATGGCCGCCAAGGAAGGTAGCAAGACCTACGGCATCCTCAGCGTATTAATGCAAGCTTGGTATGACATCGAGTATCTTTTCACCGTGCATGAAAACGTCTTCAACCCGCCGCCGAAAGTAAAGTCGGCGGTCATCAAGATGCGGCGCAATGCCGTCACCGACTTGGGCTGCGACGAGAAGCTGTTTGTGAGCATTGTCAAGCAGGCCTTCAACCAGCGCCGCAAGACCATGCGCAACTCGTTGCGTCCGATGCTCAGCCCCGAGATCATCGAAAACGAGGTCTTCAACAAACGGCCGGAGCAGCTTTCCGTTCAGGACTTCATTGAACTGACAAATCTGATTGAGGGAAATCCTGTCAAATGACATTGTAGAGACGGTGTGCACACCGTCTTTACATATAGAATTGATGTTCCTTCATATAGGCAAACGCCTTCTCCGGCATGAAATGCCTGACATCGCGCCCGTCTTTGACGCATTGGCGGATGAAGGTGGACGAAATCTCCAAAATCGGGGTTTTCAACACCGTCACCGAAGGATAATTGACGAGTTCGCCGCCGTCGTAGCCCTCGCGGGGAAAGACCAAAAGCTCGTAGTTGTCGAGAATTTTTTGGTATTCGCGCCAGTTTTTCATGTTTTGCAGGCTGTCCATGCCGCAGATGAAAACAAACTCGACGTCAGGGTTTTGTTCCGAAAGCGAAGTCAGGGTATTGATGGTATAGGAAGGCGTGGGCAGGTGCATTTCAATGTCGCTGACATGGATGCGCGGGTCGTCGCCAAGGGCAAGTTGCACCATTTTCAAACGCTCATCGTCGTCTAACAAATCCTCTTTCTTTTTCAAGGGATTTTGAGGCGTCACCACAAACCACAACTCATCCAAGTCGGAGAACTCGACCAGATAGTTGGCCAGCATCACATGGCCGTGATGGATGGGGTTGAATGAGCCAGAATAGATGCCTATTTTTTTCATACTATTCAGCTTCGAGGAAGGCTTGCACAACTTCAAGAATTTCACGCTTGGCGGTTTCCAAATCGTCATTGATGATGGTGCGGTCGAACTTGCCTTGTGCAAACTCAGTCTCCCAAGCAGCCTTCGCGAGGCGGTTCTCGATCTCTTCCATCGCGTCGGTGCCACGTTTGACAAGACGTTCGCGCAACGCTTCTATTGACGGGGCCTGGATGAAAATGGAAAGAGCTTGGTCGCCGTAATGCTCCTTGATGTTCACGCCACCGCACACATCCACATCGAAGGCCACATGCTTGCCGTCCTCTTGCATTTGCGCGACAACGGAAAGCAAAGTGCCGTAGCAACGACCGGGATAGACCTCTTCCCATTCAAGGAACTCGCCATTCTCGACGCGCTGCTTGAAATCTTCCATCGTGAGGAAATAATATTCGCGGCCGTTCACCTCCTCGCCACGAGGCGGACGGGTTGTGGCCGATACCGAGAAAGCCATTTCAGGAATGTTGGCCATAACGTGGTTGAGCAAGGTGGTCTTGCCCGAACCTGACGGCGCACTGAATATCAATAATTTACCTTTCATGTTACAAAATATTACAAACCTGTTCCTTGATTTTCTCCAATTCATCCTTCATCTTGACGACGATTTTCTGGATATTCACCTCGTTGGCCTTCGAGCCAAGCGTATTGATTTCGCGGCCCATCTCCTGGGCGATGAAACCGAGCTTTTTGCCTGCCTGGTCGTCGTCGCAGCTCTCGTTGAAGTAATTACAATGCTGGCGCAGACGCACCTTTTCCTCTGTGATGTCGAGTTTCTCGAGGTAATAAATCAGCTCCTGCTCGAAACGATTTTCGTCGTATTGACCCGTTGAAGTCAACTCAGCGAGGTTCTTGGTGATGCGTTGCTTGATGACCTCGTGGCGGCTCTTCTCGTAGGGCTCCACTTGCTCCAAGAGGTTGAGAATCAGCTCAACGCGGTGCAGCAAATCCTTCTTCAAGGTCTGGCCTTCCTGGATGCGGAAACCGTCGACGATGTCCAAGGCTTGGTTGAGGGTTTCGGCCACCTTAGCGACAAAGGCCTCATCGTAATTCTCCACGGGAATGTTGAAGATGCCCGGCATACGGAAAAGGATGGTGGCCAAGTCTTCGGCAGGCGCGATGTTCAATGCGACGGAGATACTTTCAATCTGATCCTTATAGGCCTTCACGATGTCCTGGTCGATATGATATGTTTGGGCCAAATCGGTGTCGGTGATGGTGATAAGCACGTCAACCTTGCCGCGTTGCAGCTTGGCACCGATGCTGTTGCGGAAGTCCAATTCCGCCGAACGCAATTCGTTGGGCAATTTCACCTGAAGGTCCAACTGCTTGCTGTTCAATGTTTTTACCTCAACGGAAATCTTCTTTGCGTTATACGTCTGCTCGGCACTGCCGAAGCCAGTCATGGAACGAATCATAAAACTTGTATTTGCGAAAAATTAATGCTGAACGAATCCCCAAGGCTTGGCATAAAGGTCAATTTGCGTTCCCTGCGAGATTTGGGCATTTGAAGTTATGTTGATTCTCGACGAGAACACGCCGAAACCGCCTGACACGTTGGTGTAATCGGGCACAGTTTGCGAGAAGCCCGACTGCGAGTTCACCTGAATGTAGTTGTACAGCTCATCGGCACCGGCCGACAGTTTAATTTCGATGGGGTGTGTGTCGAACCAACGTTCCACATGGGGATGGTTGGCATCGTAAACTGTATCGCTTCCAATGGCGGCTTCCAAAAGGTTGAACAGGATGTTGTTGCTGTAGGTGAAGTAGTACAGTCCATTCTCCGAATTCAAGCTTTCAATGCTCTTGGCACCAAACGAATACGACACCTGCTTGTCGACCCTCGGCCTTCCAATGACAGAGTCGTGGTAGTTGAAAACGAATTCCATGTCGTAGAAGACGGCGTTGTCGGCAGGCTTGAATTTAATCTTGCCGATATTGTCGGTGGGGTCGGAGGTAAAATGGAGCGAATAAGTCGAAATCTTGAATTCTTCGCCGCCCACAATACCCGTTTCGGCGGTAATGGTGTCGTTGTCCTTAAAGACATACAACTTGTACTTGAAGTTTGTACTCCCGTAGTTGTTGACGAATTTGTCTTTGTCGGTGGTGAAGTAGACTTTCTGGTCGGGTGCATAGAAGATGCCTTCCTGCTTGTCACGGATAGTCATCGTGTCAAGCCTCAACGTGTCGCCTGTGGGCGTAAATTGGTTTCCGTAGCTTGACTTATATTCCACGATATAGGCCTTCAACTTGCCGGGATAGTTGCACGAGTCGGCAATGAGTGCCACTTGGTTGGCGTTAATGGGATTCTCGTTGCTGCCGGAAAAAGCCCTGTTGATTCTCACGAAGTTGGTGTCTTCAGTGGCGTTGAGCAGGCCATAAATCACGGGGATGTCCTTATAGTCGGCATAGAGTTCCACGTCGGTGCTACAAGCGTTGAAGCCGATCAGAGCGGCCAGTAGCGAAAAGGATAAAAACAGTTTTTTCATCATTCAGAATGGTTGATTTGAAACTGCAAAAATAGCATTTTTTCAGAAAGCATCGACTATTTTAGAAATTAATGCTCCACAAAACCCCATGACGACATGCCGAAAAGCTCTTTCTTGGTGTAGGCGGAAAGCTTGGCCTCCTTTTCAATCATGGTACGCGACGAAAACAGACCGTAGCCGCCTTCAACGTTGGTATAGGTCGTGACGAGCGACATCGGGCTGTTCATTTGCGACTGGTTGGCAATATAATAATAGGTCAGCTCGTCGCTGGCAGCACTGATAGAGATGACAAAGTCGTCGATGTAGCGCACCACGTTGGGATGATTGGTGTCGTAGATTGTGTCGCCACCTATCGCGAAGGAAAGCGCATTGAACAACCAATTCACGGAATAGTCCAAAGAATATAGGTTGTCGGTGCCTTCAACCTTGTGAAACTCATTGATGGCTCTCGTTCCGAAAGAGCGTCTGACGTTCTTTTTCTTCATCCCTTGTCCGGTCTTTTGTTCGCGGTAATTGAACTGCATGGAAACTTCATAAAGAGAGGCGAAATCGTCAGCCTTAAACATGATTTTCTTCACCTCGTTGGTCGTGGCCACCTGAAAAGCCACGCCGTTCGTCATTATGGAGAACTCCGCATTGCCGACCATGCCGGTCTGCGCCGTGAGCGAGTCGCCATCGGGTTTAACCACGACAAGCCTGTATTTGTACTTGCTTTCCTCCGAACCCGTATAGAAAGGTTCCGCGGTGTAGTAGAACTGCTGGTCGGGAGCATAAAACACGCCTTCTTCCTTGTCGTGAAGGGTTATCGTGTCCAACCTCATCACGCGACCCGTAGGTTCAAACACGTTTCCATGGGTGTTTTTCATTTCGATGATGCGGGCATCCAACTTCCCCGAATAGTTGCTCGAATCGAAAATCTGCGCGATTTCGTTGGCATTAATTGGGTTGTCGTTCGTACCACAAAACGCACGAGTAATCTTGACATAATTGGTGTCGGCCTTGGGATTGAGCATGGCATAGACGATGGTGATATCCTTATAATCGGCATAAAGATCCACATCGGTAGTGCAAGAAGACAAAGCTGCCGCGAACAAGGTAAAAACCAAAACAAAAAAAGAGGTCTTCATGCCAAAAGAGTTATTGTGTTGCAGCAAAAATAGCGTTTTTTTTCCGTTTCCACCTACGGTTTTATAGTTTTTTCTACTTTTGCACAAAATTTCCGAACAATGAAAAAACTATCTATTCTTACCCTTTTGCTCCTCATGGCCGCCATCACCGTGCAAGCCCAGGACAACAAGAAACCCGATTGGATGAGATGGCACTATCTCTCCGAAGAAGAAATGTATGACACCTCGCGTGGCATGAACTTCGTCGAGACCGACCCGCCGACGGGCGAGCCGCGTTTTGTGGCCGAATTTGAGCCCATGCAGGGCGTGATGATCCGCTACCCCTTGGGCATCCCGACCAGCCTTGTGGCGCAACTTTCCAACAACTGCATGGTGTATTGCATCGTTAGCAGTGGCTATCAAAACCAAGCCCAGAACAGTTTCCAAAATGCGGGCGTCAACATGAGCAACGTGACCTTCGTGAACGCCCAATCTGATTCTTATTGGGTGCGCGACTACGGCCCGTGGTATATCTTCGAGGACCGCAACCCTGCTATTGTCGACAATATTTATAACCGTCCGCGCCCCAACGACGACAACATGTCGCAAGTGTTTGCCAACTTCTGGAGCATCCCCATGTATGGCATGAGGCTCGAACACACTGGTGGTAACATGATGGAAGACGGTCGCGGCCACGGTGTGAGCGACGACCTTGTGTTTCAGGAAAACCTGCAAGACTATGGCATTGACGAAGCCACGGTCCGCCAAAAGATGAACGACTATCTCGGCATCAATCCTTATCATGTCACCATCGACCCACAAGGCGACTATATCGCCCACGTGGACTGCTGGGGCAAGTATCTCGCTCCCGACAAGATTTTGATTGCCCGTTTGCCGCAGAGCAACCCGCGCTATCCTTATTACGAGCAGGTGGCTGAATATTTCGAAACCACTGATTGCTGCTGGGGCTATCCCTACCGCGTGTATCGTGTCGATGAACCTGGTGGCTACACCCTCGCGCCTTACACCAACAGCCTCATTCTCAACAAGACCGTGTATGTACCTTTGGGCACCAACACCACTTACAACAACGATGCTTTGGCCGTCTATCAGGAGGCTATGCCGGGCTACGAAATCATTGGCGTGCCGAGCAGTGGTTACTCGGGATGGGAGAACACCGATGCCCTGCACTGCCGCACCCGTGGCGTGATGGACTTCCACATGCTCTTCGTCGACCATCGCGACGTGCTTTTCGGCGAGCAGACTTGGCAAGACTCCATTCCTGTGGTTTCCAAGTTCATCGCCTACAGCGGCGAACCGCTCAAGACAGACTCGCTTCTTGTTTATTATAGCATCGACGGCGGCGCCTACCAAGTGGCCCACATGACCGCCACGGGCAACCCCGACGAGTATGTCGGCTACATCAAAGGCTACGAAGGCGAGTCATCCATTAATTATTATGTGTTCGGTGCCGACGAATCGGGACACCGCTACACGCAGCCCGTCTTTGCCGACCTCGACCCGCACCATTTCACGATGGAGGCACATGAACCCACCCCTCAAGGCGAACTGATTATTACGCCTGATACGCTGTGGTTTGAACATAATGGCGACGAACAGGCTTTTACCATCGAAAACCAGACCAACACTGTTGTTCAGATCAACTCCATAACGGAGGAAGGCGGTTATTTGCTTCCTGACACTCCCAACCTTCCCTACAACTTGCAAGTTGGGGAATCCATTTCGGTTGGTTTCCTTTTCAGTTTTCCGCTAAAAACGAACAACCGTGCATCTGATGATTATGTTTCAAGTTTGATAAAAGTTCAGACCTCTGTCGGAGAAAAGTTTGTGACCGCTATGATAAGCAAACAAGGGATGGTGAATTTCGTGTACCAAGATGAAATGTATTTTGATGACCCGACTTTGGTCATCGAATCAAGTTTCTTCAACAAATCTGTTTTTGTTCCTACAATCAGGGTTTTTTCCATCACAGAGAAGGACACTGATTATCTGAACATTGAAACAAACCCCGCTCCACCTTTCGATTTGGAATTCGATGGCGACGAAGCCTTTATGTTCGTGAGCTTGAAGGATTTCGCAAAGGGCTATGTGCAAACAAGCATCGAAATCGAAACGGATTATGGTATCTTTGAGATTGCCGTCCACATTAATGAAGACATCCTCTCTGTCAACGAACTCTCCACCGAAGCCAAACTCTATCCCAACCCGACCACAGGCCTATTCACCGTGGAAGGCGCGAATATGTCCAAGGTGGAGGTCTATAACCTTATGGGACAAAAAGTGCACGAAGCCGAAGGCCAGTCCGTCAGCATCGATGCTGCTGGTTGGAACAAGGGCATCTATTTGGTCAACATTGTGGAACGGAATGGTGCCGTGGTGACTAAGAAACTGGTGGTGAAATAATAGTTGAAATTATTCCTTCAGTTTCTGTTCCAATTCTTTGGAATAGCCACCTGCTTGCTTGGCTTTGTTCCAATATTCGATGGCTTCGGCTTTCCTGCCGAGTTGGAGCAGGATGTCGCCGTAGTGCTCCAAGTTGGCACCCGAAGGACTCTTGTCAAGGCTGAGGCATTTCTTCATCTGCTTTTCGGCTTCTTTGTAGCGACCGAGTTTGTAGAGCACCCAGGCGTAAGTGTCCAAGTAATAGACGTTGTCGGGCTCCAATTCGTCGGCATGGATGGCCATCTGCAATGCCTCCTCCAATCTTTCGCCCCTTAGGGAGAGATAATAGGCGTAGTTGTTGAGCACCAACGCATTATCGGGATTGTTGCGCAAGGTTCGGTCATAGGCTTCAAAGGCTTTTTCTTCGTCACCCTGCTGGTGGTAGATATCGCCCAAGAAAGCGTCGAATTCGGCCAATTGCAGTTTGTCGGAGGTGTATCTCCTACCCTTCTCCAAATAGGTTATGGCATCTTCGTTGTTACCCAGCACCGCACTTGCCACGCCCGCATACCAATAGAACACGGGCTGCATGGGATAGTATTTCAACGCTGCCACGGCATGGTCGCGCACGTTCTCGTTCTCGCTGAGCCTCGACTCGCTGATGACTAAGTTTTGCCATCCATAGAAATCGGTGCTGTCGATGGCCAAGGCTTTTTGGTACAGCTCTTTTGATTTCACCGCATTTTCGTTGACCATGTAATAGGAACCCAAGATGAGGTAACCGAGCTTGTTGTCGGGATGGGTCTCAATGAAAGCCTCGCCGCATTGCCGTGCCTGTTCGTCCATCTCGGCTGAACCCTGATGCTTATTCATCCAGTAGTCGTAGGTGTTGGCCTTGGTCGTGAGGTCGAGGTTCTTGTTGCGAATGGCGGCGATGAGTTCGTTGAAGGCTTTTTCGGTGTCGCCGTTCCTCTCGTAAAATTCCAGCAAAGAGATATTGATGTAAGGGTCGTTGGGGTTGATTTCCTTGATGCGTTCATAGGTTTTCAAGGCTTCCTTTTCCTTGCCGTCTTCGGCATACATTTGGGCCAACATGCCGTAATAGCGCGTGTTTTCTGGGTTTTGCTCGATGAGTTTTTCGAGCTCAGCTATCACTTTTTTGGTGTTGCCTTGGCGCTTATAGACGTTGAGGCGTTGCTCGGTGATGAAATCGCTTGGGCCCATGACCTGCTCCAGCAAGTCCATTTTTTCCACAGCCTTGTTGTAGTTTTCCGTCACCAAGTAGGCATCAATCAGCTCGCTGAGCATTTCAGGGTCGTCAGGATATTTCTTGGTCAGGCCTTCATACAGGTTGATGAAGTCATCGTATTGCTCCAAGTTGCGGTAAAACAGCCCGAGGCGCATCTGATACCATTTGTTATCGGGGTCGAGGTTTGAAGCCTGCTGGATCATTTGGAAGGCCTCTTCTATACGACCCACATTGTAATACTGCTCGCTCAACTCAAACATCGAAGCGGCATCGTCGGGCATAAAACGGAGCGCCTGCTCGAAGTTGCGGATGGCTCCTTCGGTGTCGTCGCGGTATTTGCTCTGCAGACCGTTGGAGAAATAGGTGGCATTCTTTTTCTTGTCGGGTTGGCCTTTAAATTCCGAATCCATCTGCTGCGCGAACCCCCACGTCGTGCAACCCATGACCATCATCAACAAAAATGCTTTATACTTCATGATTATGTATTTCTTTATAATTTATTGGATTGGGCTGACACATAGGTCAGCATAACGATTGGGCTGACACGTGGGTCAGCCCCTACATCAACTTTTACCTGTGTGACCGAAACCTCCTGCGCCGCGTTCGGTTTCGGAAAGAATCTCCACCTGCACGGGTTCGACTTGCTCGCAACGGGCGATGATCATCTGCGCAATACGGTCGCCACTATTAATCAGGAATGGCTTGTCGGACAGGTTGATAAGGATGACGCAGATTTGTCCGCGATAGTCGGCATCGATGGTGCCAGGCGAGTTCAAGACGGTGATGCCGCTCTTCAGCGCGAGACCGCTGCGGGGCCTCACTTGGCCTTCGTAGCCTTCGGGAATCTCCATGTAAAGTCCAGTGGGAATGAGGCCACGCTGCATGGGTTCAAGGGTGACGGAACCTTCCGGCAAATAAGCGCGGAGATCCATGCCGGCCGAGGCTTGGGTCTCGTAGGCAGGCAAGGGATTATTCGAGGTGTTGACAATCTTAAGTTGCATAATTATAGTTTGATTAATAACGCAAAAATAGGGTTTATATTTCGGATTGAAGGAAGATTTGTTTGGATAAAAATAAAAACAAGGTTTTTCCGTTCAAAAAATGTTGTATTTTAGCCATCCAAAACACAAGGAGTGAAGCGACTGTTTTTCATATCAATGCTGATGCTGTATGCGGTTTTCGCCGTCGCACAAAGCGAGGACGAAAGCCAACATAATCGTGTGGATTTATATGGTTATGTGGTCACGATGGACAGCCTTCAACCCATACGCAACACCCACGTAATTAGCAAGATGGCACATTGCGGTACCATCACCAACCAGCAAGGCAAGTTCCACATCCAAGCCCGACAGGTCGACACGCTTTGGGTGAGTTGCATCGGCTACACACGCCGCCTCATCGCCATCGATGAAAGCCTCTCCTCTTCCGATACGCTCGTCATCCGTTTGCGTCCTGAGACCATTACGCTCCGCGAGGTGACTGTTTTGCCTTTCACCAACTACGAGACCTTCAAGGAAATGCTCATCACCATGCCCACCGCCAAAACCCTTGAAGAGATTGAGCGACTTAATGATGACCTCGACGAGCTTTGGTTGAGTCGAGTGCCTGTGGGCAACGGAAAACCCACCATTACAGCCAACCCCATCCAGTTTCTTTACGACAAATACAACAAGTCGGCCCGCCGCCAAGCCACCTTGCAACGCAACCGCCGCATGTATAACGAAGTGCTGCGCGAACAAGGCCGCATCGACGAGCTTCTCCCCGACTCCTTGGATTTCGTCATTGACTACAACATCGAGGAAACAGTGGGCAAACCCAAGTCTATGGTGCCCCGAAAGAAGAAGTATTTCCGCATCGGACAATAAGCAAAACGATGACCTTCCACGACTGGCTTCATAGCATCCTCAACTTGTTTTATCCTCGCGTGTGTGCCGCTTGTGGCGAGTCGCTGCTGAAGGATGAGGAAACGGTATGCCTCAAGTGCCGATTTACCCTGCCCTACACGGGTTATGAGCTTCATGCCGACAACCCTGTGGCACAGACTTTCTATGGTCGGGTACGTTTTCATGCTGTCACGGCCTGCTTTTTCTTCGCCAAGTCGGGCAAGGTGCAACGGCTCATCCACCAACTGAAATACAAAGGCAACAAGGAAGCGGGCATTTTCCTCGGACAAGAACTGGGCAAAACCATCAAGGATGCGCCTCTGTTTCAAGGGATTGACTATCTGATTCCCATACCTTTGCACCCGAAACGCGAGAAGCAACGCGGCTACAACCAAAGCCTGTTGATTGCCCAGGGCATTAATGAAATGACGGGCATCCCGATTGGCGACAAATACCTTATCAGGGCGGTTTACACGACCACGCAAACAAAGAAATCAGCCGAGGAACGACACAAGAACGTGAAGGACATCTTCGAGGTGCGTTTCCCCGAAGAACTTGAAGGGAAACATGTTCTATTAATCGACGACGTTTTGACCACAGGCGCCACCTTGGAATCGTGCGCGCACCAATTGGAAAACATTCCTGGAATCACGATTAGCGCGGCTACTGCCGCTTGCGCGGGGAATTAATAGATGTAGGGCTGCCACGGTGTGACAGCCCTACAATCCTATTGTTAGGTTTAATTAGGCTTGATAAACCTTCGGAGCCTCCTCACCGTCAAGGACGCGCAAGCCATTGAGAGCCAAAGCCTTCATTTCGTCCTCACCAGGATAGACATACACGGGAGCGATTTTCTCCACATGCGACTTCACGAGGTTGCAAAAGCCTTTATCATAGGCCATGCCACCTGTGAGGAAGATGGCGTCCACATCCATACTCATAGCCGAAGCAGCGAGTCCGCCGACTTCCTTGGCCACTTGATAGGCCATGGCCTTGTAGACCTTTTCCCATTCCTTGTTGCCAGCCTTCACGGCGTTTTCAACCTCAAGGGCATCGTTGGTGCCGAGGTAGGCGACGAAGCCGCCCTTGCCCTTCAGCATCTGGCCGATTTCCTTCTTGGTGTATTTGCCGCTGAAGCAGGCATCGACGAGGAATCCCGCCGGCAGGCTACCAGCGCGTTCTGGGGTGAAAGGACCGTCGCCGTTCAAGGCGTTGTTGGTATCAACCACACGACCTTTCTTGTGGGCACTGACCGAGATACCACCACCGAGGTGGATGGCAATGATGTTCATGTCCTCATATTTTCTGCCGAGGTCTTTCGCCAGTTGACGCGCAATGATTTTTTGGTTCAGCGCATGGAAGATGGAAATGCGCGGGAACAGCGGGTGACCCGAATAACGCGCCACTTCGTCCATTTCATCGACCACGACGGGGTCGGCGATGTAGGCCTTCACACCGATTTCCTTAGCGATGTCGTTGGCAATCAAGCCGCCGAGGTTGGAGGCGTGTTCGCCATTGTAGCCTTCGTTAAGGTCTTTGATCATGAGTTCGTTCACTTCGTAGACACCCGAAACGAGGGGACGAAGCAAGCCGCCACGACCCACAACACAAGACATTTCGCTTAAGTCGATGCCAGCCTCTTTCAGCTCACGCTTGATGGCTTCGGTGCGGAAGGGCTTCTGGTCGGCGATGTGCTCGTATTTCGAAACTTCTTCGGTGGTGTGCTTCAGGTTCTTCTTGAAGACTTGCTCTTCGCCTTCAAACACCGCAATTTTCGTCGAGGTGGAACCGGGGTTTATCGTTAAGATTTTGTATGCCATAGGTTTATCGTTAAGATTTTGTATGCCATAGTGTTTATTTATGTTGTTATTGTGATGTCTTTTGTCGCTTTGCGTCATTGCGAGGAGGAACGACGAAGCAATCCAGAGGTTTTGTTTTCTGGACTGCTTCGTGCCTCGCAGTGACGCGAAGCGTGTCCAAAATTACGCTATCATTGCGGCCAAAGCGATTGAATACAGTTTCGTCTTGGAGGTGTCGCCGCGCGAGCTAAGCACGCAAGGCACCTTGGCGCCCATCAGCATGGCACCCACTTCGCTCTTGTCGAACTTGGTGCAGCACTTGTAGAACACGTTGGAGGCTTCGAGGTTGGGGAACACGAGGCAGTCGGCATCGCCGGCCACGGGGTTCTTCATGCCCTTGATGGCAGCGCGGGGATACCAGCACTCATCTGCTCGGTGGCGGTCACCATGGCGACCTTCGGGCAACTTACACCCAATTTTGTGGCTACAGTGGTCACATATTTGAGCAATTGCTGCTTCTGCTTGATGTCGGGAAGCGGGATGATGGCGCAGTCGGAGGCCACCATCAGCTTGTGGTAGTTCGGGTTCTCGATGACGGCGACGTGAGCCAAGGTCACATTGGGCGGGCAGAGGCCACGCTCCTTGTTGAGGATGGCGCGCATGTATTTGTCGGTCGGGAGCAAGCCCTTCATCAGGATGTCGGCTTCGCCGGCGTTGATGAGGTCGCAGGCCAT
>CADCML010000074.1 GCA_902802535.1 uncultured Bacteroidia bacterium
AGTGGCAATGTTGTTTTTTTGCCTTCAAAGAATGTATCAGACAGAAAAAAGACCCATAAAAAAACATTGATTTTGGTGAATAAAATCACCAAAAATTATAATATTTGGTGAATTGAATCACCAAATTTAGTATTTTTGCACGGTAAAAAAGCAAATTATGATAGAACGAAAACTTCACAAAGTCATCAAAAACCGCTTTTTCAATGGAAAAGCCATCGTGCTTATAGGGGCACGACAGGTGGGGAAAACCACATTGCTGCACGAACTGACGAATAGAACAAATGACGTTTTATGGCTCAATGGCGATGAACTCGCCACAAGGACTTTATTGCAGGAAGTGTCGGTGGAGAAATTTCGCAGTTTGATAGGGTCAAAAACAATCCTAATTGTGGATGAAGCCCAACGAATAGAGAATATCGGCTTGAAAATGAAGTTGATAACCGATAATCTGCCGAATGTTCAACTCATCCTTACCGGAAGTTCATCTTTCGAACTTGCCAATCGTGTCAATGAGCCTTTGACGGGACGAAAATGGGAATACACCTTGTTTCCGCTCTCTTTCGCCGAAATGGCCGAGCACACAAATGCTTTCGAGGAAATCAAACACTTGCCGCTTCGTTTGGTCTATGGCTACTACCCTGATGTCGTCACGCACCCTGGCGACGAAAAAGAAGTCCTTAAACAAATCACAGACAGTTACTTGTACAAAGACATCCTCGAATGGGAGCGCGTCAAAAAGTCTGACAAATTGGTCAAGTTATTACAATCGTTGGCTTTTCAGGTGGGAAGCGAGGTGTCACTGAACGAATTGGGGCAACAAGTTGACTTGGACAAAAACACCGTGGAGAAATACATCGTCTTGTTGGAACAAGCCCAAGTCATTTTCAGACTTGGTTCATTGAGCCGCAATCTCCGCAATGAGTTAAAGACCGCGCGTAAAATCTATTTCTACGACAACGGTGTCCGCAACGCCCTCATTAACAATTTCAACGACCTTGCGCTTCGCGACGACACAGGGGCATTGTGGGAAAACTGGATGATCAGCGAATTGGTCAAGAAAAGGGCATACGACCGTCAATTTGTCAACCGTTATTTTTGGCGAACCACACAGCAACAGGAAATCGACTACATTGAGGAAGCCGATGGACGTTTCACTGCATACGAATTCAAATGGAATCCGAAGAAGAAGGCCAAAACAAGTCAAAGTTTCCTGAAAGCCTATCCCAATACGGAAATCATGACCGTCAACCCGGATAATTTCTATACACTGCTCTTATAGTGTTTTGTCTGTACTGGAAAGGAGATATGCAAAATGATGCGTATTTTTCACGAAAATACGGTTATTCCACCACAACCTTCCGCGTTTCGCCGCCCAAGGTCACAAAATACAATCCTTGCGGCAATTTCACCTTTTCCTTGCCTTTGATTTCTTTGGTCAGAATGATTTGCCCGAGGGCGTTGGTTACGGTCATAATGCCTGTACCTTCTATCATTATGTAATCCTTGGCCGGGTTGGGGTAAATCTTAAAGATGCTTCTATGGTTTTCACAAAGTTGGTCATAGGGCATCGTGCAAAACACCGCTTCGGGACTCGCGGGAGAGGCGTAATGCGTTGATGTTTCCTTTTTGTGTTGCGTGAAGGTGTAAGAAGTATTAGGAACCAAGCCTTCAAATAAAGTGGAATTTTGCCATTCTCTGCCATCAATATTGTATTCGCAACCTTCTATGGCAACAAGAGTGATGCTTGTTTCAGTATTGCTTTCCATCTGCGGGGCTTCAGGAATGGCTTGTTCCGCCTTTTTGACAGGGCCTACAAGAGGTGAAATCACAGCTCCCACACAATTCTCGGCGGCGACTTGTACGCAAATGTTCTCGTCAATATCGTCTTCAGTCAAAGTATACGTCTGGAAAACAGCACCTTCAATGGCTGTTGTATCTCTACGCCATTGATAGCTCAATTCGCCCAATTCAGGAATTGATGGTATTGCGGTCAAATCAGTGATTGCGGTTAAGATTTGTCCGAAAACAGGTTCGCCGTCAATCTTGACCTCGCCAATCAAAGTAGGTGTGATGGCACCGTTTAATGCGTTTTCTATTGCCCCGTATGCGTTCAGTCTTCTCCCCTCAGCTACCAAACCATCGAGAGAAGGCAGGTGGTCGGCACCATCAAAGAGGGATTGTTTCACTGAAAGACAGAAACTTGCGGGGTCACTTTTGCAAACCTGCATCATTTCCTCTGGCAAGGCAGCATACATCAACGCTATGGTTCCAGAAACTTGTGGAGTGGCCATTGAGGTTCCAGTCAAATTACCGTAGCTGTTGTTGGGCGTTGTGGAATAGATGCTTGTGCCTGGTGCTCCAATGTCGATGTTTTCGATGCCATAACCCGCACTACCGTACTTCACATCAGCAGAAGTAGTATTGGTGATGCCAATCAGATAATCCCCAGGACAGGCTGACGGAACATCGCCTACCACATCGACATTTACATTCATGTTCGGGCCGGCACCGCAACTCAATATGCCGACATTGCCCATCTCGTCGTACATTGAGCACCAGATGGGATAATCGTCGGGATTGCCGTAATCGACACCAAAAGAAGAATTGGTAGACACGATGAAAGCGCCTTCCTCGCCGTTGGTTTCATTGTATCGCGCCCGCATTTCCAAAGCGTAGGAATAGGCCTCCACGACTATGGACTCATTGCCCGAACTACCGCAAATGGGCAAAACTTTCACATTCCAATTCACTCCGCAAATGCCTTTTCCGTTGTCGCCGACCGCCCCGATGATGCCCGAAACATGGGTGCCGTGGTTGCTGCTACCGACATAGCCGTTGTGGTTGTATGCATTCCAGCCGTGATAGTCATCGATATAGCCATTGCCATCGTCGTCGATTCCATTATTGGGAATTTCGTTGGCGTTTTCCCAGCAATTCAGGTCTTCATGGGTCCAATCGGTACCACTATCGATGACAGCCACGACTATGGTGTCACCCGTTGCCGTGACACCACCCGTGGTGAACTCTTCCCAAGCCTGCGGTAGGCTCATAATGTCCGGTGCCCACTGCATACTATAATAGGGATCATCAGGAATCGCTTCACGCAGTACAATGTTGGTATGGTTGTTCTGAATGACCCGCACATCGGCATTTTTGTTCAAGCGATGCATTTTTTCTGCTCTCGGCTCTTTATTGTCGGTTATTTCGAAAAGCCAGATATTCAGCCTTTTGGAAAGTTGTCTTTTAGGCACAATTCCAACATTGGCATTGGCGGCAAAAGTCGAGGCATCCACATCTTGCTCCAACCAAATAATGAATTCGTTCTCTACATAAGTTGAGTTTTCGGTCTTGGTGTTTTGTTCCTGAGCGTAGGAAAACAAGGACAAAAACACCATCGTCAAAACGATTGCTGATTTGATGATTGATGGTTTCATAATGATGTTGTTTTAGGCATAAATTATTCAATTCCCGCCTGTTTCAAAATAGCCATAAAAGTTTCTTTCTTCAAGTCCTTTCCATTATGATAAGGCACGATGATGATCTTGTTGTTAATCGGATTATAATACACTTGATGTGATCCTTTTGCCCTCTTGAAAACATAGCCATTTTCTTCAAGCAACTGAATCAAGTATTTGGAACTCAGGTTCATACAGCCATCAAATTCAGTGAATACTCCAACACATTGCTATCATCAGGAACATATTCACCCCTATCCTGCAATTCCTCTATATAAAGCTCTATGGCTTCCTTAGCCATATCAATGGCCTCATCGACGGTTTCCCCGTATGTAATGCAACCCGGCAAGGAAGGCACAAACACCGTATATCCCCCTTCCTCCTCTTTCCTTAGGTTGATTTTGTAAGTTCTATTCATAACTTAGCCTTGTTGTTTTCATTTGCAAAAATAGCAAAAAACTTGAAACCGATAGTTTTCCGCATCGTTTTTTCATTAAAACGCCACCTCAATCCATTGCCCATCCTTGAAATTCACCACACTGCGATACCCCGCCTTCTTCAAGGCTTCCTCGGCGGCAGCAAACTCCAATGAAATTTCACTGAAATGGTGCGCATCAGCAGAAATGATGGCGGGAACGCCCATCTTGCAAGCTTCCTCCATCAGCCAAGGGGAAGGATAAAAGCCGTTGTAGCGTTTCTTGTAGATACCGCGTGTGTTGATTTCCATTACCAAGCCTTTTTCTCGGATGAGGTCGAGGGTTTCAAGGGCAAGTTTACGATACCAAGGCTCGTCCTCATGGAAATATCTTTCGCGGTTGTGCATCTTGATTTTGTCGAAGTGGGCGATGATGTCAAACTGCTCGTTTTCAATCATCTCGTTCGATTGTTCGTAGAATCGGCGCACGGCGCGATGGATGTCGCTGTCAAAGAATTTTTGCAGACCTTCATCGTAAACTTCCCATTTCGGGCCGTCGATGAACCAGATTTCATCGGGATTGGCTGACTGCCCGACCAAATGTACACCACCAATCAGATAATCAAGGTGATAGCGTTCTTTAGTCACGGCGAAAGGCTCGGAAACGCCAGTTAGATAGTCTGCTTCCAAACCGCAATACAAGTCAATTTTTCCCTTGAATTCTTCTTTCAGTTGGGCGATTTCGGCCACATAACGCGGCATGTCGGCCTCTTTGACGGAGAAATTGTTGTCGAAAGGCAAAGGGCTATGCTCCGAAAAGCCCAATGTCGTCAAGCCCTGACGGACAGCCTCTTCCACGATTTCGCGGGGCTGCGACTTGCCGTCGGAATAAATGCTATGGGTATGTAGGTTGAAGTTTTGCATAATCAAAATTTTTCTTTCTGGATTGCTTCGCTGCGCTCGCAATGACGCGAAGCGTGTTAATTCGTAACTATTTTATAAACCTTGTCGCCGCGCCGCACCAACGACTTGACCGGAATCGAACAAAACTCGCCTTTGACGGTCTGCTCAACGGAGCCCAAATCCACGCGAATTTCAGTGAGGGTATCTTCGTAAACGCCTGTCGTCGTGCCAATAATCATAATTTGTTCGCCAAGTTTTAAATCGTGACTGTCCATGCGGATTTCAGCAACGCCTAACTTGCTGTAATAGTTGGTAATCAAGCCGATATATTCCTTACTTTGCGTGGCGTGCGAGCCGTATTGCTTCGACCATTCAAAAGTCCTGCGACCCAAATAATAGCCATCCCAAAAGCCTCGATTATACACGCTGCGCAGGCGTTCCATCCAAGCGTCAATCTTGTCTTGGGTAAAAGTGCCTTCCTGAATGGTCTTTATCGCCTCGCTGTAGACCGCCACCGTCACCTTAGTATATTCCGGCGAACGGCCTCGACCTTCGATTTTCAAAACCTCCACACCTGCATCCAACACCCTATCCAAAAAAGGTAAAGTGCAGAGGTCTTTGGGCGACATAATATATTCATTGTCAAGAGCCAATTCATAGCCATCCTCGCGCTCGCGCACATCGTAACCACGGCGACAGAGTTGCATACAAGCCCCACGGTTGGAGGAAGAGTTGTAGATGTCCTGACTCAAGTTGCACTTGCCCGAAATGGCCATGCACAAGGCCCCGTGGCAAAACACCTCGATGCGCACCAATTCTCCCTTCGGGCCACGAATCTGCTGTTTCTCAATTTGTTCTGTGATATAACGAACTTGGTCGATGTTCAACTCTCGGGCAGTCACCATCACGTCGGCGAACTGCGAATAGTAGCGCACAGCCTCAAGGTTGGTGATGTTGCATTGCGTAGACATGTGTACCTCAACGCCAATTTGCCGGGCATATTGGATGACGCTTTGGTCGGAGGCGATAATGGCCGAGATGCCGTTGGCCTTGATGGCATCCAACAGTTGGTGCATCTCCTCCATTTCCTCATCGTAAATCACCGTATTGACTGTGACATAACTCTTTACGCCGTTCTCGCTGCAGGTTTCGACTAATTGACGCAGGTCGTCAAGCGTGAAATTCTTCGCCGAACGCGAGCGCATATTGAGTTTGCCTATGCCGAAATAAACGCTTCCTGCACCGGCTTGTATGGCGGCTGCCAAGGCTTCATACGAGCCTACTGGAGCCATGATTTCGATGTTTTGTTTCATAGGCATTATGAAAAAACCAGCCTGATTCTCAGACTGGTGTGACAAAGTCGGGATGACAAGATTCGAACTTGCGGCCTCTTCGTCCCGAACGAAGCGCGCTACCGGGCTGCGCTACATCCCGAACCGTTTTGCGCCGCAAAATTACATATTTTTTTGATATGGTGTGCAATTTGTTATCCAGTTTTTTCTCTCTGCTCAAAAACTGATTATCCCGAGATGCTCCAAAAGAAACTTCAATCCGATGAGAATCAATATGATACCACCAACAACCCCAGCTGATTTTTCGTATTTAGAGCCAAAGACATTGCCGATTTTCACGCCCAAGACCGAGAAAAGAAAGGCTGTCAGGCCGATAAGCAGCACCGATGACCAAAGTCTGACTTGGATGCAGGCGAACGAAACTCCCACGGCTAAGGCATCGATGCTGGTGGCAATAGCCAAAAGGAACATGGTCTTGAAATCCAAGGAATTATTGTTTTCACCCTCCTCTTTTTTGCCCCAAACGGCCTCTCGAATCATGTTAGCCCCTATGAGGAAAAGTAAGCCGAAAGCAATCCAATGGGCATAAAAATGGATAAAACTCTCGAATTGCGCCCCCAAGAAATAGCCGACAATGGGCATCAAGGCTTGGAACAAACCAAACCAAAGTCCACAAACCAAAGCCATACGCCAAGAAAACCTTTTCGTGGTCAGACCCTTGCAAATCGAGACCGAAAAGGCATCCATTGACAGGCTAACGGCTATCAGCAGAAGTTCAATGAAACTCATTCTTCTTCAAATAATGCGGCAAAAATAGCATTAATTATCTCGCCGCTCGGAGAAAATCCATATTTTTGCAAATTCTTAACTACATAAAATATGAAGAAATCCCTACTCCTCATGCTTGCCCTGCTGTTGGCTGCGGGCGGTTTCGCACAAGAAAAGAAAGCCAAGAAAGAAAAGGTTTACAACGAAAAAGGTGAAATCATCAAGACAGGCTGGAACATCGGTCCGCTGCCCGTTTTGGGCTTCGACAGTGATTTGGGCTTCCAATATGGTGCCTGTGTCGACTTCTTCAACTTCGGCGATGGCTCACGCTATCCGCGCTACAACTACAAGTTCAACGTGGAGGTGTCGCGCTACACGAAAGGCTCAGGCGTGTTCCGCTTCTACGCCGACATGCCTTTTCTGATCAAAGACACCAAGCTCTTCTTCGACCTCACTTACAACTACTCGAAAAAATTTGAGTTCTTCGGTTTCAACGGTTATGAGGCCAGCTTGTTCGACCCTAACCTCGCTGCCAATGAGGATATTATCGACTACAAGAGCGGTTACCACTACATCAAGCGTAACACGCTCCGCTTTGTTGGATCCATGCAACGTACTTTTTTCCATGTGCCCAACCTTAACTGGGTCGTCGGACTTGCCTATTACAATGTAAAGACCGACAGCCTCAACCTCGTGGGTTATGAGGGTCAGCAGACCTTGTATACCAACTATGTGAATACCGGCATCATCAAAGAAAACGAGAAAAATGGCGGCAACATCGGCCAAGTGCGCCTCGGAATGATTTATGACAGCCGCGACCACAACAGCGACCCATCGAAAGGCATTTATGCGGAATACACCCTCACCGGCTCCTCCGACTTCTTCGATGGCAACGGGTACAACGCCCTGATACAGACCTTCATTTGGAGACATTATGTCCCGATTTACAAGGACAAACTGACTTTTGCCTATCGTTTGGGCGTGCAGCATAAGATTGCTGGCAGCACACCTTGGTATATGATCAACAACATCAACACGCCTTTCTTCCAAAAGATGTACACCGAAGGTTTGGGCGGCGTGGTGACCATGCGTGGCGTGAACCGTAACGGCGTGCTGGGCGATGGCTTTTTGCTGGGTAACGCCGAGCTGCGTTGGCATTTCCTTGATTTCCAGTTCATCAACCAAAACTGGCAGTTGGCTTTGTCACCTTTCTTCGATGCAGGTATGATTATCCAGCCTTTCCGCGAACAGGAATTGAAGGAAGCTGAAATTGAGGGTGTTGAGTTGTATAGCGGCAATAAGGAAGGTGTCCACATGGCTGCTGGTGCTGGCCTGAAAATCATCATGAACCGCAACATGATTCTCGGCGTGGATGCAGGTCGCGCCCTTGACCCGCGCGATGGCGAAAAGGTCAAGATTTTCGTTGGATTCAATTATATATTCTAACTTTTCGGAAACAAATCTGACACAAATTTTACATAAATAGACTATAAAATAATCGGTCGACGAGGAAGTCCCTTGCCAACCGATTCATATTTGTAATAGATTTGTGGTAAATTTGTTTCCTTTACTTCGCCTTCCCCTGATTGGCGACGGCAGCCATCAGCGCAGCCACCTTCTCAGGATCTCCTAGGAAGAAATCCTTTTGCAACTTCATGTTGTCGTCAAACTCGAAGACATACGGGATGCCCGTCGGGATGTTGAAGGCGATGATTTCATCGTTGCTCATGCCTTTCAATACTTTTACCACGCCGCGCAGGCTGTTGCCGTGGGCAACGACCAGCACTTGGTCGTGGGTCTCGAAGGCCTTCATAATGTTGTTCTCGTAGTAAGGCATCACACGCTCGATGGTGTCGCAAAGTGCCTCGGTGAGCGGGATTTGCTCGTCGGTGAGTTCAGCATAGCGCGGATCCATGCGGGGACTCTTGGGGTCGTTCATGTCAAGCGCGGGCGGACGCACATCGAAGGCGCGGCGCCACAGGCGCACTTGCTCGTCGCCATATTTCTCGGCGGTCATTTTCTTGTCCAAGCCTTGCAGCTGGCCATACGATTTCTCATTCAGTCTCCATGATTTATACACAGGCAACCAGTCCATGTCCATGGCTTCAAGAGCCAAGTTCAAGGTCTTGATGGCGCGTTTCAAATAAGAAGTGAAACAGATTTCTGGCTTGTAGCCGTTCTCTTTCAGCACTTTACCAGCCTCAATGGCTTCTTGGACGCCTTTTTCCGAAAGGTCCACATTGGTCCACCCCGTAAAGAGGTTCAATTTGTTCCATTCACTTTCTCCGTGACGGATTAGGATGAGTTTTTTCATATTATTTATGTATTAATCGTTGTTGTTTGCTTTTCTTGGTCTGTGCCTTCTCGGCTGTTCCTCTTGAATCTCGGTTTCTGTTTCTGCAGGAGTTTCCGTTATCGTTTCTTCAGGCGTGGCTTCGGGTGCAGATTGCGGCATTCCGGTCTCAATGCGGCGGAAGATGTCGTCCTTGTCCTTGGGGCGAGCCTCCTCGTGCCACTTGAAGCCTTGCAGGTAACGATTGCTTTCGCTTAAATCAGTTTCAGGATACATGGTTTCCGAAATGGCCTTGAACGATTTGATGATAGAAACGCTCTGGTTCTCCATCTCGATAACCATCGTTTCAGAGTTTGACACATCGATGCCGATAAGTCCGCCCTCATCGTCACGAATCCAATAAATTGTCTCGGCCTTTTCACCGTCCACATTGACGTGATGGATGTCGCCCTCCTTGAAATGCGAGGTAATGTCCGTGCCTTTGATTTGGTTGAAACCCTCAATGGTATCTTGTGAAATGATGAAAGCATTGCCTTTTTGCAGCACCCATTCCACTGAGTTTTCCTTGACTTTGATATCGATATCGGTGCCCGTCATTTGGCTGTCCTCGGCCCAAAGAATCGGTTCCACGCGCATTCGTATGATGGAATCTTCCACCAAATAGGTGAGCGTGTCGCATTTGCCCTGCAAGTCCGACTTGAAGAAGCGCACGTTGCGGCGGGCGATGAGTTTCTTGGCTTCTTCCTTCTGCTTGTCGAAATACATGAACAGCGTGTCGCCGTGGATGTAAAGCGAATCGCCGCCGTCGTAACTGATGGCATAAGCGCTGTCGGTAGCAAAAGAAAGGCCTTTATTCTCCCACATCTCCGCATAATCGCCGCGCATGATGATTTTGTACGAAGTGTCGATCATATCCACCTGGCTGTAGGCCTGAGCCAAGCCTATATTACGATCATAGAAAATGGAATCAGAACGTATCTGCTGGTTTTCGTTGTACATGAAAGGCCGTTCGTCGAGGTACACAAAATCCTCATCGACAAGATAATAGCCGTGTGTCCCTTCCAAAACGTTCTCCTTATTGATGATGGTGGTCGGACCTTCGAACCACATCTTCTCGATGTCCGTGTTATAATATAAAGTATCAGTGTACATCTGATATTTCGGGCTGGTCACTTCCACCTTCTCGAAAAACGAAAACTCCTTGAGGTCGTCGCGGTAATAGCCAATGCAACTGATGAGAGTCTTATCGCCTCGATAGGTGGTCGCGCTGTCGGGATAACATGCCAGATGCAAGTTGCGGTCATAAGTGAGGTATTCGGTGAGCAAGGTCGTGGAGTCGTCCATCAGTTTCACATTATCGAAAAACTCGGCAAAGCGCGTATTGCCATCATAATCAAGCAAGTCGCTGAAGATTTCTACGCTATCGTTGACGATGATGTGCACATTCTGAAAAGCGTTGAAACTATTGGTTTTCTCGAAGAAATAGGCCGAGTCGCAGAAGAAATAGGCCGAATCGTGACGCATCTTCACATGACCAATGAGCCGTTGCATGTCGCCCATGCTTTTGGAGAACGTGGCCACATCATAATGCTCGATATGGATGCGGGTTTTCTTGCGTTGCACGGTGTCTTGCTCCTGAGCCACAACGATTTGCGACAACAGAAGGAATAACGACGCTATGAGCAACAATTTGGCTTTCATTACTTCAATTAATGCCGCAAAATTAAGATTATTGTCTGAATTGAGCCAACGAAACGAAAAATCAACTAATTTTACCCCATCAAACCAACGAAAAATGACGATAAAGGAAGCCCAGAACGCCGTCGATGAATGGATTAAGACTTACGGCGTGAGATATTTCAACGAACTGACCAACATGGCCTTGCTGACTGAGGAAGTCGGCGAATTGGCCCGCATCATCGCCCGCACATACGGCGAGCAATCCTTCAAGGAATCGGACAAGAACCGCGACCTTGGCGACGAAATGGCCGACATCCTTTGGGTGCTGATTTGCCTTGCCAACCAAACCGGCGTTGACCTCACCGATGCTTTTGCCAAGAATATGGAGAAAAAGACACAGCGGGATAGGGAGCGGCATTTGAGGAATGAGAAGTTGATGGCATGAATCAAGTTGGGTTTTCTCTGCCATTTATTTTAAAATCTTCAATGAAATGAAGAAATTCGATTGAAAATCTTCAATTGAATGAAGATTTTTGTATTTTTGCGGAGTAAAAACGATCAAACCATGATACAAAGAGCATTGAAAGAAGTGATTGGGACTTCCATGCAACCGAACAAGGTGATGTTGGTGTTTGGAGCAAGAAGAGTTGGCAAAACAGTGTTAATCAAGCAATTGATTGAACAATTCAAAGGCAAGGTTCTTTTTCTGAACGGAGAAGATGCCCTGACAGAAGAGATGTTTAGCACTCGAACAGCCTCACATTATCGCCAACTTTTGAGCGGAACAAACCTGCTCGTCATTGATGAGGCGCAAAGTATCCCTGACATTGGCAAGATTCTGAAACTCATTGTGGACGAGGTGGAAGGTATCCGTGTGTTGGTTTCGGGTTCTTCTTCTTTCGATTTGCGCAACCAGACCGGTGAGCCTTTGGTAGGGCGTTCCACCACTTTCCGTCTTTCCTCTTTGTCGGTGGGTGAGTTGCTTTCGCAACAGCCAGTGGCGCAACTGCTGCTTGATTTGGACGAACACCTTGTTTACGGCGGTTATCCCGAACTGCTTTCCATTCCAGATTTCGAGCGTAAGCAGGTCTATCTTTCGGAACTGGCGCAGTCGTATCTGCTGAAAGACATCCTCACCTTAGACGGCATCAAAAACTCTGGAAAGATGTTCAATTTGCTTCGGTTGGTAGCCTTTCAAATGGGTAGCGAAGTGTCGTATGAAGAATTGGGGCGGCAGTTGGCGTTGAGCCGCAACACAGTTGAGAAATACTTGGATTTGCTGACCAAAACCTTCGTCATTTACCGGCTTCCGGCCTTTTCTAATAATCCAAGAAAGGAAGTCAGCAAGGCGGGCAAATGGTATTTCTACGACAATGGTATCCGCAATGCCATCATCGGCGACTTCCGCCCGCTTGCGCTCAGGCAGGATGTTGGCGCTCTTTGGGAGAATTTCCTGATTTCGGAACGTATAAAGATGAATGACAACCTGCATCATCGGGCGGAGTATTATTTCTGGCGCACCTATTCCGGGCAGGAGATTGACCTGATTGAAGAGCGCAACGGCGAAGTAAAAGCCTTTGAAAAAATCTAAAATCTTCAATGAAATGAAGAAATTCGATTGAAAATCTTCAATGGAATGAAGATTTTACACCGTATTATCGGCAGGGGTTTACACCGCCTACCTGATGTGCTGTCACACTTACGGGGTTCCCCAGTGTGCCGCCAAAGTCCTGAAAGGACGACCCTAACACAAGCAGGCGACGACAGTCCCTGCTCGCAACGGAGAACATCATCATGACCATAAAAGAAGCCCAAACCGCCGTTGACGAATGGATTAAGACTTACGGCGTGCGTTATTTCAGCGAACTGACCAATATGGCCTTGCTGACCGAGGAAGTCGGCGAATTGGCCCGCATCATCGCCCGCACCTACGGCGAGCAATCGTTCAAAGAATCGGACAAAAACCGCAATATGGCCGATGAAATGGCCGACATTCTTTGGGTGTTGCTCTGTTTAGCCAACCAGACTGGCGTGGACCTTACTGAAGCCTTTGCTAAGAACATGGAGAAGAAGACTTTGCGTGATAGGGAGAGGCATATACATAATGAGAAATTGATGTCGTAAGTAAAGAAATGCTAATTTTTCAATACCAAACATGGTTTGATTCAAAGAATTATGGTATTTTTGCATTCGAAATGAAATCCAATTTCTCCGATGAGCACAAAAAACATGATAAAAGTCATTGCCGATTATCTCAGGACTCAGCCCGTTCTGAAAGCATGGCTTTTTGGCTCATACGCACGAGGCGAACAGACTTCGCAGAGCGACGTGGATATTCTTTTTGTGCCTGACAAGTCGCAACATTTCAGCCTTTTCACATTGGGTGGCATGTATGAAGACTTGAAAGACCTTTTGGGTTGTGAGGTAGATTTAATCACCGTCGGAGGTCTATTGCCTTTCGCGAAAGAAAGTGCCGACCGCGACAAAATATTAATCTATGAGAGAACCGAGCAAAGATCCTAAACGCCTAACCGATATTTTAGAGGCCATTGATACCATTTTCCAATACGTAGGAAATGATGACATGGATGCTTTTGTGGCAGACCGTATGCGTTATCATGCTGTGGTTTACAACATTATGATTATCGGTGAGGCTGCCAATATGCTAACCTTGGAATTTAGAGAGAATCATCCAGAAACACCTTGGAGACAAATTACAGGCATGAGAAACTTCCTCATACACGGTTATCATCAAGTGGAAAAAGACATTGTTTGGAAAGTGATTGAAGAAGATTTACTTTTGCTGCGCCCACAAATTGTGGGTTACTTGGCTGCTTTTGGTGTTTCAGCACAATAACGCCATACTCCCTATTGGGTTTTCCAATCTGTATTGGTTGTTTTTCAGGTTCCGCAAGGCTCCACCACCTGCTTAATATCCTGTCACCTATACGAGGTTCCCAAGTCCCGTAGGGACGATGGATATTAAGCAGGCGGTGGAATACAATGGAACCCCTGCCAAAAACGAAAACCAATTTTGACAATAGCGAAACCACAAAAAAATTGGGGACAGTGTGCACGCCGTCCCCACAAAACAATGAATTCAAGATGATTACAAATTACATTGTCTTAGCCCAAGTGTCCTTCAAAGCCACGGTGCGGTTGAAGACCAAATGATTTGCCGTGCTGTCCTTGTCAACGGTGAAATAGCCAATGCGCTGGAACTGGAAGTGGTCAAGCGGCTTGGCATCGGCCAAGAATTCCTCCACGTAGCACACTGGACGGATTTCCAACGAGTTGGGGTTCATCATCTCCTTCATGGCTTCTAATGAAGTCTTGCCTTCGTTTTGCAGACGGGCGAGTTCGTCGCGGGGGTTCTCCACTTTCCAGAGACGGTCGTACATGCGCACCTCGGCTTCGAGGCAACGCTCGCAGCTCACCCAGTGGATGGTACCTTTCACCTTGCGGTTGGCACCAGGCAGACCGCTCTTGGTGTCAGGGTCATATTCGGCATAAACTTCCACTACCTCACCGTTTTCGTCCTTCTTGCAGCCCGTGCATTTCACGATGTAGGCGTTCTTCAGACGCACTTCGTTGCCAGGGGTCATGCGGAAATACTTCTTCGGAGCGTCCTCCATAAAGTCCTCTTTTTCAATCCAAAGCTCACGACTGAAGGCAATCTTGTGGCTGCCTGCGCTCTCGTCTTCAGGATTGTTGATGGCATCCATTTCTTCAATCTGTCCTTCAGGATAGTTGGTGATGACCAATTTCACCGGATTGACCACAGCGGCCACACGGGTAGCAGTGGCGTTGAGGTCTTCACGGATGGCACTCTCCATCAGGGCAAAGTCGTTCAGAGCATCATAAGTCGTGTAACCAATTTTGTCAATGAACTTGTGGATGCCGCTCGGAGTGTAGCCACGGCGACGGAAACCGCAAATCGTGGGCATACGCGGGTCGTCCCAGCCGCTCACCAAACCCTCATTGACGAGAACGAGCAGGTTACGCTTGCTCAAAAGGATATAGTTGAGGTTCAGTTTGTTGAACTCGGTTTGGCGTGGACGATTGTCGTCCATGTTGTCGCCTTCGCCACGGATTTCCTTGAGCCAGTCGACGAACAGGTCATACAGCGGACGGTGCACCACAAACTCCAAAGTGCAGAGCGAGTGGGTGACGCCCTCGAAATAGTCGCTTTGCCCGTGGGCGAAGTCGTACATCGGGTAGGCGTGCCACTTGGTGCCCGTGCGGTGATGAGGCGTATCCACGACGCGATAGATGATCGGATCGCGGAAGTGCATGTTCGGGTTGGCCATGTCAATTTTGGCACGAAGCACCATCTTGCCCTCGCCAATCTCGCCGTTGTTCATCTTGTGGAACAGGTCGAGTGATTCTTCAATCGGGCGGTTGCGGTAAGGGCTTTCCACGCCTGGTTGCGTCGGAGTGCCTTTCTGTGCGGCAATCTCTTCCGAACTTTGCTCGTCAATATAGGCCTTACCTCTTTTAATCAATTCTATGGCAAAATCCCAAAGTTGCTGGAAGTAGTCGGAAGCATAGTATTCGTTACCCCACTGGTAGCCAAGCCATTGAATGTCCTCTTTGATGGCGTCGACATACTCCATGTTCTCCTTGGTGGGGTTGGTGTCGTCGAAGCGCAGGTTGCACACGCCGCCATGTTGCGCGGCAATGCCGAAATCGAGGCAGATGGCCTTGGCGTGGCCGATGTGGAGGTAACCGTTAGGCTCTGGGGGAAAGCGCGTTTGCACACGTCCGCCGTTCTTGCCGTTAGCAAGGTCTTCTTCCACTTTCGCTTCAATGAAATTGAGCGATTTCTTTTCCGTTACTTTTTCTTCTGGGTTTGTCATAGGTCAGTTGAGTTAAAAACAAGCTGCAAAAATAGTAAAAAATGTACAAACACAAAAAAAGCCCGCCGAAACTCAGCAGGCTTTTGAGGTACCTGGCGGACTCGAACCGCCGTCCCCGGTTTTGCAGACCGATCCCTAACCACTCGGGCAAGGTACCCTTTGCGGCTGCAAAGATACATCTTTTTGGCGAACCGCAACATATTTTCAAAGAATTTTTTCAAACCAAGCCCCGCGCCGACAATTTCAGCCAGTTCCAGGCTATCAATGCAATGAATAGGACAATACAGTATATATAGAAGATTTTCAAGTCTTTACGTCGTAAATGAGTCATCGCATAGGCAGCCATAAGTATTAATAAAGGTATGGCTGGCTCATGGTAGCGTTCCGAATTGGCGGCAAAAGAAAACATAATCAAAGCCAAATACGACAGTTCGTAAGCACCAATTAGGCTGAAATCGCGCCACTTTTTCTGCCGAAAAGCGATTACGATGGCCAACATGGCAAAAAACGCCAAGAAATTCTTCACGTAGGTGCTGCCATGAATCATCTTGTTGTGGTCGGGACTCTCCTCCACCATAGGCGACAAGGGCAACACAAAAGCTCCCGGAGCCAAAATCCAGCTTTGGGCCAATTCGCTGTGCTTCATGCCCAAAGAGTCGTACCTCTCTGATTGATAGGTCAAATCGGTGAATTTCATTCGGTAAATATTACCCATTTCGTTGCCCACTGGAGAGAACAGAAAGACCAAAAACACCACTGCAATAGCTGAAACCGTGATGATTTTGCCTTTTTTGCCTACCAATCCCTTTGACGACACGACAACAAACACCAAAAACGCGAAAATCAGGCACATGCCAATGATGGTGCGAAAACCGAAAGTCAAGGCTGTTAAAATGATAGGAAACAGTATGTTCCAAAAGGTGTATTTCTTGCTTCGGATAAGATAATCCATGCGCTCAAGGGCGAGGATGGAAAGGAAAATCATCTCCGCCTCTTTGGTGTGCAGACCACAGGTTTGTATCAGGATGGGCATGAATACACACATCACGGCAGCCAACCGACCCGTGCGCTCGCCGAACGTCCGCGAACCCAATTTCCATACCACAATGCACAAATAAGCGTGCATCAAGGCCTTGAACAACCTCGGCACCAACCAACTGCGGCCAAAAATGGCATAAACCACCGTCAACCAAAGCAAGTAACCTTGGTCGGAAAAGCCCATCGTATAGGCATTCAGATACGCAAAAATGTAAGAAACATATCCACTCCGCAGGCACCGCGACAAAAAAACTCCCGTCGGATGGTACCAAATGCTGTCGCCGGCACCATATTCAAAGCCAATCCCAGTCTCCAAATAATAATAATAGCACATCACGACGGCATATACCGCCCTGATAGCCAAGGCCGTAAAAAACACCTTGCGCCAAAACTTTTTCGGCTCGTCGTGTTTCCATCGGGGATAAAAAACGGTAGTCAAGACGAAGAAAAACAAGACCTCTCCAATGCCCCAAAGCACCCATTTCCATTGCAAGGCATAGCTTCTGAACGCCATGCTTATCGTCAGCAAGGCCACCAAATACAAGCCAACGCCTATGAACGCAATATGTCGAAGAAGTTTAGTGCTCATTTTTATGACCTTTTTTCCAAATCAAACCAATCCCCGCGCCGCCAGCTTCATCCAGTTCCAAGCGAATAAAGCCACAACCAGCAAACCACAATACACATAAAACAGTTTCAAGTCCCTATGCCGCAAATGGGTCATGGCGTATGCGGCCATGACTATAATCAAAGGTATGGCCGGTTCATGATACCGCTCCGAATTGGAAGTAAAAGTGAACATGATAATGGCCAAATAAGACAGCTCGTAAGTCCCAATGAGGCTGAAATCGCGCCACTTTTTCTGCCTTATGGCAATCACAATGGACAACATCGCGAAAAACGCCAAAAAGTTCTTGATATAAGTGCTGCCGTGAATCATTTTGTTGTGGTCGGGCGACACTTCCACCATAGGCGACAAAGGCAAGACAAATGCCCCGGGAAACAGGTACTTGCTCTTGGTCAACTCACCATATTTCAACCCCATCTTCTCATATTTTTTGGCCATATAGTCCGTGCCGCTGAAATTTATCCTGTAGATGATTTTCATCTCGCTACCCACCGCAGTGAAAAGAAAAAACAAGAAAACCGCCACCGTTGCCGACAGTGTGATAATCTTGGCTTTTCTGCTCACCAAATCGTTAGGCGAAAGGATGATGAACACCAAAAACGCGAAAATAAGGCACATGCCGACCACCGTCCTGAAACCGAAGGACATGCCTATCAACAAGATGGGAAACAAGATGTTCCAGAAGGTGTATTTCTTGCTCCGAATGAGGTAATCCATGCGTTCGAGGGCAAAGATGGAAAGGAAAATCAACTCCATTTCCTTGGTGTGCATCCCCGTCAGTTGTATCAGAATGGGCATGAAAACACACATCACGGCGGCCAATCGACCCGAGCGCTCGCCGAAGGTTCGGGAGGCCAACTTGTAGACCACGATGCACAAATAGGCACTCATCAAGACCTTGAAAACCCTTGCCACCAATACACCCCGCCCGAACAAAGTATGCAAGAAAATGAGCCAAATCAGATAGCCGTGGTCGGAGAAACCCATCGAATAGCCTTTCAGAAAATTGACGACAAAGCCGAAATCGCCTCTCCGGATGTATCGCGACAGTCGCACACTCCTATTATAATAACCCACACCATCGCCCGGAACGTCAAAGGGGAAACCCATCGTGTGCTTGAAATAGAAATAGGTCAGGATGACATAAAGCAAACGTATGACCAATGCCACCCAAAACACCTTGAGCCAAAATTGTTTAGGCGCGTCGTTTTTCCAACGCAGATAAAACACGGTGGTCAGCACAAAGAAGAACAAGACTTCTCCTATTCCCCACAGCATCCATTTCAATTGCAGGGCGTATTCGTGGAACACCAAGCTGATAACGAGCAGCGCCAACAGATAAACGCCGACACCGTAAAGGGCAATATATCGGATCAGTTTTTGTGACATTAATCCATAAATATCCCTTCGCCGCCCTTGCGTTTCTGGGCTTTCCGCAACAAATCTGCCTTTTCCGCCGGATTGAAGTCCATTATCTTCCGCATGTCGCCACGTTCAAACTGGTGGGGCTGGTATTCATGGAAGAACCGATACAAGGAGTCGCTGGCGGTCAACACTAAGGCATCATAAGCTTCAACGGTATCATTAGCCGTCTCAAACTCAATGTGAAGTATCTGGTCGACAGGATTGTAGTTGTAGGTGAACTCAAAATACAATTCGTGAGGATGGTCGTGTTGCACGCCTACGCCATTTTCGAGGAAATACATCTGATAGCCCGCCGCAGTATCGTAAGGATCAAATTCGAGAAGTTCGTATGATTCTTCTATCATCTGGTCATAATAGTCGGTGTACCATTTTTCCCGATTCATCAAACCGAAAACCTTGTTGACCATGCTGTAGAAATCCACCTTGTTTTGCGAAACGAAAACTGTCCGGTAAACGTGTCCGCCAGGTGAACTGATGACAAATGAAGAGCCACGGAAATCGCCGTTCGGGTAATCGTTGACGGTCACGGTGATGACACTGTCTTTGGCCCTGCCCGACATGGGCGAAATGGTGTACCAGTCGGCATCATCGTTTTTGGTCACCTTCCATTTGCAATTGGCATTGACGATAACGGTCTGGCTTTCAGCTTGCAAACCGAATCTAAGGTCTTGTGTCGACACAAAAAGGCTGTAATCCTTGACACAACTGGAGAGTCCTAACAATGACAGGACGAATACGATAAAAATCAGATGTTTTGCTTTCATTGGTCTATTCGTTATAAAACACATCATCAAAATTGGAATATCGGTTCGCCAGCCTTGCGCTTTCTGGCCTTTTGCATCAAAGCACCTCTTTCTTGGGGCTCGAAGATGCCCACCTTACGCATATCGGCGCGCTCCCACCAGTTGGGCTTGTATTCGTGAATGAACCGATACAGCGAATCACTGGCCGTCAGCACATGGGCATCGTAATCCTCAGTAGCATCCGAAACGGTCTCGAATTCAATGTGAAGAATCTGATTGACAGGGTTGTACTCGTAGGTGAACTCATAATAAACGGCCGTGTCGTTGTGGCGGTCGCGCTGCACGCCTTTGCCGTCTTCAAGGAAATACATCAGGTAGCCCTTCGTGGTGTCGTAAGGGTCATAAATCCTGTGTTTGTAGGATTCCTCGATGATTTGGCCATAAAAGTCCGTATTCCAGTGCTCCAAACTCATGACTCCGAAGATTTTGTTGATCATGCCGTCGAAATCGAGCTTATTTTGCGAGACAAAGATGGTACGGTAAACGTGTCCGCCAGGCGACAGGATGACAAACGACGCGCCACGGTAATCGGCATCGCCTAAAGCCTTGACGGTGACGGTGATGGTAGCATCATTTTCACCGCTCATCGTGCTTATCGTGTACCAATCGGCTTCTTCATTTTGCCTGATGGTCCATTTGCAGTTTGCGGTCAGCTCAATGGTCTGTGTACCAGCATCCAAGCCAAACCAAAGGTTTTGGGTGGAAACACGCAAGGTGTACTCTTTCGCGCAACCCACAAGAGTCGCTACAATCACGGCCAACAGGGCCATCATCACTAAAATGCTTCTTTTCTTCATTTTCGTTCGTTTTAAAATCGATGCAAAAGTAAACAATTTTATTTATGGGAGGCTGATTCCTATCAACGTTTCTTGCGTTTTGCCTTCTTGGGCAGCGTGTCGGCCAGCATCTCGAAGTCCATCTTGTGTTTGAAAAGGTCGACGGCCTTCACGCGGATGCGCACTTCGTCGCCCAATTGGATGACGCGACCTGTTTCCTGACCGATGACGCGGAAATTGTCGTCGTCCAAATAGTAATAGTCGCCGGGGAGGTCTTCGTAGCGTACCAAACCCTCGCATTTGTTGCCTTTCAGCTCGACAAACAGGCCCCATTTGCTGACACCTGACACCAAGCCTTCGAATACCTGACCAATCTTATCTTGCAGGTATTCAGCTTGTTTGTACTTAATGGATTGGCGTTCCATTTCCTCGGCTTGCTTTTCCATTTCGCTGGAGTGTTCGCACATCTCTTCGTATTCCTTCTTGTTGACCGAGCCTTGGCCTTCAATGAGATACCTTTCTATCAGTCGGTGAACCATCAGGTCGGGATAGCGGCGGATGGGCGAGGTGAAATGGGTGTAGTAGTCGAAAGCCAAGCCGTAGTGTCCGATGTTGTCGGTCGAATAGACGGCCTTGGCCATGGTACGCACCGCCACCGTCTCGATGAGGTTCTTCTCGCCTTTGCCCTCCACATCCTCGAAGAGTTTGTTGTAGGAACGCACCAATTTGTCACGGCTACTGAGATCCATGGTGTAGCCCAAGCGCGAAATCAGCAACATGAATTTGTTGAGTTTCTCGGGATTAGGTTCATCGTGGATACGGTAAACGAAAGTATTGTTGTGCCATTTGCTTTCAGGTTTGCCGAAGGTTTCGGCCACAGTGCGGTTGGCCAACAGCATGAAGTCCTCAATGAGCTCATGCGACTCGTTCTGCACGCGCACGTAGGTATCGATAGGTTTCTTGTTCTCGTCGAGGATGAAACGCACCTCCTCCGAGTGGAAATTGATGCTGCCTGCCGCCATGCGTTGCTCGCGGAGTTTGGTGGCCAAGCTGTTGAAAGTCAGGATTTCATCTTTGTAGTCGCCCTCACCGCCTTCAATCATGGTTTGCACCTCCTCGTAAGTATAACGGCGGCACGATTTGATGATGGTCTTGCCAATCCAATGGTCGTAAATCTTGGCATCGTCGTCCATTTCGAAGACGACCGAGAAAGTCAGCTTTTCCTCGTTGGGACGCAGCGAGCAGACGTTGTTGCAGAGTTTTTCAGGCAACATGGGAATGGTGCGGTCGACAAGGTAAACCGAAGTGCCGCGGTCGAGAGCCTCTTGGTCGATAGCAGAGCCTTTCTTCACATAGTGCGACACATCGGCGATGTGGACGCCCAGTTCCCAATGACCGTTGGGCAGTTTCTGCAAACTGATGGCGTCGTCGAAGTCCTTGGCGTCGACTGGGTCGATGGTGACGGTGAACACCTTGCGGAAGTCGCGGCGCTTCTTGATTTCGTCCCTACCAATTGTGATGGGAATCCTATCTGCTTCTTTTTCAACTTCTTCTGGGAACTCTATCGGGTATTCATGGGCGGCCAAAATGCTTTCCATTTCGACATCGTTCTCGCCAGGCTTACCGAGCACGCGGACAATCTCTCCAAAAGGATTGCCCGAGCCGTCGGGCCAATCGACGAGATGAACTATGACTTTCATGCCGTCTTTTGCACCGTTGAGGTCGCCGCGTGGGATGAAAATGTCCACCGGCATCCAGTCGACATCGGGACGAACGAAGACATAGCCATGGGAGATGGTGAGCACGCCCACAAACTCGGTGTGGCGGCGTTCCAATATTTCCACAATCTCGCCTTCGGGCTTGCTGTTGTTGCGCTTCGGGAACATGGCCACGCGCACGCGGTCGCCATGCAGTGCCTTGTAGGTGTCCTGGGCCGCGATGAAGATGTCCTCGCCTTCGCCGTCGTCGCGCACCACGTATGCCTTGCCCGTCGACTTCATCTCCACGGTACCCTCCACATACTTCGTCTTAGGCCCGAACTGCGCCATGCCTTCGGGACTCATCACATAACTGTAAGGCCTCGCTTCTTGCAACAAGCCTTTGTCTTTCAATTCGACAAGGAGCTTATACACCACATCTTTCCCAGCCTGGTCCTTGATGCCCATGATTTTGCAGACCTGCTTGTAGTTCTTCGGTCGGAAAGGCTGGTCGGCAAAGATGCCCAGTATCACGCTGGTGAAGGTGCTCAGTTTGTTTTCTATTTTTTTCTTTTTTGGCATATTGTTTTGAATTTGGGGTTTCTATATTCTATTCAAACAGGTCAGCCAAGGTGAGCTTGAAAGCCATTTCCGAGGCATAGCTGTTTTCAGTGGTTCCGTTGGTGGTAATCAGCGTTGGAAAAATGCCGCATTGGGTGCCCGTCTGCTCAACAAAGGTCGTCCAACGCACCCTGATGTTGTCGGCTTCCTCCTTATCCAAAAGGTATTGGCCTTCGCTGTATTTGATTTCACAGACATTTATCATCCTATCGGCGCGTTCAATGATGAGGTCAATTTGCGTTTTTGTCTCTTTCGACTTGCTACGCCAAGAATAATATTCCGTGCCGATGCCGTCGATTTTGAGCGCCTTCTTGATTTGCGGAATATGCGCCATGCAAAGTCGCTCGAAGGCGTGACCATACCATGTGTTGAGGATGGGTGTGCCAAGATGGTGCTGCCAATACTGTCCATTCTCAAATTGCTTTGCGGCAAAAGTGAGGTGGAACAAGGTGAAGAAGTCGATGAGTTGAAAAATGCTGCCTGTTGATTTGATTTTCTTCTCGCGGACATAATAACGTCGGATGATGTCGCAGTTTTCAAGGTCTTCCAATTGCTCTGTGAGATGTCCGTTGTCAGCCACGCCCAAATTCTCTGCCAATTCGACCCGCGTCAAGCCCGACTTATTGTCGGCCAGTTGGCTGATGATTTGCAGATAAGGGTTCTCGTTATCGAACAACGACTTATAGAGCATTTCGTATTCGGCAACCAATTCCCCTTTGCGGCTGAAGCAAAGCCTGTCGATGTTTTGCGCAAGGCTTTCGTCGTTGCGCAGCAGGCTGAGATAATAGGGCACGCCACCGAAAGTCATGTAGGTTTGGGCAATCATCAGGCGTGTCCAGCGGAAGCCGTTGGCTTTCAGGTAGGCTTCCGTTTCTTTCAGGGTGAATGGAGCAAGGTGCATGGTGTGGGTGAGCCGTCCGTAAAGCCCGCCACGGTTATTGATGATGTTGCGCACCATCCATGAGGTCGCACTGCCACAAACGATGAGTTTCACTTCATCGTGAAGCGAGCACCATGTGTTCCAAAACTGTCCCAAGGCACGGACGAAAGCACCACCTTTTCGGTCGAAGCAAGGTAGCTCGTCTATGAAGATGACACAAGGTTTGCCTCGGCGCAACTTGCTTGTCAGCAGGTCTTCCAAAGCAAAGAACATTTCCAACCAACTCTTGCCGATAGGTTTTTCATAGCCATGGTCGCGCAAAGCAATTTGAAATGCAGCCATCTGTTCCGACTTTTTGCCGTAAAGCAAGCCTGAAACGGAAAATGTCAGTTGGTCGTGCAACAGTTGGTTCACCAAAAAGGTCTTGCCAACGCGCCGTCGCCCGTAGAGACCTATGAACTCAGGTCGGTTGGAGCTAATGTATTCGCGCAACAGCACAGCTTCTTCTTTTCTTCCAATCAAGGTAGCCATAACGATTATTTTTTCGCTGCAAAGATAAAAAATTTCGGGCGGAATCGATGATTTTTTCTTCAATTCCGCCCAAATTTTATGAAAATCCGGGCGGAATCGATGATTTTTTGTTCGATTCCGCCCGGATTTTTCGTTCAAACAGCCTGTTATACGTTCCATCACCCCGTGGTAGAGTTATCCTTTCAGGGCAACCGAATCCATGGATTTCGCGCAGCAATGTGACAGGTATTAACAGATTCCCTTCGGGAATGGAATACGGTTTATGTTTAAGGCGGCGGCCAGTAACGTCTACGGATTGTAAACGCCACAAGCCGCCGCTAAAAACGAAAACAGGAAACTCCATTCCCAAAGGGAATCTCATCTACTGCACCACCCGTGTAAACACCACCGTCTCGCCTTCAGCCACAGCCTTCACAAACACGGCCGTGCAAGGCGGAATAGGCGTGGTGGCTGGTATGGCTTCAGAGTTGATGTCTGTGCCGTCTGTGCTCAATACGTAATACTCCCTGTCAAGATAGGCATTGCAAGGGAAGGGGTTGCCAACGAGATTGAAACCTGACAAATCGGCTTCGTTGGTGGGCGTAGAGATAGCCTTTTGTGACCTCCAATTCGGTGAAGCCGCTCTCCGTGTGTTTCTGATTCTTCCAGTAAGCCGTTGTCTCATCGTAAGCATACAAATCGTATTCGCCTTCAAGCAGATTGACCACCGAATCCACGCCGATGGTTCCTGTGAGCGGCAAAGCTATCAGATGCCAGCTATCGCTTGTGCCATTGAATGGACTGATGACTTTCCGTACCGTGGCCTGCACATTGGCAACGTTGTGAACGAGTTGCGCCCCGTCCTCGATGACCAAGCCTGCTGCTACAGTGTTGGTCATGTCATCTGTGACAGTAAGGGTTTTGCCCGATTGCAGGGTGAGCGACTGGCCATTAGAAACGGTCAGTGCGGCCACTGTCGCGTTTTGGTCGAGTTGGCATGGTGCATCGATGAAGACTTCATCGGTGGCTCCTGGCATTGCGCCGCCTAACCAGTTGGCTGCGGTGCTCCAGGCGCCTGCGGTGATGAAGTGGTAGGCATCTAAACTGAAATTGGCCACATACGTAGCGCTCTCTGTTACCGTGAAGCTGTAAGAGGCTTCCGTGGATACCACTGTGCCATTTTTTGTCCAGTTGACGAAGGTGTAGCCTTCGTTGGCGATGGCGGTTAGTATGCAAATCTGGCCTTGCTGGTAGGTGCCGTCACCATTCACCGTGCCGCCTTCTGTTAGGTTGGCTATGGCTGTGATTTCGTAACTTAGGCATTCCATTTCCTGAAAATTGGTAAATTCACTCCATCCATTGGCAGCTTGATAAGCATCTGCCATTCCGCAAGGGACATAAACGGGTATGGACTTGTTTACAGCATAAAACACGTTACCACCTAACGAAGGAGGTGTTTCTGCATGTACAGTTATGGCGGTCAAGCCACTACAACCATAAAATGCAGAGCCACCAATAGAAACCACAGAATTGGGAATTTCAACAGAAATCAAGCCAAAGCAATTACGAAATGTACCATAACCGATGAAAGTCAATCCTACAAAGTATTGCAATTCATTAAATGACGAAATTGAAGAATTACTTTGGAACACACTTCCCAAACTCGTCACAAAAGCAGCCTCAACATAACTCAATTCTCCATCTCCATTAGTATCCCAATGGGCAATGCAAACAGCCTTAACATTTGCATCATCAAAGATGATATTCCCGCTAAATACAAAATTGGCCACTAAATTTCTTGAATATGTCACAGTAAAACTATAAATAGCTTCTGTTGAGACCTGCACACCGTTCATTGTCCAATTAACAAAGGTATAGCCTTCGTTAGGAACAGCCGTTACCGTACATGTATCACCTGGACTGTAAATGCCCTCCCCTGTTACCGTCCCACCTATCGCTGGGTTGGCTATAGTGGTAATTTCATAGCTTAAACATCCCATTTCTCGATAATCTGTGAACTCACTCCATCCATCTGCAACTTGGTAAGCACTTGCAGTTCCACAAGGGACATAAACCGGTATGGTCTTATTAACGGAATAAAACACGCTATTACCTAACGATGGTGGTGTTTCTGCATATACGGTCAACGATGTTAAACGTGAACAGCGACCAAACGCAGAAGGGCCTATTGTGTCAACAGAATTCCCTATCTCTACTGTTGTAAGATTACTGCAATAATAAAAAGCAGACTTGCCTATAGAAGTTACGGAATTAGGTATCTCTATAGAAGTTAAATCTGAACAATTTGAGAAAGCACTTTCACCAATCGTTGTTACTGAATTGGGCAACTCTATTGTAGCCAAATCGTAGCAATCTAAAAATGCATCATCCCCAATTAGTGTTACAGAATTTGGAATCTCTATTGATGCAAGTTTTTGGCAAAACATAAATGCATTACCTCCTATTATTGTGACATGGTTAGGAATAATGATAGATGTCAGGTTTTTACAATTATAAAACTCACCTTGAGGTGTAACAATTCCACCTTTTGGGGTGACTATTCTTGAATCCCCATTTTTAGATGCTGTGCTTTCTAACGACGTTAATCCAGTAAAGTATTGTAGCTCATCAAAACTTGTTATCGTTTGATTAAGTCTAAACACTTTGCCCAAATTCGTCACAGCGGCGGCCTCAACATAGCTCAACTCGCCATCATTGTTGGTGTCCCAGTTGGCAACACAGATAGCCTTCACATTTGCATCAGCGAAGACAATATTTCCAGTAAGAAAATTGGCAAACAAGTTTCTTTCACCCATTACTGTGAAAGTGTATGTGGCGTCTGCCGAAACTACTGAATCGTTCTCTGTCCAATTGAAAAACACATACTCGTCATGAGCCGTGGCTGTCAGTGTACAAGATGAGCCCTGCATATATAAGCCGTCGCCTGTTACTATGCCACCTTGCCATGGGTTTGCTGAAGCATTAATAGCAAAACTCTGTAGTTGGAAATTCGCCACCAATGTTCGGTCCTCAGTTACGGAAAAGACGTAAGTAGGATTGGTTGAAACTTGTGTCCCATTCTCTGTCCAATTGACAAAGATACAATCATCATTGGGTGTGGCAGTGAGAGTGCAGGTTGCACTTTGCAGGTAAGTGCCACCTCCAGTAATCATTCCACCTTCCAAAGGGTTGGCCAATGCTGTAATAGTAAAAGTTGTGGTGCAATTTTCCTGCAAACTGGTAAAAGTGCTCCAACCCGAAGCATTTTGATAGGTATTCAAAGTACCGCAAGGCACCTCAACAACTATATCAGTAGGTAAGCTATTAAATGTATTGTTCCCTATTTCTGGAGGTGATTGAACAAGAACCTTTATAGAATCAAAGTTATTACAATAAGCAAAAGACCAATCTCCAATAGAAGCCACAGAACAACCGATGGTCAGGTTGCTCGTGAAACCACTACAATTTCCAAAAGCCCAGCTGCCTATCGTAGTCACGGAATTGGGAATGATTAGGTTGCCTATTAAACCACTACAATCATAGAAAGCATCACTGTTTATTGTAACCACGGAAGTACCGATGGTCAACGAACCAGTAAAGCCAGTGCAGCCAGAAAAAGCATCTTCACCTATAGTGGTCACGGAATTTGGGATGGTTATGCCCCCAGTAAAGCCAGTACACCATGAGAAAGCAGATTTGCCAATCTCCACAAGAGAGCTGGGAAGTGTCAGGTTCCCGGCAAGTCCCTCACAATCGTTAAACGAATAAGCCGGGATACGTTGGACATTCGCTCCAATATGAAGTGTGCCTATTTCAATATCGTTACAATTGGTGGCATTAAAGTTCACGGTTGTAAACCCTGTGTTGGCAAATGCTCCTACTTCTATATTGGTAACAGAAGATGGTACGGTCAGTATACCAGTAAGGTTGCTACAACCTTCAAAAGCATATTTACCTATTTCAGTTACTGTTGTCGGAATGGATAGATTACCAGTCAAATTGTTACATCCAGAAAAAGTCCCATCACCAATACTTGTTATACCACCCAAAATACTGATGCTTCCCGTAAATCCAATGCATCCATTAAACGCATAATCTCCCAATTCCACTACCGAGTTGGGAATGGTCAAGCTGCCAGTGAAGCCGCTACACTCATAGAAAGCAGAACTGCCTATTGATGTGACGGAATTCGGGATAGTCAAGCCACCTGTGAAGCCGCTGCAATTGTAGAAAACGCCAATTCCTATCTCAGCCAAAGAATTGGAGATGGTCAGCCCGCCCGTGAAGCCACTACAATTGCCAAAAGCCCAATTTCCTATCATGGTCACGGAATTGGGAATAGTCAGATTACCAGTAAAACCACTGCAACCATAAAAAGCGTCATCCCCTATCGTCATCACAGAATTTGGAATTGTCAAGTTGCCAGTGAAACCGCTACAGCCAGAAAAAGCCTCAGTCCCAATCTCTACAAGAGAGCTGGGAAGTGTCAGGTTCCCGGCAAGTCCCTCACAATCGTTAAACGAATAAGCCGGGATACGTTGGACATTCGCTCCAATATGAAGTGTGCGAACACGGTTGAATAACCTATTTCTATATCGCTACAATTAGTGGCATTAAAGTTCACGATGGTAAACCCCGTATTGGCGAATGCTCCTACTTCTATATTGGCAACAGAAGACGGTATGGTCAGTTCGCCAGTGAGACCACTACAACCATCGAAAGCATATTTGCCTATCGTAGTCACAGAATTCGGAATAGACAAATTGCCCATGAATCCGCTGCAACCATAGAAGGTATACTCCTCTATTGAAGTGATGGTATTGGGAATTATCAAACCGCCTGTAAAGTCTGTACAACCAGAAAAAGCAGAACCGCCAATTGAAGTAACGGAATTCGGAATGGTCAAATTACCAGTCAAACCACTACACCCATAGAAAGTACTATTTTCTATTGAAGTGATGGTATTGGGAATAGTCAAACTTCCCGTGAAACCTGTACAACCAGAAAAAGCAGAACTGCCTATTGAAGTGACGGAATTCGGAATGGTCAGGCTGCCCGTAAAACCAGTACAATTAGAGAAAGCAGAAACACCTATAGTGGTTACAGAATTCGGGATGCTCAGACCACCAGTGAAACCACAGTTGGCGAAAGCACCTGCATCTATGGTAGTCACAGAATTACCGATGGAAAGACTACCAGTAAAACCGGTACAGAATGAGAAAGCAGATTCGCCTATTGTAGTCACGGAATTTGGAATGGTCAAATCGCCCGTCAAGCCGCTACACCCCGAAAAAGCCTCTTTTCCAATTTCTATAAGAGAACTGGGGAGTGTCAAGTTTCCCATGAGTCCATCGCATTCATTAAACAAATAGGCAGGAATACGTTGTACATTAGATCCTATATGAATCGTGGTCAAGTTAGGACAGTATCGAAAAGCACCTTGATATGTGTAATAATAAAAATACCAAGCATAATAATACCCAATTGCAATGTCATCACAATTTGTTGCATAGAAGTTCACGGTCGTAAAATCTGTATTGGCAAAGGCACCAACACCTATATAAGTGATAGATGGTGGAATAGTAAGTGTACCAGTAAAACCAGTACTACCATCAAAAGCATAGTCGCCAATTCGTGTCACCGCATATGTCTGAGTAACATATTGACCGTTTTCATAAAATGTATATGACACAGAGGAGGGAATATAAAGATTTCCCGTAGTATTGGAAACTATCGAATGGCCTGTTATGGTCACAGATGCCCCGTCACCATTAACGGAGAAATTCAAGTTGTTCACAGTGAAACTTTGAGCCAATGCTTTTGTCATTCCTGCCAAGCATACCAGCAGGACGAGCAGGGCCATACGCGATGCCCTTTTCAGTTGTAAATCTTTTGTTTGCATATTCTTTAGTTTTATTGTGTTTTCAACTTTTTATCTCTTTCTCTAGCAGGCAATAAAAACATGGACTTTAACTCTTCGTTGGTCACTGAGGCCTTAGACTGCCGACACTACAACTCTAAGTAAAGCCCATGTGATGAACACACGGGCGTTGCTTTGGTAGTTTGTAGTGTCTAGAAGTTGTCTAAGTTTCAGTGACACAAGCTCTAAGCTAACGCTATTGTTTTAATATGCCGTTTTTCGTTGGTGCGCTTAATGCGCTGTATTCATTTCAATTCGATTTGGTTGGACTTTTGTTTCGATTGATGGGGGCAAAGATAATGAAAAATCGTAATAATGAGTGAATTTGGCGAAATTTTGTGTTTTTGCCGTCAGATGTCCAAAACATAGCGCGTCATGACTCCATCTATTGTACCACCCGAGTGAAAACCACCGTCTCCCCTTCAGCCACAGCCTTCACAAACACCGCCGTGCAGGGCGGGATGGGCGTGTTAGCTGGGATAGGCTCTGTATTGATGCCCGAACCGTCTGTGCTCAATACGTAATACTCCCTGTCAAGATAGGCATTGCAAGGGAAGGGGTTGCCAACGAGATTGAAACCTGACAAATCGGCTTCGTTGGTGACCCAAGGGTGACCTCCGCACTATTGGCATAGAGATAGCCTTTCGTGGCTTCCAATTCCGTGAAATCGCTTTCTGTGGTTTTCTTGTTTTTCCAATAAGTCGTTGTCTCATCGTAGCTATACAAATCGTATTCGCCTTCAAGCAAATTGACCACCGAATCCACATCGATGCTTCCCGTGAGCGGCAAAGCAATCAAATGCCAGCTATCGCTTGTGCCGTTAAATGGACTGATGACTTTTCGTACCGTGGCCTGCACATTGTCGACATTGTGAACAAGTTGCGCCCCATCCTCGATGACCAAGCCTGTCGTTGCCGTGTTGGTCAAGTCGCCCGTGACGGTGAGCGTCTTTCCCGATTGCAGGGTAAGCGACTGGCCATCCGAAACAGTCAGTACGGCCACTGTGGCGTTTTGGTTGAGCTGGCATGGTGCATCGATGAAGACTTCGTCATCGGTTCCTGGCAATGCGCCGCCTTGCCAGTTGGAGAGGGTGCTCCAGGTGCCTGCGGTGGTGAAATGGTAAGGAGGAATTCTGAAATTGGCCACATACGTTGCGTTCTCTGTAACCGTAAAACTATAAGTGGCTTCGGTGGATACCTCTGTGCTGTCTTTTACCCAGTTGACGAAAATGTAGCCTTGATTAGGTATGGCGGTTAATGTCGCAGTTGTTCCGTGGCAGTAGATGCCACTACCTGCTACTGTACCATACTCATTAAAGTTGGCCGTAGCCGTAATCTCCGCAAATTCCACTCCTTCAGGTTTTTCGATGCAGTTCGACCATAAAATCTCAGTATTAGCGGAATCTGCGATGCTGACACCGTATTTATAGTTGTCATTTTCAATCTGCCACCAACTCCAATCTATATATTGTGTTTCGCTCACGTTTTCGGCAAGCAATTGAGTATCCGTGCCGTCACACTTGGCGCGGTAGACATTGTAGGTCGAGCCGTTCGACCTGCCTGATCTGAAAACCACATCGTCGATATTCAAAATGTACATGTCAGAGCAGTTGTAGTGGCGAATGGCAATGTAGCCCGTGCCGACAAAGTCGCTCAGGTCAACATCGAAATAATACCAAGTGCCTTGTGTCCGTGTGCCACTGTCGCGCGAAGCTTTGCCTTCGATGACACGCCCTCCGCCGCCTTTTGCAGTCATTGTCCAACTTTGTACCTCTTGGAAGTTGTCTGGATAGGTGTTGGTGCCCAAGGAAACAAACACACCAAAATGCTCTGCCGGCCAATTGGCATCTTGGGCACACGCCCAGAACGAGAAATGAGAGCCTTCGGTGATGTGTACTTTTTCGGAAATGAGGTAGTTGTCGGGATACAAAGCTCCATAACTGTTAATATAGCTTTGCGAAAGGAACATGTCATCAGAACCGTTGTGGCCGTAGCCTGTGCCTAACACCGTGCTACCCAGCGACCAGCCATAACCATCGCCATCAGCGTCGATGGTGGTCCAACCCGCAGGCAACTTGCTGTCTTCAAAATCGTGAACGAACACATCAGAATAGTAGAAATGGATGTAATCCACATAAAAACAGTCGTCGCCGTCGCTCAAACTGCTGTCTTTCGAATAGGTCCACTTGTAGGTGTGTATTCCAGGGGTGACGGCAAACGTCATCTCATCCCATCCGCTATCACCTGTGTAGATACCCATTTGTACACCGTCGATATAAAAACGGCCGTAATCATAGTTTTTTTCAGAAGAGATTCTGCCGAAGAAGCTGATTTTCCCTTCATTAGGGACTTGCACAATACATTCTATGGAGGAGGTCGAATTGTTTGCTTCCTCGTTGCCGCTTTTCATGCAGTAAACGCCTTCATACGGGTCTTTGTTCGTGATGCTCCAAGGATATATGGGGTCGAGCTGCCAGGAGAACATGGAAAAGTCGCCTTTCTCGAAATCCTCAATATTGTTTATCTCAGCTCCCCAATGTACTCTCACGTATGGGCTTTCGTAGTTGTTCAGGATGGGATAATTATCGGCATAGACTTGCATTGCAGCCTTTACCTTGAAGAAGACAATCTGGTTCTTCTGCGAATGCACAGCGGCGTGTTCGGTGTTGCCATATACGGTCGGAGGCGCCATCGGGTTGTAGTTTACGCCATCGGAATAGACATACATGGATTGGCTCGATGCGTCGAATACGCGGCAACTTATATGAGGTGATTGACTCCAATCACCTGTGTTGTCGTCAACGACAAGGACGAGGTTGGACGCGCCGTCATAGACAAACGGAGTAATGAAGTCAATCATTGTCCATGTACCGGAGGCCATGGTAACCGTTCCGCTGAACACCTTATCGGCATCTGTCACGGTTTCCCAATCAATTGTGTTAGAGAAAGTGTTTTTCGTTGTGCTTTTCAGATAAAAGTCGCAGGTGCGGGTTTTCTCGGCACCGTCGTTGTAAAAAGCTATGCCAGTGAGGTATCCAGCCTCGCCTATTTCATCAGAGGTATAGATTTGTTGGGTAAGCGCATATTTGTAGTACGAATAACTCGGAAGGAAATCACAGGTTGCTGTTCCTCCATCGCCTATGATAATAGAGTTTTCGGGCAATACAGTTACGGTGACTGTTTCCGATGCTGTCGACATAAATCCATTTGCGTCAACACTTTTCAGGTAGTAGTTGTAAGTTCCCGCTGGAAGGTCGTTGTCGGAATAAGTAGTCCCACTGATGTTGTTGATAAGACTTCCGTTTCTGTATATGTTATAGGACTGCGCATCGTTGACGGCATCCCACGACAATGTGACATCATTGCCCTCTAATGTCGCGATAAGATTGGTCGGAGGGTCACAAAGTGGAGAAGTACCGTATTTGAAAGAAATGGTGCTTCCCGCAGCGGTGATGTCGAAGATTCTGAAATTGTAGTCAGGGGTGCCGTCGGTGAAAAACGGATACGCGCTTGTTGACGAACTGAATTCGGTTCTGCCGGCATTGGCATTGAAATACGCGGCATTCAAATTGCCATTCTCGGTGACCGACCCTTCGGGCCTGAAAATATACACTTCATCATAAATGTTTTCGCTCGGATTATAGTCGGCGTTACCTTCAAAACGGGTGTCAATGCGATAAATAAGGAGTCCGGACCCTGGCAATCCGGTCTCAAACATGGAGGTTTTGTCCCGATATTCCAACACATAGAATTGGTTGGGGTCATCCGACTGAATTTTGTACGCGATATTGGTCGGCGTGGGCGAACTGATGGGATTCAGGGTATAAATTCCAGCCTGTGTGATTTCGGGAATCTCGTCTATCCAATGGCCGTATTTCATCTTCATGTAAGCACCGCAATGCTGGGGAGGCGTGGTGTTGATGTGCATCAAATCCCAAATCCCGACGGCATCTGGTCCCGTGTAAGAATAATGGTAAAGGTCTGGTGCACCCAGCGAATGGTTCATTTCATGACACATGGTTGAAGTGTTGAAATAGTTCGTCGCATCTGCCAATTGGAAATTGAAGGTGTAGACGCGTTTGCCGTTGATTTTCACTATTCTGTCGTACAAGCTCCATTTATGTGGCCAAAGCAGGGAACCCCATGCTCCAACATCGCCACGAACGATAAAACAGACATTGTCGATGAATCCATTGTTATCATAGTCAATGTTCAAGTCTGAGGGAACGGGATAGTTGGCATTGATGTAGGCCACAGCACGTTCAAGTAGTCCGAATTCGCGTGCTGCCACTTCGCTTTCTTGATAACCGTTGGGATTCGTGGTGGCATTGTACGGCTGGAAATAACTGCGCGGATAAATGTCTTGATAGGAAATAATGGTCTCATCGTTATGCCCTGGATAGAAGTAGGTTGAAATCTCAAGGGCATAATATGAAGCAGCCCTGAAATAGGTTTTCATCGAAACGGCGTTCACCGATTCATCATTGAACATGTTGTCAATGGAAGAATAGGTGTTGGTGAATTCTTCATCATCTGAAAAACGGATGAAAATGGAGATGTTGTTCAGCGAGCCGTGGTTGGGCTGGCCATCTCTCTCTAAGGATATGGTTTCCTTTTCTTTCCAGGCCTTCCTTCTCGCCATCCATTCCACGGGAGAAATGAGATTGAAAGGTTTCAGGTTTTTGCTTGCGGGGTCTACCCTACCCGCCACAAATTCCGTAGCCACCAATTGGCCGTCCCGCTTGTCGGCATAGACGTAAAAACCCGTTTGGGGATGTTGCATGATGGTGAATCCATTCTCATCATGGAGATAGTTGAAGAATTCGTCGCCTGACGCGAAACAATGCAACACTGTGCCATCGGGCTGGGTCAATGTCATCGGGACATCTTTCAAATAAGCGGCCTGTACACTGACGAGGCAGAAACAGGCTATCAGCAGTAATATTGATTTTTTCATTGTTCAGTGGTTTTGTTATTTGGCCACAAAAATAACAAATTACTCGTTGGCGGAATTAAAGTAGTGCATATTTAAGTCGGATTCCAAAACACAGCACTACAACATCAATCAAATCACCCAATTAACCCTGTTGATAATTCTGTTGACAAAATTTTCAAGAATTAATTTGGCAGGCGACACCAAAATACTCTACCTTTGCAAAACAAGGTTCTTGGGAGAAGATGAAAAGGGAACCCCGTGAAAATCAGGGACTATACCCGTAGCTGTAAGCTCTGAAACATGCCGAACACCCCATGCCACTGTCCAACCCATGAGGACGGGAAGGCCGTTCGGAAGGGAGTAAGTCAGAAGACCTGCCTTGGAAACGGAAACATGTCGTCCCTCGGGATAAGGGCAACGTGCCGAACGATAGAAAACGATAATTATACTATGCGTCAGAATTGATGCAACAAACAGAAAACGAGCACATTATATGAGCAACGGAGGATTATACATTACCAAAAGGGACGGCAAGCAGGAAGCCTTCTCTCTGGAAAAAATCAAAGTGGCCATCAGCAAAGCCTTCTTGGCTTCGGGCTTTTATGCCACCGACGAGGATTTGAACGCCATCTTGAGCCGCGTCCGCGTGACCAACGGCATCACCGTGGAGGAGATCCAAAACCAGGTGGAGACGGCATTAATGGCGGAACAGTACTACACTGTGGCCAAAAACTACCGTGAGATCCGCGAGAAAATCGATTTCTTGAGCAACTATGTCAACGCTTCGAATGCCGCCACAGGATCGAAGTACGACGCCAACGCCAACGTGGAGAAGAAAAACATCGCCACCCTTATCGGCGAGCTGCCCAAGTCGAGTTTCATCCGCATCAACCGTCGCCTGCTGACCGACCGCATCAAGTCGACGTTTGGCAAGGAACTTGCCGACCGTTACCTCTATTTGCTCAACAACCATTTTATCTACAAGAACGACGAGACCTCTTTGGCCAACTACTGCGCCTCCATCACCATGTATCCCTGGCTTAACGAAGGCACGGCTTCCATCGGCGGCAATTCCTCCGCCCCGACTAAGCTGCGTTCCTTCTGCGGTGGTTTTATTAATATGGTGTTCATGGTGTCGTCGCAACTGTCAGGCGCCTGCGCCACGCCGGAGTTCTTGATGTACATGAACTACTTCATCGCCAAGGACTATGGCCCAGACTATTACAAACGTGCTGACGAGGTGGTCGATTATTCCTTGAAGCCGCGCACCATCGACAAGGTCATCACCGACTGCTTCCAGCAAATCGTCTACTCGCTCAACCAACCTGCTGGCGCGAGAAACTACCAATCGGTGTTCTGGAACATTGCCTACTACGACAAGAACTATTTCGAGTCGCTGTTCGGCAACTTCTATTTCCCCGACGGCACCAAACCCGATTGGGAATCACTGAGTTGGCTCCAAAAACGCTTCATGAAGTGGTTCAACGCCGAGCGCCTGAAGAGCGTGCTGACCTTCCCCGTCGAAACCATGGCCCTGCTCTCGAAGGACGGCGACGTCATCGACCAGGAATGGGGCGACTTCACCGCCGAGATGTATGCCGAAGGCCATTCGTTCTTCACCTACCTCAGCGATAACGCCGACTCACTCTCGTCATGCTGCCGCCTGCGCAACGAGATTCAGGACAACGGTTTCAGTTACACCCTCGGTGCCGGTGGCGTTTCCACGGGTTCCAAGAGCGTGCTGACCATCAACCTGAACCGTTGCATCCAATATGCCGCACGCAACAACATGCACTACCTCACCTTCCTTGAGGAAATCGTCGACCTTTGCCACAAGGTGCAGATTTGCTACAATGAAAACCTGAAGGAATTGCAGAAGAAAGGCATGCTGCCACTCTTCGATGCGGGTTACATCAACCTCGGTCGCCAATACCTCACCATCGGCGTGAACGGCCTCGTGGAAGCCGCCGAGTTCTTGAAAATCAAGATTTCAGACAATCCTGAGTATGAGCATTTTGTGCAGGAAGTTCTCGGCCTCATCGAGAAGTACAACAAGAAATACTACTCGAAGCAAGACGGCCTGATGTTCAACTGCGAGATGATTCCCGCCGAGAACGTGGGTGTGAAACATGCCAAATGGGACAAGGAGGACGGCTACGAAGTGCACCGCGACTGCTACAACAGCTACTTCTACATCGTGGAAGACCCCAACACCAACGTATTGGACAAGTTCCGCCTCCACGGCGAGAAGTACATCAAGCACCTCACCGGTGGCTCAGCCTTGCACTGCAATCTGGAGGAACACCTCACCAAGGAACAGTACCGCCAGCTGCTGCGCGTGGCTGCCCGCGAAGGATGCAACTATTTCACTTTCAATATCCCGAATACGATTTGCAACGACTGTGGCCACATCGACAAGCGTTACCTGAAGGAATGCCCCGAGTGCCACAGCCACAACATCGACTACCTGACCCGCATCATCGGTTACCTGAAGCGTGTCAGCAATTTCAGCGAGCCACGTCAAGAAGAAGCCGCCCGCCGTCACTATGGAAAAATGGAGATGGACCGATGCTAAAATACGCCAATTTTGATATCGTCTTCCAGGAAGTTCCTGAGGAAGTGACACTTGCCATTAATATCACCAACTGTCCCAACCAATGCCCAGGTTGTCACAGCAAGTATTTGTGGGAGAACACTGGTAAAGCATTAGACACCAAGGAATTGTATCGTCTTGTGGAACAATACAAGACGGGCATCACCTGTGTATGTTTCATGGGCGGTGACAATGAGCCTGAATCTGTAGCCCAATTGGCCAACCAAGTGAAGAAAGACTACCACGTGAAGGTGGCCTGGTATTCGGGGAAAAACGACCTGCCGCAAAACGTTTCCACCGACCATTTCGACTACATCAAATTGGGTCGTTATGTGGCCGAGCTTGGGCCTTTGGACAGCATCACCACCAACCAGCGCATGATGAAACGCCTGGCCGACGGCCGTGTGAAAGACATCACGGAGTGGTTTAGGCGAAACAAGAAAGTTGAGATTGTTGAAAACGAGCCATGAAAAAACTCCAGCGTTTGCTGGAGTTTTTTTGTTTTGAACCATTTGTAGTAGGCACATCTATTGGTAGTTCTTGATGTATTCAATAGCCGCGTCAAACTGGGGCATAAAGCTGGTGTTGTGGTCTTTGAAGAGCACGATTTCATCGGGTGTGACACCGATGCCTTCAAGTACCTTGCCACCCACTTGCGCCTCAAATGTCGAGGTGTAGATGTAATGGTTCATATTGTTTTGGTCTCCAAAAGGCCCTCCGAAGTTGAGATCGATGAACGAAACAGGCTGCAGAGGCCCCGTGGCACCGTAGGTACGCTCGCCGATGACATGAACCGTAGGCATCACGTGCCTCATGACGGCAGGTTCAATCTCGCCCATGCTGATTGAACAGATGTTAGTAAGGACGACGAAGGGGATATTTTCGGCGGTGATGTCGCGGTGGTAGTCGGGCTTCGGATCGATGTAATAGGAAACCCAAGGCGAGTACTCAAGCCTTCCAGGACCTTCCTTGTAACGGGTCTTCAGTACCTCGGTGCGTTCGTTGATGAAGGAGCCGACGAGATAGTCGAGGTCATCTTGGCAGCCGCCACCATTGGCGCGGTTGTCGAGAATGATGCCGGCCAACTGCTCACGAGGTGTTTCCTTGATGGCGGTCAGCCATTTGTCCACAACGGCTTTAGCGGCTTGAGCCGAGGCTGAAGTGCCGTTCATCACGTATGAAATGACAGCCGCCGACTGCCAGAAGTAAGGTATCTTGCGACCATCGGGCAACCTAAACAAGAAATAGTAGTAAGAAATACCCGTGCCAATCTCTTCAAGCATGCCGTCAAACGATTCCTGCTCCTCAATGTTGTCAAGCAGGGTCATCTCAGCATCCATTTGGTATTTGAAATATACCTGTAACAAAAAAGTAGGTATAGTAAAATAATCCCTTTTCTCAACCTCAATCTCGCCAGGGCTGACGTAGAAATATGGTAACGTGTCGGAAACGGCGGGGTGAAGGTTTTTAATTACTATGGCCATGTGATGGTCTCTCAGACCGCCCATCGCACCTGTGTAGAGTTCGTTTAGATCGTCCAAAGTCACTTCCTGGCCGGCTTCATGCTGCGCGTCAAGGGCATGGAACTTGGGCATGTATTCTTCGTAGACGGCATCCCAGTCGGTTTCGTCAACATCCCAAAACACATAACCCGAACTGAGGCTTTTCCAAAGGTATTCGAACTGTGTGGAATAGCTGTCGTAGGCCAATTTGTCCGTTTCTCCGATATAGGGGTGATAGTCGGCATCTTTGCGGCAACCACTGAAAATCAAGGCAATCAGTGCCAAAATAATGATATTTCTTTTCATAGTCGTTCGGTTTTAGAATTTGTAATAAACGCCAAGGTCGATGGAAAGGGTGTTCAGATAGCGCGGGTCGCTCAAGTGCGCGTAACTCTTGCGGTAGCTGACGAGGTCATAATAATAAAGCGCGTCAAGGTTAAGGCCAACATGGTCAGTAATGTCCCAATTCAAGCCCACACCGCCAACGAGACCGGCTGTGAAGCGTTGGTCTTCGCTGTTAAATTCGCGTTTTTGGTTGAAGTCATCGAAAAACACGTAATAGTCAGTCATCCAGTAGGTTGTTCCCTTGATACGGGATTGCAGCCAGTAGCCAGCAAAGCCGCCGCAAAGCAGGTGTCCACGCAATGCCTCGCCGCCAAACGAAAAGTCGGCCATCACGGGGAGCATCAGGTAGTCGTTGCGATACTCGGTGAAAACTGGGTCTAGATAGTTAAGGTTGCGGTCCATGCGGTGGGAGCGTTTCATATAGCTCAAGTCGGCACGGAGGGCAATCCAATCGTTGAACTCGCAACGGGCTTGAAAACCAGCATCGAAGCCGCTTAAGCGCGAGTAGGTCTCGTCGATACGTCCTGCAATGGAACGGTCGGGCGAGGTGCAGGTCCAGCCGCCCTTGATGCCAATCGCCCACTGGGCCTTGGCTTCGGTTGCCGTCCAACACAGAAGGACGGCGAGCACAAAGATGATTCGTTTGTTCAT
>CADCML010000075.1 GCA_902802535.1 uncultured Bacteroidia bacterium
CTTGTCGATTTGCATCGTCACGGCGGGCACCATGTAAGGCGGTTTCTCCTCCATGATGAAGTTGTTCAACGCATTGATGTCGATGGTTTCATCGGAAACAATGTAGGCTGCGATGAACTTTCCGCCATTCTCATAGTCGAAAGCCTGCACGGTGACATCCTTGATGCCTGGGAATTGGCGGATGACCGCCTCGACTTCCGTGAGTTCGATGCGGAAACCGCGAATCTTCACCTGTCCGTCGCGGCGACCCACAAATTGGATGTTTCCGTCAGGCAGGTAGCGCACGATGTCGCCGGTGCGGTAGCAGCGACCCAAAGGTGTTTCTATGAAAGCCTCTGCTGTCTTTTCCGGACGATTCAGATAGCCACGTCCCACTTGAGGACCATTGACCCATAGCTCACCGGCTGCACCAACAGGCAACCTATGCCCGTAGGCATCCATGATGTAGAGATGCATATTCTCCACAGCCTTTCCTATGGGGATGTTCTTCAGATTTTCCTTCACAGCAAATGCCGTCACATAGCAGATACTCTCTGAAGGACCATAGCCGTTCAGGAGCAAATAAGGTGGCGGGGTGACATCTGCCAGTTTCTCACCGCCTGTGATGAAGGCCTTCAGGGAATGATTGTCGATATCGTTGACAAAAGAACGTGCCACCTGCGTCGTCATAAACGTATGGGTGATGCCGTTCTGTTCAAAATAGTCGTTAAGGGCGATGAGGTCGAGGCGAATCTCCTCTGGAATGATATAGACGGTGGCACCCACGATGAGCGGTGGCCATAATTCAAGCAAACAGGCATCGAAACCAAAACTGGCATACGCTCCAACCCGACTATCCGCTTCGACATGCAGTGCATGTTGGTGCATGTGGCTGAAAGCCACCACATTCCGATGCTCGAGCTGACACCCTTTGGGTACTCCAGTAGAGCCACTGGTGTAGATGAGCGTAAAGAGACTCTCAGGCTTGGGTTCATCATGATCCTTGGAATCCTTCAGTTTCTCGATGTCTTTAGTGAACAACACTTCACCCTTATATTCATCCACGATGGAACAGAGTTCCTCATCGGCTATCAGCAGCTTAGAGGCCGTATCCTTCATCATAAAGTTCAGACGCTCAGCGGGATAACTCGGGTCCAACGGCTGATAAGCACAGCCAGCCTTCAGCACGCCTAAAGAAGCAATGACCATCCATTCTGAACGGGCTATCAGAATGGCTACAACATCCTCAAGTCCCAATCCTTTCGATGCGATATAGCTTGCAATATGATCGCTCATCTCATCCAGTTCGGCGTAGGTGAATTGCTTGTCCTTGAAGACCACAGCCGTCTTGTCGGGCGTAGCTTTGGCCTGCTGGCGGAACAACGATACAACAGTCTGTGTGTCGTCGTAGGGATTGTCGGTCAGGTTGAAACTGTCGAGCAGCTCCACTTGCGAAGCCGTCGTGATATTAATGTCGCGCAGATTCGTTTCGGTAAGGAATCCTTCCAACACGGCCTCGTAACTCTCCATGAACTGGCTGACCAGCGTCTCGGAGTATGCGTTGGCATTGTATTCAGCTCTGACATGATATCGATTGCCTACGGTATTGGCAGTCAGAGAGAACGGCACTTCCAAGGTGAAGTTACGGAGCTGTATGGTCTGCATGGGTTTGCCCATGAATTGGGTGTCGCCAAGAATCTCTCCCTGCCAGGCAAACAAACTGTTGCTTTGCAGGTTGAGGTCGGCCAACAGGTCGGTATAGGCATAGATGTCGTGCTTGCGGCAGCCGTCCATCTGTTCCTGATTGGCTTTCAGGAAATCGAGCACGGTGGTTTCGTCGGTAAACTTGGAGTAAACGGGCAGCGTTTTCACCGTCATGCCAACGGAATGTTGGAACTTGGGCTCGGTGCGGCCGTTGTAAACCGTCGTGAACAGCGATTCCTGCTCGTTGTTGTATTTGGCCAACAGGTAGGCGTATGCCCCTGTGAAAAAGGCACTTTTCTTGATGTCGTTGGCTTTGCAGAAGGCTTCCACTTTCTCTTTGTCGATGTTGAGCGGGCGAACCAACAAGCCTTCGGCGTGTTCCGTCCCTTCGAGGTCGGGAATGAGTTGGGTAAACGTGTCGCCGCAGTCGAAGTTTTGGGCATACCATTGTTTGCCTTCCTCGAAGGCGGGCGTTTTGCGCATCTCGGCTTCGGCGAGGGCCAGTTCCCGCATCGTCATCTCCTCGGGAGCGAGCGTGCCGCCGTTGTAGGCCGTCTCCACATCATGGAGGATAGTATTGTAAGAGGTGCCGTCGCTGATGATATGGTGCATGTCGAAGAGCCAATAGATATGGTTCGCGTCGCGCAGCACTTTGGTATGAAACAGCCTGCCGCCATAGAGCTTGAACGGCTCGATGAATTTCTGCTTCTCGGCCTCAAGGTCCAAGACCTGTTCGACGGTAAGGTTGAAGTCCTCCTTTTCCATGTCGACGGACTGGAAAGGTTCGCCATCGTCGGTCACCCCAATCCGAGTGAAGAAAGTGGGGTGCGCCTTTATTGTTGTCTCGATGGCGCGGCACAAGCGGTCGGCATCGAGGCTGCCGTCAAAGACAAAGAGAAACGGAAGGTTATAGAAAACCTCGTTTTCATGGCTTACACATTCAGCGTAGATGCCATATTGCGATCTTGTTAAGGGAGCAGTTGCATCAGTGGTTGTTTTCATATTGAGTTTTGTTTTAGTTAAATACTTGGATTAATAATAAGGCACAAAAATAGAAAAAAATGGAAAAAGCAAGGGTAGGGTGGGGGAAATTTGGTTTTTTTGAAAACAACTTCCATGCGAAAAGGATTTTTCTGTAATTTTGCGCGTTCAAAACGGCAGAGAAGCAATGCTAAGTTGTTGTAAACCATCGTTTTAAAAAAGACAAACAAAAAAACAAGGTTTTCCATCCCCCAAAGGGGAATCCCAATCCCTGAATCTTTAAATCTTTAAGAAGATGAGCAAGTTTAGTTTACATAATAGACTGCGGGACTCCGAGACTGCGGGACTGCGAGACTGCGGGACTGCGGGACTGCGGGACTGCGAGTCGAACAAATACCCGAAGTCACGTGTCCCGAAGTCACGAAGTCAAAGAATAATGCAGTATGATTTTGAACAGTTACTTAATACTTCAAACTAACAAAATGAAAACTAATAAAATGAATCTGAAAACCATCGCGCTTTCGATGGCAATGGCAGTGATGCTGTTGCCTCTGACAGCTAACGCACAGCACGACGAAAACAAGTTCGGTCTTCGGGAATGGGGCACAATTAACGCACAGTATGACGGAAACAAGTTCGGTCTTCAGGAATGGGGCCAAACCAGCCTTTTGGGCAGAGAAGGAGGGGGCAACCTCTATGTCGGAATTGGAATTAATGCGACCATCCAAGGCTTTGAAGAACCCGCTCCTTTGGGTAGCGGCATCGTCATTCTGATTGGCGCGGGCCTCGGCTATGTTGCACTGAAGAAAAAGGAGGACGAGCAATGAAAAAGTTGACAATTTTGGTGGCAGCCTTGGTGCTGGCCCTCGGCCTTGCCCAGTGCAAGAAACAGGAAACGCCCGACACGCCCAACGCTGAATACAATTGGGTTCACATCAACATGAAAGTGAACGGCGGCGAAAGACACAACATTGATCCCAATACGGGCACAGCGGGTTTTACCGACGGCGACAGTATTTATGTCAGCAATGGCGGCAAGTATAGAGGTGTCCTCACCTACAGCAATGGTACTTTCACCGGTCCTTTGGCATATAATGACCAAAACCCCATGGACACCGAGGATTCCCTTCATTTCTACTTCTTTGGTGGCACGAACTCGGATATAACCTTTAATAAACCCACGCTCTTTCAAACTACTTTGAACGGCGTTGACATCTCCGAACAAAGTGAAACACTCCCTATCCTGTCGTACGGCAAGTCGACGACTCCTTATTCCAATAGCAGCACCACTTATTCCACTACATTGGAGAACCAATGCGCCTTGGTGGAGTTCACCACCAACAGGATTCTCAAGGAATGGGCCCTTAGGTTCGAGGGAATAAACAACCGGGTGAATATTGACTTTGCCAACCACACCTTTACCCCCAGCAACGAGGGCAACATCACACTGTACACCGAAAGTCCCACACGCCGCTGGGCCATCCTGCTTCCCAATGAAGACTCAGTGACCGTCAACGTTAATGCCACGGGTTACATTGAAAAAAATATTACCATTCCTCCTGTCAAGAAAAATGATTTTCTGCATGGCGAGAATGCTGTCAGTTTTGAGTTGACGGCTACTGATGCAGACAAACCGCTGACGATGATGGCCTATGGGGGCGCTACAATCCGTGTGATAAATCCGCCGGATGGAATGAAATACGACATCGGCAGAGGCATGCAAACCATATACAACGAGAGCGAGATCAGCATCGATGTCAGCCCAGGCAATAAGGTGCGTTTCTACGGCGACGGCACCAGAATCAAAGACTATAGTTCTACCAATATTGTCAGCACTAACAATGTGGAATTGAGTGGCAACATCATGAGTTTAGTGGACGAGGAACACTTTGCGACGGCCACCTCAATGGAAGGTGCTTCTTTCGCGGGTCTTTTCGCTGGAAACACATGTCCCATCAATGCAAGCGGTCTGCTGCTGCCCGCCACGACGCTGAGCGAAAACTGCTATTCCCGCATGTTTGCCGGGTGCTCCGGAATGGATGCCCCCCCCGTCGAGTTGCCCGCCTTAACATTGGCCCCTGGATGCTATTCCAACATGTTCGAGGGGTGCGGCATGTTATCGGATGCTCCCCATCTGCCCGCCACGGAATTAGTCACTGAGTGCTATAAAAATATGTTTTACGGATGCTTCAGCCTCAAAAATGTGACCTGCTTAGCCACCATCATCCCCCCTGGCACTGACTGCACCACAGACTGGCTCAACGGAGTGAACAATTTTGGCACATTCACCAAGGCCGAGGGTGCATCCTGTTGGTCCTCGGGTAGCAACGGTATCCCCTCTGGCTGGGATGTCAACGAATACTAACTCTACAACAATCGTCGAAACTTAATATGAAAGGCAGCCCTTAAACGAAGGCTGCCTTTCGTGTTTTTCGCAAATCTTCAACCTTGGCTTTTCTGCAATTGGACACCATCGCTGCGAGACAGCAGCCAGCAGCCATGTCATGCCAGTGAGGTCATGAGCGGGGTGGGAGAAATTCGGATTTTTGATGCGATAAGATAATAGACTGCCAACTGCATTTCGCCAGCCGTTGGCTGACGATTTATATCTTCTTGTAAATCTGGTTGTTGTAATTCGCCAGCCATTGGCTGGCGAATTATGTACTCACACCATTGTTCATAGAACTGTCGCATGTTCTTAATGCTTGATTCGCTAAAACCTTTCAGTCCGGGCAATTCCTTTTGGAGTTGCTCGCTGATGGCAAGGATGGCACCGCTTCCCCATTGTTGCCTACGCGATTCCTTGGAGATGTAGCCGCCAATGGCATAATAGAGTGCCAATAAATCTGCATTTACCTTCTTCGCTGATTGTTCTTGGCTTTGAAGGATTGCCGTTTTGATGATTTGAACGGCATGTGAAAGCGGAATGAGAGAATTATCCATGATTGTAGTGGGTTGGTTTGGGGATTCCATTATTTCCATTTCGTTTGACCTGCACAAAAATAGGAAAAAATGGGAAAAGCAAGTGTAGGGTGGGAGGAATTTTGGTTTTTTCAACGCCCCGCAAGAGTGACAAGATAATTTGTGCAGATGCCATCTGCACGATTTATGTCTATTGTAGATAGCACTGGAAGATTGGGACATGATCTTGCCAGAAGAACGAAAGCTGTTTCTGTAAATTGAATAACCTATTGGTTGATTTGTCTGCTCTGGCTTGGCTTCAACACATTGAGCAGAAAATAGTTGGAGTAGTCTTTGATGTTGTTGGTGATGAAATGGCCACATTTCACCTTGTGGCAAAGCACATATTGGATGTTGTCTTCAATGTCGTGGGAGGCCTCGTCAATGGCAGGCACCGATGATGACATTGGTATCGACAAATATGCGGTTGTTGTCCCTCATGCGATGATTTCGTGGTATTTTTTCATCTCGGCGGGTGTGAGCAAATCAAGGTTCTTTGAGGCCCAGGACTTCATGGCTGTGTTGTAAATATCCTCTTTCTTCAGCCCTGCTCTCTTTAATAAGAGGTCTATAAGCTCAAGATACAAAACCTTCATTTCCTTTGCCTTTTGGGTTTCTTCCTTTTTTGTCATTGTTTTGTTGTTTGTGTTGTTTCGCACTGCAAAGATAACTTAATTTTAGGTCATGCTGACAAAAAGTTAGCAAAACAAAAAAAGAAAACCATAACTAATTGATAATCAATTATGGTTTCCTTTTCCATAGCATCCCGAACAAAAGCCGAGCCTACCTCTTTTACAGTTCAAAATAACCAAATCCCGCGATGGCTGCCAGCATTCACGGCCTAATGAGTTAGCGGGAGAAAACAGTTTATATTTGCACGGGTCCGATGTTGCAGTGCTACCACAGTGACCAAGATTGCTACGGTCTGCAACGCTGCTCAAAGAGTATTGAAGCCGTCAGTTTCTCGAAGGCGATAAAGGTAGGTAGAAGACCATGTAAATATTGTCATTAAACTTTTCATTGGAATTTTCAGTTCTAGCAGTCTTGCAATCTCAAAGCAAACTAAATTTGCAAAGCTTGCAAAGAAAAAAGAGTAACACCTTCTTACCTTTCTTTCCAATACCTATCATACAGACCTTTCAGCCGGACAGTAATCACGGCCATCACATCGGCAAACGAAAGTGATTCCTTCCACTGGATTTTTTTCAGGAACACCTCCCATCGCTTCAGGCGTACTTCATCGGTGCAAAAGTCATCTTTGAACAGTTGCAGATTGGCGTTATATGCCAGTTCACGATTGTCGAAGGTGGCTTTAATAGCCTCGAATAGCATCTCGTCGTCAAGTTCCTTTGTGGTGATAATCTGGTAACAATCGAAGAAGTCCTTCATGCGGCTGTTGTTGACATCGCGCTCCACCATGGCGTGGAACTTCTCGGCCACAACCGTCTCCAGCGAATAGGCTTGGATGTTGACGCCTGGGACATCCTGAAGCAACAACGGGAAATCAACCAGAACGGGTTCTGGAGTCACCACATCGCCGAATCCAATATCCACCGACATGGGATAGACAACGGTATCCATCTGAGCAGTGATGAAAAAGCGGGTTCCAGGATAATCCTTTTCAACAGTAATCGGCTCTGAACGAAGCCCGTCAACATCGAAAATGACACCGTCTTCCTCACATTCGATGCTCAATATCTCACGGAAAACCTTTTCCAAATGCTCTCGGTCACGACTGATGCGTTGAGCCATAAAGTCGATGTCGATGGTGGGCCGGGTCTCCAAACCATTGAGCGCGTAGAGCAACGAGCCGCCCTTCAGTAAGAAGTTATCGCGATAAGGGCTCACCGACACGCGGTATAACAAGCGCTCGTTGAAATAACGAGCCAACAGATACATATATTTGTAGCCTGATGAGCTCATCAGATTGAGCAACTTGGTCTTGACCGACTTGCCGTAGTTCTTGATAGTTTTTGTCATTCTATTGCAATTTCAAGATAGTTATTCATCACTTTTGTAAGGCGCAGCTTTTGCGCATACTCGGAAAGGTGGCTGAGGTTGCGCTCTTTTAGTCGGGCGTAGCTTCGGATTACCTCGGCGCACACATCCAACCCAACTTTGTTGCGGTATTTCACGGCATCGCACACGCTGCGTTCCAAATCGGTCATGCGCACCTGAAAACCTGATATTTCTTTTTGTTCAATGCCAAATTCCAGGTTTTCCTTCTTCCAATAATAGAGGTTGATGGGCAATTCTTCAGGAAGCACTACCTTCCGCTTGGCTTCGATGGCAATGCAAAAGGCAGGCGGAACGGTGGTGCAAAGCTGATGGTGCATCCATGCAGTGTAAAGACAAACGATGCCACCTGGCACAATTCGTTCTACATCAATCATGGTGTTAAGCATAGCCGTCGGCTCTGCATACACGCCATGACGCAGGCGCACTATGTCGCCTTTGCTGACGGCTCTGCGCAACCGCTCATACTCGGCTCTTCCCTCCAAATCCTTTGTGGAGATGACGCCGCCTTTAGATGCTATATGTTCAGAGACTGTTTCCATATACAATCGTTTTTCAGCTGCAAAGATAGTGCATTTTTCTTTATTTCGTTACTTTTGTACGGAGAATTTTGATAATCTCCGTAAGAAATACAAGTTTTCATTGAAAAAGTGATTGCGGAATGGTCAGTAAAAGGACGGAATAAAGTATTTCTATTCGTTCCGTTGACACGCGGTTGACACTGCTGGTGGACTTTGGACAAAAGAAAAACCCTAACCGACTGATAACCAGTTAGGGTTTCCTTTTCCATAGTATCCCAAACAAAAGCCGAGCCTACATCTTTTACAATTCAAAATACCCAAACCCCGCGATGGCGGCCAACATTTGGTCCACATAGTCCCACGAGGTGCTCGACCAGCGGAAGCCAAGGCGGTACAGCACTTGTGAGGTGTATTGGTTGTCGGCGGGGATCATCACGGCTTTTTGTCCGTGCGCCATGTCTTGGTAGGCAATCAGGCTGGAGAGACGTTTGGCCTTTTCGGGGTCTTGCTTGGCGGCTTCCAAAGCCTCGTTGAAAGCCTCGGCCTCCACCTGACGCGGGGCCTCGCCGATTTTCGCCAACTCTGCCAACACATCTCCGAAATGCACAAAGTGGTCGTTGTAAGGATGGAACAGACAGCACTCTTGCGGCGTTTCGGATAGTAGCACGATGGCCTTCGCGACTTCGTTGATGGGGGAGAACTCCATCGGGGCATTAGTCAACTCGTAAGGATAACAGCCCAACATCTGATAGACACGGATACGCCCCATCGCGCTGTTCGTATTGAAGTTGATTTGGAACTCACCGTCAGTGGAACGCGGTGCGAGGTTGCCCACACGCATCACCTTGGCGTTCAACTTGTGCAAAGCCACGGCATCAAGCACGACACGCTCGGAGAGGAACTTGGAATGGACGTATTGGTTGTTGAGGCTCTGACCGAAATAGAGTTTCTGCTCGGTGTAAACCGTATTCTCCGGAGGCATCCCGTTGATGGACATGCCAGCGGTGCTGTAGGTGGAAACATGAATTAGTCGGGCATTGTTCAACAAACAGAAACGCACACAATGTGCTGCGCCGCCCACATTGACATCCTCAATCTCGGTGCCCTTGGAGAAGTGTTTCACCACGGCAGCGCAATTGAAAACGGTATCGACTTTGCCATCCACCTTGATTTCTTGGGTCACATCGCCATTGATGACGCGCAAACGGCTGCCAAACAACTCGTTATAGTTGTTGCTGAAGTAGTAATACAACATTCCTTTCAGACGGCGTTCAGCTTTTTCTTCGTTCTCGGCCCTCACCATGCACCAAATGACAGGCACATCCTTGCGGTCGATGAGTTCCTTGAGAATGTGGATGCCCAAGAAGCCTGTGGCTCCCGTAACAAGCGCGTTGCCAATGGGTTGCCTTTCGCCATTGCGGAATGCGTCAAGTGTGTTGCCTTGCAGGACTTTTTCGATGGGGCCGTAGTTGTAGTTACGGGCCTCCTCGTCCTCCTCGGCAGCACCACCTTTGAGGAAGTTGGCCAACATTCGCGGTGTCGGGTTGGCGAATACGTCGCCGTAGGCGATATGATGGCCGGCCTTGTCGGCCTCGATGATGACACGGGTCACCATGAGCGAAGTGCCGCCCAACTCGAAGAAGTTGTCGGTCGCGCCAATCTTGTCCATTGACAGGATGTCGCTGTAAATCTTGCAGAACAGCTTCTCGACATCGTTGACAGGCTCCACATATTCATGGTCGGCAGTCTGAATGACGGGAGCGGGCAAGGCCTTACGGTTCACCTTCTGGTTCTGGTTGAGCGGAATGGCGTCGATTTGCATTGTGGCCGCTGGAATCATGTAAGGCGGTTTCTGCTGCCCGATGAAGGCATTCAATTGCTTGATATCCACTTTCTCATCGCTGACGATGTAGGCGGCGATGTACTTGCCTCCGTTCTCATACTCAAAGGCTTGCACGGTAGCATCCTTGATGCCAGGGAATTGGCGGATGACGGCCTCGACTTCTTTCAGTTCGATGCGGAAACCGCGAATCTTCACCTGACCGTCTCTGCGACCGACAAACTGGATGTTGCCGTCGGGCAGATAGCGGACGATGTCGCCAGTGCGATAGATGCGGGAGAATTTCGGGTCGTCGCTGAACGGATTGTCGATATAGACTTCGGCGGTCTTTTCGGGACGGTTGAGGTAGCTTCTCGTGACATGTGCGCCGCTAATCCATAGTTCTCCCAATGCGCCTTGTGGCAGGCGATTGAATTGTTTATCAACGACATAGAGGCGCGAATTGTCGAGCGGCTTGCCCACAGGAATGTCCTTCAGTTCTTCGTCAACTTCGTATTCCGTGATGAGGATTGTGCCTTCCGTTGGGCCATAGCCGTTGTGAAGTTTGAAGTTCGTAGGCGGAACCAACGAAGCCAATTTTTCTCCTGCCGCAATCAAGTGCAGCAGCGAGTGGTTGTCCATGTTGGTGGCAAACTGGTAGGCCACCTGCGTGGTCATAAACGAGTGGGTGATGTGGTTCTCGTTGAAGTAATCGTTCACCGCAGGCAGGGTCAGGCGGATGTCGTCGCCGATGATATACACGCACGCACCGCAAGTCAGGGCGGGATACATGTCCATCATGCAGCAGTCGAAGCCGTAACTGGCGTAGCACGACACATGATGCTCGGCCTTGAGTTCAAAGCGTCGCTGATACCAGTGGCAGAAAGCGGCCAAGTTGCGATGCTCCAACTGACAGCCCTTGGGCGTGCCGGTCGAACCGGAAGTGTAGAGCAAGATGAAGAGGTCGGCCGGATTGACGGTGACATTGACAGGCTGGCTGACCGCCGGCAACTGCTTGATGTCTTTCGTCAGCAGCATGTCGCCTTGGTATTCGTTCACGATGTCGCGCAACGACTCGTCGGCGATGAGGAGTTTGGCGGAAGCGTCCTGAATCATAAAATTCAGACGCTCGGCGGGATAGCTCGGGTCGAGCGGCTGATAGGCGCAACCGGCCTTCAGCACGCCGAGGGCGGCGATGGGCATCCATTCGCAACGTGGAATGAGAATCGAGACAACGTCCTCTCTTCCAAGACCTTTCGCAACGAGATAGGCTGCCATACGCTCCGTGATGTCGTCCACTTCGCGGTAGGTGTATTTGTTTTCGTGATAGACCACCGCCATGTTGTCGGGCGTCAGTTCCACCTGACGGCGGAACAGCGAAACAATGGTCTGGGTGTCGTCGTAAGGCACCTCGGTTTGGTTGAAACTGTCAAGGACGGCGATTTGTTCGGCATCCAACAGCGACACTTGCTGCAACTTCATCTCCGGCTGACGGATGAAAGCATTGGCCGCATTGCTGACAGACTTTGCTAAACATTGCATCAGTTCGCGGCTGTAACGACCGTTATCGTATTGTATGCAGACGCAAGGCGTTCCCGTTTCGTCATTAATGATGTAGAAAGCGATGCGGAACTTCGGTACATCCAACTCAAGGTTCTCAACCTCAAGCGTTTGGCCTTTGCAAACATAATTGCTGACCACACCCACTTGGTAGGCAAACATGATTTCAGCCGAGAGGTCGTAGTCGTTGGCAATTTGTGCGAAGGGATAATACTCGTGCCGTAAGGTCTCATCGAAGTTCTTGCTGGTCTCGTTTAGGAACTCCATCACGCTTTGTTCGCCAATCTCGGCACTCAATGCCAAAGTATTGACAAACATGCCAACAGTGTTGCTGATGCGAAGGTCGGAACGCCCATTGCTGAGTGTGGTAATGCAGAGTTGCTCGTTGTTAGTGAAGCGCGAAAGTGCGTAGAAGGTTGCGGCCAAAGTGAGATGTGCCGGCGAGAGGTTGTGCTGGCGGCAGAAACGCTCCACCGCATCGAAATCCAACCTGCCGATGACCGTTTCAATAACGCCTTGCTCCTTCGGATTGGTCAGGTCCGACGGGATTTCCGTCACACCTTCCACGTTGCCCAGACGTTCTTGGAAGAAGTCTTTGGCGGCAGCGTGTTCCGCGCTATTTTCTGCGGCTTTCTCGGCGGCGACGAAATCGGCGTAACTATAGGCTTCGGCTTCAATCTCCTTGCCGTTCATCAAATCGCACAACTGGTTCATAAACAGGTCGAAAGAGCCACCGTCGAAGACGAGGTGATGCACATCGTGCAAAAGGTAAACCCATTGCTCGGTGGTGACAATCTCCATGCGGTAGAGCGGGCCTTGCCTCAAGTTGAACGGCTTGACGAACTCGCGCTTGTAGTGTTCCATTTCCGCCTCGCTGCGTTGGCTTTGTGCAATGCGCCTTGATGACGGTCTCTACGGCCTGGGCGAGTAGGGTAGTGTCGGTGTCCTTTGGGAAACGTACCAACGAAGGGATATTATACAAGGTGGACTCGGGCTGCTTCATGCACTCCACATAAACGCCCATCTGCGCGTAGGACAGCGGAATGTTGCTCATGTCGGCGTGTGTCTCCTCGGCAGCCTCTTGTTTTACCACTTCTCCGCTCAGTATCTTGGTCAAAATCTCGTTTTCAATGCTTTGGATGGTGCCTGTTTTGGCCAATGACTTGGAATCCAAGGTCACGCCAAAACGCTTGTTGATTTGGACCGCCAACTTGATGGCCATGATGGAGGTGAGGCCAGCATAACCCAATACGGTGGTCAAGCCAAAGTCTTCGTTTCCAATAATTTCTGCGATGATGTCATGGAGTTCCTGCTCCAACACATTCATCGGGACATGGACATCTTCTTGTGCGGAAGTACCGGCTGGCTTCTCGGGTTTCGGCAAGGCCTTTTTATCCACTTTCTGGTTCTGGTTCAGCGGGATACGTTCAATCTGCATCGTCACGGCGGGCACCATATAAGGCGGCTTTTCATCCATGATGAAGTTGTTCAGCGCCTTGATGTCAACGGTTTCATCGGAAACGATGTAGGCGGCGATGAACTTGCCGCCATTAGGTTCGTCAAAAGCCTGCACCGTCACATCCTTGATGCCAGGGAACTGGCGAATCACGCTTTCCACCTCCTTCAATTCGACGCGGAAGCCACGGATTTTCACTTGACCGTCCTTGCGGCCCACAAACTCAATGTCGCCCGAAGGCAGGTAGCGCACGATGTCGCCCGAACGATAGACGCGGTCGTATTTCTCGCCCTTGTCGAAAGGATTGGGCAGATACACTTCGGCGGTCTTTTCGGGACGGTTGAGGTAGCCGCGAGTCACCTGTGGCGTGGCCACCCACAACTCACCGGCTGCACCCACAGGAAGCCTATGGCCGAATTTATCGACGATATAGCACTTCACATTGCGTTGCGCCTTACCAATCGGGATGTTCTTGCGTTCCTCGGTCACGTCGAAATTGGTCACATAGCAGATGGCCTCTGACGGGCCGTAACCATTGGCGACAACAAAATTCTTGGGTGGGATGAACGATGCTAACTTTTCACCGCCGGTTAGCAGGCGTTGCAGCGACTTACATTCAAAGTTGGTGGCAAACTGATAGGCCACCTGCGTGGTCATAAAGGAATGGGTGATGCCGTTTTGCTCGAAATAGTCGTTCAAGGCCATGAGGTCGAGGCGCATTTCCTCGGGGATGATGTGCAACTCGGCACCAATGGTGAGCGCGCCAAACAACTCCTCAATGGAAGCATCGAAGCCAAAACTGGCGTATGCGGCTATGCAACTCTGTTCCGTGATGTCGTGGCAATGCTGGTGCATGTGACAGAAAGCCACCACATTACGCTGCTCTATTTGACAACCTTTGGGAACTCCAGTTGTGCCCGAAGTATAAATCATGGTCATCAGGCTGTGCGGCTCGGGACCAACAAGTTCCACGGGATTGGCGAGGCTCGGAGTGATGTCTTTGGTCAGCAACACATCACCTTTATAGAACTCTACAAGATTAAGCAAGGCCTCGTCGGCGATGAGTAGTTTGGTGCCCGAGTCTTGCAACATGAATTCAAGACGCTCCTTGGGATAAGACGGGTCAAGGGGTTGGTAGGCGCAACCAGCTTTCATCACACCAATGGAGGCCATGGCCATCCACTCGCTGCGTGGAATCAAGATGGCAACGACATCTTCGCGGCCCAAACCTTTGGAAGCCAGATAGTAGGCGAGGTGGTCGCTTATCGTATCAACTTCGCGATAGGTGTATTTCTTGTCTTGATAAACCACGGCCACCTTGTCAGGGCGCAGTTCCACCTGTTTCTTGAACAACGAAACAATGGTCTGACTTTCATCGTACTCGGAATCAGTGTCGTTGAAACTGTCCAAAAGACGTTGCTGCTCCTCCGAAACGACTTGGATTTCCTTCAAAGGCTTATCCAAATCCATCATTTGTCTGATAACAGTTTCATAACTCTGCATCAGCTGCTCCACGAAAGCCTCTGAATAAAGGTGTGCGTAGTGCGAAAGTATGGCTATGTATTGTTCTTCCGTTTGGAAAACCTGAACTTCAAGTGGATTACTGGTGCTGTTGTCAGTCAATTGCTCAATAGTTACCTGCTTATTATCCAACTTCAAGTCACTAAACAGTTTTCCTTGATACACAAACATTTGGTGTGTCTCAATACCTTGCTCGCTGCAGAAGTCAGCGTAGGAGTAGAGGCTATGCTTGCGTGCTTCTGTATCGAGGTCGCCTTGCTTGAACAAATCACCCGCCGTCAGGTCGTCTTTGACGGTGAAGAAGGCAGGTACTGTGCTCACAAACATTCCGAAGCTTCGGGTCAGATGGAAGTCACTGCGACCGTGCCAAATGGTGGAGAACAGCACTTGTTCGTCGCCCGTGTAGCGCGACATCAGCAGGGCGTAAGCCGAGGTGAAGAAACTGCTCAAATTGACTTTGTTTTCCTTGCAGAAACGGTTGATGGCGGCTGTATCCACCTTCAACGGCCTGAAGATGGTATGGCTACGAAACACTTTCTCGTCAAGGTCGGGCTGCAAGAGGGTGTCCACATCGTCGCAAACGTAATGCTCCCGATACCATTGTTGGTCGTTTTTCCAAAGTTCACCTTGCCGTTGCTCAAACTCCTTGAGAGCGTAATCAATGGACGAAATCGGCTCGATATCGACTTTCTTTCCTTGATAGGCGCAATCGATGTCGCGCAACAGGACTCGCAACGAAGCCCCATCGAAAATGATGTGGTGGAACTGGAAATAGAGATAGTTGGCCTCGGGTCCACTCATTAGCTTGAAATAGAGCAGTTGGCTACCATCCAGGGCCATCTTCTTGAAAAGATGCGGTTTTTCGGCTTCGATGTCCGTGATTTCCTCTATCTGGATGTCAAAAGGCGCTTCTTCGATGTATTGTTCGGCGACGCCTTCCTCGTTCACTTTCACGCGGCAGTTGGCGTAGGGATGTGCCTCCAAAGCCTTGAGAATAGCCGATTTAAGCCGTTCTAAATCAATGTCTTTCCCAAAGGTAAGAAGATTCAAAGGTTGGTATATGTTACTTCCGGGGTTTTGCATACACTCTGCAAAAACGCCGACTTGTGATTGGGTTAATGGAGCTGTCTTGTTCATATTCTTTGGCATATTTATGGCACAAAAATAAATTAATTGGCAGTGATGGCAATAAGTTTTGTTATCTGATGACTATTTTTTGCACTTTGTCGTTCAGTTTGAGGATATAGACCCCAGGTGCCACGTCAATGGCTTTGCTGACGCTGCCGCTGATGGTCTCGCTGCTGAGGATGCGGCCCGTTATGTCGATGACCTGAAGGGTGGCTTCACCTTCGTTGCTGATGATCCAGTTACCATTGCTATTGAAAGCAAAGGTTCCTGTATCTGTCAAAGTGCCGTCCTCATCGTCGGTGGCAAAGACCAATTTGAAACGGCTCTCATAGTCGTTCGTCTTGGCAGTAAAGGTATAATAAGGCGTTTGCAGCAGGTCCACGTCCATGCCCGTCATATTATCAATGAGGTGCAGATAGGCCAGATTCACGCCTTCGGGATTGACCGTAATCGTGTAGTTGCCGTTTTCAGTGGCCTTGAAATTGATGGGCACCTCTGTCGTAGAGACGGTGTGCACACCGTCTCTACCAGCGGATACGCTGGCGATGGCGCAGTCCTTGCCGCCTTGCGGGATGTAAACCTTCGCATCGTTACCGAAATGGAATTTCTCCAGTCGGCTGCCTTCGTTGAAGCTCACGATGGCCTTGTCAATCTTGGCGTGGTTGCGGGTATTGGCTTGCATCAAGGCGATTTGCAGGCTGCCACTATTAGATTGCGAGGCTTGTGCCTCGGGAGTGACCTTGGTGAAGGTGACGCTCTCATGGTCTGCGTCGGCTTGAACCATCACGCCCGTGGCGGGAGCGATGGGTTCGTTGCCCTCGTAGGCCACCACATGCTTGCCTTCGATGACGTAGAACGACATCGGATTCCCATTGCCATCCGTGATGTTGGCGTTGCAAGCGAAGGGGTTGCCCACAAGGTTGAAGCCTTTCAATACGCTTGCCTCGTGGCTCAAGCCGCTGATGGCCACAGGATTGTTGCTCGGCTGAAGCGTCCCAGTCATGTTGAGCGTCGTGTTGTCATGGCTGGCATAGAGGTAGCCTTTCTGCGGCTCAATGTCAAAGCCGTGATATAAACCATCTGGTTTGAAGTTTCTCCAATAATGTGCAGGCTCGTCGTAATAATAGAGGTCGTAATTCTCGGCAGTTTCGGACAGGAAACCGTTGTCAACTGTAGGAATGATGTTGGTGACCATCGGCGAGGCAATGAAATTCCATCCGTTTTCGTTATTGCCGCCATGTCCTGTAATGGCTTTTTGCACTGTGGCGGTCACGCCCGCATTGCTATGGAAGAGCTGTCCGCCGTCTTTGATGAAGATTGTGTCGTAATAAGGGACGATGATGGTGTCTGCTTTCGCGACATAGTCACCTGGAATCTCGCAGTGAGCGCAAATGACAACATCGTTGCCGGGCTCAGGTATATGGCCACTGCTCCAACAGGAAGTCCAAGTCCAAAGGCCGTCCTCCTCAAAGGTATGATCCAAAGTGTACTCTCCAACCAAACCACATGAGTTACAGCCTTGCGGGTTGGTTACAGTGTACGTGCCGTCACCATTGTCGGTGTACGACGCTGCATCTTTGTGACCACATGGCGTGATCTTGACAAACGGATTGTTGCGGCAAGCCTCCACACGAGCGTTAGCGGCTACAATGGAAGTCTGCTGATTGCCGGTACCTGCATGTACCATAAGTCCGTCAGAAATATTCAGAGTTCCGGAGCTGCTGCCTTCAGTGCTTTTACCTATGGCATTGGCTCCTGATTGGCCGTGAGACACCACATATCCGCCTGAGATGGTTACATCTCCACCATTTTCACCTATTAGTAATCTCGTCTCCAATCAATTGGCCCATCGCTATTGCAGCAGACATCAAGCATTGGCTTATTACGGAACTTGACAAACTGCTTGCCCTAAGGTTGAGCAGAACCTTTGAGATGATTTTAATAAGGGATGAGGGGTTGGTGTAATTAGTGCTTGACCCACCTTCGTATTTTTTTGCCCCGCCAACAGCCATAACTTCACCGTCAGTTATGGTGATGGTGCCGCCGCTGCCACCGTCTCCGCCGCCGATACCAGCACCGCCACACATTGCAATAGCCACAATGCTACCACCGTTGATGTTGATGGTGTTACCATCACGATTTGTTCCACTTCCGATGGCAGCTCCGTCCTCACTGCTGGCAAAAACGATACCGTCGTTGATGGTAATGTGGCCACCGTTGCCACCATTTCCACCTCCAATAGCCGCTCCACATGAAGCATGTGAATCAACGTGCTGATGTGCGAGGGCTGCAACAAAACCTCCGTTAATAGTGATATTACCACCATCGCCATGACTACCACCTCCGATACCAGCACCCCAATAGCCTGCCATAGCAGTCACAATGCCGTCATGGATTGTGATTTCTCCACCAGGGCTTTTGGTTCCACCACCTATGCCTGCGCCGTCCTCGCCGCCTTCTGCAATCACCTCACCGCCCCAAATGATGATTGGGCCATCGTCATTGAAATTCTCACGACCGTCACCAGAGCCAGATCCAATACCCGCTCCACCTTCTTGGAGGCCATTTCCGCCTATGGCATGCACCAAGCCGCCATATATTTCGATGGTTCCACGGTAGCCGCCACCGTAATAATACTCTCCTCCACCTATGCCCGCTGCACGTGCGCCTCCTGTAGCCGTGACGGTGCCGCCATAGATGATGGTATGGGTGCTGCCGCCGCCTTCACCGCCACCGATGCCTGCGCCATAATCGCCACCCCTGGCATTAACTATGCCATCCCAAATAGTGATGGTGGCCGACGAACGGTCTTCACATCCGCCGATGCCAGCCGCCTGGTCACCTCCAAGGGCTGAGATGAATCCTCCATGGATGTCGATGTTACCTGGATTGTGGGTGATGCCGTTGTCGTCGTATTTTGGTCCGATGCCTGGCTGGCTGTCATAGTCATTAGCAAAGCAGAAGAGTGCGCCAAATCTGTTGACATACGACTGGGAATAGATATGGAGCGTGGTGCCTGCGTTCACAAAGAATCCCTCATAGATGGTGTAGTTGGCATCATCGCATAAGATGAGGTGGATGTCACTGCCATTGCATGTAATACCATTTACGCTTGTTGCTTCACCTTCTGCTATGAACCAGTAGTCATCGCCCCACAATACACCACCGTTAGTGATATCACAAACATTTGCAATCTGGGCATTGTCGGGAATATGCTTCACAGTGTGTACCACCTGTTTGTTTACGCTGTCCCATGAGCATTCATAGTAGCCATAGCGCATCTTCGCCTCGCCGTTCGCCAAGACGATTTCATTGGGAACGATGTTGGAGAAGAAGTGGTCGGTTTGGCTGTTGTGGCTTTGGTAGCCGATAGTGAACACGTCTGGTTTTTGCATCCTGACGCCGATGCTGCCGGGACCTCCCGTGAGCTCACCGGTGACGGTAATCTTACTACCTGTACGCAAGTAGATGTCATCGTCGTCTTTGTCGTCATTAGCGTTATTGTCTTTAATCTGCACATTGCCCTGTAGGTTGAGTGTGGCATCGTTCCAAATGCCGTAACCGCGTGCCTTGCCCTTGCAGCCGTTGCTGCTGATGATGCATCCGTCAATGTTGAGCGTGCCGTGGTTATAGATGCCGCCGCCGTCGTATTCCAAAAGTGACGAGCTGGAGCACTCGTTGCTATTGACGGCACATTCTGTAATGTTGAGGGTACCTTCGTTGCGGATGCCGCCGCCAAATCGGTAAGCCAAGTTGTCGCTAATGGTGACATTTGTGAGCGTGGCTGTAGCACCAGCTTTGTTGAACAGGCCGCCACCGCCTCTATTAGACACATTGTCATCGTCGCGGCTGGTGTTATTTGTGATAGAACAGTCCGTCATCGTCAGCGTGCCCCAGTTCGAGATGCCGCCGCCACGGTCGTCGGCTGTGTTGCCCGTGATGATGACATCTGTCAGGTTCACGGTGGTGTTGGTCTCGATATCAAGCGCACCGCCGTTGCCGCCCCAGCCGCCTGTTAGGGTGCCGTTACTCAGATTCAGCGTGGAACCGTTACGAATCACAATGACCTGGCTGCCACGGGAGGTACATCCGCGGTCCAGCGTGAAGCCGTTCATATCAATGGTTATTGTCCTGCTGTTCTTAATCTCAAGCAGGCTGGTGGTTGAGATAGGGTTGGCAAACTGGATTTGTGCATTGTCGGTTTGCACCGCTGCAATCAGTTCGGTTTCTGTTGTGACAGTGGTGATGGAATTTTGTGCTTTCATCGTCCCCACAGCGCAAAGGGTGAGGAGCATAGTCAAAAACAAAAACTTTCTTTTCATTGTCGTTAGTTTTGATGTTCGTTTTTTATCAAGGTGCAAAAATACGGCAAATACCGCACAAGAAATGTACCGCAGACAAATGGTTATTGTCTTTTGGACAAATGGTTAGCCCAAAAGACAAATTGTTTGGCGAAAAAGACGGATTGTTTACCCCGTTCAGGCTTTCGTTCCCCGGAATTATCTCTTGTCTTGCCAAATGGTGCTAAACAATGTGGGTTTGACGGAGAGCATGAGCCAGCCCCAATGCAACTGCCGCTGCTCGGTGACTTCTTGGATTTGCTGGAGTATGACCATGGTTTCCGTGCCATGCATGTAAGTATAGCCCGCCGAAACCGAAACGGCCTTATTGAAGGCGTAGGAT
>CADCML010000076.1 GCA_902802535.1 uncultured Bacteroidia bacterium
ACACGAAAAGCCTCCAACATGGCACAAGAAAAGAAATAGAACACAAACGACATGAGGAGTGCAACCACAACCCCAGACACCAACTTGAAGGTCGACAAGTGAGAACGCAGCGGATGCCAAAAAGCAGCTGCCATTGCCTTCAAAATTCTGTTCATATCTATTCCGTTTTAGTTGTTTGACTTTGCAAAGAAACAAAAAAAAGCGTGATTTGGCAAGGTTGAAGTGTGAATTTGCGGAAAATGATTATTTTTGCAGCAAGAAAAAGCAATAATGGCTACACCAGACTCGATATTCTCTGATTACCATCCCAACGGTCACCACATCAACCCTTCGTTGCTGTGGGAATACGACATGAACACCTTTGATTGTCAGCGGTCAAAGGCTTTGGTGGCACAGCGTGTTGTAGAATTAGGCTGGCCAGAGGATTTTTACGCTGCTTTCGACCTTTATGGTGGTTTTGAAGGCTTCCGCGAAGTCATCAAAAGCATCCCGCACCTTTCGGACATCGACATCAATTTCGTCTGCCATTACTTCAATTTGCAAAAAGAGGAACTGCTATGTTACACAAGGAAACAGTCGAGACAAGCACACTTGAGTTGCTGAAAAGCCTCCAATCCGAACCGCTTTTAGCACCGTTCAATTTGGTGGGTGGCACTTCATTGGCATTACGCTTGGGTCACCGCAAAAGCGTTGATTTGGACTTGTTTTCCAAAGAAGATTTCGACTTGCAGGAAGTTAAAGAATTGCTCGTCAACAAGTACGACCTCAAAGTCGGCTACGAAAAAGGCAAAACACTTAAAGGCTTCATCGGTAAAGTGATGGTTGACCTTATTCGATACGATTACCCGCACATTCAACCCGTCGAGACCGAAGATGGCATCCGTTTGGAAAGCCTTCCTGACATTGTGGCAATGAAACTCTCCTCCATTTGCGACAACGGCTCCCGCATCAAAGATTTCATAGATATTGCGCACCTTTCCAACCTATACAGTTTCGGCGAAATGTTGCAATTCTACACACAAAAATTCCCTTTTTCCAACCCGATTGTGCCGACAAAGTCTTTGGTTTATTTTGACGACATCAATTTTGACGAGGACATTGTTATGATGCAAGGTGATTTTGATTGGAAGGTCATCGCCAACCGACTGAACGAGATGACAATTGACCCGAAGCGACATTGGGGGAAATTACAATAAAGGCAAGGATTTGAGCGAGTTTGTGAAGAGAAATCTAGAAAAACTTTGATTATCAAGAATTTGAGAAACTGAAGATTGGCATACGCCGAATCGGTGATTTCAACGAAGTTAATTAGAGAAACAAAATCCCCGCAACGCCATTCGGCACTAGGGGGATTTTGTTTTTATATCGCAAAAAGAATCATTCCGATGAACGCACTGCCCGGACGGACATGCCTATCATACGAGTTGTCCTTCCTCCAGTACTATATACGACAGGAAAACTGATGAAATTCGCCATGTGATCGTAGCACCCCACCATCTGATTATTAAAAGCGTAACATTTTTCATTGACCCAATAATAGCCGTGGCCACCCACTTGCAAAGACTCGGGGGCCGGGCCAACAAAGTCCCCTTTCGCACCTCCAGAAGGCAGAAAGATCGTGTTGCCATTTGTTCCAACAATGCGCAATCCTGGTACGCCATTAACCGTGTCTCTTTTAAGTTCGCATTGGCTCAGCAATTCATCGCCTTCACTTGCGCTCGGCATACGCCAACCCTCGCCCCAATTTACCGTGGCCGCGTCATCCGAAGGTTGTAAATCATACAAATCATCCGTATAGCCATCATAACCATAGGTAGCATCTTGGCAGTACTTTGTCAACTGATCGAAATCCCCATTGCAATATTTATAAGTGATCCAATCATAATTCTCCTTAGGCTCCGTCTCGCCCCAAGCGAAATAATCGCCGTAACCTTCAGGTGTTTCAGCACCCACGTTGCAGGTGGCCCACAATGTACCGCTTGGCAAGCCAAGGTCAACATAATCATGTCCGTTCAGCGTTCCGCTATGGTCAACAATACTATCGTTTTGACCATTATTGTTTCCACCGTTATCATTTGGATTAACAATACTATCGTTTTGACCATTGTTGTTTCCGCCGTTATTCGGCTCATCGGGTTTATTGCATCCAGTAACAATGATTGCTGCAACGATTAACATTATAGCTGCTATGGCCTTCGTAAATTTGTTCATTTTATATTGGTTTTAGACTTTGCAAAGAAACAAAAATAATCCGAACCAACCACTTTCTGAAAGAAAATAGTATTTTTGCAGGCTCAAAACAAACCAATATGGAATACACGATTCTGATTCACAAAGATGTTGAAGGAGGTTGGTATTGCGGTCAATGTCAACAACTTCCAGGGGCCATCTCGCAAGGCAAAACCCTTGACGAACTGATGGAAAACATGAAAGATGCCATCCAACTTGTACTTGAATACAATAAGGAACAGGCTTTACAAGCTTTCCAAGGTGAACGGTTCTTTTACCGAAAACTGGCACTTGCATGAAAAGGAATTTGCTCATAAAGCATTTGACGCAAAACAACTGTACCTTGTATCGCGAAGGAGCAAGGCACAGTTTGTATGTTAGCCCAAATGGCAATGTCGCCGCTGTACCCCGTCACCCAGACATATCAGATTACACGGCAAAAACAATTTGCAAGCAATTGGGGATTCCTGTAATCAACTACAACTGATTCACAACTTCGCTTTGCCCTCGAAGAACTTGCTGAAGGGCAAGGATTTGAGTAAGTTTGTGAAGAGGAATCTTGAGAAACTATAATTGTCATAAATTGACATAGAAAAGCCGCAGTTAGGCAAGGATTTGCTTGGCTGCGGCTTTACAATATCGGCCTTCATCTCGCCGCCCACACAGCCCGAACCACTTGCCCGCGGCTGCGTTCGTATGTACCGCACACGTGGCATTCATCCAAATCATAATGGAAGCTCCAGGCACTGATTTGAGAGCTGGTTTGCAACGAACTGCTCCAATAGACGCCAAGGCTTGTACAGATGAGACTATCATCCAAGTAGAAGCCTGTATTAGGCAGGAAGATACTATTACCATTCCAACTGGTCAAAAGAATCCCATCCACATCGTTTTGGGTAGTCCATGTCAATGTAGTGTTTTGGTACAATTCACTCCATTCCTCTCCTGTCGGCATGCGCCAATGTTCACCCCAATTGGCCACTGCCGCATCATCCATAGGGTCCAAAACAATCAAGCTATCAACAAGACCATCCAACCCATAATATGAATTGGTGCAATACTTGGTCAACACATATCGACCATCGACAAAAGCACTATATTTGTAGCTTTTCCAATCATAGAGATTCTTGGGTGTGGTCTCGCCCCAAGCAAAGTAATCGCCAAACTCCTCGGGACTGCTTGCTCCCACATTGCAATTGGCCCAAAGCGTACCGCTCGGCAGACCGAGGTCAACGTAATCGTGGCCATCAAAGACAATGCTATCCTCCACAATACTATCGTTTTGACCGTTGTCGTTTCCGTCATTGTTCGGGACATCGGGTTTCGTGCAACTTGCTGCAAAAAGCATCATTAGCATGAGGACCGCCGTAACCTTTATGGATTTGCTCATCTTATCATTGGTTTTGACCTTGCAAAGAAACAAAAATATTTCCCAACCACCTCGTTCCGAACTAAAATTATTACTTTTGCGGTCAAATTGAAGATTTTGGAGTTAAACAAACGAGCCATGCCCAACGCAAGACAAATACTGAACGAAGAGGAAGACCACCGCATCGTGGAGGCCATTCGACAGGCCGAATTGAACACCTCGGGCGAAATCAAAGTGCACATTGAAAACTACTGCCAAAACAAAGTAACAAAGCGCAGTTTATTCGTTTTCAAACAGTTGAAGATGAACAAAACCAAGCAACGCAACGGTGTGCTCTTCTATTTGGCCGCCCTCGACCGCAAGTTTGCCATCATTGGCGACGAAGGCATCAACAAAGTGGTGGAGCCCGATTTTTGGAACGACATCCGCGACCTGATGGCCAAAGCTTTCAAGGAAGGGCACTTCGCTGAAGGTCTCGAACAAGGCATCATGCGCTGCGGCGAGAAACTCAAGACCTATTTCCCCTACCAATCCGACGACATCAACGAAATCCCCGATGAAATATCCTATGAAAACAATTGATAGACATAAATTTACACTTTTGCTCGGCTTGCTTCTCGTTTTGCTCTCCTTGGGCACAACGCTGAAAGCCCAGTTGCCGAGTCCGCCCTACCCGCCACGTTTGGTGAACGACTACACGGGTACCCTAAGTGCATCACAAATCAACACCTTGGAGCGGAAGCTCGTGGCTTACAACGACAGCACATCCACGCAAATCCTTGTCCTTCTCGTGGACGACCTGCAAGGCTACAGCATCGAGCAATATGCCACTGAAATCGGCCACAGTTGGGGTGTGGGACAAAAGGGCAAGAACAACGGCGCGGTCATCCTCGTCAAGCCGAAGAAAGGCAGCGAACGCGGGCAAGTCAACATCAGTCCCGGCTACGGCATGGAGCAATATGTCACCGACGCCACGGCCAAACACATCATCGAGAAGGAGATGATTCCCGCTTTCAAGGAAGACGACTACTATCAGGGCATTGATGACGCCGTCAATGTCATCATGGACCTCTGTTCGGGCAAGTTCACCCAAGACGAATACAACGATGACGGCAAAGGCATACCCATTTGGTTCATCCTTCTTGTCATCATCGCCCTCGTCCTCATTTTCCGTTCCAGCAATGGCAACCAAAACTATTCCGGCGGCGGCACCCGCACCATCTGGATTCCGATGGGCGGCGGTTTTGGCAGTAGCGGAGGCTTCGGAGGTGGTGGAGGAAGTTTCGGCGGAGGTGGAGGCTTTGGTGGCTTTGGCGGCGGCGGTTTTGGCGGCGGCGGAGCATCGGGAAGTTGGTAGTTTGCAATTGATAGTTTACAGTTGAGAGTTGGGAATTGAGAGTTGTAGGGCTGTCACACTTTGACAGCCAAGAAATCTTGAAATTTGAAATTTGAAATTTGAAATCTTAAATCAATAAATGTCAGAACCTATTATCGAAATCAGAAACGCCTCAATTTTCCAAGGAGAGAACCTTGTTTTGACCGATGTCAACCTGACCCTCAACAAGGGCGAGTTCATCTACCTCATCGGTCGTACGGGAAGCGGAAAGTCCTCATTACTAAAGACTTTGTACGGCGAACTGCCTGCCCGCGACGGTTACTTCCATGTGGCCGGCTACGACCTTACCAAGCTTCGGAGGAAAGACATTCCTTACTTGAGGCGCAAAATAGGCATCGTGTTTCAGGACTTCCAACTCCTGTTTGACCGCAGCGTGGAGAAAAACTTGGAATTCGTCCTTGGTGCCACAGGCTGGACAGAAAAAGCCGAGATTTCACGCCGTATCGATGAGGTGCTGACCAAAGTGGGATTGAGCGACAAGCGCAAAAGTATGCCGCACCAGATGTCAGGCGGCGAACAGCAAGGCGTTGCCATCGCCCGCGCCCTGCTCAACCACCCCGATGTCATCCTCGCCGACGAACCCACCGGCAACCTCGACCCCGACACAACTTTGGAAGTGATGAAACTCCTGCGCCGCATCAGCGAAAACGGCCAAGCCGTGCTGATGGCCACGCATAATTACACTCTCATGCAGAAATACCCGTCACGCATCGCGAATTGCATGAATGGGACGGTGATTTGCTCGGAAATGGAGTAGTGGACTATAGCTTATAGCCTATAGCCTATGGCAGCTTCCCTAAAAGCGTAGACTTCCAGCCTCGGTGGAAGCAGCCATAGGCCATGGGCTATCGGCCATAGTCAAAAAATCGTCTTAACGATTTTTTGCGCATTCGCCTCATTGTCATAGAGTTGCCGCATCTGATTGTCGCGCTCCTCAATGTCTTCTTCAGTGAAATCCTCTTCCATCAGCCGCTTGATTTCAGCAATCATCTGCTCGGGTTCATCGGCCACCACACAAAGGCTCTCCAACGAAGTGCCACGAACCATGTCCTCGTTCACCAAGCAGAAGCGACCATTGTAAAGCGCATTCAACAGCTTCAGTTTCAATCCCGTAGGCTGGTTCGTCACCAAAATGTTCACTTGCGCCTGTCGCAACAAGTCAATCATCTCGGCATCATCAGGATTGGCCATCAAAGTCACGTTGGAATGGTTTTCAGCCAGTTTGATTAACTTGTCGGTTGGATTCAAGCCTGCCACAATGCAATGCAGGTCAAGCTCGGAAAAAACATTCTCTATCAACCACTTAGCCGCCGTTTCATTTTCCTTGACGGAAAGGTTACCGTGATACAAAACGTACTCTCCCCTACCCGTTTCCGAACACACTGAATCCGCGGAATTGAAGCCTGGAACAAGCGTTGTTTTGCCGTATTTCTTGGAAAAATAATCCGTGTCCTGCTGTGAGATGGCGAAAATGCCTGCCGCTTTACGCAAAATCGGCTCGTAATGCCTTAGTTTCCAAGCCTCTGCATAATAAAACAGCTTCTTCCAGCACCATTTCTCCGACTCGCCCAAAGCGTGGTAATAGTCATGCTCAACATTGTGGGCACGAACGTATATTTTTCTGTTTTTCAGCCGTTTGTCGGAAAGAATCGCAGTTGTGTGCAAACCCTCACAAAGAATAGGATAATCGTCTTGCAACAAGTCCTTGACCAATTCCTCCGACCGCCTCGAATTGACGATAAACGGCGTGAGGCTCAACTGTTTGGCAAAAGAAGTGTCTCGCTTATAGTATTTTACTTCATGACAACGTTTCAAGACCTCTTGTTCGCCACGACCATACTCAAAGCAATGCAGATGCACCCTGACACCCGCCTCCGATAAGGCTTTCACACGGTAAAACACATCGATGACCCCGCCGTAGTTGGCGGGATAAGGTACGTCAAAAGCAATGATATGTAGGTGATTTTCAGTCATAATGATGATAGATTTCAAGCAGTTTCTGTTCCTCGTTCTCCCAACACAAATCTTGTGCCGCAACGGACAGATTTTGCTTCCATTGTTCCCTTCTCGACGCATCTGACAAGCCCTCGCGAATGGTAGCAGCGATGGTTTCAGGCTCATGATTCTCGATGAACAGGCCGAGGCCGTATTGTCGGATAATCTTCTCTATTTCAGTCAGATGCGAAGCAACAATCGGTACGCCCGCTTGGATAAAGTCAAAGAGTTTGTTGGGCAGACTGAAACGGTAATTAAGGTTGGTGTCTTTGTCCAAACAGAAGCCCAACTCGGCGAGTTGCGTGTAAGCCATCATTTGTTGATAAGGCATTCGTGGGAAGAAACGCACCCTATCCGTAATTTGCAGTTGGTCAACCATTTGCTTCAAGATTGGCAACACGTCGCCACCACCAATAATCATCAGGAAGCAATCGTCCAAATGTTGCATCGCTTGCACCAATTCCTCTGCCCCACGCTGGATGTTGATGCCCGAGCCTTGCAATATCAATAAGTGCTTATCGGCGGGCAAGCCCAAGGCTGTTTTGTCACCTTTGGGTGGCAAGGTCTTTCGTGGTGGTATATTCCTGATTACATGGCATTTGACGCCATATTTTTCGCGGAACAAGTCAGCGATGCTGTCGCAAACTGTAATCATTTCGGCCAACTTGGGCACAACAAAGCCTTCAATGCGTTTCCAAACCTTTTGCACCTTGGGCCGATTGACCAATTCCGGCGTTTCCGTGAAATACTCATGACTATCAAAGAGCATTTTGCAACCCTTTAATTTAGAAATGAAATAATTGGGCAGAATGGTATCCAAATCGTTGGAAAGCAAAAGATTGGCACGATGAAACAACAAGAAAAGAAACAGGCGGATATTGTATTCAGCATAGAAAAGCGGCCCTTTCTCGAAGAGCAGTTTCATCCGATGAGAGTCGTATGGCCGTTCGTCCATAGGCGGACTCTTGCGCTGCTTTCGCCCCACCAAAAGCACCTCATACCCAGCCTTTTGCAAAGCCAGACACGACTTATTGACCCGTTGGTCCGTGACCAAGTCGTTGATAACCGATACTATGGCGCGTTTCATCGGGGCAAAGGTACAAAGTTTTCCGTTGAAACGCTGAAAATACGTAGGTATTGTGTAATTTTGCCCCCATGAAAACCAACATCAATCTCCAGCCCTACAACAGCTTCGGTTTCAATGCCGTGGCAAAATATTTCGCCGAAATCAATGAGATTCAACAACTTGAAGAGTTGATTCACTCCGATGTGTTCAAGCAGGAAAAGCATCTGATTCTCAGTGGCGGCAACAATGTGCTCTTTCAAGAGGACTATTTCGACGGCCTCGTAGTCTACATCAACACAAAAGGCATTGAAATCCTTCAAGAAGATGAAAACGAGGTCATTGTCCGCGCCCAAGCAGGCGAAGACTGGCCTGATTTCGTGCGTTTTACGGTTGAGCATGGTTGGTATGGTTTGGAAAATTTGGCTCATATCCCGGGCAAGGTGGGGGCGGCACCCGTACAGAATATCGGCGCGTATGGCATGGAGTTGAAAGACAGTTTCTTGCAGTGCGAAGCCATCGAACTGACAACAGGCGACAAGCGCGTTTTCAAAAAAGAGGAATGCTCTTTCGGCTATCGTAGCAGCATTTTCAAGAACGAGCTGAAAGGACAATATGCCATCACTTCGGTGGATTTTCTGCTCCACAAACAAGCGGACTTGAAGCTGGAATACGGCAACATCAAGGCGTATCTTTCGGAGCACGGCATCGAAACGCCCTCACTACTCCAACTCCACGACGCCATCTGCGCCATCCGCGATGCCAAATTGCCCGATGTGAAGCAAATCGGCAACGCAGGCAGTTTCTTTAAAAATCCCGTCATTGAAAAGGCGCAATTTGAGGCTTTACAAAAAGATTATCCTAACATTCCACATTACGACGAGCCTGATGGCAAGGTGAAAGTTCCAGCGGGATGGCTAATAGAACATTCAGGCCCTTCGGCCCTTCGACAGGCTCAGGGTCCCCAAGACTCAGAGCCTGTTAGTTGGAAAGGCTGGCGCAACGAGCATGTGGGTGTATACGAAAAACAAGCGCTCGTACTGGTACATTACGGTGGTGGCACTGGACAAGACATCGTACAGCTCGCCCAACGAATCCAAGACTCTGTGGAAGAGAAATTCGGGATTCGGATCAGACCAGAAGTCAACTTCGTTTAGTTGTTATACTCCAGCACTTCAATATCGCTGCCCGAGCTGAAGACGATATATTTCTTGCCGTAGACATAAATAATCTCATAATCGGCGCTGCGAGCAGAACCGTTAGCCACGCTTTCGAAAGCTGTGCCTTCGGGCAATGTAATATTGGTGGCAGTTGTTTCCGTCTTGGCGTAGGCTTTGCCTATGAGGCCTTCAAAGGCCAGACCGAGGGCGAAGCCGATGACCGTGCAAGCGGCCAATGCGATGATGATGCGGTTACGTTTCATGGTGATAAAACATTGATGGTTCTGGTCGCAAAGATAATGGATTTTTCTTACTCTAATGCAGCAGCAGAAGAAGAAAACATCGTAACCTTATGCAGCAAGAGCCTGAGGCTCCTGCTGCACTTTGGTGAGGTGATTGGTTTTGATGAAGACTTTGATGAACTTTTCAGTTTCGGAGCTGGTGATTCCTAAAAGGGTGATGTTGTAAACCCCGTTTTCTTGGGTGATGGTGCTGTAGATCTTGTTTTTCTTGACGAAACGACGGATTTGGTTCATTTGGTTTTCGGAGGTGGTTTTGATGGTGGTGTTCATATGGATACTATTTTTATGGTGATACCATAATATAGTAACTTTTTGCCAAAAATTCAAAATTATTTCTTCCTCACTCCTCCGCCATACTCTCCGACTTCTCCGCAGGCAGCTCAACAATAAGGCTGTGCAACTCTTCGGGGAGGCGCTTCTTGTAGTAGTCAGCCTTCTTGGCAGGAACAAAGATGGTATTTAGGGCGATGCAACCATCAAAGGCACGTTCTTCAATCTCCTTCACCGAATCGGGAATAGCGATGCTTGTTAGGCCGGTACAACCATAGAAGGCTCCTACTCCAATCTTTGTCACAGAGTTAGGAATTATTGTGTTTTTGCATCCTAAACACAATACATAGCCATTAGTATCTCTCTGAAGGAGGGCATTGCAATCGTCTGAAGGAAGATACAATACATTTCCCCATTCAACAACAATGCGGCTCAGTTCTGGACAACCACCGAAAGCATATTCTTTAATCTCAGATACTGATTTGGAGATAACGATGCTTGTCAAGCCTGTACAGTTATAGAAGGCCTTCTCTCCAATCACCGACACCGAACTGGGGATGACAACGTTTTTTATCTCTATGCAATCTTCAAAGGCGTTTTCCCAAATATCCGTCACGGAGTCGGGGATAATGATGCTTGTCAGACCCGTGCAACCTTTGAAGGCCCCTGTTCTAATCTGATTTACCGACTCGGGAATGACGACACTTGTCAGACCTGTGCAACCAAAGAAGACATGTTCGTAAAACTTCGTCACAGAGTTGGGGATAACGATGTTTGTCAAGCCTGTGCAGCCCTCAAAGACGCTTTCTCCAATTGTCCTCACGGAATTAGGGAGGACGATGCTTGCCAGACTCGTGCAACCTTTGAAGGCACATTCTTCAATCATCGTCACCGAGTTGGGAATAATGACACTTATCAAGCCTGTGCAGCCTTCAAAGGCAGATTCTTCAATCCTCATCACCGATTCGGGGATAATGATACTCGTCAAATCTGTGCGGCCTTCGAAAGCAGAAGATTCAACTGTCGTTTTTCCTTTCGGAATGATTCCAACACCGTTTTTCACTTTATAATTTGCCATAGGTTAGCTAACGATTACCTTTTTACGTCGCGAGGTTTTTATGGATTATCACTATATTAAATTCTTATTCTGATTATTTCGCCACAACTTCCAATCTCTCCCAAACCTTCACCATAGCCCAAGTGTCAAGCTCACAATAGCGGAGCAGGGCTTCGCGGGCGGCCTGGGCTTCAGCGGGTTGCATGTGTTGGATTTTTGGGAAGATGGTCATCGCGTCGCCGCCATTTTGGACGCCGCCGGTAAGGTTGTGGTAGTCGAGACTCGGGTCATCGGGGAACAATGCCGGGAGCACACTCTTAATGCTGAACGAGCCTCCCATGGCGGGAACGTAATAGTAGCCGCTTTGGAAAGGCGTGAGCAGGTCTTGTATATGCTCTTGGATGTTCATCAGATGAACGGCGAGGTCGGGAAACATCGCAGCCAGTTCCTTAATGCGACCGCACTCGAAACCTTTGTTGTAGGCCAGGGTGCAGACATTCATCGGGATGTCCTTGCACAGCTTTTCAGCCACGGCGCGACGTGGGTCGGTGCCGTCGCTGGGCGCCAGAAACTCCTTGTGTTGGTAGGGCGCAGTGGCACTCTCCTTAATGTGGAGCGAGTATTGGAAGGTAATCTGTTGGTATGGCTTCTGTCCGTCATATTGGGGAATGGCCTGCTGTAGGGTCTCAAAATCAAGGAAATAGAGCGGATAGCTTAGATTGGAAAGGAAATCACGGATGCCAACAACATTGATGTGTTGTTCAGTTTCTCCGTGCGCAATGCACCGAAAGTAATACGTCCGGCATGATAGTGTTCCAGCTTCTTCGAGAAGTTCATGCGATACAGGTCGAAAACGGTTGGCTCGTCCTGAGGCACACCATGCTGACGTTTGCAGTAGTCAAGGAAAGCGCAGGTGTATGGTTTCATGCAATGTTCGGAAAGGTCGTAGTCAGGCTCGTCTTTCACGCCCAAGATCTTCAAGGCTTGACTGCTCTGTGCAGGCACTTTCAGGTATTCGTTCTCGACCAAGTCGTGCATGTCGATGATGACAAACAGGCTCTTGATATCCAACTCGCCATGCCTAACATAGCTGCTGTTAAGGCACACCAAATAAGT
>CADCML010000077.1 GCA_902802535.1 uncultured Bacteroidia bacterium
TGGTGTTGATATCATAGTGAAGCAATACGTCCTGGCAGCCGAACGCGTTGCTTACGCTGACCATGCCCCAGAAGTAATGTACAACGCCCTAAACGCCGCCGGCATCAAGATTCCGTTCCCGCAGCGCGATGTTCACATGATTAACGACGCGGATTAGAAAAATTAAAGTCTCTTCACCGCCTGTAAAAGGTGCGTGTGCTCGTTCTTCTCTTTATTAAATATGCCCGTCTGGTCCAAGTAGTCGATGCGGACCTGACCTGAGCAGTGAATGATTTGCTCGTTGCCCATGATGATGCCCACATGGGTGATGTGGCCTTCCTCTTTGCCGAAGAACGCCAAATCGCCAGCGCGGGTTTCTTGCAGGAAATACACCAACTCGCCACATCCAATCTGTTGCGAGGCATCGCGGGGCAAACAAAGTCCCGAAAGGCGAGCGCATACCTGCACCAACCCTGAACAATCAATGCCCATTGCCGAGCGACCTCCCCAAAGATAAGGCGCATTGAGCAGTTTTTTGGCGTTCTCCACCATCAGCTCCGGATGAAATTCTGAAGGCATTTCCACCGCATCGGGATACGGTTCATGCATTGGTGTGCCCAAAGTCAAAAGCTTGCCCTCGTATTCCGCAATAGCTTTATTAATAAGGTAGGTCTTTTTGCCTTTCAAGGCGTTGAAGTCCGTTTCGCTGATTGCGCAAAACTGTTTCGCCGGAATCCAACCTTCATATCGGTCGAATTCGGATTGGACAAGTACCCATTCGTGAGTTTTGTCCAAAACCGTATAAGTTTCATTGTAAAGCAGTTGGTTCACCATTTCAGAAGTGTGTCGGTCTTCCTTGCGCATGGCGATGGCGGAGAGTTGGCAGATGCCGTAAGTCATGGTTCTTGTGTTTTTCGTGTTGGTTTGAGCGGCTAAATTAACGCATTTTTCGCGATTTTCTCTTGCGTTTGGACTTTATTTTTTAATTTAGCACACTTCAATATGGAGAAATAAAAACCTAATCGTTTGATTATGAGTTGGATGAAGAATATCATCAACAAACTGCGCCACAGCTACTATGGCATAGGCAAGGTGCTGGCATTTGTGGTGGCGGTGCTTTTGGTGTGGTGGCAAATGCCGCGCACGGGCAAGTTCAAGTATGAGTTTCAACTCGCCAAGCCTTGGCAGCACGAAACGCTTTACGCGCCTTTCGATTTCCCCATTTACAAGGACTACGAGACGCTGAATGCAGAGACCAATGAGGCCTCGGCCAACGTGAAACCTATTTTCGTTTTCAACGATGACGAGATGGTGGCATCGCGTAACTTGCTGTTTGTCAACTTTGACGCAAAATGGGATGACAATTCGCACTTCAACCGCGACTTTAGCCTCGATGCCCTTTTCAACGTGTTCGATTCTATTGAGGAACAGGGTATTGTGGCTTACGACAATGCTACCGCCAACCTGAAACCCGAATCTGAGGTGAGTGTGGTGCGCAACAAGGTGATGCGTACGACGCGCTATGGGGAGTTTCATAGCATGAATACTGCTACCGAAGCGGTTGGTGAGATGCTGCAAAATACTGATGATCAAGTTGATAAGAAATTGCTTTCCGAGTTGCTCAATGGTGCCCTTCGGCAGAATGTGTTTTATAACGCGGAGCTTACCAAGCAGGAAGTCGACAAGGTGGTTTCAGCCATTTCTTTGACTTACGGAGCGGTGCAAAAGGGCGAGACCATCATCGAAGAGGGTCAGATTGTGGATGCCCATGCCTACGACATTCTCACTTCGTTGCAACGCGAATACGACTCGAAATCGTTGTCGACCGACGAGTCGCTGCGTGTTTCGCTGAGCCAATTGTTCCTGATTGTGCTCATTTTCACGCTGATGGGACTGTATGGCAATAAGTTGCATAAGAACGTCTTCTCCGAGTTGCGCAATATCGTCCTTCTACTAACGCTCATGTTGCTGGTAGTCATCCCGTCGTATGTACTGGTCAAGTTTGCGCCGAGTTTGATTTTTATGATGCCAGTCTGCTTGTTGGCCATCATGATTGGTTCGTTCTTCAACCTCCGCTTGGCCTTCTCCACTCAGGTTTTTGCCGCAATGCTCATCTCATTGGCGGTGCCCAATCCCTTCCAGTTCATGTTCATGCAGTTGGTGGCCACGGTGGTCACGGTGTTTGGCATGTCGAGCAACCGTACTCACCATCGTTTCATCCAAGCCGCGATGTTCGTGTTTTTCGGCTATCTGCTGGTGTATCTGGCATTTACTTTCCTGACCAGTTCTGAGATAAACTGGATGGTTGTTTTGCTGCTGTTCCTCAATGGCTTGTTCACTATGTTGGCCCAGCCGCTTATCTTGCTGTTTGAGCGCATTTTTGGCCTTACCACCTCACTCTCGTTGATGGAGTTGAGCAACACCAACAGTCCTTTGTTGCGCGAGTTGGCGGCCACGGCTCCTGGCACCTTCCAACACTCTATCCAGGTGGCCAACCTCTGCGAAGAGGTGCTTTACGAGATTGGCGGCGATACCTTGTTGGCTCGCACGGGTGCCCTGTATCACGATGTGGGCAAAATCAAGAATCCGATGTATTTCACTGAGAACCAGCACGGAGCTTATAGCCCGCACAACGACCTTTCCAATATGGAAAGCGCCGAAATCATCATTTCCCACGTGACCGATGGCATCGAATTGGCGCACAAGAACCACGTCCCCGAGCGTATCATCGATTTCATCCGAACCCACCACGGCACGCGCCGCACGGACTATTTCTACATCAATGAGCAGAAAGCTCATCCCGACGAGGAAATCGATCCCGCGCCGTTCACTTATCATGGTCCAGCACCGTTCTCGCGCGAAACCGCCGTCTTGATGATGTGCGACAGCATTGAGGCCGCCTCACACAGCCTGAAAGACCCCGACGAGAAGAAAATCAGCGACATGGTGGACAACATCATCAATAAGCAGATGGAGGCGGGCCAGTTCCTCAACACCGACCTCACCCTTCGCGACATTGAAACTTGTCGCAAGGTGCTGAAAAAGAAGCTGATGAGTATTTATCATGTTAGGATTGCTTATCCGGAGAAGTAAAACAAACTAAGTAATCAATGAAAAAGAAAAGTAAGAAGATACTGCTCGTCATTTTGGTAGTCCTAGCGATATTGGTCGCTGCTGTTTTCTGCTTTCTGCCAGTGAGGTTGCTTATCCATACTTTTGCAAACAAAGATGGTGAAATGACAGAGGTTCGGTTCGACGACACCATCCATTTTGTGATGAATGGGAACTACATGTTGTTCAAGGCCGAGGTGAACGGGACGCCGGATACGTTGATTTATGATTCGGGCGTTAATATGTTGTTGGTGATGATGTATACACCGAGCACACAACCCAAGGGGATGAAGTTCTACCGCCAACGTGTGACGGGTGCCGACAAGAAGTCGAGGATAAAATCTACGACGATGCCTGTCAAAATCGGGACGAGTAGGGTGGACAACTCAGGAATTGGTTTTGCCGTCTTGAATCCCGAACCGCCCCTTTGTGAAAAATTTTCCATTTCTGACCACCATCTGTTAGGTTCGGAAGGCTTCAACATCGGCCATTATATGCTTGACTTTACTCATCATGAAATAAGATTCATCAATTATTCAAAGTCAATTGACACTACAGGTTTTGTCCCCATCAAATGCGCGATTAGAAAGAATGTGTTGTGGGTCTATCCTCAAATCGGTGGTGTGGAATATGAATGCATTTTTGATACGGGCAACGGTAATGCAGGGTTTTTGTTGAAAGATGAACAAAGGGTGAAAAATCTCCAAGTGAATGATTATGTTTACGAAGGCTCGTATGGAAATGCCATTGGCGGCCAAACGAATAAACAGAGATTTGTTCGTGCTCTGCAAGAAACGTTTAGTTTCGGTGGTGTCGAAAAAGAGACAGGAATCGCTTATGTAAAAGACTTGCCGTTTAACAATATGGGTCTCAAGGCCATCTCGCAGTATGACTGGATTATCTCAGCTTCGAATGATGGCCCGAGAGTATATGTCAGGCCTCATGCTACCGATGAGGTTAAACCTTCTGTTATCACTCGATACAAACTCATTGTTGACAATGGCAAATTGAAGATTTCGGCGCGCCTTGTCGATGGAAAAGAAATCTTTAAGGTCGGCGACCAGATTGTTTCCGTCAACGGCGAAAAAATCACCGAAGAAAACATCTGCTATTATTACGATTTGCTGACGGAGAACAAGGACTGGTCGGAGTTTGATGTTCAAGTGAAGTGAATCAAAGCCCTGAAATCTAGATTCGACGTAGTCAAAGGGCGAACCGATGTCAAGTGGGGGTGCAATCCTCGCGTTATAAATCCCGCAAGGAGGACAGATACCCCATCGCCTCCGGCCCCTCATTGAAAACCAAGTCCAAAACACTCAAATCGGGTGCAAAGGGAAATTTTTCGCTAAACACCTGATAATAAGTAGGGAAGAGGTTTTCATCAAAAGGCTTCTTCGGGCTGAAAGCCTCGCGCAGGTCATTCTCCGCCTCGCGAATGTAATCTGTTGTGTGAACGATTTCCTTGTTGACTTTCAGCATCTTCAACACCGCCTGCAAGGCTGCATCGTTCAAGTCAATGAGGTGTTCGAAATGGCCTTCGAAGATGGGCCTTAGGTAGTCATAATAATGCTCGAAATAAGGTGCGGCCATGTACGCCGACTCCAAACAGCGGCTATGGATATGTTGCCATGGTTCTACTGTGCTGATAACCATGTCCTTGGTCATCGTGTGGTTTCCGTTGACTTTCACGACGGGCACACTAAGGCTCTCCACGCCGTTGGCCGTCATCACGCGACAGCGGTTGCGGTAGGTCTGTTTGTGGTAGGTTTCCCACACCTCAATAACAGGCGCGTCTTCTTTCAGAAAACGCGCCATATAGCTGATGCTGGGGAAATAAGCTGTGGTGAAGAGCGTCATTTAATCAGTTGTTCCGTGACAACTTTCCTGTAACCTTCCTCGGGCAAGGCTCCAACCTGCATCATGGGTTGGCCTTCCATCGGGATGAACAGCACCATGGGGATGCTTTTCACCTGAAATGCTGCGGACAGGCCGCGCTCTTGGTCGGTGTTGACCTTGTAAACCAGCAACTTGCCGTCATATTCCTCGGCCAACTTCTCCATGATGGGAGCCACGCGGCGGCATGGTCCACACCAGTCTGCATAAAAGTCGACGATGGCAGGTAGCTCGCCCTTATAGATAAAGGTGTTTGGGTCTTTCTCAAAGTCCCAAACCTTGTCCAGAAACTCTTTGTATGTCAAGTGCTTGACCTTCGACTCTTCTTTCTTTTCTTGTGCGTTGGCAGTGAAGCCAAAGGCAAGGATTGCAATAGCGATTAGGATGGATTTTTTCATGATAATGGTTTTTATTTTTTGCTTTTCTTTTCAAATAAGTCGGAATGTGTTCCCGTGTTAAGCATCACAAGAATCAGTTCTTTGTCGTGTTGTTCCCAAATGAGAAGCCAGTTGGGTTGAATATGGCATTCCCATTGGCCTTTGCGGTCGCCATGAAGTTGGTGTGGAAGGTATTCTTTTGGCAGTTTTCCATCCACCGACAGGATTCTGATGGCTTCTCGAATGAGTTCCATGTCATAACCCCGCTTTTTGCAAAGCCGCATATCGCGTTTAAACTCGCCCGTAAACTTGATGCTGTACATAGGCTATCCGAAAATCTGTTTAAACAAATCATCTACGTCTTTTGCCTCATATACCCGTCCTTCATCAAGGTCTCTCAAAGAACGCTCGTAGGCCGTCATTCTTTTGCGCCGAGGTCTTGATACCTTTCCAACCCCGCGTAACATACTGATAGCCTTTTTGATGTCGTTGATGAGCGACATGTCCTTGATGTCGACTATCAATTGCCCCTCGGCAGGAATGTTTGCAGTGTTTGCCATGATGCTTGTTTTTTGTGGTTTTACGGCTGCAAAAATAATCAAACTATCGGAATTTTGCCGCAAAACATGTTCCAATTTCGCTTTTTTCTTCAAATCAATGCTAATTACTATGCTAAACAATTGTAAATCATTGATTATCAATGTAATGGGGGGGTAAAACTCCTTTCCATGTTTTTTCATACCCTTAGTCCAAGACGGGCCGAAATGGCTTGCCTTGGATTTTTTTATCCCCCATTGCAAAGGGGGCAGGGGGATTCAACAAACCCCGATAGGCCGTCCCGTGTCCCGCAGCGGTCACTGAGCTTGTCGAAGTGTCCCGTGTCCCGCAGTCCCGCAGTCTCGCGTCCCGCGTCCAACAAACCTTAAATCTTTAAATCTTTAAATCATTAAATCATAAATCCATAAATTACAACAAAATGACCCAAAAGAATTCCCTGAAAGCCATCGTGCTTTCACTCGGGCTGGCAGCGGGAATGATGCTGCCGGCCAGCGCATCCGCCCAAGGTGTCTTTGGCGACATGCTTGACAACTACTATGCTGAAAAAGAGGCACAAAGCAGCCAAGGCGGCGGTGCTTTGCTGAGAGGCAGCGGCGACCGCAGCGGCGAAATTGGAATTAATGCGACCAACCAAGGCATTGGCGAACCCGCACCGTTGGGCAGCGGCCTCGTCATCCTGCTTGGCGCAGGCCTCGGCTATGTCGCACTCAAAAAGAAGGAGGACGAGCAATGAAAAGACTTGGAATGATTGTGATGGCCGGCCTTTTGCTGCTGGGCCTCGCGCAGTGCAAGAAGGAACAGACGCCCGCTGGCACAGGAACCGAAGGCGTGCGCATCACCCTGAATGTCGGCCCTTCGGCAGGCTCAGGGACCAACGGCTCGCGAGTTGTTGTTGACCCGACCGGAAACAATGGAGAATTCGATTATGCCACAGTGAATTACGAGAACGGCGACATCATCTATGTGGGCTACAATGGCGCCTGTGTCGGCTCGTTGACCTGTCAGGATAACACGTTCAGCGGCGAGGTGAACATCACGGAAACCGTTGCCGGCGAACACCTGCATTTCTACTTGCTTGGCGGCAAAGGTTTCACGCCAGTCATTGACGAAACCAACAACACGGCCACGGTGAACATCAGCGAGCAAGCCACGAATTACCCCGTGATTTCGTATGCGCCCTCAAAGGAGGCCTACAATGGCGCAGGCTCGTACACGGCCAAGCTGATGAACAAGTGCTCCATCGTGAAGTTCAACGTGACCACACCTTCCACGGCTGCCATCTGCATCACGGGCATGAACAATAAGGTGACGGTGAACTTTGCCGATCCGACCGCCGAAGACAACGGCTTCAGCTACGACATGGACGGCGACGGCCTGATTACGATGCCCGCCAAGGACGAAAACAACGTCACTTGGGCCATCGTGCTTCCGCAAGACGAACTGGCGGCAGGCGAGGAAGGCTCGGCCTACACCGAAGGCTATACCGGCACCCGCCCTGCGATGGAAGCGATTGAGATGAACAAGTTCCTTGCTGATGGCATTGCCCTGACGGTGAACACACCTGCCGTCCCCGAAGGCGCCATCAATGGCAAGTTCTCGGTGAGTGCCACAGAGCAAGTGTACTTCTCCAAAGGCAACCTGCAATACATCGGCAGTGCGACCACGCCTTATTGGAAGTTTGCCGACAACCAGTGGGACTATCTTGGCAACAACGGCCAAGACAGCGACAGCGAAACTGCTAACCGCGACCTTTTCGGCTGGGGCACGAGCGGTATCCACGACTATACGCCCATCGCCACCTGCTGGCAGCCATGGAGCACAAGCAAACTCCCCAACCAATACAATCCCTACGGTAGCACCAACACCAACCTGAACAGCGAAAGTGGCAAGGCCGACTGGGGCTACAACGCCATCAGCAACGGTGGCAATCAGGCGGGCGACATCTCAGGTCGCATTGCATGGCGCACCTTGACCAAGGATGAGTGGGTTTATCTGTTCAACACCCGCCAAACGGGCAAGACCGTGAACGGCACTTCAAACGCTCGTTACACCGAGGCGACTATCAACACCGACGGCAGTAGTGTCAACGGCATCATCCTGTTCCCGGATGGTTATTCTGGACCGACTTCAAGCACCGATGGCGATGGCATTACGTTTGGGGCTATCAATAATCTAAGTGCATGGGGCACAAAGTGCACTTCAGCAGGATGGCAGACCCTTGAAGCCGCCGGTTGTGTCTTCCTGCCGGCTGCCGGCGACCGCAGCGGGACTTTGGTCGACAGTTCGGGTTCCAACGGCAACTACTGGTCATCCACGTACAGCAATTTAACCACCGCGTACAGCCTGTTCTTCAGCAGCTACTCCGACTCCCCGGAGAGCGACGGCAGGCGCTACTTCGGGCGTTCAGTGCGCCTTGCCTGCCCTGCCGAGTAATTGCCGGTTCGCAAGCGTCCCGCTTGCCATTTGCAATTCCCGCATGAGAATCGTAGAGACGTGCCGTGGCGCGTCTCTACGTGTTTTTTTTGCCTGCCGGGGCACTGCCGTAGGCCGCCAGCCTGTGTCTAAAGGCCACAAAATCCCTCAATGAGTGCTTTTTTAAAAAAAAATCTCCCTCATTGAGGGATTGTTTGTTTTTTTGCGGCAAAATCAACTTGAGGAGGAAATATGATTGACACCACTTTGTATGCCTATATGGAAGAAGTGTTTGCCATGATGCTTGTTTTTTGTGGTTTTACGGCTGCAAAAATAATCAAACTATCGGAATTTTGCCGCAAAACATGTTCCAATTTCGCTTTTTTTTCCAATTTCGCTTTTTTTTTCTACTTTTGCAGCTTCAAATCAATGCTAATTACTATGCTAAACAATTGTAAATCATTGATTATCAATGTAATGTGTGTGGGTAAATCTTCGTTCCATGCTTTCCCATACCCTTAGTCCAAGACAGGACGAAGTGGCTTGCCTTGGATTTTTTATCCCCCTTTGAAAGGGGGCAGGGGGATACAACCAACCCCGGTAGGCAGTCCCAAGTCCTCCGTCCTCCGTCCAACAATCCAAGAATCTTTGAATTATAAATACTTAAATTTTAAATCTTTAAATTACAAACACAAATGAAACAAACATTTTTGAAAGCCTATGAATCTCCCAAGGCGGAGGTCATAGAGATTGAGCCGCAAGGCATGCTTTGCGCCTCTGGCGGCGAAACTTCGCCAGGATTCTCAACAACTGAAGGTCTCCAATTCGATGTCGTCAATGGAGATTGGTAATGTTTAACCCTAAAACCCAAAGAAAAATGAGAAAGACTTTGAGAACACTGGGCCTTTGCGCCCTTGCTGCACTGGCCATCGTGTCGTGCAAGAAGAACGACGAACAGGCCGCCACGATGAGCTTCGAGGCGACCATCAACCAACCTACGAGCGGCACCAGAACAGGAATCAATGAAATTAATGGTGGAAAGTATATGACTTGGAACAATGGTGACATCATCAAGGTGTTTGCCGAAGACGGCACAGCTGCCAACTTCACCACCACCGACGAGGGCGACACCGTGGCCAACTTCACGGGCCAGATTAAAGACTCGGAAAGCTACTATTGGGCTTTCTATCCCGCCGCCAACGTCAACGCCGAAGCGGGCAGCACCACGGTGACGCTGACCCTTAGCGCCAACCAAACCTTCAAAGACGGCAGCTTCAGCGCCAACACCTACCCGATAGCCGCCAAGTCTAACGAGAGCGACAAGACCAGGTTCAACTTCCACAGCCCCTGCGGCCTGTTGGCCATCCCCGTGAAAGGCACGGGCACCCTCGGCAGCATCGAGCTGACGGGCAATAGCGACGAAAAGTTGGCCGGCACCTACACCTACAACATGGACACTATGACAGACCCCGGTTTTACTAAACCCGGTTTTACTAAAGACGAAAACGCCACCAAAGTGACCCTGACCTGCGAGGGCGGTTTGGAGCTTAATCCCAATACCCCAGCCACGATGTACTTCGTGTTGCCTGAAGTAGCCTTTAGCAATGGCTTTTCCATCCATCTGAAAGACACCGAAGGCAATACGCTGCAAGCAGACCACGGTGAGACCACTAAAGAACAAACGATTGAATCTCAAAAGATCCTTACGATGTCTGAACCTGTGACCGTGTCTGGCACGGAGGTGCATACGCTTGAATGTCAGCCTTCGGACATCGGCAGCACTTCGATAATAATGACTGGCTCCTATGGTGACGGCATGAACGTGACTGAGGTGGGATTCTATTATCGCAAAGCCACCGAACCTGAGTCTGCGAACGTCAAGGTGGCGGCCAATCTTGCCAATAGGCTTGCCAATAATTCCTTCACCTATACTCTTGTAGGTTTGGAGTCAGGTGTGGAATACGCGTATAAATCATACGTCGTGGTCAGCGGAGACCAGGGCGGAACGGAAAGCACGGGTGCCGAACAGACCGTCACGACCAACACGCCTGTTTCCGCAGAGGTACCCACGTTGACGACTGCCGACGTGACCGTCTCAGGCACCGAGGCCACCGTTGGCGGCACCATCACCAATGATGGCGGCGGCACGATTGTGGCAGGCGGCTGCGGCATCCGCTACAAGAGCGGCACCGATGACTGGACTTATGTGGCCCTCACCCCCGAGAACAACGCTTTCTCGACGACCTTGACTGGCTTGACTGAAAACACCACCTACACCGTGCAGGCTTACGCCACCACCAATGAGGCCGGCACAGGCTACGGCAGTGAAGTGACCTTCACCACACTCCCCGGAGCTGAATCCTTCACCGTAGACTTCGAAAACGGCCTTCCCGAAGGCTGGACGACCATCGACGCCGATGGCGACGGCTACAACTGGGTGCTTGACACGGAATGCGATTCTGTCTATGGCTATAACCAAAGCAATGCAGGTTTCAATGGCGGCCACATGATTCTCTCTGGCTCGTACCATGAAACTGCAGGTGCTCTCCATCCTGACAACTACCTTGTGTCGCCTAAAGTGACCTTGCGCAGCGGCAGCACCTTCAGCTTCTGGGCTGGCGCACAAGACTATAAGTATCCCGCCGAGCACTTCGGCGTGTTCGTCTCCGACAACGGCACGAGCGACTGGACGATGGTTCAGGAGTGGACGATGGAAGCCAAGGGCGCGAGTGGCGACAGAGGCGCAGGCCGCGACGGCAACACCCGTGACCAAGGTCGCTGGTATTACTTCAGCGTCGACTTGAGTGCCTACGCCGGAGAGAAGTACATCGCCATCCGTCACTTCAATTGCAGCGACAATTTCTTTTTGAATGTCGATAATATCAGATTGGGCGACCCCGAACCCGGGACCTCATTCTCACAGAACTTCAATAATTCTGTTTTGCCCGAAGGCTGGACCACCATCGACGCCGATGGCGACGGCTACAACTGGGTGCTTACCAATCAAATGGCAGCCTATGGCTATAGTGCTTCCAATGATGGCCACTATGGAACCGTAGGGATGACTTCAGGCTCATACCATGGATCTGCTGGTGCCCTTACTCCCGACAACTACCTTGTTACGCCTAAAGTGAACTTGGTTCAGGGCAGCACCTTCAGCTTCTGGGCTTGCGCCCAGGATGCCGATTATCCCGCCGAGCACTTTGGCGTGTATGTGTCCGACAACGGCACGGACGGCTGGACGATGGTTCAGGAGTGGACGATGACCGCCAAAGGCGCGAGTGGCAACAAAGGCAATGGCCGCGACGGCAACACCCGTGACATAGGCAACTGGTATCAATATACCGTCGACCTGAGCGCCTACGCCGGAGAGAAGTACATCGCCATCCGTCACTTCAATTGCAGCGACGAGTTCTTTTTGGAAGTCGACGATATACTGCTGACCGTCAACAACAGATGATGAGCCTTGCTTTTACGGATTAGCGGTTTGCAAGCGTCCCGCTTGCCATTCGCAAATCCCGCATGAAAATCGTAGAGACGTGCCATGGCGCGTCTCTACGTGTTTTTTTTGCCTGCCGGGGCACTGCCGTAGGCCACCAGCTTGCGTCCAAAGGTTACAAAATCCTTCAATGAGTGCTGTTTTTGTGAAAAATCTCCTTCAATGAGTGCTTTTTTTCAAAAAAATCTCCCTCATTGAGGGATTATTTGTATTGGAAAGCTATGATGTTTCCTCAAATCCAGTGAAATATTGTATTTTTGCCGCAAATTTTTTTGAATATGCTCATCGTCAATATCAAGGAACTCGTCGGCATCGAGGAACAAGGCCGACTGCTGAAACGCGGCCCCGAAATGGCCGAAACGGGAAGGATCAAGGACGCCTTCCTATTGATTAAAGGTAAGAAAATCGCCGATTACGGCCCGATGGATTCGGAAGCCTGCAAAAAGTATCTTGCTGAAAACCATCGTATTCACGATGTGAACGGCAGCGTGGTCATGCCTGCTTTTTGCGACTCGCACACGCATTTGGTCTATGCCAACTCGCGCGAAATGGAGTTTGTCGACAAGATTCGCGGCCTCAGTTATGAGGAAATCGCGAAGAGGGGAGGAGGCATCCTCAACTCGGCCAAGGCGACGGCGGCGGCATCGGAGGACGAACTCTACGACATGGCCCAACAACGCTTGGACGAGGTGATGCGCATGGGCACGGGTGCCATCGAAATCAAGAGCGGCTACGGCCTCACCACAGAAAGCGAGCTGAAGCTGCTGCGCGTCATCCGCCGCCTGAAAGAGAACTCGCCTTTGACCATCAAGTCGAACTTCCTCGGCGCACATGGCATCCCGATGGAATATCGTGGCCACCAGGAGGATTATGTCGACTTGGTCATCAACGAAATGATTCCGCTCGTGGCCGCTGAGGACTTGGCCGACTTCATCGATGTCTTCTGCGACCAAGGCTTCTTCACCTGCGAGGACACCGAGCGCATCCTCATGGCGGGCATCAAATATGGCATGAGGCCGAAAATCCACGCCAACGAAATGGCCATTTCTGGTGGCGTGCAGGTGGGTGTGAAATATGGCGCCATCTCCGTCGACCATTTGGAACAGATGGGCGACGAGGAAATCGAGTGTCTGAAAGACTCCGAAACCATGCCAACCATCCTTCCTGGTTGCGCTTTCTTCCTGAATCTGCCACTTTCGCCAGCGCGAAAGATGATAGAAGCTGGGCTGCCCGTGGCCATGGCCTCCGATTTCAACCCTGGCACTTCGCCTTCGGGCAACATGCAGCTCATCCTCTCAATGGCCTGCATCCGCTACCGCCTGACACCTGAAGAGGCCCTGAATGCCACCACTTTGAACACTGCCTACGCCATGGGCGTAAGCGACGAGGTGGGCAGCATCACCAAGGGCAAACTGGCTAACCTCATCATTACCCAACCGATGACGCAGTTGGAGTTCATGCCGTATTACTATGGCGCGAACAAGGTAGCCAAAATGATTTTAAATGGAAAATTTGTCTGATTTTTTAATAACTAAATGATATGAAATTCAAGAAATTATTCGTTTTTCTGTCCTTGCTTGCCTTAGTTAGCGTTTCGTGCAAGAAGGGCCATTATGATGTAGACAACTTACAAGGCGTGAATGTGGATGGCGAGGTGCTGATGCCCATTGGCTCATCTTCGTTCACGGTAATGGATCTCATGCAACAGTTTGAGATTGACAGCATGATTAACTGTACCGAAGAAGGCAACCTGTCATTCGCGTTTCATTATGAAGACCTTGGCGTGCTGAAAGGTGCTGATTTTCTGCAGTTCAAGGATGCGGAATACAGTGCGCATTTAGATTTTGAGAACCCCTATCCCTTCGATTTGCCTTATACTTTTGATACGGTGTTTAAGCTCGAAGAGACGATTGTTTTCGAGTCTGACAACATCCATGTGATGAAAGCCGAGATGAAGTCGGGTCACTTTGATATTGACTTGACATCCAATGTCGGATTGCTGCAACGTGTTGTGTTGCGTTCGCCCAATCTCAAGGATAATCAGGGGAACGACCTGATGCTTGATTTTGACCTTAATTCAAGTGAAATCCAATTCGACCTCGAAGGGTTGAATTATGTTACTGCAACGGCGAACACCCTTGAATTGAACTATGAAGTCTATGTAAAAATGCAAAGCACTCCCGACCCGGAGCTGTATTTTGACGCGACGGTTATCGGAAGCGATTTGGCCCTCAAGAATATGATGGGCTTCGTTGATCCGTATGAGTCAAGAAGTTGCATTGATACCACGATAAACTTGTTCCCGGGTAGTGTTTCGGGCGCATTGGAAGTGTATGGCGCACGTATGAAGATTTTCGGGCGCAACACTTTCGGCATGGAGGCTCGATTGGATATTGACACGGCATGGGTTATCACCGATGACCAGGAGCCTTTCCCCATTTTTGGTCCGGATCCTGTCATGTTGGACTTCCCCACGCAATATGATTTTGCTCAAGTTTTTGACCATACTTTGAACGGTAAGCTTTCGGCCAACGAAACCGGTGTCTATGCGGCAACTGGTTATGTTGTGAATCCCTCGGGCGTGACCGAGATGGTTTCCGTGTCCGATGATTGTGTCATCGATGTCATGATTGATACGGAGATTCCTTTCGAGTTTAAGGTCGACGATGTGTGCTATTCCGACACGACCTGGTTGGATCTTGAAATCGAGAAAATCGACCAGATTGAGAAACTGACTTTGGAGATGACTTTTACCTCCACGATGCCAATTAACATGAATGCACAGTTCTTTTCATGCGATTCTGAGACTGGACTAATCACGGATACCCTCCTCGCGGAAAGCCGTTTGATCAGAGCTTCGTTTGACGGTCAGCCTGTAACAACCGAAGTGACTTTGGAAATCACGGAGGACAAGATTGAGCCTCTGTTGCGTTCGGGTTGGCTGATTTCCCGTTACGAGTTGGATACCGAGGCCCAGACTGCGGTTTTGAAAGCCCAACAGAGCTTGAACGTGATGCTGAAGGCAAGGCTGAAATACAAAGGTATTGTTGAATTTAATAATGAAGAATAAATATGAAAAAGTTAAATGGATTTTTTGTTGTTGCGGCTTTGGCCTTGAATGTTGCTTTGGCCAACGCACAAACGGTTTCACCCGTCGATTTCATGCGGATGAACCCTTATCAGATGAATGCAAACCCTGCCACTGATTTGCCTTATGAGAGTGTCATGTCGCTCCTCATCGGCAACGTCGGCTTTGATGTACAAAACACCACATTGCGTTACAACAAGATTTTTGATTTCGATGCGCAAGGCCGCCCCACGATACTCAATCTAACGAAGCTGGCCAATAGCTTGAAGGAAAACAATTTCTTGGGTTTCAACGCCCATCTTGACCTGTTCACCTTTTATCGCCGCTTGAACTACGGGATGCTTACTGTCAATTATGGCATCAAGGTGCAGAGTGACGCGAAATTCAACGACGGCCTGTTCAAGTTGCTGGCCTTTGGCAATGGTGCCTTTGTCGGGGAGAGCAATCCCGTTAAGGTCGCGATGGACATCAATGCACAAGCGTTTCAGGAATTTGCGGTGGGCTATCAAATCAATGTCACGGAAGAGCTTTCGTTGGGTGCCCGTGCCAAGTTGTTGTTTGGCATTGCCAATATCAAAACGGACGTTTTTGAAGCCCAGCTTTTCACCGATCCTGATTCGTATGCGCTTCGCTTGCGCGAAAACATCGCCATGAAAGCCTCCATGCCGAGAGCGGTTTATGTGGATGATAATGGCCAACTGAAAACCAATGGCCCTTTCAGCATGGGTCAGTTGTTCCGTAACCCGGGCTTCGGCATCGATTTGGCCGCTGAGTATCGCTTCAACGACCAGTTCAGTGCGGTGGCCGCTGTCCATGATTTGGGCTTCGTCCATTGGGGGAAGAACAATTTCACTGTAAAGGGCGGCGTGGACGATGTTGGCCAGTTCTACGACAACGGCGACTTCCTCTTCAGCGGCTTGGAGTTGGATCAGCTGCAACAGATTGCCTCTGACGAATCGTATCGTGAGCTTTTTTTGGACACCTTGAAGCAGTATTTCCAGATGGAGTTTGCTCCTTTGAAAAAATACAATACTGCACTGAATACCAATCTCTTGCTTCGTGGCAACTACGACCTTGATGCCCACAACCGCTTCAGCGTTCAGGTGCAGGGATGTTTCCTTGGCAGCGGTTTCCGTCCTGCGTTGACGCTTGCCTATAATGGCTATTTCTACGAGAAGTTGGATGTGTGCGTGACTTACACGATGATGCCTCATAGCTACGACAACATCGGCTTGGGCATTTCTGGCAGACTGTTTAAGACCTGCAACATCTATCTGACAACCAATAATGTCATAGGTTTCTTTAGTCCATTGAATTTGAGCGGGATGAATGCTCAGGTGGGTATTGTCTTCACTTTGCGTCCTGAAGACAAGAACACCGAATACGAATGATTTTCTTGGGGATTTCGGCCAGTTGACTTCATATCGTATTCGCCTATGACCACGGCCAAAATCTTCGGCATCAGTCGCCACCGCCTGACCACGGACGGCGAGGGCGTCACCACTTTGGTGGCGTTCAGCGGTTGCCCTTTGCGCTGTAAGTATTGCCTCAACAAGGCCTCGTGGGATGACGCGAAAGGTCGGCTTTATATGCCTGAAACGCTTTTCGAGGAAGTGAAAATCGACCAACTCTATTTTTTGGCAACCAAAGGCGGCATCACTTTCGGCGGGGGAGAGCCTTTGTTGCAGGTCGAATTCATCAAGGAGTTTCGTGAGCTTTGTGGCTCGCAATGGCAACTTTTGGCCGAAACCAGCCTCAATGTGCCGTTTGAAAATGTGAAAACTCTTGATGCTGTTTTGGATGGTTATATCGTCGACATCAAGGACATGAATCCTGAGGTTTACAAAGCCTACACAGGGAAGGACAATGCTTTGGTGTTAAGCAATTTGCAATGGCTCTTGCAGCATGGCGACCCAAACCGTATCATGGTGCGTGTTCCCCACATTCCCGACTTCAACACGGATGATGATGTGGAACGAAGCAAAGAACGTCTTGAAAAGATGGGCGTGACGAGCATTGACGAGTTCCAATATATAATAAGGTGAAGGAAAAAATCACTTCAAAGCTTGTTTTGTATAAAATAATTCGTATTTTTGCCGCGTTAACCTAAAAAACTAATATCATGGCCAAAGGCAAACAAACTTGCAAAATCCTGAAGGAAATCCGCAAGCAGATAGCGGCGGAGAACGACATTAAGTTGGTCATTGAGGAATGTACCTACCAAGGCGACTGCCTCGGCACTTGCCCGAAATGCGAAGCCGAGGTGCGCTATCTGGAGCGCGAATTGGAGAAACGGCAACGGTTGGGCAAAGCCGCAGTCGTTGCGGGCCTTTCCGTAGGTTTGCTGGGCGCGAGCCAAGTGGCTATGGCGCAGACGCCGGATACGATTCCTTCACGGAACGATAGTATAGTAGACATATTGGATGGATATGTGGTACCTAAGATTCAGCAGTCGGATGTGATGCTGATGGGTAAGATTCCGATGACTTCATGCTATCATGTTGATCCAAAAAGATATAGAACGGTAATGGATATGTTTGATTTCTCAGGGATGAGGAACCTTTCTGTGGTGGGATTTGATTTGGAATCTCCCGATCGGATAGAAAATGTCGATACTGATGATTATGTTAATGTATTAATCAACAATTCATTGACCTTCTATGTCCCACAATTTGAGGGTGGCGAATCGGATCTTTTGGAATTCATCTCCCAAAACTTGGGCAAGAATGCCGATGGTAACGCTTACGGCGACATGGAAGTGGCCTTCACTGTGGAACCCAATGGCAAATTGTCGCACATTGAAATAATAAAAGGTGTCAATGAGCAATTGGATGCTCAAGTTGCGGCACTGTTCAAGTTCATGGAATGGAAGCCTGCTATTTGGGAAATGAAGTCGGAAAAGAAGTTTCCGTTCGCTTGCCAATGCGTGCAGAAACTTCATTTTCCGATGATTACTCATTGAAAACGAAAGGCGAATTAATGAACAATTCGTGACAAATTGATGATAATTAATGTTTTAAAATAACACGTTATGGCCAAAGGCAAACAAACCTGCAAAATCCTGAAGGAAATCCGCAAACAGATTGCAGCGGAGAATGATATTAAGTTGGTCGTTGAGGAATGTACCTACCAAGGCGACTGCCTCGGCACTTGCCCGAAATGCGAGGCAGAGGTGCGCTATCTGGAGCGCGAATTGGAGAAACGGCAGAGAATGGGCAAAGCCGCAGTCGTGGCAGGGCTTTCCGTAGGTTTGCTGGGAGCGAACCAAGTGGCTTTGGCTCAGCAGCCGGATAGTTTGCGGATGGATACAATTGTTGAGGAAGAAGTGATGGTTGAGACATCGGAGTTTTTTGGGTGTATTGTGGAGACCATGCCTGCATTCCGTGGCGGCGAGCAAAAGTTGTTTGAATTCCTAGGGAATAATTTGGTCTATCCCAAAGAAGCCAAAGAAGCAGGCATAGAAGGCGTGGTCTTCGTTGAGTTTTATATAGAGAAAGACGGCACTGTTTGTGATGCAAAGGTGCTTCGTGGCATTGGCTACGGCTGTGATGAAGAAGCGCTTCGTGTGATTGGTCTAATGCCAAAATGGAGCCCAGGCAAACAAAGAGGGAAGGCCGTCCGTGTGAGATATACAATGCCCATCAATTTCAAATTATCAAAATAAGGAATAATATTATGATAAAAGGCAAACAAACCTGCAAAATCCTGAAGGAAATCCGCAAGCAAATCGCGTCAGAGAACGACATTAAGTTGGTCATCGAGGAATGTACCTACCAAGGCGACTGCCTCGGCACCTGCCCGAAATGCGAGGCCGAAGTGCGCTATTTGGAGCGTGAATTGGAGAAACGGCAGAGAATGGGCAAAGCCGCAGTCGTGGCAGGGCTTTCCGTAGGTTTGCTGGGAGCGAACCAAGTGGCTTTGGCTCAGCAGCCAGATCCTCAGAGAATGGATACTACAGAGGTGATTTTGGAAGGGTGTGTGGTTCCAGAAATGGGCGAGGTTGGAAATCCAGAACATGATGTTTATCAGATTGTTGAGCAAATGCCTGAATTCCCAAATGGACAAGAAGCCTTGATGCTGTATATTGCGAAACAGGTCAAGTATCCCGCAGAGGCCAAAAAGGCTGGTGCCCAAGGAAGAGTGTTTATAGGGTTCATTGTCGAGCCAGATGGAAGTCTTTCAGATTTTAAGGTGTTGAGAGGCATAGGATATGGCTGCGATGAAGAAGCCCTGCGTGTAGTAAAATCCATGCCGAAATGGCAGCCCGGAATGCATAGGGGCAAGGCTGTAAGAGTGCAATATTTGGTTCCAGTCAATTTTAAGTTGGATTGATTTCCTTTCGTGCCGAAAAAAGCCGTACCTTTGCAGCCGCGAAACAGTAGAGGCGCGAAGAGGGTTTAGTGAATCCCCCTTGCCCCCTTAAAAGGGGGACGCGCAAAGCGGCGCGGCGCAAAGCGACGCAAAACTTGGCGAAGAACTTTCGTCCGGTAGGTGTCCCCCTTTTAAGGGGGTGCCCGAAGGGCGGGGGATTAAAAAGACCCTTCTCTGAAATCTTTAAATTAGAAATATTGAAATACAACGAATTATGAAACAACTCATCGAATGCGTGCCGAATATCAGCGAAGGCCGCGACAAGAATATCATTGACCAAGTGACCGCTGAAATCGAGAAAGTGGAAGGTGTCAAGCTGCTGGACGTGGATCCTGGCATGACCACCAACCGCACCGTCATCACCTTCGTGGGCGAGCCTGAGCCTGTGTGCGAAGCCGCCTATCGCGTGGTGAAAAAAGCCGCCGAGCTCATCGACATGAGCCAGCACCACGGCGCCCACCCGCGTCAAGGTGCCACTGACGTGTGCCCCCTCATCCCCGTGAGCAACATCACGATGGAAGAGGTGGTCGAATATGCCCACAAGTTGGGCAAACGCCTCGGCGACGAGCTGAACATCCCGATCTACTGCTACGAAGAGGCTGCCTTCATCAAGGAACGCCGCAACCTCGCTTATTGCCGCACGGGTGAATATGAATCCTTGGCCTCGCGCCTTGGCACGGAGCAATGGAAGCCCGACTTCGGCCCCAACGAATGGAACGAACACGTTGCCCACACGGGTGCCACCCAAGTGGGTGCCCGCGACTTCCTCGTGGCCATCAACTATAACCTCAACACCACCTCGACGCGCCGCGCCAACGCCATCGCTTTCGACGTGCGCGAGCGGCAAGGTGACTGGCAAGCCGATGAAAGACGAAAACGGCAAACCAATCATGATTCCGGGAACGCTGAAAGCCACCAAGGCCATCGGCTGGTTCATCGAGGATTATGGCATCGCCCAAGTGTCGATGAACATCACCAACATCAGCGTGTCGCCTGTCCATGTCTGCTTCGAGGAGGTCTGTGCCAAGGCCGCTGCCCGTGGCGTGCGCGTCACGGGTTGCGAAATCGTCGGCCTTGTGCCCAAGAAGGTGCTGATGGACGCTGGCAGGTTCTATCTCGCCAAGCAGCAACGCAGCCTCGGCGTGAGCGAAGAGGAAATCATGAAGATCGCCGTCAAGTCGATGGGCCTCGACGACCTGAAGCCCTTCGACCCGAAGGAAAAGGTCATCGAATACCTCATTGAGGACCACACGCAGAAGAAACTCGTCGATATGACCTGCACGGGTTTCGCTAACGAGACCGCCAGCGAAAGCCCCGCTCCGGGTGGTGGTTCCATCTCGGCCTACATGGGTGCTCTCGGTGCATCTTTGGCCACGATGGTCGCCAACCTGTCGTCGCACAAGCCGGGCTGGGACGAGCGTTGGGAAGAGTTCTCCAACTGGGCCGTCAAGGGTCAGGCCATCAAGGATGAACTGCTCGAACTTGTTGACGAGGACACCAACGCCTTCAATAAGATTATGGATGCTTTCGGCCTGCCGAAGAAGACCGATGAGGAGAAGGCTGCCCGTAGTGCCGCTATCCAAGAGGCTACGAAGTATGCCACTCAGGTGCCTTTCCACACAATGAAGGCTGCTTTCAAGGCTTTCGAGGTTGTCCGCGCTATGGCCGAGACCGGTAATCCGAACTCCGTCACCGATGCTGGCGTGGGTGCTTTGTGCGCTCGTTCCGCCGTCATGGGTGCCCATTTGAACGTCAAAATCAATGCTGCATCGCTCAAAGACGAGGCTTTCAAGGCAGAAATTCTGAAGGAAGCCGCCGAGATTGAGGCTGCCGCTTTGAAGCAAGAGGCTGAAATTCTGCAAATTGTGAACAAGGTTATCCAAGGAGAATAAAATTTTGTGAAATCGGTTGTGGGTATCTGAAAAAGTTGTACTTTTGCACCCACATTTTGAAAGGAGTATAAGCAATGTCAAAGAAACAGAAAGATGCACGCGTGAAAGTCATTCTCGAATGCACTGAGCACAAGGCCAGCGGCATGCCCGGCACTTCGAGATACTACACCATGAAGAACAAGAAGAACACTCCCGACCGTCTGGAGTTGATGAGACCTATAGCAAGATCATCAGAATGAAGCGTTCTGAAAAGACTGGTGCCTACTATTTTGAGGAGACCGTTGTTCCTGCCGATAAGGTTCAGGAGTACCTTGCTAAGAGATAATTTGCGTAAATCGCAGAAAAACAGAGCTTTTCCATAACCATTATGGAAGAGCTTTTTTGCGTTTGTATAATCGGACGAAGGACATAAGGACGAAAGACGAAGGACTAAGGACGTGAGACTGAGGACAAAGGACTAAAGCCCAAGGGCTGAAGAATTAGGATGGTTCTTTGTTCCAGTCAATTACCCTAAAAGTCCTCTGTCCTCTGTCCTAAGTCCTCCGTCAAAAAAACACCGAATCATGGGCCTATTCTCATTTTTAACCCGAAAAAAAGAACAAAAGGAAGACCTCGACAAGGGGCTTGAAAAGACCAAGACCAGCGTCTTCTCGCGTATTTCAAAAGCCATCATGGGCAAGTCGACCGTCGATGACGAGGTTTTGGACAATCTGGAAGAAATCCTCATCACTTCCGATGTGGGCGTTGAAACCACATTGAAAATCATCGACCGCATCCAAGCCCGCGTTGCCCGCGACAAGTATGTGGGCACCAACGAGTTGAACAAAATCCTGAAAGAGGAAATCATGGCCTTGCTTCAGGAAAACGAGTCGGGTGATGGCACCACGTTCGAGATTCCTGCCGACAAGAAACCGTATGTCATAATGGTCGTCGGCGTGAACGGCGTGGGCAAGACCACCACCATCGGCAAGTTGGCCCACAACTTCAAGAAGGCGGGCAAGAAGGTCGTGCTTGGTGCTTCCGACACTTTCCGTGCGGCTGCCGTTTCGCAGTTGCAGATTTGGGCTGAGAGGGTAGGTGTGCCCATTGTTCAGCAAGGTCAAGGTGCCGACCCCGCTTCCGTGGCTTTCGACACGGTGAAATCCGCCGTGGCTCAGGATGCTGATGTTGTCATCATCGACACGGCAGGCCGTTTGCACAACAAAGTGAACCTCATGCGTGAATTGACCAAGATTAAGACTGTGATGCAGAAGGTCGTCCCCGATGCACCGCATGAGATACTGCTCGTTTTGGATGCTTCTACAGGCCAAAATGCCATCGAACAGGCCAAGCAGTTCACCGCAGCCACCGAGGTCAATGCCCTCGCGCTGACCAAGCTCGACGGCACCGCCAAGGGTGGTGTAGTCATCGGCATTTCCGACCAGTTCAAGATTCCAGTCAAGTACATCGGCGTCGGTGAAGGCATTGACCACCTTCAGGTCTTCGACCGCAAAGCCTTTGTGGATTCGTTGTTTGAATAATCAACTTGAAATGGTTTCAGAAAAGAGTCGGTTTCGTGATGAAATCGACTTTTTTTTGTTGTATTGGTGTCGGTTGGGATTGTTTTCTTATTTTTGTGGGCAAATGATTGAAACAATATGATGGAAAAAGAGATAAGCGAAGTCTATTATTATAAACCTGACGAATATAATGAGAAAGGCATGAGAAAGAGTGATGGCATGACTTTCAGGGATGTCGTTAAGGAATTTGAAAGAGATTTCCATGACATTCATACTGCGGAATATGCTATGAATCTTTATGGGAATTCTTTTACAATGAGACTGTTGGCCAAGTCGTGCGATGCAGCACCTTTTTTGGTTTATGGAATGGATTTGACACAGGGAGAGTCGTTCGACGCCAAAATGGATCCTTATATTAACCATGAAATGAACCAATCTTGCTCATATATCTTTGTGTATGGAATTGACTCGGCTTTTATGACGGATTTTGATGAATATGGCTACCCGATAATTGATGAGGACAAAGATATCTATCCTTTGACATTATTGGTTGATTCTACGATGAGGGATGGCGTTGTCAGGTTGGCTGTTCCAACTTTGGATGGAGACAACGAGGAAGATGTATTTGTTGATGTACCTAAATTTGAATTTGCCTAATGGATACTATGCTTGAAAAAAAAGAATGGCATTTGATTCGTAACGATAACGGTGAGTGGATAAGTGATGATTATGCTGTATTTGTAGATAAAATGCCGATAAAGTTGCTTCAATCCAAGGCCGCAAAGATGGGCAAACCGTTGTCAATACAGCATGGGCCGGATGGGAGGTTGTGGTGCTATAAGCATGAGATAGATTCTTTATAATATTATTACTATGAATAAAAAACTAATTCTTAATAAGATAATAAAAAAAGCTGATAATAAGAACATCAGGTTTCCTTCTCAAATGGATTTTCGGATTGAGGGAAATAGGTTGATGGTTAGCATTAATGCTAAAGGTATAACGGCAAATATGCAGACGGATGGCTCTGCATTTGAGGGTTGGATTATATGCATAATGGCTTGGCTTTCAGATGAAGTTAAAGAAGTTATTTTAGCATGGGATGTTCCTTCATTTGGGAAGGACGATAAAAACCAGAAACTCCATTATAATCGTTTTATCTTTCGTGCAATGATGTTTGAGGATGTGTTTAGTTGGGTGACTATTGCACCTGTTAACAGAGATGAGATACACAAAATTAGGGAGATGTTACCTTTTTTGGTTGTGAATTATCCAAAGTCCAAAAGTAAGGAAAAAGTGTCTGATAGTAAAGAGATGCATAAAGGGGAGGCTATTCTGGAAAGACAATTGGTCGATACTATGAAAGAAATGGTCCCTATTACAGATCATCAATTACCAGTTGGACTTTTTAAGCAAATAGTTAAATCTGAATATACAGTAACTCCAAGAGGAGCAAGCCAAATTGACATTTGGCAACTTGATCATGGTATAATTCGAATTTTTGAATTAAAAGATGAGGATAATAATTCTATAGGTATTATCTCTGAATTGATGTTCTATGTATATGTGATGTATCTTCTTGTAAAAGGTACAATAAAGTATCCCGATTCATTGGCGAATGTAAAGAATAACTATAGGCATATTAATGATTTGTATTTAGCGATTGCATCTGGTGAGGTGAAAAATATTGAAGCGGTATTTCTGAATTTCAGATTTCATCCTTTAATTGAAATAAAGAAGGGAGACGTAATAAGGATTATTAATGATGAAATGAAAAAGATACAAGTGCATTTTAAATGTCAATTAGTGACACAGGTTCTTTGATTATGAACATCATCATCCATAGGGGCATCAATCAAATTGGCGGTTGCATCACCGAAATTGCAACGGACAATACTAAAATTATCATCGACCTTGGTAGCAATCTTCCCGGGTGTCAAGGTGAGGAGTTTACAAAACAAGATATTGAGCATATCACCGCTGGAGCGGATGCCGTCTATTATACACATTTCCATGGTGACCATGTGGGGCTAAGTGGCTATGTGCATGATGATGTCGAACAGTATATTGGCAAAGGCGCCCGTGAGGTAAATATCTGTAAATATAGTGTGTTGGCAAAACATGATTCCAAATATGAACGTGATTTGAGCGTTGCGCAAAACATGAAAACATACGAGGCCGCTCAAAAATACGATGTTGGCGGGAAAGGTGAGATTTTCATTACTCCATTCTTTGTGGATCATTCTGCGTTTGATTCTTACATGTTCCTGATTGAGGCAGACAACAAAAGAATCCTTCATACGGGAGATTTTAGGAGTCATGGCTATCTAAGTAAAGGTTTGGAAAAGGTTTTGGATTTGAAAGCAAAAAACATCGATCTCCTTATCACGGAAGGAACCATGCTTGGCAGGCTTGACGAGAAAGTCGTTCAGGAGAGTATGATAAAGGCTGGTGCGAAGGCGTTGCTTAAAGAGGACCAACGGCCTCATTTCTTATTTGCCCTTTGTTCTTCTACCGATATGGACCGTTTGGCGTCGTTTCATGCGGCTTGTAAAGAAACGAGGGCAAAATTCTTGTGCGATTCCTATCAGAAATCAGTCCTTGACATTTTTACAAAATATGCCGCTCCTTACAGTAATCTATTCAATTTCAACGATGAAACAACCAAGGTGTTAGTGGAAAACTGTGATTTTGAAAGGGATTTGCGTCCCAATGGTTTCATTATGCCTGTTAGGGCGAGCAGTCAGTTGGATTTCGTGAAAAAGATGTTGCATTACTTTCCAGATGCGGAGTTGGTTTATTCGATGTGGAAGGGCTATTATGAAGGGACGGAAGAGCAGAAGAGTCAAAATGTGATTGATTTTGTGAATTTGTTTCACGGCCAGTTTCATTATTTGCATACCAGCGGTCATGCCGATGTTGAGACTTTGGAAAAAGTCTGTCGAATCACAAATCCTTCAATGGGTGTTATTCCTATCCATAGAGACAAAAACACGCGATTTGAGGAACTTTCAATAGCCAAAACGGTTAATGTAATAACAAAGTCGGTAACAATTGACGATATGAATATTATTGTAAAATGAATGAATATGAATACTCCTAATAAAAAACGCTCTACTCTAAATATCATCACCCTCGGCTGCTCCAAAAACAAGGTCGATTCAGAGCATTTGGCCGCTTTGTTGGAGCACAAATTCTTGATTCGCCATGATTCCGACAGGAAATCCGATGTGGTGATTATCAACACCTGCGGCTTTATCGGCGATGCGCAAGAAGAGTCGGTGGACACCATTTTGGAATATGCTGAGCTGCGCAAGCAAGGAAAAATCAGCAAATTATATGTTACGGGTTGCCTTTCGCAGAGGTTCCGCAAAGACTTGCAGAAAGAAATCCATGAGGTGGACGACTTTTACGGCGTGGAGAGCGTCAATATGATTGCTGCCGACCTACTGAAAGAGGAGCCGCAGCCTCAGTATTGTAGTCGCCGTGTGCTTTCTACCCCGAAACATTATGCTTATCTGAAGATTTCCGAAGGCTGCAATCGCCGTTGCGCCTTCTGTGCCATCCCGCTCATCCGTGGCAGTCATGTTTCCGTGCCGATGGAAAACCTCATTGAAGAGGCGAGAGGTTTGGCCAAGCAAGGCGTAAAGGAACTGATACTCATTGCCCAGGACCTGACCTATTACGGCCACGATATTGACGGAAAGTCGCACATCGTGGAATTGGTAAATGCCCTTTGCGATATTGATGGTTTTGAATGGATACGCCTGCATTACGGCTATCCGCTCGGTTTTCCCGATGAGTTGTTGGATCTGATGCGCGATAATCCCAAGATTTGCCATTACATTGATTTGCCCTTGCAGCACATTAGCACACATATATTAAAGGACATGCGCCGTGGCGTGGACCGCGAGCAAACCATTGGTTTTGTGGAGAATGTCAGGAAGCATGTGCCCGACATTGCTTTCCGCACCACCTTCATTGTTGGATTCCCTGGAGAAACGGAAGCCGATTTTGAGGAGCTTTGCCAGTTTGTCAAGGATATGCGATTCGAGAGGGCAGGGGTGTTCGCTTTCTCGCCAGAGGAAGGCACTGCCGCCTATGAAATGAAAGACGACGTTCCCGACGAGGTGAAACAAGAGCGCGTTGATAAGCTCATGGCCATCCAACAAAATATCTCCTTGGAAATCAATGGACAGCGTGTCGGTAAGACTGAAAAAGTGCTCATCGACCGTCTCGAAGGCGACTTTTACATCGGTCGCAGCCAATACGACTCGCCTGAGGTGGACGATGAAATCCTCATTTCCGCCGATAATGAGCTGAGAATTGGCAGGTTCTATCAAGTCAAAATTACTCAGGCGGATTATTTTGACTGTTACGGAGAGATTGAGCAATAAATAAGGTGTGTCATGGCGAAGCATAACGAACTCGGAAAACAAGGCGAAGAAATTGCGGCTCAATACCTTATTGAAAAAGGCTACGAGATTGTAGAGCGTAACTGGCGAAATAAGCACAAGGAAATTGACATCATCGCCAAGGATAGCAAGTATTTGGTTATTGTGGAAGTGAAGACCCGTCAGACCAACGAATATGGTAATCCTGACATCGCCGTGACGAGGCAGAAACAATGGCGGCTCATTTCTGCGGCCAACGCCTATCTGTTCCAAAACAAGCTTGACATCGACACCCGCTTCGACATCATTTCCATCATATTCACGAATGGCGAACCAGTGATTGAGCACATTGAAGATGCATTTTTGCCATAGTTCCCCACCCTATATTAATAAATAGGTGCGAGAATCCCCCAGTTTTTCCTCTTGCATCAAATTTTTCATATTGACATCCAGCGAGATACGTACAAGATGAAAAATAGTTGAAAAAAGCCATTGCGGGTAATTGGAAAACCTGTACTTTTGCACCCGCTAAACGAGAGGGGAAGACAGGATTATGGAAGACGTTTGGCGAAAGAAGTTCTTTGAAAGTCTGAGGCCAGCACAAGACCGGCGGCGCGGGAGCGCCGTCAGGGAAAGGAACCTTTAAATTAAGGAACACCAAGAGAACAACAT
>CADCML010000078.1 GCA_902802535.1 uncultured Bacteroidia bacterium
ATAGGATAAATGGCGGCCACTTCACTGAACATGTAGGCAACATGGGCCGCAGCCTGGTTACCATCGCATGTCAAAAATTTCTTTTCTGCCATTTCTATTGGATTTAGTATGAATTTATAATTAGTTGATTAAAAATCGATTGCTTATTTTGCAGTCGAAAATTCCGACTGCAAAATTCGACCGCAAAATTAGACATTCCCTGACAAAAAAACAACCTTATTATAAAAAGATTTTTTTTGCTAAAAATCACATTTTTTTAAGCTCTATTGAATTATTTTGTACTTTTGCACGCTCAAAAACAGAGAAAATCATCAAACAACAACATTAAACTTATTAAAAATGAAGAAATTAGTTCTTACACTCGGCTTGGCCTGCCTCTTCATGGTGGCCTGCAACAACACCCCAAAACAACCCGAACAGACCGCTGAGCCCGTTCAAGAAGAAAAGACCGAAGTGGTCGAAGAAAAGCACGATTGCCCCATGCACGCTCTGAAAGAAGAGTATGCCAAGTGGGACGAGATGACCGACGAGGCCAAGGCCGAGCTCAACAAGAAGGCTTGCACCATGTTTGCCGAAATGGACGCCAAGATGGAAGAAATGAAAGCCGCTGGTGAAGGCTGCGCCAAAGAGATGGCTGAAATGACCGAAGAACAAAAGGCTGAATGCGAAAAGAAGTGCGCCGAAATGAAGGCCGCTTGGGAAAACTTCGCCAACATGACTGTTGACGAGCAGAAGAACCTTGTCATGCAGCGCCTCGGTGGCTGTGAAGGTGAAAAGAAATGCTGCAAGGGCGAAGAAGGCCATCAGTGCCAACACGACGCCAAATAAACATTCGTTTCAAAAACAACAGAAAAAAGAGGGCTGAAAAGTCCTCTTTTTTTGTGCAGTTTTGTTTCCCTCTATCCTCTTTTTTTGTACTTTTGCAGTTTAATATAAACTGCGCCAAAATGTATGCCTATATCACTGGCAAAATAGCCGAAAAATCACCAACTTACGTTGTTCTAGACAATCAGAGCATCGGCTATTTCATCAACATCACGCTCAACACCTTCACCGCCATCGGCGAGAAGGAAGACGTGCGCCTTTACACCCACGAGCAAATCCTCGAAGACGCCCACAACCTCTTTGGCTTTTTCACCGCCAAGGAACGCGACCTCTTCGAATTGCTTATCTCCGTTTCGGGCGTGGGCTGCAACACGGCGCGGCTCATCCTCAGCTCGTTGACCGTCAACGAATTGAGCAACGCCATCGCCAACGACGACGTGAAGACCATCCAAGCTGTGAAAGGTATCGGCGCAAAGACCGCCCAACGCATCGTCATCGACCTGAAGGACAAACTGAAGAAAAACGACTTCCCGACGGAAATTTTCGCCGCCCCAAACAATACTATCAAAACCGAAGCGTTATCAGCATTGACGATATTGGGCTTCGGCAAAGCAGCCGTCGACAAGACCCTCGACAAACTGCTCAAACAGATGCCCGATGCCACCGTCGAAATGTTGATTAAAGAAGCACTTAAGATATTGTAAACCTGTATTTTGAAAGACTCAATGAGACGACATATATTCCTTACCATGCTCCCCATGCTGCTCGCGATGTTCTTCGCCCGAACAGCCTCGGCGGGAGTGTATGACATTTTCTACCCTAACCCTTACACCGTGGAGCCCGACTCAAACAAGGTGATTTATCCCATCCCCGTCAGCACGGGCAATCCCTTGGAAGACCTCAACAACAAGTCGCCGCTCTACCTCAACGACCCCGACAATTTCTCCACCGAAATCATCTACGACCCCGTAACCGGACAATACACCTTCAAGCGCCGCGTCGGCCAGTTCTACTACGACACCCCCACCACCCTCACCCAAAGCGAATATTTGGAATACCAAAACCGTAAGGGCATACAAGAATATTGGAAGGAACGCCGCAGCCAAAACGCACGTTCGACCACCAACGGCAACTCCATCATCCCACCGCTCTACATCGGCGGCAAAGCCTTTGAGACCATCTTCGGCAGCAACACCATCGACATCCGTCCACAAGGCTCCGTCGACCTCACCTTCGGCTTCAAGCACAGCTTCCGCGACGATCCCTCGATGACCGAACGCCGCAAACGCCACAACGACTTTGTCTTCGACACCGACCTGCAACTCAACGTGATTGCCAAGATCGGCGAAAAAATCAACTTCAACATCAACAAGAACACCAAGGCGACTTTCAACTACCAGGACAAGCTCGCCCTGAAATACCAAGGCAAGGAAGACGAAATCATCCAGCTGTTGGAGGCCGGCAACGTCAACTTCCCGCTCAACAGCACCCTCATCACGGGCACACAACAACTGTTCGGTATCAAGAGCAAGCTGAAGTTCGGCAACACCACCATCAGCTCCATCGTTTCTTACCAAGAAAGTGAATCACAGAACATTACCGTGCAAGGTGGCGCACAAACCAACGAGTTCCAGCTCAGTTGCTTGGATTACGAGGACAACCGCCACTTCTTCCTCAGCCAGTATTTCCGCGAACAATACGAAACCGCCCTTTCCACCCTGCCCACCATCACTTCAAGCATCAACATCACGAAAATCGAGGTGTGGATCACCAACACCAACACCTCGACACAAAACACACGTAACATCCTCGCATTGAACGACTTGGCTGAAGGAAAAGACGAGTGGATTTACTGCTCCGAAGTCATCCCGACCAACAGTAAGGTGTTTCCGCGCAACGGTGCCAACAACTTAGTTTCACGCATGGACACCATGCAAATCCGCAACATCAGTTCGGTGACCAACTACATGAGCAACGACCCCATGCGCATCGGTAGGACGGGCTACATGGTTTCGGGCCGCGACTTCGAGAAAGTGGAAAACGCCCGCCGCCTGAGCAACACCGAATTCTCCTTCAACTCGAAATTGGGCTTCATCTCCTTGAACGTCGGCCTCAACGCCAACCAAACCTTGGCCGTTGCCTACCAATACACCATCGTGGGTTCCGACGAAGTCTACCAAGTCGGTGAGTTCTCCGACCAAGGCATCAATACCCCAAATGTATTGATGGTCAAACTTTTGAAAGGCACGACCGTCAACACAAAGATGCCCATCTGGAACCTGATGATGAAGAACGTCTACAACATCAGAGCCTACCAAATCGGATCGCAGGACTTCATGTTGAACATTTTCTACAACGGCAACTCCAACAGCACACCTTACGGCTACTTCACCGAAGGCTCAGTGAAAGGCATCGCACTGCTCAACCTGATGGGCTTGGATAACTTGACCACGCAAAACAACCCCATCCCTGGCGGTGATGGTGTGTTCGACTTCTTGGACAACGCCACCACGCAAGGTGGTACCATCAACTCGTCGAACGGACGCATCTTCTTCCCCGTGCTGGAGCCTTTCGGCAAGCATATCCGCGAGAAAATCTTCCCCGACGAGCCCAACTTGGCCGACAAATACGCCTTCGACTCGCTCTACACGATGACGAAGACTTCAGCTGAGCAATATTCCGAGAAGAACAAGTTCACTCTGAAAGGTTTCTATTCCTCGCAGTCGGGCAGCGAAATCAGCCTCAACGCCATGAACGTGGCCCAAGGCTCGGTAACCGTCACGGCAGGCGGTATGCAACTGGTTGAAAACGTTGACTATACCGTCGACTACACCTTAGGTCGCGTCACCATTCTCAATGAAGGCATCCTCAACTCGGGCACGCCCATCAACATCTCGTTGGAGTCGAACACGGCCTTCAGCGCCATCCGAAAGACTTTCCTCGGCACCCGCGTCGAGCATGAATTCAACCAAGACTTCCACGCCGGTGCCACCATCCTCTATTTGGGCGAAAAGTCATACACCCAGAAAATCAACTACGGCGAGGAAGCCATCGCCAACACCATCTACGGTGCCGACGTCAGTTATCATGCCGATGCCCGTTGGCTGACGACTTTCATCAACGCCCTGCCGGGTATCACCACCAAGGCACCGTCGCGCATCAGTGTTGACGGCGAGTTTGCCCGATTCATCCCAGGCCTGTCAAAGTCGGCAAGCGAAAAGGGAACCTCTTATATCGACGACTTCGAGGGTGCCAAGTCGACCATCGACTTGCGTCTGCCTTCGCTGTGGTCATTGGCCAGCACGCCGCAAAACCAAAACGACTTGTTCCCCGAAGCCGCGGCCAACACCGGCCTCAACTACGGTAAGAACCGCGCCTTGCTGTCGTGGTACGTCATCGACAACTCGGTCTTCTATGACCGCAACTCCAATGTCCGTCCGAGCAACGTCGACAACGAAGAACTGTCGAAAAACTCGGTCCGTCAGGTGCTGGAAACCGAGCTTTTCCCCAACAAGGACATCGAAACGGGAACGCAGACCAATATCTCCGTGCTCAACTTAGCTTATTATCCCGAAGAACGCGGTCCCTACAATTATGACGTCTACCCGACCGCCTATTCTGCCGGTATCAATGAAGAAGGCAAGCTGATTGACCCGAAGAGCCGTTGGGGCGGCATCATGCGCAAGATGGAATCCATCGACTTTGAGGCCACCAACATCGAGTACATCGAGTTTTGGCTGATGGACCCCTTCGCCGATGAAGAGTTTGCCAACAACCCCGGAAAGCTTTACTTCAACTTGGGTGACATCTCGGAAGACATTCTTCGCGACGGCCGCAAATTCTACGAAAACGGTTTGCCCACCACCGCGACGGTCGAAAACGTTGACACCACCATTTGGGGCCGTGTGCCTACACTGCAAGACCTCGTCGGCACCTTCAGCAACTCGTCGGAAGCCCGCCAGTACCAAGATGTGGGTTATGACGGCTTGCGCGACGTCGACGAGCGCAGTTTCTTCGAAAGCACCTACCTCAACATTGTCAAAGAACGCTTCGGCGAAAGCTCGGCAGCCTACATGCAGGCGATCAACGACCCGTCGAGCGACAACTACCACTATTTCCGTTCCGCAGATTGGGACTCGCCCGACGACCAAGTCCACAGAAGCATTTTGGCACGTTATAAGCAGTTCAACGGACCCGACGGCAACTCCCCCGCCGACATCCAACAGACCGAGGGTTATATGAGCAGCAACTCCACCCTGCCCAACGCTGAAGACATCAACAACGACAACACTTTGAGCGAGTCGGAACGCTACTACCAATATGAAATCGACCTCAACCCCGCCAAGATGATGGTCGGCCAGAACCACATCGCCGACATCTTCCACTCTGGCGGCGTTGCATTGCCCAATGGACAAATCAGCGGCGTCACATGGTATCAGTTCCGTATCCCCATCCGTCAGCCCGACAAGGTGGTAGGCCGCATCGACGACTACTCCAGCATCCGCTTCATGCGCATGTTTGTGACTGATTTCCAAAAACCTATCGTACTGCGTTTCGCCACTTTAGACCTCGTGAAAGGTGAATGGCGCACCTACACACAAAGCATCCAAGCCCCAGGTGAATACGAGCCTAATGACATCACCAACGAGACCACCTTCGACATCTCGGCCGTCAGCGTCGACGAAAACAGCCGCCGCGTACCCGTGCCTTATGTCATCCCGCCCGGCATCCAGCAAGAACGTGTCATCGGCATGACGCAGACCACCCGCATCAACGAGCAGGCCCTCCAAATGACTATCCAGAACCTCGTGGACGGCGACGGACGCGCCATCTACAAGACCGCCGACTTCGACCTGCGACAGTACAAATACCTAAAAATGTTCGTCCACGCCGAGGCCGCCAACGAAGACTCGCCGCTTGACGACCAAGACCTCACCGTCTTCATGCGTATCGGTACCGACTTCACCCAAAACTACTATGAATACGAAGTGCCCTTGAAGGTCACGCCTTGGGGAACAGCCTACACCAACGACCTTGCCATCTGGCCTGAAATCAATAACTTGGACATCCGATTGGAAGATCTCGTCGGGGTAAAGCAACGGCGCAACGATGCCATGAACCAACCCAACAGCAACGTGCGCCTCAACTACATCTATTCCGAGAAGATGAAGAAAGGCACCGTCGACGGGAAGGACTACTACCACACCATCAAAGTGATTGGTAACCCGAGCATCAGCGACGTGGAAGCCATGATGATCGGTATCCGCAACCCGAAGCGTCAAAACCTCTCCGACGTGGATGACGGCCTACCAAAGAGTGCCGTGATTTGGGTCAACGAGTTGCGTCTCACCGACTTGAGCAGCAACGGAGGCATAGCTGCCACGGGACGTTTCGAAGCCACCTTGGCCGACTTGGGCCGCTTGAGCGTGAACGGCTCCTACAGCTCTGCCGGTTTCGGTGCCTTGGACAGCCGCATCACCAGCAACACCTTCGAGGCCCATTCTGACTTCAATGTCGCCACCGACCTCGAATTGGGCAAGTTCTTAGGAGAAAGCGGCATCAAGATTCCGATGCACATCGACTACGGACAAGCCAAAATCACGCCGCTCTACAACCCCTACGACCCCGACATCAAGCTGAAAGACGCCCTCGCCGCCATGAACAGCGACGAAGAGCGGGCCGAATTCACCTCCACCATCCACGACTTCACCCGACAGAAGAACATCAACTTCATGAATGTCAGGAAAGAACGTGTCAACAAGAAGCGCAAGGACGACGAGGGCGAAGGCAAGCCGAAAGAAAACCTGAGAGACCCCAACAGAAGCCTGTCGGGCGGTCGCGCCAACATGCCAAAGGTGCATTTCTACGACATCGAGAACTTCAACCTCTCGTTTGCCTACAACGAGACCTTCCAGGAAAACACCGACATCAAGAAGTATCTTATCAAGACGTATCGCGGCGGATTGGGTTACAACTATGCCGGCAATCCCAAGCCCGTCGAGCCGTTCGCCAAGGCCAAATGGGCCTCGAAACCCGCCTTGCAAATCATCAAGGACATCAACTTCTACTATGCCCCCAAGAGCCTCACCTTCAACACCGAGATGTACCGCTACTACTCGGAGCGGGAGATGCGCAACAAGAGCGGTGGCATCATCAACATCGTCCCGACCTACTCGAAACAATGGGACTGGACGCGTAACTACCAGCTGCGCTACGACCTCACAAAGGCCCTCACTTTCGACTACTCGGCACAAGCACAAGCCTACATCTATGAGCCCGCCGGTTTCGTCGACCGCAACGTCGATCCTGAAAAATGGCAAAAGGTGCGAGACACCATCAAAGACGAGCTAAAGCACTTAGGCTCCGTGTCGCGCTACACGCAAAACATCAACGCGAACTACACCTTGCCCATCAACAAGATTCCGATTTTCAACTGGATTTCGGCCAGCGCCTCCTACCAAGGCACCTACAACTGGACGGCATCCGCCAAATCCATCCAAGACCGTTTGGGCAACGTCATCGAAAACTCCAGCAACATCCAAGGCAACGCCACCCTCGACTTCACCAAATTATATAATAAGGTGCCCTATCTGAAACAAGTCAACACACCCCAGCGACGCAACGACGGCAAAAACGACAGGGGAAAAGGAAAGAACTCGAAAGACAAGGAAGGCGAAGATGGACAATCCGCCGACTCCACCAAGGTTTCTAACAAGCCCAACGTCGGAAAAGCCATCCTCGACAACTCGCTGCGCATCCTCACCCTCGTCAAGAAAGTGTCGGCTACCTACTCACTCAACAACGGACAATCGCTGCCAGGATTCCTGCCCAAGCCCGACTATTTCGGCATGAACGTCGGTTCAGGCTGGTCGCCAGGCGTTGGATTCGTGTTTGGCAGCAACTTCGGCAGCAATGCCAACATCTACGACAAAGCCGTGCTCAAAAGCATCGACGTGGAAGACGCCAAACGCTGGCTCACCACCGACTCCATCCTGAGCCAGCCTTACGTCCGCCGCATGACGGAAACCATGAACTACCGCGTCAACGCAGAGCCTTTGCCTGGTATCAAGATTGACTTCACCGGTAACCGCAACTATGCTGAAAACCAGCAACATTACTTCCGCTACAACGAGATGACCAACAGCTTCGACATATTCACCCCGACCAACAGCGGCAACTTCAGCATGAGTTACTTCATGGCCACAACGTCCTTCGTCAGGTCCGACTCCACCTCGTCGCGGCTGTTCGACAACTTGTTGGAAAACCGGAAAATCATCGCCGAACGCATCGCCCGCAATAACCCGCAATGGATTGAGCAAGTGAACGAATACGTCTACGACAGCATCGCCGGCGACTACTTCCCGAAAGGCTACACCTCCAGCTCCATGGACGTGTTGCTCTACTCCTTCATCGCCGCCTACTCGGGCCTGGATGCCAACAAGATTACCCTCAATCCATTCCCGCGCATCCCCTTGCCCAACTGGAGCTTCACCTACAACGGCCTGACCAACATCCCGTCTATCAGCAAGATTTTCAAAACCGTCAGCATCTCGCATAGCTACAAGTCGAACTACGCCATCAATGCCTGGGCCACCAATGTATACTACAACGATGACAACACCATCCAAACTTACGAGAACTCCGACCTCATCATACCCAAGTACGACATGGCGCAAATCGTCCTCAACGAGCAGTTTATGCCTTTGGTTGGCCTTGACCTCGGCCTGCAAAACTCCATGACGTTGAACTTCCAGTACAAGAAGTCGAGGACACTGACCTTGAGCTTCGCCAACAACCAACTCACCGAGGTGAACGGAAGCGAAATCGTAGTCGGAGGCGGCTACCGCTTCAAGGACCTCTCGTTCAACATCAAGCCCATCGGTGGCGGCAAGTCGCAAACCATCAAGAACGACCTCGTGTTGAAGCTCGACGTCGGCTTTAAGAGAGACATCACCATCTTGCGCCGCATCGACGAGAACAACAACCAAGTGTCGGCCGGCCAAAACAAAATCAACTTCTACCTCACCGCCGACTACAACTTCAGCCAACGCTTGGCTGCACAAGCCTTTTTCAAGTACGACCTCACCATTCCTGAGGTGGCCAACACGTTCAGGAACTCCACTTCCTACGGCGGCATCACCATCAGATTCAACCTCGCACAATAAAATTTTCGGAAAAGTGCGGAGCAAGCCATTAAAATATGTAATTTCGCAGCCAAATCTGAAAGATTCGACGAAGTCAATTCAACACACTTTAAAACATACATCAAATGAACATTCCAGCAAATCTGAAGTACACCAACGACGACGAATGGATCCGTCTTGAAGGCGAAGAGGCCTACGTTGGCATTACCGATTACGCACAACACGAACTGGGCGACATCACCTTCGTTGATGTTGACCCCGACATCGTCGGCGAAACCCTTGACGCCCAAGAGGAATTTGGCGCCATCGAAGCCGTGAAGACCACCGCCGAGCTGCTCATGCCCGTCGCCGGCGAAATCCTCGAAGTCAACGAAGCCCTCGCTGACGAAGAGAACGCCAAACTCGTCAACAGCGACCCCTACGGCGCAGCTTGGATCATCAAAATCAAAGTGAACGACATCGCCGAGCTTGACGGCCTCCTGGATGCCGCCGCTTACGAAGCCAAGATCGGTTAATCTCTTGGAACGACTAACCAGAAATAGCATCCCGGGAATCCTGTGCGGAATCGTCATCATGTTTCTGACAGTGCTCCCGGGGTCTTTGTTTCCCCATGTCAAGCCCGTCGTGGGCCTCGACAAGGTGGCGCATATCCTCATGTATGCAGGCTTCACCTTCGCCTGCCTTTGGGGTTATCGCAAGCAGTTCGTTTCCAACGGCTTGGCCTACAAGAAAAGAGCCGTTTTGCTCGCCATCGTCATCAGCATTGCCTACGGCGGCCTAACCGAAATGATACAGGAACACATCGTGCCCACCCGCACCGGCGACTGGTTCGATTTCGTCGCCGACAGCATCGGAACGATGCTCGGAGCCCTTGTTTTTTATCTTTTTTTTCACCGAAAGAAATAAAATTTGCCTCAATTGCGTTTTATAAGCAAATAATTACTACTTTCGCATCGTCAAAATGAGAAGTAGAATTTAAAAACATAGTACCATGGAAGAGAAAAAATCACCTAAGGCTAATCTTGAAAACAAGAAATTGATGTTCATACAGATAGGTCTGATCATCAGTTTGCTCATCGCCTGGTTGGCCTTCGAACACAAGAGCTACGACAAGCGTGAGCTCGACGCGAGCCTGCTGAATCGTGAGGTTGTGTTGGACGAGGAAATGGTGGAAATCACCAAACAAGAGGAGCAAAAGCCACAGCCCGTGGAAGTGCCCAAGCAAACCACTCAACTCGAAATCGTGGAAAACGAGGTAGAGACTGAAGACCTCAACATCAACGCCGAAGTGGACCAAACCGAGGTCATTGAGGAGTACGTTGCCCCAGAGGTCGTGGAAGAGGAAGTCGTGGAACAGGAGATCTTCCAAATCGTGGAAGAGATGCCTTCCTTCCCCGGCGGTGAGGCCGAACTGATGAAGTATGTCGGCAGTCACATCAAGTATCCACAGATTGCCCGTGAAACTGGCATCCAGGGTCGTGTGTTCGTCGGCTTCGTTGTCGAGCCCGATGGCTCCATCTCCAACGTGAAGCTGCTCCGTGGCATCGGCGGCGGCTGCGACGAAGAGGCCATGCGCGTCATCAAGTCCTTGCCGAAGTGGAAGCCCGGCAAGCAACGTGGTAAGGCCGTGCGTGTGTCTTATCAGATTCCTGTGTTCTTCAAGCTGCAGTAAGCGATTGAAGAAAGGTGAAACGAAAAGCCAGTGTATACTGGCTTTTTTTGTTTGTATCTGCACGGCAGTCATTGCGAGGAACGAAGCAATCCAGAGAAGGAAGCATAATTTCTAGATTGCTTCGTCGTACCTCCTCGCAATGACGCAAAGCGGCAGTAATACTAAACATGAAAATGTTTGTAAACAATATCCGCCTTGGCGGAGCCAACGATCTCAGCCAGCCGCTCCACCGAAGCCTCTTTGATGACTTTCACCGACTTCAATTCCAGAAGCAGCTTCTCTGCAGTCTTCTTCCCCACCCCCTTGATGTCGGCCAACTCGGAATGGATGAAACCTTTCTCGAATTTCTTTCGGTGGAACGTGATGGCGAAACGGTGTACCTCATCCTGAATGTGCGTCAACAGGCGAAACACCTCCGAATTGGGTTTCAAGCCCACAATGCGCGGCGGGAAACCAAACAGCAATTCATTGGTGCGGTGACGG
>CADCML010000079.1 GCA_902802535.1 uncultured Bacteroidia bacterium
GGCACATGGTACTTCCTCACGATCAATTCCCTCGCGCAAATGGTGTATTGTTTGAAACGCATGGGTGAACCGTGCTTGGAACATGTAGGCAATAATTTTTGTCCAATTCCCATCAAATATGTCAACGAATTTTTCTCCCTACGCGATGAGATTGTACGCATTTTTAATCGAGCTATTCTTTCTAAAACCAGCAGCCAAATTCGCGATGACGCAGCAAAACTCCAAGCCACTCTTTCCGATTACCGTAATGTAATCATTAAGGATATTCAAACAAAGCAACTCAACATAGAGAGCATGACCGTTTTCCTCAACATTGTTCAGGAGTCACATGAACTACTCAGCGCTTTGCGCCATACTATGAGAGGAAAGAATAAGTTTGAGAAATAGGGAAAGAACCCGCCGCAAAAGCCAAGAAAACCCTTGCGGCGGTTGGGTTGTTAGAACTTTGTGTTACGCTTCTTCAATGGCTCCCACTGGGCAGCCTTCTTTGGCTTCGGCGGCTGAAGCCATTGCCGACCCTGGCACTTCGCCTTCAATGGCGACAGCCACGTCACCTTGGATGCTGAACACTTCTGGGCAGGTGGACTCGCAAAGCCCACAGCCGATGCAACTGTCATTTACTTTGTACTTCATGATGTTCCTTTCTGTTATTGGTTTATGTGTTGGTTAATCAATCCTTTGATTCTCTCGATGATGGCCTCCACTTCCATCCCCGATTTCTTGCTCATTTCGGCGATGGTGGCTTTGCCCATCATCATCTTGCCGATGGGAGAGTTGAGCATCTTGAACTTCTCGTTCACTTTTGCCATTTCTTCTTTCAGCCAAGGATATTGGGCGATGAGGTCAGCCAAACGAGTGTCTTTTGTAATTTCCATTTTACATGAGTTTAATGTCCGGATTCTTTTCTGTGAACTTCTCCTTCAGCACCTCAATGATTTCGGCGCGGCTGTTGCCTTTCTTCTCCATCTGCTTGATGGTCTTGTAGGCTTGGAACAGCGTGGAAGGGCCAATCTCGGAGCTGAAATAACCGATGCCCTGGTTCCATGCCAATAGTTCAAACACATCGTCCAAAGCGGCGGAGTCGAGACCGTGAATATAAGCTTTCACCAGTTCGCGCGAGGCTTGGCGCATACGACCTGCACCGACGGCGTTGGTCAGCGAGAGCAACAAACGCGTCTCATATGGCAGATGACGGCGGTTGTCGTTCCAAGTCAAGTCCCAGAAGTTGACGGCGGTCTGTGCCAAATCGTTGTCAATCATAGCCATATTGGTGAGAGCGTAAGGGCGCATCGGAATGTCCTTTTCGGCCTGCTTCATCTCTGTGCGGTAGAAATAGGTGTGGTATTCGGCTTCGGCCACCTTTTCGGAATAATGTTCAAAGCCCAGGTCTTCAAACACCTCGTAGAGTGGAATCGGCTCAAAGCTTTGGATGATTTCCATACCTTCACCGACGGCCATCTTCGTGGCCTGCATTTTCAGTCCCGGGAAGAAGTTTCCCTGCACACCGCGTACGTCAATCTTCTTGAAACTTGCGGTCTTGTCTTTCCAATCGTTGTAGCTCATTGATATTTCTCCTTTCATTGGTTTGATGTCGCAAAAGTATCAGTCAAAATGGAGACAGATGGTAACATTTGTTACGCATCGAAAAAAAAGCCTATTTTTGCAAAAAATATCCGTTATGACGAAAGAGTTGCAACAGTTTCCGTTGTTTTCGCAATACAGCGAGGAAACATTGGCCGAATTGTTGAGATGGCCGTACAAACGCAAGGCTTATCAGGAGGGTGATATGGTGGTGCGCGTTGGCGACACCTGCGATTCGCTCATGCTGCTTACTGAGGGCACTGTAGAGACACGCATGGGCAGCGAGACGGGGCGCGAGGTAGTCATCGACCGCCTACAAGCCCCGAAGATATTGGCTCCTGCCTTCCTCTTTTCTAAAGACAACACTATCCCTGTAGAAGTCCTCACGATTACCGAGGGGGTGATATGGTACATCCACCGCGAGGCCTTTTTCCAATTCATGACGGCTCATCCCGAGGTGCTTCGTGCTTTCTTGGGCATACTCTCCGACCGCAGCCATTTCCTCAGCGGCAAGGTACGGAGTTTTGCCGTCAAAGGCTTGCGCAACCGTGTGTTGGACTACATTCGCCAGCATGGAACCATCACCAATGTTGGCGAAACGGCTGAAATGCTTGGTGTAGCTCGTCCCTCACTCAGCCGCATCCTCGCTGACCTACAGGCCGAAGGGCTTGTGGAGCGGACTAAGGAAGGGGGATATGTTCGGAATAAAAAGGGATAATCATTGCCTAATGCCTATACTTCTTTCCGAAACACAAACATCTCGTCGTCCTCGCTCCAATGGCCTTCTTCCTCTTCGGGAATGGCTGGACCGTGTTGATGCTTGTTCCAAAACTCAACGATGTGGAAGCCGCAACGGTTCACGTAGAAGTGGATGTTGCGCTTCTCGAAGTAAGGCGTGAGGGTCTCCCAGACTCGGATTTCGGGATGCATGGTTTCCACGGCCTTCCATGCCGCCTGACCGATGCCCTTGCTATGACATTCCGGCGACACGAACAGCAACTCCAACTCTCCTTTTCCGGCCTCCTTGTCGATGGACAACACAACCCCGCCCACTTTATGGCCGTCCATGACAACGCGATAGGTCTCGGCGTTTTCTCCGTCAATGGAGTGCTCGATGGTGCTGCGCGAAATCACTTCTTCGCCTTCCTCGCAACGCTCATCCCTCATCCCGAACTCCTGTTGCGCGCCATACTTGAACGCCCATTGGTTGTCCAAGATGAACTGCTCCCTGTCGTCGGGCTGCAAAGGAACTAATTTGACTTCTGCTGTTTTCATATTTTGTGTAATGTTTTCAGGTGGCAAAACTACGAAGAATTTCACTCAACTTGGCCAGTTTGCTTCCGGTTCCTTCTCCCGATAGGCTTCTTGCCGTAGGTTTGCTGGCTTTCCATTTCGGTATGGCCAATGCGCCAAGTAAGGCCGAAACTGATATAGCGGGTAGTGAGGGTGCTCTCGCTGATGGAAGGGTTGTAAGGATTGACGCTCTCGCCACCAGTGCGGACGGTGTTGAAAATGTCGTTGGCATTGAGAAACAGCGACAAACGGCGGTCGAAAAGGTCGGTGCTGAGGCCGCAATCGACGGTGAAATAGGGGTCAATCTCGGCCAGCAGGGTTTGTGTGCGGCTGCGGTAGTTGGCATTGGCAAAGACTTGTAGTTTGTCCCACAACTTTGCCCAAAAGTTGAGCCGCAGTGAATAGCAAAGCATCTCGCTTTCGGCCCATTGCCCGGGGCGGTATTGCACACGATAATAATCGTCGAAAAGGTTGGCGTAGAAACGGATGTTCATGAAGTCGGCAGGGCGCAGGGTGGCATTGATGCCGATGCCGCCATTACGTGCCGTGCCGATGTTAAACGGCTGACTGAAGGACACAATACGGCCAAAGACATCGCAATAAGCCACGTCAGTAAGCGTGCCCGTCTGGTTGCGCATTGAGTTGTACCACGCGCTGACGCCAATGCTGCCGAGGTGGTCGAAATAGCGTTCCCAGCCGAGTTCGAGGTTGTCGGTGTAGCCGTTTTTCAAATCGGGGTTGCCTGTGGAGTAGTTGTCGTAGCCGTAAACGGTGAAGCGTGAAAGTTGCGTAGCGGTGGGCGGCGCAACGTAGTGGGTGTAACTGAAGGTAAAGTTGTGCATCGATTCGGTGCTGTACGAGGCGTGGACGGTCGGACTGAAGGTGAGGTAATGCTTCTGCACGTTGGCGCTATCGGCATTAGGATATTGCAGGCGATACCAAGCGTTGTCCATCGAGAGCGACGCGCCAAGGGTGAAGCGGCCAAAGTGGTGCTCGGCACCAGTGTAGAACGAGAGTTCGTAGGTGCCGTTGGTGTAATTGTAACTGCGCAGCGAGTCGGCGAGGCCGTTGTTGCTTTCGTCCACATTCTTGCGCTCTGGTGCGAGGTTGGCCATAATACCAAAATCCACTTCTCCCTTCTTGCTGTAGGGTAGCGCAATGTCAGCCATGATGCCGTGCCACTGCGAGGGGTTGAGGGTTGTGTTTCGGCGGTCAAAGTTGAGCGAGGTGAGGCTGTCGAAGGTGCGGAGATTTCCGGCAAAGGAACGGTTGCGCGTCAGTGTGCCGGTGTAGTCCATGAAGAGCATCCCGCCGAGCGTGTCGAGTTGCTTCTCCAACATCACGCCAAAGGCTGCATCGGCCATTGTGTTGCTATTGCGCACATTCTCGTTGTAGAAATAGCGTCCCGCGCCGTTGAGAAACTCCGTGCGCTCGGTGCGACTGGTGAGGTTGCTGCTGTCGTGCGATGCCGTGGTCCACAGCCAAAGATTGATTAACGTATTGGTGTCAATATTGTAGTCGAAATCCAGCCCGAAGTTGCCGCTGAAAGTGCGGTTTCGGCTGTGCCCCTTGGTGCTGATGATGGAGGACAAAGTGCTGTCGGGGGCCAGCAGTCGGCTGTCGCTCGAAGCATCGCCGCTGTAACTGTCGTAGTCGCCGCTGACAAAGACATTGAAACGTATTTTCTCGTTGCTCCACACATAATCCACCCACGGGCCGATTTGCGGCTTGCTGTTGGCGTTCAAGCCTATGCAGAGCAGTTCGTTGCGCTTCACTTTGGCGGTGGTGATGATGTTCACCACACAGTTTTGTGTGTGGTACTTGGCCGAAGGGTGGGCGATGACCTCAATGCGCTGCAACGTGCCGGCGGGCAACGATTTGAGGTACTGTTTGAGGCTTTCGGCCTTGAGGTGCGACGGCTTGTTGTTGATCCAGATGGAGACCTCGGCGCCACCGCGATACTTGATGTTGCCCTCGGCATCCACCTCCACGCCCGGGGCGTTCTGCAATACGTCTGTGGCGTTGCCGCTCTGCACGCTGGGGTCGTCGCTAACATTGTAGAACACCTTCTCGCCATCGGCGGAATAGATGGGGCGCGAAGCCGTAATCTGCACTTCGTTCAGCGAAGTCGAATTGGGCGCTATCTTGATGGTTCCGAGGTTCTTGTCCGCATGGACCGACACCGACTGCCAATAAGTTTCATAGCCGATGCAACTGATGCGGAGCAGATACGAACCCGTCGCAATGCCTTGGAAACAAAAGACACCTTTGTCGTCGCTCGTCACGCCGTAGGCGAAAACGCTATCGGCAGCATGGAGCAACACGCAGTTGGTATAGGGCATCGCGGAGCCGTCATTGGCATCTTTCAGGCTGCCTTTCAAGGTGAAACTGACCGTTTGGGCTTCAAAAATGCCTGCTGAAAACAACATTAGCAAGGCCATCAACAACTTTCTTGTATTCATCTTTTTCACTTTTTCAAATCTGAACCTGTAATTTTCGAGTTGCAAAAATACAGAGGTCGCCGCAGGCGAATGGCAAACGAATCAGCCTTTTTATGTCACTTTTCAGTCCAAAACCGCTTGTTTTGTGCAAAAATACCCTATTTTTGCGGCTGATATGTCATTTTTCAGTCCAAATAACGCTTCGCCGACAGTTTGCGGCACGACCGATTTCAGCGGATTGCTCCATACGGTGGTTCCCGTCGCTGGTTGTACGCTTTTGTTGTGTACGGAAGGTTGCGCCCTTGCCACATCGCATTTTGAGCCTGTTGCTATTCGGCGCGGGACGCTGATGCCGCTTTTCACCCACTCGCGATTTGTCATCGAACGTGCCTCGTCGCGTTTTTCTTGTCGTTTTGTCGAAATGAGCGACCCCGCCATTGCCGATTTCACCGTCAACTTCAACTCGCCCGTGTTTTGGGATTTCCTATATCGGTATCCTGTTTTCACCATTGAGAAGCCAGCGCAACGGCTTGCCGAAGAATGGTTTGGACGGATGGAATGGATTGTTCGAACCTTCGATGGTGAAATCTGCCAACAGATGGTTTACAGCGAACTGCACAACCTTTTCATCGCCATTGAGCAACGGATTGCCCAACTTTTTCCGCCCGAAAGCCACGATGAGAAATCGGCCGTTTGGAGCATTCCCGAACGCCTTACTGCGCTTTTGGACCAACACATCCACCATGAGCGCAGCGTCAAGTTCTATGCCTCCGAGTTGTGCCTCAGTCCCGACTATCTGAACAAGGTCTGCCACCGCTTAATGAAGACTTCCACCAAAGCCCTCATCAACGACACGGTCATCTACGAACTCAAACGCTATCTCGCCGAGACCGACCTCACCGTTGAGCAAATCGCCGCCCAGATGAACTACGACAATGTTTCTTATCTCTGCCGTTTCTTCCGCAACGCCACGGGACAATCGATGATGGAGTTTCGGCGGAAACAGAGGTAATCAGCCAGTTTGAACAAAAAAATCCGCAACCCAAGCTTTTCGCCCAGATTGCGGATGATTGCTAATCGGCACGTTTTTACACGTTTTTCCCCATTTCGTATGACTCCTGCAACTTACCGTTGCCCTCAATGTCGCGAGGCATGGTCACTCCACCACAGAAGAGCGTTCCTGCCAGACGGCTCTTGGGATAGCAGTCAATCCAACCAGTGAGGCCTGTTTCTGCACGTTTGGGAGTTCCTTCCTCGTTTTCAGTGGCAGTGGCCAGCAGATACACGTCGCGGAAATTGTAATCTTTGGGATACATGGCATTCATTCGGTCGATGAGGGTCTTCATCTGGCCGCTCATCTCGTAGTAATAGATGGGCGTTGCCCAGCACACCACATCGGCGTTAAGAACACTTTCCATGATGGCAGGTACGTCGTCCTTGATGACACATGCGCCTAACTTCTGGCAAGCCAGGCATCCGACACAGAACTTGATTTCCTTGCCTCTCAGTGAGATAAATTCAACTTGATGGCCAGCAGTTTTTGCACCCTCGGCAAACTGCTCCGCCAATACTTGACTGTTTGAACCGGCTCTTAGGCTGGTTGATATTACGACTACTTTTTTCATATTATGTTGTTTTGAAAAGGTAAAACTAATAAAAACTCCGCAACCCAATCCTATGCCTGAATCGTGTATATTGACACTTCACTTCACCATCCCCTGATACATCCTAAACAGCTCCGCTACGCATTCGCTTTCCTGGAAAGTTGATTTCACGGGGAAGCCATAGGCTTGCATCACAGCGCGGTCATTCTCCTGATGAGCTTGGCGCAACTCTGGAGGCATAGCTGCCTCATCGTAGAGGTCGGCAAGGCTGCAATCTGGGAACTTGGCGCGAGCGTCAAGGATGGCTTGCGCCGTTTGCTCAATCTTTGCTCTTTGTGCTTCAGTTGGATTCGGCCATGGGAAATTGTTATAGACAATAGAAGCACTATAACGATAACGCATTTCCAACCGACCGCAAACAGCACGCATCCAGGCCATGTGAACGTTGCTTGTGAGAACCCCAAAATGATAGAGTGAGGCGTTAGGTACAATCAAAGAAGCGTCAGATGCTATGGTTTCTGCGTTCAAAAACCCAATAGGCAAATATCTTCGACGCTCAGAAGAAACACGCGGAACTATAAGGAATTGACCTCTTTCGGGCTGACGGATTTCTCCGAAAAGAGTAGGCGTGTAAGCTAGCTTTTGTGTAGCTGCCCGTTTGCTCTCACTCCGTAATTTCCGGACACTCTCAATTCTTTCCATAATCGGAGGAATCTTGCGCAACTCTGCCGGACTTGCATTTACGAGCCACAAACAATAGCGTTTCTTGTTGTTGATAAATTCTTCCGCTCCCAAAAACTTCTTGATAAATCTTTCGCTCTCAGGATATTTGGATTTCATGGCAACGGCTTCTTCCTCGCTTAAAATGAAATTCCCCCCGTCATTGGGCATACTGCCAAACATAATTTCCGGGACAAGAGACAACGGCACTTTTCTGCTTTCCACAAAGACATCGGGCGCATCAATCAGATAGCCATTGATATTGCTTGCCCCAACGGATTGCGATTCATTGAGATAGAGAGTTTTAGGTTTCACAGTTTCTGTGCAACTGAAGCCAACGATAACACAATGCACATGGGCTTTGATGTCAGCTTCGCTATCCCACCGGAAAGTGCGATGGGCGAAGTCTATCTTTACTCCCATTTGGGCCAATGCTTTCCAAAGGATTGGGACTTGCTCGCCTTGAGTAATGGAGTTGGTTGATACCAAAGCAACATGAATATTTGTTCCTTGAATAAGGTCGGCTGCTTTTTTGTACCAGCAACTCACATAATCCAAGTTGCCTACATTCTTTATGTTGCCAAACACCGAGAGCACATCTTTCTTTTGTGATTCAGACATAAGCCTTGCCCCTACAAACGGCGGATTACCCATAATGTAATCGTAAACAACTGGTTTCAGGGCTTGCTTGGGGGGAAGCGTTTTCTCCTCGACTTCTTGTGCCACCACATTCAATTCATCGTACACCTTTTTGTATTCTGGTGCAGGTTCGCCGACCATAGATTGGGCGGAAAGAACCTCCTCAGGAAGGCTTTCCACTTTAAACACATTCAGCTTTTTCGTATAAAGGTAAGGTACAGATGCTTCTTTTTCCAATGTGGACCAATTCATGCATAGTGCATTGCCCTCCTTGATGTTGGCATAACTCTTTAATGGCAAGAAGTCAATGTCGTGCTGAACGATGCGCTCGGTCTCAGCCAGCATCTGTGCCTCCGAAATCCACAAGGCAGTAGTGGCCACAGTGACGGCAAAATCGTTAATCTCAATGCCGTAGAATTGATTGATGCTCACCTTGATGGGGTTCAAGAACTCTCCCATCATCATCTGTCCATGATACTTTTCGCGAAACACCTCGTTTTCCAACCTTCGCAGGCTCAAGTAGGTCTCTGTCAGGAAATTGCCACTACCACAGGCAGGGTCGAGGAAGGTCAGCGAGGCCAATTTGTTCTGATACTCGTCGAGCCGACGCAAGCGCGTCTTCTCCACCTTTTCTTCCAAAATCTCATCCAACTCGCGGCGCAAGTCGTTCAGGAAAAGCGGGTCAATCACCTTATGAATGTTCTCAATTGAGGTATAGTGCATTCCGCCGCTGCGTCTGGTCTCTGGATTCAGTGTCGATTCAAACACGGCACCGAATATGGTGGGCGAAATCTCGCTCCAGTCGAAATCAAGGCTTGCGTTCTGGAGCAAAACCTGTTTCAGTTCTTCAGTGAATATCGGTATCTCTATTTCCTCCTCAAACAAGCCCCCATTAGTATAAGGGAACGCCTTCAAGTCGTCTTTCAGATACTTGCTGCGTTTTTCCAAAGGCGTGTTGAGCACATTGAAAAGCTTCTGAAGTGCATCGCTGAGGTCATCGGCATTGTATCCATTGAGGTAATCATGGAACTGGTCATGCCGAAACACTCCAGCATCCTCGGCATAAAGGCAGAACACAATTCGGACACACAAAATGTTCAGCCAGCGCAAGGCTTCCGCCGAGTTGTCGTCATATTGCTTCAGCAAAGCTTCGTAAATCTTGCCGACAATCTCTCCGGCTTTCATGGATACCTGCATCTCCTTGGTAATGTGTTCGCTCTTCGTGTCCACGAGGAACTGAAGGCGATAATACTCCTTACCCAGGTCCTTCAGGAAGATTTGTTCAGGCTCGCCGTTCGGCTGCTCCATGTCATAGACCAAGAACTCGGCGAAGTTGCATGTTACAATCCACTTGGGATGCTGGGATAGGCGCATATTGGCTACATACTTTTTCGCTTGTTGGAATGGTGTGAGCTTGCCGCCCTCGCTTTGTGGCACGGGTGCCCGCAAATCCTTGTCGATGGATTTCTGCTCGATGAGCACTCTTGTCGATGGAATATGGCCGTCGATGAAATTGGTAGAATCCACCATGCTTGTCACCCGCTCTTCATAGCGGATGAAATCAGGTAGGTTCTCCACTCCATATACATTCGTCAGCAAGTCAGCCCAGAACAATTGGGACTCGCCCCGCTCATATCCTCTTCCTTGCCATCTCTCGGCAAACGCGGCAGCCGCCGCAGCGATTTGTTTCTCCGTTTTCATGGCTGCAAAGATATTAAAAAATCCGCAATCCAAGCCTGCGCTCGAATTGCGGATTTTGAGATTAAATAATAGACTATCATTCCATTGGGTTGATTGAGTAGCGCAATTGGATCACTCAGCAGTAAAATTCATAAAACCAGCAGAAAAAATGAAGTCCTCTTTGCCAAAAGAATCTTTCATGGCAGCGATATTATCCCTAAACCACTCAAAGTCTTCTTTCCATTGTTTGTTGTCTGGCGCATCAATATGCCGTTGCTCATAATAATGCAATAAGGTTGGAATAGCCATATCAAAAAGGAGCATTTTGTCTTTCAAGGAAGGGGTTGCCAAACCGACCTTGTTGAGTTGGATGTTTCGGAAACCTGCATTTGTCAGATAGCTGAATATTTTTCGGCCACAGTGACGATCGCCCGTCCGCACGTCTTTCTTCAGCATCATGAAGAGCTTTTCGAAACGTCTTTCTGGGTCGGGCCAAGCATATTGCAATCCGTCGTCAATGTCCCTGACAACAACCGTTCCATTGGGGGCAAGAAGTGTTCTTAGCCGAGACAACGCGCCGACAGGGTTCTGCATGTGCAGCACCACCATCGAGCAGTTGATGACATCGAAACCACCAATGCCTTCTTCCTCCATAACGGGTCGTATCAAAGAGGCGAAGTCTTCCTGCTCTACATCAAGTGTCAGAAATCTTCCCGATGTTTGGACTTTCTCGGCAATGTGTATTTGGCGTTCGACTTTGTCCACTCCAATAAGCTTGTAGGACGCAATGTCTTCCAACATTTTCTGCATCATGTTTCCAGTGCCACAACCCACATCCAAAATGGCAGGGCAGTCTTTTTTCCTGAGAACTTTATCGTAGACGTCACGATCGAAATGGCACAGGACGCTGTTCTGTACATCCAGCCGTTGGTCTTCCTCAACCCCTGTGAGTGTAGTGTATTTGCTAATCATTATTCTATCAGATTTGCCATTCATAGAGGAGATTTCTGCTCCTCGATTTCCTCGTTCAGCATCTCCTCGAACTTGCGCACGGAAATGGACAGACTGTACTTTTTGGCAGCCTTGACGTAGGTTTTTTCCATG
>CADCML010000080.1 GCA_902802535.1 uncultured Bacteroidia bacterium
ATGGGTGCCCAGTTGGTGAAGGAAGTCGCTTCCAAGACCAACGACCTCGCTGGTGATGGTACCACCACCGCCACCGTTTTGGCCCAGAGCATCGTGGCCACGGGTTTGAAGAACGTCACCGCCGGTGCCAACCCGCTCGACTTGAAGCGCGGTATCGACAAGGCTGTTGCCGCTGTGGTCGCTTCGCTGAAGAAGATGTCGGTGAAGGTCGATGGCGACAACGAGAAGATCAAGCAAGTGGCTACCATTTCGGCCAACAACGACAGCGAAATCGGCGGCCTCATTGCCGAGGCTATGGGCAAGGTGAAGCAAGAAGGCGTCATCACCGTTGAGGACGCCAAGGGCATCAACACTTACGTCGATGTCGTCGAAGGTATGCAGTTCGACCGTGGCTACATCTCGCCTTACTTCGTCACCAACACCGAGAAGATGGAAGCCGTCTATGAGAATCCTTACATCCTCATTTACGACAAGAAGATCTCCGTGATGAAGGACTTGCTGCCCGTGCTCGAAAAGACTTTGCAAACCGGTCGTGCCCTCATCATCATCGCTGAGGACATCGACGGCGAAGCCTTGGCCACTTTGGTCGTCAACCGTCTGCGTGGCTCGCTTAAAGTCGCTGCCGTCAAGGCTCCTGGCTTCGGCGACCGTCGTAAGGAAATGCTGGAAGACATCGCCATCCTGACTGGTGGCACCGTCATCAGCGAAGAGAAGGGCTACAAACTTGAGGATGCCACCCTGCAAATGTTGGGTCAGGCCGACAAGGTCAGCATCAACAAGGACAACACCACCATCGTGAACGGCCACGGCGCCAAGAAGGACATCGAAGGCCGCACCAACCAAATCAAGGCCCAAATCAAGACCACCACGAGCGACTATGACCGCGAGAAACTGCAAGAGCGCTTGGCCAAGTTGGCCGGTGGCGTGGCAGTCATCTACGTGGGCGCTGCTTCCGAGGTTGAGATGAAGGAAAAGAAAGACCGCGTTGAGGACGCTTTGAACGCCACCCGCGCTGCCATCGAAGAGGGCATCATCCCCGGCGGCGGTGTCGGCTTCATCCGTGCCATCAAGGCCATCGAGAAGATGAAAGGCGAAAACGAGGACGAGACCACGGGTATCGCCATCATCAAGCGCGCTCTGGAAGAGCCGTTGCGCCAGATTGTTGAGAACGCCGGCTTGGAAGGCTCGGTCGTGGTCAATAAGGTGATGGAAGGCAAGGCCGACTTCGGCTTCAATGCCCGCACCGAGGTGTATGAGAACCTGCTCACCACGGGTGTCATCGACCCTGTGAAGGTGTCGAGAGTCGCCTTGGAGAACGCTGCCTCCATCGCAGGTATGCTGCTGACCACCGAGTGCGTCATCAGCAACCACAAGGAGCCTACGCCTCCCACACCTCCGATGCCGATGGGCGGCGGAATGGATGGGATGATGTAATCCTGTAATGCGCTTCGCGTCATTGCGAGCGAAGCGAAGCAATCCAAAAATAATGGAAACGAGCAAAAGGCCAACTGCGGAAGCGGTTGGCCTTTTTTGGTATCGTTTCGCAATATTTCCTAATTTTGCAGGTTATTAATACCTTATAAAACTGCAAAATGTCAGAAACACAAGATAAAATGCGCAAGAAATTGAGATTACGCCATGTCTCGCTGAAAAAGCTGAACCGAAAATACGACTTTCTCATGTCGCACGATGAGACGGGTAGACCCATGCTCAACTTCAAGCTGAATCTGCTTAATCTGGTGCTGGTCATCATCGGGTTAGCCTTGCTACTCATCGTCATTACGGTTTTTATCATCGCTTTCTCACCCCTCAGGGAATACATTCCGGGCTACACCGACACCAATCTCAACCGTGATGTCTATCAGCTTAACCTCCGTGCCGACTCGCTCGAAAGGGAGATGCGGAAAAAGGATGTCTACTTCGACAATTTGAAGAAAATCGTTGAAGGTTACGACTTTGCCGCCGACAGCGCACAGGTTTCCTTGAACATCTATGAGCCGCTGCCTTCGGGCATGACGGACACCATCACACTGAAGAAGTCGATACAGGACAGCCTGCTCCGCGTCGAATATGAAGCCCAGAACCAATACAACCTCATCGGTCCTGACTACTTGCCACCCACCAAGCCGAGTTCCTTGGTGAAAAACTTCTTCGTTCCGCTCAACGGCAACATCATTAATGCTTTCAATGCCGATAACGGGCATTTTGGTGTCGACATCGCATCCGACGGCGACCAAATCATCAATGCGACTTACGATGGTGCTGTGGTGTTCTCCACCTGGAGCATCAACAACGGGTATTGTATCGGTATCCAACATGCCGACAGCTATTTCTCTGTCTATAAGCACAATGCTACCTTGCTGAAAAAAGAAGGCGACTATGTCAAGGCAGGGGAGGCCATTGCCATCCTTGGCGAATCGGGCGAGTCGGGACACGCTGAGCACCTGCATTTCGAGCTATGGCATAACGGCATTGCAGTCAATCCCGCCGAATATATGACCATTAATAATCCCAACGGAAACTAAAAATCACTATCTTTGCACGCTTTTTCACCTAAAAATAAAATCGCAACATGACTATATTAATAAAGGTATTGCAGTTTTTCCTTTCCCTGTCCATCCTGATTTTCGTCCATGAACTGGGTCATTTCCTTGCTGCCAAAGCTTTCAAGACCCGCGTCGACAAGTTCTATCTTTTCTTCGACTGGGGCTTTTCGCTTTTCCGTTGCAAGAAGGTGAACGGCCAGTGGCGGTTCAAGTTTTTCTCGAAGAATGTTCCCGAAAAATATACCGTGACGGAATACAGGGATGCCGCTGGAAAAAAACAGAAAAACTATGACCCCATCGACCTGAACACCCTGCCCGAGGACGACTGGCGCCGCAGCGACAGCACGGAATATGGCATCGGCTGGTTCCCGCTGGGTGGCTACAACAAAATTGCCGGGATGATCGACGAATCGATGGACAAGTCGCAGATGCAGCAGCCTCCGCAGCCGTGGGAATTCCGCTCCAAACCCGCCTGGCAACGTTTCATCATCATGGTGGCGGGCGTGTTCATGAATGTAGTATTGGCCGTCGCCATTTATATCGGCCTGCTCACCAAGGAAGGCGAGCAATACTTGCCCACTGCCGAGGTCAACAAATATGGTATCAGCGTTGACAGTCTGGCATACGAGTTCGGCCTCCGCGACGGCGACAAGATTTTGGCAGTCGATGGCCAATACATTGAAAAGTTCACCGACATCCCAATGCAAATCATTCTCGAAAAGGCCAAGACCATCGAGGTGGAACGCAATGGAAAGGACACGTTGATTGTTCTGCCTGACGATGCCTTGACTAAACTTCTTGGCAAGCAGGATGCCAACTTCATTACCTATCGTTTCCCCTTTGTCGTCGATCAGGTGATGGACAATTCTGCCGCCAAAGCGGGCGGATTGCAGGCCGGCGATGTCATCATCGGCATTAATGACATCGAAACGCCGTATTATCAAGACTTTGTGAAAAACATCAAGCAGTTCAGGAATCAGGATATCGAAGTCAAAGTGCTTCGCAACACCGATACGTTGGCTTTGGCCATGCACCTGCCCGATGAAGGTGTGATAGGTGCTTATACTAGAACCTATCTACCTGATTATTATGAGATTGAAACCAAGGATTACACTTTCTTAGAAGCCATTCCAGCAGGTTTCTCCAAGACCTTCAAGGAACTTGGCGACTATTGGAAACAGGTGAAGCTCATCTTCAGCCCCAAGACCAAGGCTTACGAAAGCGTGGGCGGCTTCATTAGCATAGGAAAGATTTTCCCCGAAACTTGGATTTGGAGCCTCTTCTGGCGCATGACCGCTTTCCTCTCCATCGCCCTCGCCGTGATGAACATTTTGCCCATTCCGGCCCTGGATGGTGGCCATATCCTGTTCCTGTTGGTCGAAATCATCACGAGGCGCAAGCCTTCCGACAAGTTCATGGAAGTGGCTGAAACAGTGGGACTCATCATCGTGATGGGACTGATTATTCTGGCCAATGGCAACGACATCATCAGGCTGTTTAGGTAAGTTTTCAAAATTAATTTGTCCGCGTAAATACTTTTTCCGTAAATTCGCAGTTTCAAAAGACACAATTCCGTCTCTACAGTGAAGACAAAACTCACACATATTGCCCTCTTGCTCGTCATGACGATGGCGGCATTGGGACTGAAAGCGCAACAGGCTCCCATCTTCACCAATTACAGCAATTCGTATGCCTACTCCAATGCTGGCTTTTTCGGTATGAGTGAAGGCATTAATGTATTGGGACTGTATAGAATGCAATGGGCGGGATTCGTTGACAACGAGGGCAATGAGATTGCTCCCAAGACTTTCCTCTTGTCGGGCGATATGCCTCTCCGTGCATTGCACGGCGGTTTGGGATTCTCTATCATGCAGGACAAGTTGGGCTTTGAGAATAATGTCAATGTGGGCCTGGGTTATTCTTTCCACGTCGATTTGGGCGGCTCCACGCTCGGTATCGGTTTGGCGGGCACACTGCTCAACCGTACTGTCGATTTCTCGCAGCTTCACCCTAATCAGGAGAACGACCCGATTTTGCAAGGTTTGGGCGAGGAAAGTGCAATGTTGTTCGACTTCAATGTGGGTCTGTTTTGGCAGATTCCGGAGTCGTTCTATGTGGGATTCTCAGTCGTCAATGTGCTCCAAAGCATGAGCAAGGCACTCAGCGACAATTCGGAAACCAGCGCGAGCTTCACCACCGACCGCACGTTTTATGCCGTGGTCGGTTATCCGTTCCAGTTTGAGAATCTTCCCATGCTGTCTTTCGTGCCATCGGTCAGTGTGATGAGCAACATCTCTTCGACGCAGTTCAATGCCAGCGCGCGCGTGATATACAATAATCTGTTCTCCTTGGGGGTCAACTATCGTTTTCAGGAATCCATTGGCCTGATGGCAGGTGTTACCATCAAGGATTTTACCATCGCATATTCATACGATATTAATATGATGGGCTTGGGATTGCCAGGCTCTCACGAAATAGGCTTGAGTTATTGTTTCAAGCTTGACCTTGACCGGACGCCGCGCGACTATCGCAGCGTGCGTTACTTGTAACTTTTGGGGTGACGATGTAGGCATTTTGGATTCAATTATGGTTGATTTGGGGGGTAGTTTTTGAAAAAAGTGGAAAAAAATGAGGGGCGGATAATAATAATTTCTAATTTTGTCGGTTTTTAAATGGTAAGGTTGTCTGAAAAAAACAGGCAGTTTTTGAACAAGAAATAAAAGGAATAAAATAGTAATTATATCATTGTCAAGAAGATGAAAAGACTACTGTTCGTATTTTCCGTAGCGTTGTTGCTCGCAGCCTGCGGCAATTCAAATCAAGGCGAGTTGGTTGGAGTGAGAAAGGCCAACAAGACTTTCAATCAGCCAGACCCTTACGGGATGGTGTTTGTCCCACAAGGCAGTTATACAATGGGTGTAGGTGGTGAAGACATCACCGGCTCCTACCTCAACGAGCCCAAGACGGTTTCCGTTTCTTCGTTCTTTATGGATGAAACCGAAATCACAAACAATGAGTACCGCCAATTTGTATATTGGGTCAGAGACTCCATCGCAAGAAAACTTCTTGCCGAAAGTTTCCCGGATCGTTTTGCCATCACGGAGAGCAAAACGGGTGAGGTGTACGACCCACCGATTTTGAACTGGAAGGAAAAACTCGACTGGAACAGCAAGGAACAAGAAGTGCGCGAAGCCCTCGAACCGATGTATCTCCCTGAGCATGAGAGATATTTCCGCAGAAAGGAAGTTGATGCGAGAAAGTTGTATTATTCCTATTATTGGTTCGATATGGTGGCTGCTGCCAAGAAAGACTTTGCTGACGACAAGTTGACTCCGAACGACTATTCGATTGGCGAGGCCGATGCGGGCATTAATGTCGACCGCAAGGGTGCATGGGCGAACCGTAGGCAGGGTTACAGCGACCGTTCGGTCTATGCTCGCGCCGAGGTGATTAATGTTTATCCTGACACACTTTGCTGGATTCACGACTATTCCTATTCTTTCAACGACCCGATGACGGAGAAGTATTTCTGGCATCCGGCATACGACAACTATCCGGTGGTGGGTGTCACATGGCAGCAGGCCCGTGCTTTCTGCGTGTGGCGTACCGAGTTGCTCAACGCCTACCTGCGCACGAGGAAGGATGCTGACCTTTCGGAGTTCCGTTTGCCCACCGAGGCTGAATGGGAATGGGCTGCCCGTGGCGGCAAGATGCTGAATCCCTATCCGTGGGGCGGACCTAACGCCAGCAACGCAAAAGGCTGCTTCATGGCCAACTTCAAGCCGAGAAGAGGCAACTACCTCGCCGACGGTGGTCTGCGCACCCTCGTGGTGGGCTGCTATCCGCCCAATGGCTGGGGTCTTTACGATATGGCCGGCAACGTGTCGGAATGGACCAACACGGCCTACGACCCCAATTCCTATAACTTCACTTGGGACATGAACCCCAACTACACCTATAACGCCAAAGCCGACGACCCGCCGGTCATGAAGCGTAAGGTGGTTCGTGGCGGCTCATGGAAAGATGTTTCCTATTACATGCAAGTCACCACGCGCGACTATCAGTATCAGGATTCGGCCAACTGCTACACCGGTTTCCGCTGTATCCAACCTTACTTAGGCCGCAACAAGGGTGATAGCCCAAGAATGTCGAGGGTGTACAGATAAATCACGAAATGTCAATAAATTAAAAAATAACAAAAAAAAGTTTCAACAACACTAAAATTAATTGTCATGGCAAAAAAAGAACTTAGCAAATTCCAACAATTCCTCGTTTCGAGAAAGTTCAAAACCTTCATGGGTTACCTTTATGGTTGGGGTGCCTCTGTGGTTATGATTGGTGCTTACTTCAAATTGACCCACATCCCAGGTGCTGACTTCATGCTGGCTCTCGGTTTGGGTATCGAAGCACTCATTTTCTTCATGTCGGCTTTCGAGCCTCAACATGTGGATTACGCATGGGACAACGTGTTTGTCGAATTAGAGGAAGACTGGGATGGCAAAACGAAAACGCAATTTGCCACCACGGGTGCTACCACCAAGAGCACTGGTGCTCCCGCCGATGTGGAAGAAGCTATGCTGAGCAAGATGTTCGAAAAGATGAATGTCAGCGAAGACACCTTCAAGAAATTAGGCAGAGGCATTGACAAATTGGCAGAGAACGCTGGTCAGATGGCCGATATTTCCAACGCGATGGCCGCTACTACCAATTACGCCAACGCCATGGATCGCGCCACGAAGTCCATCTCCGACTTCTCGACGGCTTACGTCCAAACCAACCAGAAGCTTTCCGATTCCTTAGGCAAGCTCGACTTCAGCGCCCTCGATGCCAACACCATTAAGAAGGTGGCCAACAGCATGACGTCGCTCAATTCCATCTATGAGCTCCAGCTCCAAGGTGCCGAGCAGACTTCAGCTGCCAGCAAGAAGTTGACCGAAACTATGAACAAGTACATGGATAACCTCAACGCTTCATCACAGAACGCCGGTCAACTCAACCAGCAGTTGACGCAATTGTCGCAGCGCTTGACCGCTCTGAACAATGTCTATGGTGGAATGTTGTCAGCAATGAACATTAAGGCATAATTCTACTCGAACCTGATTGTTTAATATAAAAAAGGAGTAAGATTATGTCAGGCGCAAAAGAAACCCCAAGACAGAAAATGATCGGTATGACATCCTGGATGCCTTCGACACGGTGAACAACGGTGTTCAAACCACCAACATCACCCTTTCGCAACAGATTAGCCAGAAATACGCAGCCTTTGAAGAACAATACGGTTTGGATAAGGAGAAAGTCGGTCCCTATTGGGAACAGGCTCAGGCTCTGAGAGAGGAAGCCACCGACCTTATCAACTATGTTGAGGCCCTTAAGTGGGATCTGGTGAAGAAGATTGAATGCGACAAAGCCAAGACTTCTGCCGAAGCCGTGGAAATGGCCCTTGAAAGAGGTCTGCTGAAAAACACTGACACCGTGAGGAACGGCCGTAGAATCTACGACATCAACACCGCAAAGGTGAAGTCGAGAGACAACTATAACCGTCCCACCGAGTATATGATGGGTAACCCTGAAGGACCGGGCAACGGCGGCAAGGCATACGAACTGTCAGAAAAAATCAGACAATTCCGTGGCAAAGTTGTCGAAGTCATGGGCCCTGAGCACATTCACGAAATCGGTTTGATTACCGACAGCATCTATGGTTCCAAGGATTATGTCATGCAACAGACTGGCTATTCCGAGAACCAACTGAAGAAGCTGCCTCTGCCTGGTGAATATTATGGTGCCAAGATTAGCTACTATCCTGGCATGACCGACCCAGTTCAAGACAGTTGGGAATACCGCAATTTCCACCACACGGTGCTGGTTGCTGATGTCACACTGTTGAACAAGATCATCTCTGAAGCCCAAACCGCTGAGCTGAATGCCGTCACCGAATTGATGTCGGACATCCACGCTTCCGACTTTACCTTCGACGAAATTGGTGCAAGAGTGTTTGCTGAGAGTGGCTACCTGCTTTCGGGCCAGACCTATAGGGCACAAGCTATGGTGACCGCTTGGAAGAACTCACAGTTGACCGCCCGCGTCAAACTCGATGGTGGTGCCGAAAGAGAATACACCAGCAATGCCCAAGGCGTGATTCCGTTGGAGTGGAACGTTGGTGTCGGTACCCACAACTACACGGGTGTCATCGACATGCTCGATCCTTCCACCAACCAGATTGAAGAATTCCCCTTCCAAGGTTCATTCACTGTGGCTCCTCCTGCGGTGTCAGTTTCTGCCACTAAGATGAATGTGGTTTATCGCGGTATCGACAACCCGATTGCCGTCGGTGGCGGTGTTGGTGGCGAAATCAGTGCCACGGCTACGAGCGGTACGTTGACCAGAACTGGCAACGGCACCTACAACTTGCGTCCGGGCGAGGCCAACGAAGTGACCATTAATGTCAGCTCTGCCGGTTCCAGCCTTGGCAGCATGAAGTTCCGCGTGAAAGACCTGCCGAAACCCGAAGCCGTTATCCGTAACGTGGTCAACGGTCTGGTGTCGAAAGGCGCTCTGCTTGCCGCCAATCGCGTGGAAGCCGAGATGAAGGACTTCGACTTTGACGGTGTCCACTACGATGTGGTCGGTTACACTTTCCGTTACAAGACCAAGAGCGGTACCACCAAGGAAGCCAAGGCCAACAGCGGTGCCTTCACTGAGGAAATCAAGACTGCCATCAATCAATCCAACGTAGGCGATATGTTTGTGTTCACCGCCATCCAGGTGCGAGGCAACGACGGCAAGACCAAGACCCTCGAAACGCCTATCGGTGTTGAAATCAAGTAATTGAATATTAAAACCCTTATAAGATGAAAAAGACACTTGTTTCCATGTTGACCCTTGCGGTGCTCCTCGGCAGCATCAGCCTCTCGGCCCAGACGACCGACATCAAGGCGCCGAAGAACAGCATCCTCTCAGGCCAACAGCAAATCATGAACGAAAAGGCCCCTTCGCCGCTTCCCGAAATCGACGAGTCAAACGTCATGTGGAAAAAAACGGTGATCAGGGAGATCGACTTCCGTCAGAAGATCAATCAAGTGTTCTACTATCCGATCAACCCGACCGAGGACTGGAGAAACCTCATTACGGTGATTTATGACGGCATCCAGAGTGGCGACATCACTCCTTACCGCGTCGAGAACAACATCGACGACATGGTGACCCCGCTGACGCTTGCCGACTTTGAGAAGGAAAACACGAAGATTGGCGACCCGCCGGTCATTTGGAAAGACGGCGAGGAAGTGCCGAACGAGATTGCTTTTAAGGACCGTATGCTCAACGTGACCCGCCTCCGCATCAAGGAAGACTGGTATTTCGACAAGAAACTCTCGCAGTTCCTCGTCCGTATCATCGCCTTGGGTCCCATCGTGGTTGACGATGACGGCGGCCTCTCGCAGGTGTGCTGGATTCCTTACGAAGACTCGCGCGACGTGCTGGCCAAGGCTTTTGCCTTCAACCGCAACAACTCGGCCCAACGCCGTACCTATGATGAAGTGTTGCAGAAGCGTATCTTCGACAGCTACATCATCAAGGAAGAGAATGTTTATGACCGCTACATCAATTCCTATGCTTTCAACATTGACGCACTCTACGAATCAGAGCGCATCAAGAATGAAATGTTCGATTTCGAGCAGAGCTTGTGGGAGTATTGATTTGTTTGTCGAAGTTTTCAAGCGAAAAAGGACATCCTTCGGGGTGTCCCTTTTTTTATGTCCTTTTGTGGCGGCATCCAAACAAAAAGAGCAGCAGAAAACTCTGCTGCTCTTTTGTCGGAGTGGCCCGACTCGAACGGGCGACCGCTTGCACCCCATGCAAGAATGCTAGCCAACTGCACCACACCCCGATTGCTTTGCGGCTGCAAAGATACGAATGTTTTTCATATAATTGTTCTCTTTCCGAAAAAAAAGTTATCTTTGCAAAGAAATAACTACAAACTATTAACTATCAACTATAAACTGAATAAAATGGAACACATTGAATGTCTGATTATTGGATCGGGTCCAGCAGGCTATACAGCAGCCATTTATACCTGCCGCGCCGATGTGAAAACTGTTGTTTACGAGGGTATGCAACCCGGCGGACAGCTGACTCAAACCACCGAAATCGAGAACTTTCCAGGCTATCCCAACGGCGTGAAAGGCCCTGAAATGATGGAAGAAATCCGTCAACAGGCTTTGCGCTTTGGTGCCGAAATCCGCGAGGGCGAAGTCACCAGCATCGACGTTAGCCAGCGTCCCTTCAAGGTGACGACGGAATACGACGGCGAGCTTTTGGCCGACAGCATCATCGTTTCCACAGGCGCGGCGGCGCGCTATCTTGGTATTCCTTCCGAGGAGGAATTCAAGGGCGGCGGCGTATCGGCCTGTGCCACCTGCGACGGCTTTTTCTACAAAGGCAAGGATGTCGCAGTCGTAGGCGGCGGCGACACGGCTTGCGAGGACGCCACCTATTTGGCCAAACTCTGCAACAAGGTCTATCTCATCGTCCGCCGTGATGTGTTGCGTGCCTCAAAGGCTATGCAACACCGCGTGCTCAATACGCCCAACATTGAAGTGCTTTGGAAGCACCAGACCAAGGAACTCTTCGGCGAGCAGCAAGGCTTCATGAAGAAGCTGAAGGGCGCAGTCCTCTATCATAGCGACACCAAGGAAGAGCGTACCATCTATGTGGACGGTTTCTTCGAGGCCATTGGTCACACGCCTAACACTGAGCCTTTCAAGGGCATCCTTGACATGGACGAGGAGGGTTACATCATCACCAAGCCCAAGTCGACGGCCACCAACGTGGAGGGCATTTTCGCTTGCGGCGACTGCCAGGACCGCACGTATCGTCAGGCCATCGTGGCAGCAGGCACAGGTGCCATGGCTGGTATCGAGGTGGAGCGGTTTTTGGCGGAGAATAAATGATATTCCATACTGAAATAAATATTAAACCCTTAGAGCAAACTGTCGTTTATGCCGACGCTTTGCTCTTCTTGGGTTCATGCTTTGCCGATGAGGTGGGTGTTATTTGCAAAGGATTGGGTTTCAATGCTTTGGTGAATCCTTTTGGCGTGCTGTACAACCCCGCCAGCATCGCGCAGTCTGTTGAACGGCTCGATAGTGGTAGGCCTTTTACGCGCGACGATGTCATTGCGGTAGGCGAGAGGCAATACTGCACTTTCAACCATAACACGGCGTTTTGGAACACTTCGGAAGACATGCTTTTGCAAACCATCAATCAACGGTTGGGCGAGGCGCATGAGCATTTCATGAATTCCAAATGGCTGGTTGTCAGTTTGGGAACATCGTGGGTATTCAAGCACAGAATGAGCGGTCAAATCGTCAGCAATTGCCATAAATTGCCTGCTCATCAGTTCGATAGGGAATTTCTAACGGTGGAACGCTCTTCCCAATACCTTTCCGGAATTGTGGAGCGGCATCCCGAAAAACAATTCATTTTCACCGTGTCGCCTTTGCGTCATTTGAAAGACGGAATGCACGGTAGCCAGCTGAGCAAAGCGGCGCTGCTATTGGCCGTGAATGAAATCTGCCGACAATTCGCCAATGCCCATTATTTTCCGGCTTACGAGATAATGATGGACGAATTGCGCGACTATAGGTTTTACAAGGAAGACATGGTGCATCCGACGGAGCAGGCTGTCCGTTACATTTGGGAGCACTTTGCCGAGTTTGCCATTAATGCCTCGGAAAAGCCCGCCATGAACGCTGCAGCAGAGCTGCGACAAATGCTCGAGCACAAGCCTCTGTTTCCTGAAACCGAGGCTTTCAAGAGGTTTGAATTGCAGAAAGAGCGGAAAACTGCCGAGCTGAAGAAAAACTATCCTGATGTCCGTTTGTCATGAAATGCAAAAAAGGCAAGCATACGCCTGCCTTTTTTGCATTATTGTCTGTCAACCGACAATTATCTCTTCTCCATGCTCATCTTTTCGAGATCCATTTCGGTGGGCATAGTCGGAGCAAAGGTCTTGGTTCTGACTTGGCCGCGATCCGGGATATAGAAGGTCAAAGCGGGAGTGAGGTTTTCTAAATTGCTTTCATAAACGGCATTGTAGGCGCTTTCGGCATCAGCGGCAAACGTGCCGGAAGCTGGATTGTGACCACTTTGGGCGGCAATCAAAGCACCATCGTAGAACACGGAAACTGCCCAGTTGGTGGGACTGTCGTGAGGAGTGCAATTGCTGTAAAGGTCAACATACACGGTGTAGAGGCCAGGAGCCACATAGGCATCTTCTTCGTAGGTGATGTTTTCATTGTTGATGTTGTCGATGGAGCAACCGGCATTGGAGTCGAGATCCAAATGGCCACCGTTTAGGCTGGTTCTGTGGTCGTAGTAGATGTGACGGTCATAGAAGGAATACTCCTCGCCTTCTTCGTCCACTTGTTCGGGCTCAATTACATGGAGGTCAACGTCTTTGGCATTGTCGAACGAAAGGCTGATTTGGAGCAGACCAGTGCCTACTTCAATCAGTTCGACCGTTTTTTCAGCGACTTCGCTCACTTTGCCGTTGCTGTCCAAAATGGAAACTAAAACGATGAAATCGTCATCATCCTCACCCAGGAGAATGTCCTGATTGACTAAAATTACAAACTCATAGTTGGTGCCGGTCGGAACCCATTCGTAGTATCCGTATTCCTCTTCGACACCCACATAGACTTTCTGCACCGTGACTGGCGAATTCACGTTGACGATGGAGGTACCGCCAGGAATCACCTTCTTGTTCATGGTCACATCGATGTTCACATCGGAACTGGCCGATGGCATTTCTTTGGCTACCAAAGTACCATCCTTGACGGAGATGTACTTGTTTACAGTTGCTTCCTTGGTCTTAAAGCATCCGCTCAGCAGGAGGGTGGTTGCGACGAGCAATACACCCATGGCAATAGTAAGTTTCTTCATAATTAAAACTGGTTTAGGTTGGGTTCTAATTGATTGATTTTGTTTTGATTATCTTTTAACTTCCAAGGCAGGCAGAACCCATTACCCTGCCTTTTAAGCCGTTAATTGAGGCAAAAATACAAAATTTTCGATAACATGGTGAGAAAACGAGAAAAAAAAAGAGGGCGGGAATCTTGCGGCCAAGACATTATGAAGTCGGAGGTGGTTTTTGCTTTGGCTAGGGTGTTGGATATGACTGGACTTGGGTATTAGACGCTTTGAATCTTAAACCTGCTCATATTCTTGATAGTGAAACTTAGTGAAAATAAAACGTGAGATTCACGCCTACGGAGGGGAAGGAAAAGAACATAAAACCATTAAAGAGTATATTGCCAAACATCCAGAAAGCATAGGATTAAAAATGTCAAAATGGCTCAAACAGAATTCGACCTTCTTTCAGGTGATAGGCTTGATGTCTATTTTGAGTGCAAGAATAAGAGGAATGTTGCAGTTGAGGTAAAGCCATCTATTTCTCCAGAAGGAGATATTTTAAGAGGAATATTCCAATGTGTAAAGTATCAATCGGTAATGGATGCCTCACGAGTATTAGATAATGACAATTACGACAATGAGGTATTGCTTGTTATTGCAGGAACAATTTCTGACGCCAATAAACAAATTGCTAATGACCTTGGAATCAATTATCTTGACAATTTCATCATGAAATAGTCAATTCTGTGTATCAAATTTATCATTCGTATAATTCCTTTTTAAATCCCTCATCCCCATAAGCTTCTATAATTTCTCCCTCTCAAACAAATCATCCATAACCACAGTCTTTTGGATGCGGCCGCTGTAGGGGTTGTAGTGAAGTCCATAGGTGGTGATGAGGGTGAGGTGAATGTTTTTCTTGTCTTTGGTCAGTTCACGCACCCGCGCCACCCTGTAGCGCAGTTTCTGCTCATAGTCGCTGTCGATGACATATTCCTTGTTGGTGAATTTGATTTCGCAGAGGTTAATCACACGGTCGGCACGGTCGATGATGAGGTCGATTTGGGTGCCGGCTCCGCTGTCGTCCTTGGGAATGATCAGCGATGAGAGTTGCGTCTGTACCCCGCTGATGCCCAATGCGCCTTTTATCTGACGGCTGTGACTAAAACACACCTCCTCGAAAGCAAAGCCCTGCCAAGCCGACAACGCGGGCGACATCACGGAATGTTGCCAATATTGCTCGTCGGTAATGTTTTTCCCTTCCACGAAATTGAGATAAAACAGGCAGAAATTGTCAATCAGTTTGTAATACACTTCACGGCCCTCGCCAATGGGCGTGAACGGCATCACGAAGTCACTGTTGACCAAGGCAGCCAAGGTCTTCGACAGGGTGCCTCCCGAGGCAATACCTGTTTTTGCTGAGATTTCCTTGCGGGTGAATCCAAACCTACGCGATGCGAGCAAACGCACTATGGCCGCCGATTCCTCGGCATTGCCGAACAACGAATGAAACAAGCGGTCGAACTCGGCATGAAGCGGGGCATTGGCGACAAAAAACAAACGGTCGATATTTTGTGCCAGCGAGAGGCCTTGCCTGAAATAGTTCATATAATAAGGTATGCCCCCGATGGCCATATAACTTTGCACGATGTCGTAACGGTCAAGTTCAATGCCTTTGTCCTTGTATAACGCCTCGCACTCGTGAAGCGAGAAAGGTGCCAGTTTCAGTTCGTATGTGATGCGCCCATACAGCCCGCCTTTGTTGTTGATGAGGTTGTCCTTAATCCACGAGGTGGCAGAGCCGCATACGATGAACAGCAGTTCGGGGCGCGATGAAGCCCATCCGTTCCAAAAATGCTCGAAAGCGGTGATGAAGCCCGACCTCGGTGTGTCCATCCACGGCAGTTCATCAAGAAAAACGACATGTTTGCCGTCGTCGGGCAGTTGCTCAATCAGACGACGCAACAACCTGAACGCCTCGGGCCACGATGCGGGACAAACAGCATCTTTCAGTCCATAGTCGCGCAGCGAAACGAAAAACTCTTCTAACTGGCGCTTCATCAATTGTTTGCCCGATACCTCCAACGGCGACACACCCGTGTGGTAGAAAGCGAACTGGTTTTGAAAGAATTTCCTGATGAGAAAAGTCTTTCCCACGCGGCGACGGCCGTATACAGTCACCAATTCGGGCGACTTGCTTTCTTTAAGCCGTTGCAATTCAGCCATTTCATATTCTCTCCCGATGATATTCAGCATAATTCCAATAGTTTTATTCAGCCGCAAAGATACAATTTTTATCTAATTTGGCTCAATAAAATTTTTTATTCAGCCAAAACCATGCATTTTTGCTATCTTTTGGCTGGATTAAATTTTTTATCCAGCCAAAACAGGGTGTTTTTGTGATGTTTTGGCTGAATAAGGCGGTTTCATAATTCATCCAATTTCTTCTTCATACCCTCAACCCCTTAACTATTGTTCTTATTTTTCCTTTATATATCATTATAATTCAGCGTATTATCCGTTGATTTCTAATTAAGCGGGTTTCAACATGCTTATTTGGCAGTAATATTATAAACCGTACACTTGTCGGTTTTTTCTGATAGTGTTTTCTCCCACAGTAAATGCATAACAAGCCACTGGGATAAACTGCAATACTCCTGCATTCATTTCATGTCTTATTGTTATAGTTTTTGACGTCACCAAAGCTTGCGTCAAACCAGTCTGAGGCATAAAATACAGTAACGATGACAACTCTTCGGGATGCTCTGTATAACGGTCGGTCCATTTGATTTCCACTGCCCAGAAAGGTTTTTGTTGGGCGACATTCATCCCCACAATATCAACTTCGCCCTGCTGCGTTTTGCTTATCCGCCAATTGGCGTAAGCAATATCAACACCGAGGCGTGGTATCCATTGTGCATAAACTGCCGTTTCAACCATATTGCCTATTTCTGAATCCGTTTCCGTGATAGGCTGAAAAAGCGCACATCGAAGTGAAGGATTTGTTAAATAGATTTTGAAAGCTGTTTCTCGTTGGTATCGTTTCGCCGTATCGTCGGTACGATGAATAACCTTTATTAAAAACGCCGCTTCAAGGTATTCGATGTATTTACGCAAAGTGTCTTTTCTTACTCCAGATTCTTTTGACATTCTTTCGTATGAGAATTGGTCACCAGAGTGGTAAGCAATCATCGTGAACACACTATTCAACTCTTGCACATCCTGTATGCCATACAAACTAGGCAAATCGCGAAGCAACACTTTATCAATAATATCATGACGAATAAATTGTCCTGGGTTCTCTTGTATCTTATCGGAGAACACCACTTCGGGATACCCTCCGTAGTTGATATAATCAATAAACAGTTGATTAAGACGTTTAATGTCTATGGCATTATAAAAATCCGTTGTTGTATCATACCACTGCATTTGTTGTGGCACAAGGAGATTCTGATAGTCTTTGAGATGGATGTATTCATAGAAAGTAAGCGGTGGCAGTAAGAAATCCGTAAACCGGCCGGCACCACTTTCATTGCTGCGTTTCTTGAGTTCCGCAGCAGCAGAACCCGATACCACAAAGCGTGTGTTGCGATAAGTATCAACAAGTGACTTGAGATGTACCTCCCAATCTTTAAGATACTGGATCTCATCGAAGAACACATAATATTGACTCTTGTCTTCAGGCAGTTTGCCCAAAGTTTGTTTGCATAAGTTATACAACTGCTCAAGATGAATGTTGTTGTAAATGGGTGTCTCGACCGATATATATATAATGTTCTGAGCCGGAACACCTTCATCAATAAGCCGTTGAATTGTGTGATATAACATTACTGTCTTGCCCACACGCCGAGGTCCCATCAAAACTATCGACCGATTTATTGACAAATCAGTTACCAATGGATAAAAAATATCCATATACAATCTGGGGCGCATCTCGCGATAAAAAGAAGGGATCTCGCCTTCTGTCCACCATGGATTGTCAACCCGGAGACGGCCTATGATCTGTTGTTCTAACAATGCCGTGTATTCCATATAAGATGATTTTAACCATGCAAAAATACTATTTTTCTACCAAATAAGCACAAAAATTCATGCTTATTTGGTAAAAAAATGTCAATCTAAGAAAAAATCGGCGTTTTTGACACTCTAATTTGTCTTTGCCGATAGATTTATCACTTTAACAAATGCAAGAAGAGGTTGTTAAAGTGTTTTTGTATATTATTATAAATCAATGTGTTATAATATATTTTCTAATTAAGCACGGTTGAGCGTGCTTATTAGGCAGCGCAATCAAATGAAACAAAAAAAGGTGTAACCCATTGGATTACACCTTTTTGCTTATTTTTGGTTATTGTTGGCGGTTAGTTTTATTTTACCTCCTCAAAGTCCGCGTCAGTAACAGTGTCATCACCGCCATTGTTCTGCGGGCCTTGGTTCGGGTTGCCGCCTTGGAAGCCGCCGCCCATGTTGTTCGGGTCGAAGCCTCCTTGCGGGCCGCCTTGGGCACCAGCGTTCTTGTACATCTCCTCGCTGGCCTTCTGCCACATGGCGTTCATCTCGGCCATGGCAGCGTCGATGCCGGCGATGTCTTGGCTCTGGTGAGCGGTC
>CADCML010000081.1 GCA_902802535.1 uncultured Bacteroidia bacterium
CGTCTGGGCAATTTGCTGGTAATCATAGCTCAGTTCCCGCCGCAGGTTGGCTAATGTGGCATCCAAATCCATTCCCGTAAAAACGGCCAAGGCTGGCACCGCAATGGCCAGCAGAGCCACAAGAAAGCAGAAGACTTTTCTCTTTTTCATGATGTATGACTTTTCTTTTTGGTTTCAGATACAAAACAAGCCACCAGTCCGTAGGTGATGGTGGGACGAATCCAGATTTCCGTGAGCATATACGCGGTGAATTCGTCGGTAGGTTCAAGGAGAATGTCGATGTTGTAGAAAATGGCGATGAGTGTGTCGATGATGAAAATCAGCCATAGGTTCCGCTTGGTATAGGACTCCCAGTCTTTGCGGGCATAGAAGTAGGTCAACAGGCAGAGCAACGTCACCGACAACGTGGAACATGCCAATTCGATGGGATAATAGGCAATCGGATGTGGAAAAAGAATGTCGCGCAGCAACACCGTGATTCCGACGCAAATGGTACAACAATAGTTGAATTGCTTTGTAGTGATGCCTGTGTCGAAAAAGTACATCCAAATCATCACCACGCAGGCGATGTAGAATACGTTGAGCACCAACTCGGGCCAGGTTTCGCCAAGCCCGTAATGGAAGATGCCGTAAAGCATCGTACCCACCGAGAGCATAGCGGCCAAGGCGGTAATCACGATGTCTATGACCTTGGCTCTCTCTTTGAATCTTGTTTGCATGATCGTAGTTTTATTTATTCATTTCCTCTTCCTGAATGGTTTTCTTCACATCTTGTGCAATCTCGGAATACAGTTTGTCCACGTCCTCCTTTGTGTAATTGGACTCGTCAAAACTTTTGGAAAAAGTCACCTTGATGCTTGCAAGCTGCCCGGCTGTTCTCCTGTCTCTTCTGAGGTCGTGTCCGGTGAGAAGGATATAATCGCACAAGGTGTCTCCAATAAACCAGAAAAGGACAAAGAACAACTCGCGCGAAATGTCGTCCAGACCTTCCGAGAGCCAAAGCAAAAAGGCAGAAACAATCAGGCCCACAGTCATAAAGATAAAGCGTTTGGTATGCCGTTTCTCCACATTTTCCACCACGCCCAGCTTGTAGGCGTAATACTCCTGGATAGTCGTGACAATGGTTTTTTTCTCCTCCTCAGTGAGGCAGTCCTCAATGATGTTCAGCACAATGGGACAATCTGGAGGAATCACCCCGGCATCGAGTTCAACTAAATCCTTGAAATCCGAATTCAGGGTCTCGTATCGCCGGACGCTGAGGGGGTGGATAACATCGTCATAGGTGGAAATCCTGACTGGGAGTGTAGCAATTCCGTTATTGATAAAATCCCTGTGCAGCAGATCATCCATCTGCCCTTTTCTGGTTTCAAATAATTTGACAATGCTTTTTTTAACCATGATTTTTCATTTTAAATGCAATAATACTTGGTTAAGACCTTGACAATGTCGTAGTAGTTCACATTGCAGACGGGGTGTGAGTCGCCATTCATTGTTCTTTTGTCTTTAGTTATTAGTATTGATATTTTTTTCGCAGCACAACCATAAAGATGCTTCCGACGAGAGCTGCCATCAGTTCGGCGAAAACAATAGCATACCAGATACCGTCAACGCCAAACAGCAACGGCAACAGGAGCACAGCCCCGAGTTCAAACACAAAGGTCCGCAAAAAGGATATCAGTGCCGATACCTGCCCGTTATTCAGAGCGGTAAAGAAGGCAGAGCCGAAAACAGCCAACCCCGTGAACAGGTAGGTGAGGGAGACAATCCGAAACGCGTGTACGGCATCCGGCAACAGGTTCGGTGCGTCTTGCAGAAACAAGGCGGAAAACGGATGGGCCAGCGCTTCGGAAAGGAGAAACATCGCGATGGATGCGACTCCGATGAGCTTCAGACTCCTTTTTCGCAGGTTTTTGAGCTCTTTGTGGTTCTGGGCACCGTAATGATAGCTGAACACCGATCCTATCCCGTTGGAATACCCTACAAATATGGCGGCGAAAATCAGGCTGACATACATCAGCAGGCCATAAATGACAACGCCGTCTTCACCCGCATACTTAAGCAGTTGTATGTTGTAGATAATCGCTACCAAGGACCAAGCGGCTTCGGCCATAAATTCCGAGGAACCGTTGGTCATGCTTTTGACAAGCGCTTTGCCATTCCACACTGGCTTTACTAACCTCAGAAGACTGTCGTTCTTCCGCATGAAATAAATAAGCGGAAACAGGCCGCCCACAAGCTGGCTCAAGGCCGAGGCTGCTGCCGCACCTGCGAGACCCCATTTGAAGCCGATGATGAAAAGTGCATCGAAGGCAATGTTACTGAGACCTGCGAGTACGGTGACCGCAAGCCCCAGCTTGGGTTTTTCGGCGGTGATGAAGAAAAGCTGGAACTCATACAACAGTATCCATGCGGGCAAAGCCAGAATGAAGATTCGCCCGTACAGCACAGTGTCTTCAAGGAGTTGCCCTTCCGCACCCAATAGGGTGGTGATGGGCCGCATAAAGATGAATCCCGAAACCATCATCAAAACACCCAAGCCTGACGATACCAGCACAATAAGGGAGAACAGACGGTTCGCTTGATTCTGGTCATTCTCCCCAAGCGTCTTTGCAATCAGCGCACTGCCCCCCACACCGAACATATAGCCGATGGTTCCGAGGATGTTCAGCATTGGCATGATTAGGTTGATGGCTGCAAATTCCGTCGTGCCAACGAAATTGGCGACGAAATATCCGTCCACAATGATGTACAGGGAAAGGAATATGTTCATCACAATGGATGGCAATGTAAAACGCAGCAGCTTACCATAGGTAAAATGCTCTGATAAATGGATTCGTGACTTCATCTTTTATCTGAAGATTAAACCATGAGTTTATACATTTCGCTGACATGGACGAATCCTCGTTTCTCGAAGAAACGGTGGGCATTGTGGTTGTCCTTTCCGGATTCCAGGAAAATGTCATGGATTCCCTTGGCGTGAAGCCAGTCGATGGCCGTCTGTAGCAGGGTGCTGCCTACGCCACCAGCTCGGCACTGAGGATTGACCAGAACGTCGCCCACCATGCCGAAAGGAGCACCTCCGGCCATTTCGATATCGGCAGCGCAGAATCCCATTAGGGTCCCTTGGTCGTCGACGGCTTTCCAAACTGCCGCGATGGAGTCGTTATTCATCATGTCCAGAATATACTTCATCCATTTTTCGCGGGCATCCGTCGCAGGACGGGTAATGAAACTGCCGTCCTGGACGGAAACTTTGCCCACACCCATTTGGATTTCTCCGTGGGAGATGTATTCGGGATGCGCGGTAATATGGCCGATGAACAGGTCGGCGAGGGCACCGGCATCAGCCGCTGATGCCGGTGTTATTCTAGTATGTACCTCTTGATTTTCCATTTTGTATTTGTTCAAAATTAAATTTTCGCTCACCGGCTTATAAACTATTTTTAATATTGTTTGAGCTACACGCCCACGTTAGCACACCCTCTTGGACGACCCGTTCCCAAGGCGCTCTGCCCAGGACATCATCAGGTCTTCACGCCTTCCGAACAGATCCTTCTGCATGCCGATGGCATCGTCGAAGACCATCGTCTGGCGGTCATCACCCGAGAACTTCTTCCACTCGTATTTGTCGGTTGAGGGGTTGCCCGTCCGGGCGAAGTTGACCCACATCTCCTTTGCGACGTGGCGGAACTCGCAGTCGTCGGTACCGACGATCTTTTCGCTCCCCATCGGGTCCAATATGCAAGTGTCAAACAGGTAGGTAATCTCGACAGCGTGTATCGCACCCAGTTCGGGGGTTATCACCGGCTTCTTGATGAAGTACATGTAGGTGTTGCCACCGGCGGCAGCGTGTCTGATGGCCATATTGGTGTTGCCAGCGCGGAAGTTGAGGTCGTTGCAGTATTGCTCCAAGCGGCTCCCTTCGCTCTCGTTTGCTAGCGTTGCCATGAACTCGTCGTACATGGCCTTCTCCTGCTCGTTGAGCAGTGCACGGTCCCGCTTGGTGATCCACCTCAGCGTGTTGAGGAAGCCTTCTTCGCCGCCCTCAAACGGAACGAAGTACCTGATTTCGTCCTGGTTAGACCCAATCATCATATCGATCTTGGCCCGCTTCTCGTCTCCCCACATCTTGTACATGTCCGCTCGGTCCTCGGGCAGCGTGACGCCGTCGAGGAGCGGGAAGTTGGCGCCGCCGAGGAGGCAGTTCTTGTCGATGGTGTATGCCTTCAGGTAGGCGTCTACAAGCTGCTCGGTGGTGAGTGCCATCAGCTCGTCCATGGTCTGGCAGCCCGTTACGGACAGGAAGTTCTGCGTGACGTGGATACCATGCTCCATCGTGTCGCAGTAGGCGATGTTGGCACTCTGTGCGATGCATCTCTTGAAGAGTCCCTCGCTTCCGTCGATGAGCGGGAGGAACGTGACGCTTGCCGAGCCTGCCGACTCGCCGAAAATCGTCACGTTGTCCGGATTGCCGCCGAACTTGGCGATGTTTTTCTGTACCCATCTGAGGGCCTCAAGCTGGTCGAGCAAGCCGAGGTTGCCAGCCTCCTTGAAGTTCTCTCCGCCGGGAACCCGCTCGAAGTTCATGAATCCCATGAAGCCGAGCCGGTAGTCGATGGACACGAACAGGATGTCGGGGTACTGTTTGGCGATGCTGGTGAGGTCGTAGAGGGGCGACGCCTGCGACTCGGCGCAGAACCCGCCGCCGTGAATCCACACCATGACCGGCTTCTTGCTATCCGTGCAGTTGGTATTGCAATATACGTTCAGCACGAGGCAGTCCTCGCCGAACTCCGCCGTACCCATCGAGTCGTTCAGCGGTCCGATAGGAACGTGGCCGGGATTTGTCGCGTCGTACACGCCGTCATCGTCTGCGGCAGGAAGAGCTTTCTGCCAACGAAGCTTCCCCACTGGCTGCGTGGCGTAGGGGATGCCTTTCCAGATAATCAGCTCGTCGGTCTTCTTGCCGACGAAGGTACCGTTGGCGCACTTGACGGCCAGCGACTTGTCGTAATTGCCGTCTGTGATTCGTCTGTCTTCATTCATTGTATGATCCTCCTATTCTTTATTTGCGATATGTTTTTTAATTCACCTTCTTACCGGCAAAATACACATCGGTGGGCTTGTTATAGCTGAAGCCCTGCTGCTCTGCTGTCAGAAGGTCATTGTCGAACACCAGGAAATCGGCATCCTTGCCGACTTCGATGGAGCCCTTTTTGGCCTCGATGCCCAGCTGTTTGGCACCGTTGATGGTATAGCCGATGAGCATTTCCTCAATGTTCATTCTCTCGTTCTCAGGCGGAAATACCTTGGCGGCTCTGGTGTATTCGTAGTCCCTGGTCTTTTCAGTAATCCAGCGGGTCATGCCCACTTCCATGCCTAAGTAGGGGTTCCAGGTGGTGAAATCCATAAAGACAATGTTGTCGCTGGACCAGGCCACGGTGGCGCCGCTGTCCCAGACCGTTTTGCAGCGGAACTGTTTGCGGGCACGTTCCTCGCCGAGCCAGGTAGCCGCAATGGCAGGGTCTCCGGAGTGCCAGTGCGGTGTAAAGTTGGCGAACACGCCCAGCTTGGCGAAACGTTCCAAATCATCGTCGCACTCAATTTCAAGATGGGCGCAGGTTACTCTCACGTGCAAGTCATCTCCCATTTCCTTTTTAGCCATCTCAACACCATCCAGTACCGTGCGTGACGCACGCTCACCGACGGTGTGAAGGTGTAAGTCCAAGTTCGCCTCATTGAGATTCTTCAAAAGTTTACAAATACCCTCTGCGGAGAAAGCGGTAGAACCTGTGGTATGGACATCCACATAGGGCGTGACCATAGCCGCGGTATGGATCTTTTGGGTGCCGTCCATGAAAATCTTCATGGTATGAACCTTCAAGTGCTCCGTGTTATATTCACGCTGTATGCGCTTCAGTTGCTTCAGGCCTTCCTCTGCGTCCCGCTCCGCGTTGACCACCAGGCAGCCGTCAACATAAACGGGAAGCTTTCCCTGCTTGTCCAGTTCGACCAGACGCTTATAGACCTTCTCATGGAACTTCATGTCGCCCGGAAGACCGGCATCAAATACCGCAGAAACGCCATATTCGACGGAGAAATCAATCCAACGTTGAAGCGCCGCATCAACCTGCTCATCGGTCAGTTCCATTCCGCTGTCGAGAATGATACGAACTTCCGTTGCGCCCTCGTACATATTTCCCGTCACGTGGCCGTCCTTACGCACATAATACGCAAGACCCGGGATGGGATCCGGCGTGTCGTCCGTAATGCCGTGCCGCTGAAGAATCTTGGAGTTTACCCAGATGCTGTGTCCTTCGCCTTCCTGGATCTGCAGTTCGGCATCCGGGCAGATGGCATCCAGCTCCTCTTTTACTATATCCTCTCCTTTCAGGAACCTTTTCTCCATGTAGAACCTGTAACGCTTCTCGCCGGGATGCGTTTTGATATAGTCCGCCATCAGATCCAGCGCAGCCTGCTTGCCGTCCGGCTCGATGCGCTCTCCCATGGGTGCGTACTCAAAACCTACAGGGATGGTAATATGCACATGGCTGTCGATGATGCCAGGCATGATGAACTTTCCTCCGAGGTCGGTGACTTCGCCTTCGTAATTGGCGAGGCCGGCTTCGTCGCCCACATAGACAAACTTGCCGTCCTTCACCACGAGGGCGGTCGCTTGCGGGTTGTTCTTGTCAGAAGTGAAAATTTTTGCGTTTTTGATGATTTGATCTGCTTTCATGATTTTAAAAATTAATTTTATCGGTTTGATTTGACTTATAAGTTGCAATACGCTTGGCGACATTGGCCTTGATGTTGTTGTAGAAGAAGGCGTAATCTTCACCGTGGCGGCCATCCGGGCCGAAGAATTCGGAAGCGACTTTGGCGGCCTCCTCGTCCATTTTCTCACCCTTCGCGTGGGTCACCACTACGCCTCGGTCGGGGAACACTTGGGCATCCGCGCCAAGGTCTTGAATCTCTAATTCGCCGGTTTTCTCGTTCGGCCAGAGCGACCCTAAGTTCTCGCTCGCAGGAGCGTAAGTGTTGTCTAACTTCCAGTTGAGCGGGTTGATGCTCATGGAACCCGGCTGTAGCACGCAAGTATTGGCATTCACTTCCCTATTCTTGGGCCCTTCGGTGTTCCAGGTGATGATAACCCCTGTGTCGCACTCGCCGGTGGCGAACTTCATGTGCGGGTAGGCCTTGAACTCGTCTTTGGTGAAAGCATAGCCAATGGGATAGGCAGCCACCATGCGCTTGTAGTAGTCGGGATGTTCCACGAAATATTTCTTCAGCACCATCTTGACGATGGCTGAACCCTGGCTATGGCCAGCGATGATGAACGGGCGACCGTTGTTGTAGTGCTCGAAATAGTAGTCCAGCGCAGCAACGATGTCGTCGTAGGGCATACCGGCAATGGCTGCATCGAAAATCCCGTCCCTCTTCCAGACAACGCCGGCGTAGCGCAGGCCCACCTGGCGATAGTACGGCATGAACACATTGGTGGAATCGGCGTATGCAGAGGCGTGCAGGGCATATTCGCCAGCAGCACCTTCCAGCATCTCTACATTGTCCATGGTCGCGTAATCAGGAGTGTCCTCCGTCATGCTCCCCATGATGTACTCGGTGGCGTACACGTAAAACGTGTCAACGTCCTTGGTGATTTCCGGAATCTGGTACCAGTTTTCCTTTTTTGAATAGTCAATAGTCTCTTTCATAAATTGTAGTTTTTGTTTATAAAATCATTACTGTTTGTGAAATACCAATTTGTATTTGTCGTTATCGGTTCGCCTTATAGACCTCCTCGCCGTCAACGATGGTGGCGATGATGTTGGCCTGTCCGACCTTCTCGATATCGTCATGCAGGAAGTCGCAGTCGAGCACCGTCATGTTGGCAATCTTGCCGAACTCGATGGAGCCTAAGCGATGCTCCTGATGCCACTGACGGGCCACGTTGATGGTCATGGCTCGCAGCGACTGTTCGCGGGTGATGGCTTCCTTGAGATTGCGCGGTGAGTCCACACCGCCAAATACCTTCTTCGGATACGCACGTTTTTCTGCCGTGTAAATGCTGTATTTGATATCCAGCATCGAAGAAACCGGATAGTCAGAGTGGAAGACTACATTGGCACCTGCATCATAGAAGGATTTGATGGGATAAGCCTGATCTGTCAATTCCTGACCAACATAGGATATTTCTTGTTGATAAACGCCTGGAACCGCTGGTGTCCAAAGCGGCGGAACCGCAGCCACGGAACCCGTCTCTGCCATGCGGCGGATATCCTCATCGGTCACGAAATGCAGATGTGCCAGCACGTTGCGCTGGTCCTTATCGCCGGTGATCCTTTCTGCGTCTTCAATGCAGTCCAGCATGAAGTGCACAGCACCACCTCCTTCGGAGTGGACATGGACGGAGAGACCTTCCTTGTCTGCCTCGGTAATCAGTTCCACCATCTTGTCGTGGTCGTTGAAGCGCTCAGCACCGTGATAGCCAGGTTGGTCGAGGTAATCCTGATTCTGCCAGCCTGTGTGTGCCTCGGTCACGCCGTCGAGGAATGCCTTGGCACCGATAACATGGAAATATTCGCCACTGTACTTGGCGCGTTCTGCGGCGATGCGGGCAATCTCCGCCTTCGGGCTTTCGATATTGTCGGTAACATACATATAGGCGTAGGTGCGCAGCTTCAGCTTGCCTTCCTTTTCCAACTCATAATAGGCTTGGGTAGACAACGGAGAAGCGACCTCCACGCCAGCGTCCGCGACAGCGGTATAACCGTTTCTGAAGGCGATATCCTGCCAAGCGAGCAGATAGTTTTTGGCATACTCAACAGAAGTGGGAAGCTTGGGATAAATTTCAAACACAGGTCCTTCACAGACATAGCCGTCCGGTTCGCCGTCCTTGTCCACATGCACCAAGTCATAGCCCATTTTCTTCGCGTAAGCCGCGTCGATGCCGGCCCATTCCAGCGCCTTGGTGTTGAGCAGCATGGAGTGTCCGCCTCCAGTTTGCATGAACAGCGGCTTATCGGAACAAATCTCGTCCAAATACGCCTTGCTGACATATTCGTCGTTTTCAACCCATCCTGAGGCAAGATAGAAATCGCGCTGGGGGTTCTTCGCAATAAATTCCTTGATAATCTCGCGGTATTTTGCGTAATCGGTTGAAAGGATTTTGGTGAGATCTGCCTGCCCGATGGCACGGTCACCGGCGAGATAGCCGTGGCTATGGGATTCTAGGAAGCCAGGATAGATGAAGTTGTCACCATAATCCAGCACCTGGGCATTCGCGTCTGCGAGCTTCTTCGTTTCATCCGCGTCTCCGATATAGGCAAACACGCCGTTCTTAACTAATGCGGCCTTGGCAATGGGTCTTTTTTCGTCCATCGTGACGATGTTGCCGAGAATAATCGTTTGTTTCATCATAATTGGTATTTCTTTTAAATAATTGTTCAAAATCAAACTGCAATATCTTTTGACTTCGGGACACGGGACTTCGGGACTTCGAGGCAAACCAATGTCCCGTAGTCTCGTAGTCTCGTGGTCTCGCGTCCAAAATGTTAGAAGAATTTCGTCCGAAAAACATGGTTTCAAAATTTAAAAAAGGGCCTTTTGGCGGTGCTAAAGTACAAAAAATTCGGATATGTGTTCCGATTGGAAGAGAATTTCATTGCAAAATGACGGAAAGAAATATCATGAAAAATTATTCAATGAAGTTTTTCGCAATGATTTTTTATTATTTTTGCAGCGCGTTAAAACAACTAAAAAACCAAAAATGAAAATGAAAAAGACCTTATTATTCACATTGGCATTGGCGGCCATCTGCATCCTACCGTCGTGCAAGAAAGATTCTACGCAAGCCAAAGTCGTTTTTGGCAACAGTAAAAGAATGTCCGTAACATCTTACGAGGCATCTTACGAGGGTATTCCGTTGGTAGAACAATACGGCCATAATTCTTGGGGTTACTATGTCGACCTCAACAATGACGGACTACAAGACGTTCAGTTCTATTCGATGAGTGAAATTATGGAAGGAGGCATCCTCACGGAACTATTTTGCGGAGTAAACACGGCGGTATTGGGCGAGGTCAATGATCAAAAATTCTCGCTTTTGGCCAATAACGCCAACGACAGTTTCGGATATGACGACGCTTTCATGTGCACCAATGTCACACTACTTAGAAGCGACAATGAATATTTCCCGATGAATGAAGCGAAATACATCGGTTTCAAAATCATCGAAAACGACAAAAGCCGTCTCGGCTGGATGAAAGTCATCCTTCACCATGATTATGTTGAACTTTTGGAAACTGCTATTCAGAAATAACCCTAGATTGCTTCGTGCCTCGCAATGACGCGAAGCGACCCAAAGAATTTTGAATTTTTAAATCTTAAATCTTTAAATCTTAAATACAACGTAATGAACAACGCACTGATCACATTTGCGAAGCCGGACAATGAGCCTGTAAAAGCTTACAGACCAGGCAGTCCGGAGAGAATCGAACTCCAGAAGGAACTCGAAAGACAATCCAACGAAATCGTTGAAATCCCCGCCATCATCAACGGACAGGAAGTCCGCACGGGCGACATGGGCGAGGTGGTGATGCCTCACGACCACAAGCACGTCATCGCTCGCTACCACAAGGTCGGCGAAAAGGAAGTCCGCATGGCCATCGACGCCGCCCAAGCCGCCAAGCACGACTGGGAGAACACGCCTTGGGACGAGCGTGCCGCCATCATGGCACGCATCGCCGAGATGCTGGCCACCAAGTACCGCGCCCGCATCAACGCCGCCACCATGCTCGGCCAGTCGAAGAACTGCTTCCAAGCCGAGATCGACAGCGCCTGCGAGACCATCGACTTCTTCCGCTACAACAACCACTACGCC
>CADCML010000082.1 GCA_902802535.1 uncultured Bacteroidia bacterium
TTTTTGTGTAAGTGCCTGAGTGGTGGAATTGGTAGACACGAGGGACTTAAAATCCCTTGCCCTTTAAAGGCGTGCCGGTTCGAGCCCGGCCTCGGGTACGCGAAATCCTCTGTAGGTTATTGAATTACAAGAAACTACGGAGGATTTTTCTTTTCTCAGGTGAAACATAGGTGAAACATTTTGGTCCGTTTAATTCATTTTGATGCCACGTTAGTTCTACACCTTGTTATATAATAATAGCACTTGGAAGAAATAAAACGCATTGTGATCAGATTTCAAACATCTTCCCTGTGTCAAACGACAAATGCTCACCATGTGAGACATAACCCAACTGGTTGGAAACGCATTTGGTGTTGCCGATGATACCGTCTATGTTGCGGTGGGAATGACCGTAAATCCAGTACTCAATCGGACTATCTGCGATATAGTCAAACAACTCAACCGTGAAAGCTCCGTTGATAGAGCTACCCTTAAACATCGGGTCGGTCAGCAGCTGTGAGGGTACATGATGGGTGGCTACAATTATGTGTTTGGCATTGCTCTCGGAAACTGCATTCTTCAAAAAACTGAAGCAATGCTCATGTTCCTCATTGAATCGGGTAAAGTCCAAACGCTTTCCGCTTGCCATGATTCGGTAAAAGTCGGAAACGGATTTCTCGGTCAGGTATGCGTCGTAAATCTCAATCTTTGACCACAATGTAGTGGCTATCAAATCAATGCCATCTGACAATGGAATGACTGCATTATAACGGCAATGGATATTCTTTCTGACTTCCAAATCCCAGCCATCATACATCGTGTTAATGTCATAATACTTGTAAAATTCATGATTGCCAGGAACGACTATCACCTGTTTATAATTATCTGATGCCCAATCCCAAAATGGATGGCTTCTGTAATTGTCATCACCAAGATAGCCGATGTCGCCAGCAAGTACCAGCACATCACCCGTCACCTGTAAAGGATGGGATTTCAACCACGATCCGTTTTCGTGGAACTCCAAATGTAAGTCAGATGCGTATTGGATTTTCATTGTTGCCCCTCCTTCAACCATGTTTCTTCAATTATTCGTTCAACTTCCTTGTGTACCCGTGGGTCTTCATCGTTTTTCAAGGTCAAGGCCAACGAAAGCCGATCCACATTCGATTTTGTACGCCCCATCCCATGAATTGATTCGCTCAAAGTTTTCCTGTTTAGCCGTATTCGTCCGCTCAACTGCCACTAAAGTTTTCACAGCATCAGGTACAAGCATGGAATAATGTGCCAAAGCATTGATACCACCTTGCATATAGGATGATTCTTCTTTTACATTGTCGCAATAGAAGCTCTTTTTTAAAGGTGACTTCAACAACGGCAAAGCCTTCTCCCATAACGCTTTTCCTCTCAACTCGAAATGAAGTCGTTTTTCTTTGTTGGCATCCACAACGAGGGTACATAGTTCCAAATCTTGCAATACCTGTAGTGCCAAGGTCAAAGTGAGGTATTTGTAGGGCATAATTTCTGCTAATTCCTTTGAGCTGCGGCCTTCCAAGTTTTTTGCCTGCATGTGATAGAGCAGTACGTATTGGGCTGGTGCATTCAATTCCGTTGCTGCTTTCCTTTCGTTGCGGTTGTCCATCACCAATCCCGGCAAGAAGGCATATTTATCTGAAACCACAAAATATACGTTCTTTTCCATCAACCTCGTCCGTTGGTTGAAGTCCAACGCATCAAACCAAAAGGCACAAGGCGAGCCGTTACTTTTCAATACCATTTCAGACATCTTAGCACAAGCTCTTGGTGTGTAGCGTTCCAGGGTATACTTGGGTTTGAGAAGGATGATGCTTTGTCCAACAATTTCCATTTTGAAGAAAACAAAACTTGTCCGTAATTCCAAAGAGATTCCCTTTATTGACTTGGCATCAATTCTCTCTACATCGTATGCTTTATGGGCGATTATCAGTTTATTGCACATATATCTGTAGTATTTTGCAAATTTTATAAAACGCTGCAAAAATAATAAATAATCCGAAAACAAGAGAGCAAAACGAAAGATTTTTGGATATTCATGCTATCCTGTCAATACATACATCCTTCCGACCACAATTCTTGCAATACGCCCCTATCCATATCTTATCAAACTGGTTGATGGCGGCTTCGACAAACTCAGGATCGTTGGTGAGAATGCCCGCTTCGAAATTGCGCCGGTTTTCACTCTTCATACCCATACCTGCACCTGTTAGATTTGCAGACCCGATGTAAGTTGTTTCCGTGTCAAATATCATCAACTTGAAATGAACGCGCGGACAACACACTCTTTCCAAGTCAGTCGCAAGGATGGGATAGTGATCAAAGTCCTCTCTAAACATCGGTCCTGGTTCCTTGGCATGTATCAACCTCACATCTACGCCTTTCTTCAATAATTCGGCTAATGCGGAAAGAAACGGAACTGCCTCCTTACCCTTCATCACATACAAATCCTTTATATCAGCCGTACCAATCCATAACGACTGCTTCACCGTGGCAACTCGTGATATTACCTCGGTGTAATGCTGCTCGTTTTGGATGTATTTGATGAAAGGTGACGGCATAACTATTAGACTAAACTCGCGATCAAATACCTTCCAGCAGCTTACATCTCTGCCCATAGCCCGTTATCAATACTACATCACGCGCACGGGTGATGGCCACATAAAGCAGCGACCTGACATTCATCAGATACTCTTTCTTCTCTACGCTGTCCATGCTTTGGAACTTCGGGTCAGCGCTTTCCTCTGAGGGCATGTTTCTTTCGTTCACGCCCATAACGGCAACAGCTCTAAACTCCAAACCCTTTATCGAATGCATGGTACAAATTGCCACGCCGTCTGAATTGATGTTCTTTTCGGCATAGCTGATTCCTTTGTGATGAAGTGCATCTTTAACTGGCTTGGCCATATTGGCTGACCTTGCGGCGACGCATATCTCATTAGGCTTCATGCCTGAGTCAAGGCAATCCTGAATAAAATCCATCACTGCATCCACTTCCTTTTGGGCATCGTCCACGAATTGATACACGGGTCTCGCACCATGCATGAGAGAAATGTATCCGTTGTTGTTCTCTTCTCCTCCATCCATGTCGTCGTACTTCTGTCCGCTGACGACGGATACCGCCACTTTCTTGATTTCTTCGGTGGTCCTATAATTCACTTTCAGTTTTCGGCTACGGTTTCCTCTGACATTGATTCCCGCTGCCGCGAAGTTCATCTTTCGGCCTTTATATATTCGCTGGAATGGATCGCCCACCAAGAACAAGTCATTTTGACCTTGGGCTACCAAGGAGCGTAAAAACCGCAACTCAGGATTGGAAAAGTCCTGAAACTCGTCCACAATTACATTCGTGAACGGACGGATTTCATTCTCATTGAAGTAGTTGGCTGCTATGTTGAATAGCTCTAATCTGTCAACTTTCTTTTCCAACAGCTTTCTTTCTACATATTTTTCCACCAAACGCCAGATTTCCATGCGTTGCTTTCTTGATAGCGACCTTGTCCTACCAACTCTCGACTGCCTAAGATAGGCACTTTCTTCCTTGATGTTGTTATATACAATCACATCGATGTATTCTGCATACAAGAAATTGGCATCAAATTCCGTAACCTCATTTTCCAGAATCTCGTCGAACAGGCTGATTGACTTCTCGTCGCCACCTTTATAATCCATAACCTCATAACCACTAGGTAAAATGGAATAATTTCGAGCCAAGTTGTTGAGTATCTCATCAATGTTTCCTAATACATACCGATTCCTTTGTACTCCCATCTTGTCTACGAGTCTCGAAAGGTTCTCTCTCAAAGCCTTCGTATAAGTCGTAAACAGAACTTTAGCATCTGGATTGGTGCATAGATAATTCAGCCTATGCAAAGCCGCAATTGTTTTTCCTGTTCCCGCGCTGCCGCTGACTTTCAAAGTGCCCTTGTAGGAGCAATCCACCAGCTTGCGTTGCGAGGGATGCAAAAACAGTTGCCACTTGTCCATGCCTTCAGAAATGATTTGCTCTAACGTGTCGTCATCGCTAATCTCAATGAATCTGCGGCGGTTGTTGTTGCTGAGCAAGGCATCGTCGCCTTCCTTTGCCAAGCCTTCCTCAATGCTGGCAATGACACTATCAATAGATTCATTGTCCAAGACGTAGAAGATATTCTCATATGCATCTTCAGGAAGCACTCCGCTCAGCGCGTCCAAGTCGTTCAAGTCTTTGATGCCATGGACTTTTTCTATTAGTTCCTCGGGGATGCCTATCTTCAGTAGTTTTTCCGATGGAATCAGTGCCATCACATCATTGGTATGCACTGGCTCCGAAGCGACATTGGGGGTCGGTGTCACATATTGTTCCGGCACATCCTCCTCTAACATAGGCACCAGTTGGCAGCTTTGCACGTGATCGTTCCAGACGAATTTCTTCGTCTTTGCCCATCGATAGGCTTCGTCATGTTGATCGACATATAACAAGGTATAGTTGTCATTGCCCAACACACCAATAATGGCGCGATAGCCGTCGTCTATCCTTGCCGACCGTAAAGCGTTGTCTTTGTATTTAAAGATGGGTTCCAAATGTATCGCCGAAGAGGCGACATTTGCCCTAAACTTCTGTTGGAAAACCAACACTTTTTGCTGAATCGATTTCGGAAGACTGATCATCTTCTCGAAAAATGTCTCTGATAGAAATAGTCTCATATCTCGTTTACTTTTTTGTTACTAAATCAATGGTGAACTCCGATGGTTCAATTACCTTATACCCGTTCTTCTCGAACGTGTTCTTGTCTTCGTCACTGAAAGGATTGATGACAAGCTTCGGGTCTTCAAATCCCAAATCAGCCTCTGCGATCAATGCACCGCTATCATCGAAGATGGAGAATCCGCCTTCAGGATTGAAGGGCACATGATGCTCTATCAGCTGCTTGATGATAGCCTCCAGTCCCGGATAGTACTGCGCCACTTCTTCATAATCCGTCTCAATGGTCTGACCGGCTTCTTCCGTCTCAAACAGCTGAAGGATGTTGTAACGATGCCAGAATTCTTCCCATTCACTTTTGTCGATGACGCTTAATTCATCGTTCAATTTCCACTCATAACGCACTGCATCAGCCTCTTGGCCTTCATCAACAAATCTGATGTACCAGGCTGAGCCGGAATACAACTGACATGGTTTGATAAAGCTCGTTTTCACAAAGAAGGTTTCCGCTTCCCTCTCTTCATCAGTTACCGTGTTCTCCAGCGCGTCTGTGACATCCTGAGTAATAGCTTGGTCGATATACCCTATCCCACAAATCTCTTTCTGCGATATGCCCCAATTCGACACCATGCTATAAGCTTCCGATACCAAATAATCCAAATCAGGATGCAGCAGGACAAAGAAGAAGCGTTCCATTTCGTTCTTCTCACCAGCCAATTCGCTATCATAACCCATCTCGTCGCTGTGCATCAACGAGTCAGGCCTGCCTTCTTCATAGTTCGTCAGATCGTCCCAAGTCAACGTCCACGAATGGAGCGGAGCCACTCTGGAAGCACGGATAGACTCGCGTTTCTCATAGTCGTTATAGAAGCGCACACAGTCGCCTGCCGCATGGAACTGGTATCCGTCCAGGAATACCGACCAATACGGCAGCTTCTCTTTTGGAATCACCTTCCCTCCCACCTTGGCCGATGTGCAAATGATCTGGAAGTCGGGAACTGTATAATGCGTCACGCCGTAGGCCGCAGCCAACTTGAACTGCGGTATAATTACATAGTGCACTTTGACATCCGCCGTGTCTATATCGAGCAGATAACGATAAGTGTCTATGTCAAGCTCTTGCTTGAATGTCCATCCTCTCTCTTCAGCAACTTCTTTCAAGGTTTTGATGAACTTCAGTTCCAACTCACTGTCTTCAAGCTGTCCGTTCTTGGTCAGCGTCCCCAACGAGCCCTTAATTTCTTCCCAGCTGTCTGATGCTTCCACTATCTTTTCAAACAAGCTCTCGGCTCTGGCCCTGCTCAAATCTTCACGTATAAACTGGTTGCCGTAGTTCAAGATGCAATGGTAACAGCCGTCCTTGCCTTCAAACTTGCACTTACACTCACTGATGGCCTTGTATGCCACTGTCAGCAATTCCGTAAAAGCCTCTGTCTTGACCAGCTTCGACAAATACCCCGTTCCTCCTGGTATGGTGTCATACATGACAAGATAGTTATCGAAACTCTGATTGCCGTCATTGTATTCCCTATAAGTCTCCAGACGGATGTGCTCCGGCGAGCTTTTATAATAGTGCCGCATTCCCAATTCGACACCTGCCTTAAATAGCTGTATCGTTGCCTCTGCGTCAAACAACATCACAGGCAGCAATATCTTGATGGCTTCCGTCTTGATGTGTCGGTATAGATACATAGTTTGGAAGACATCATCCTCATGTCTCCTCGCCGGATAAGCAACATCTTTATGTTTGCAGAATTTGTAATGAACATTTTCGGCATCATATCCTGAACCCACAACTGGCACGGCGTGTCCACAATCTTTGCAAACGATAAATCCCCTGTCAGAAATATGTGCATTCCCATTCACTTTCTGCGTTGTCGAATAATGCTCCTGCAAACCATAGTTTACTTCCGTCAGGTCCACATCCTTGCAGAACTCTATGCCGAACGGTATCTTCTTCAAGCCGTATGAAACCATTCCTGGCTGCGTGTTGAATCTGAAATGCTTCACCAGATGGTAACGCTCATTGTCACGTTCCTCTTTGCTGTCATCCAGCACCGAGTCCTGTTTGATGATATTGCTCCGCGAATTGGTGAACTTCAAGAACAGATGCTTGTTGGCTCCCCATGAAGGACTCTTGCACTTGGGACAGACCGCGTCATTATACCCCGGCTCTCCCTCCATGGCAATGCAGTCGCATTCCGAGCAGAAATGCATGGTCTTCAACGCATCTTTGAAATCGAAGGTATTGATGCCATCAAGATGCAGCTGATAACCTTGCGTGTAGAACCTGTTTCCTGGTGCAAGCTCCTTGATGCCCGATGAGGCAGGCCTCACCAATTCTATCACTTGCGGCTCCGATTGGTTGTCGTCACTGTCGTTTTTCGCCTTCCTCGAATAGATGGTCGCCTTCAGTTTGACTCCTGTCTCAGGAAATGCATAGTTAGGCAGCAAGCCTGCATTGGTCATAAACTCGATAACTTCCTCATCACCTATTGCTTTTTTGTGCGCTCTCAACCCTTTCCGCTGCGATACCATATCCATATAGGCTGGATCTGTCTTTTGCATCTTCGACAATAGATCGTTGATCTCCTCCAGATCTTTAGAGATTTGCGTAATCTCATTGAGAAGGTTTTGGAACTCTTCAATAATACGCTGATAGAACCTGCCCTGCCCTTCCAAGCTGCTGGCCAATCCGTCAATCACGGGTTGCACATCGGACGGATAATGCTTCCTAAATTTCTCAACTAAGGTCAGATGGTTGTCTCGAATGTATTGGATAATCTGATTGATGAAGAAGTTGCTATCACTGAACGACTCGGTCGACAGCCTCAGTTCTATGATTCTGTTGGGTATTCTGTGAGTGGTGTCTATGGTTATCCATGTATCGATGCAGTAAGCCAGGAAATGGCGGCGCATGATGTCCTTGGCTCCCAAGAAGCACCCAGGCGTAGCCACCTCGCCTTCCATCATCTCCATTGGCTCTGCAAAGTAATACATGTCGTGCGCCTTGTCCCTATGTGCATAGTTTAACACTAGGGCTGAGCCTTGCTTACGACCGGCACGGCCAATGCGCTGCAAGTAATTGCTGGGCTTCGGCGGTATCATGGTGTTACCCACCACATTCAAGTCACCAATGTCGATACCCATCTCCAATGTTGACGTAGCTGATAATGCATTGACAGAGTTAAATCTGGGATGATTCTTGAAATCTCTTTCAAGTTCTTCACGTTTCGAACGCTCCAGCAAGCCAGTATGGTCTCTCGCATAGATACGCGGCGAGGTCCGTCGGTTATACACCATCTGATAGTAGTTGTTAGCCAATGGTATGGGGCCTTGGTACTTTCCAAGGCATTTATAGTCCAAGCATTTTGCACCGTCCGAGAAGCTGTCGTCGACACCCACGCACAGCAACGACTGGCAATTGTCACATTTGTAATGGCTCACCTTTGGCTCAACCCAAATAGCTTGTGGAACGATGGCATAATTCACCCCTACATTGGCACTTTCCACGCTGTTGACAATCCCTTGCACATTCAAGGTCTCAAACAGCTTCTCGTAGAAATCATTAACCATCATAAAGGGATGATTCATGAAGTGGCCGTCATCATTAAAGCTCTTGCGGAAATAAATGCTGAACCAGTTGGTGGCTTTATCGTTCCTGCAAGCCGTGCAATCTAAGGTGTCTATTGCTGGCTGGCTTGTGCTTGTGCCGATTAGTCTTGGAACTTTCGTATTGTTTCCATAGCACTTGTTCAGGAAATGCTTGGCGCTATAGGTCCAGTTCAAATCATAAGGATTCAGTTTCTTGGCACGATAATCTTCCAAAAATGGGTGGTCAACACCGCCGCGAGTCCTCATCCTGTGTAATACGCCGTTCAAGAATCGGCAGAACCTTTCTTCGTCCTCGCCAATATAACCCAAGTCGTTTTCGGCAAGCCATTCTTTCATGGCTTCAAGCACACCCTTCAGTTGGGTTTCTTTGAAAAACGTGGCCGATGCACCAGTCTTCTCCAATGTACGACCCACTTGGGCGTTCAATCCAAATTCCGCACAGATCTCCCAATCCATCCGCTCGTCAAACTCGGCTTTGAAGGCATCTGTGAGTTGCCCGGTATTGTCGCGGTAGTTTTTGTCTAAATCTATCTTCATGAGCAAGTCGGCAGGCATGAAACGGTAATAATACTCATCTCCTGACAACTCTTTCTTCCAATAATCCTTGAACCCTTTTTGCAGCTCCGCCAAGGTGATGGGGGTATTCTGCGTGTTCAGGTACTTTTGCATCGACTGACGGAACAGGAAGCGATAAGTCCTGGCCTCATAGAAGCCCGCCTGATATGCGGCATCCTGCACGCTGTTGGTGAAGGTCAATATCTTCCTGCCCTTTTCATCAACTGTCTCAAAGTCACTCGCCATCACCTGGCTGATAGCCACCGACGACAGTGTTGAGGTACGGCCACCAATGATAGCCAACGATTGGTTGTTGCATTCCGGGCAGTTCTCCGAGAAAACATGCCCTTCTCCGCGCTTCCTTTTCACAATTCTGGAACAGACACGCACCTTAAATCGCTTGGGATCCTTGGCATCAACAATACTCAAGTTCTCCATGTTGACGAAAACGGATAAGTTCTTCGAGAATTCTGTCATGTATTCATCAATAGGCTCATGCTTGCCAGACTCCGTGTTCATCAGCACGATTTCGTCCGAATGGTTCATGAAAAGGGTGTTGATGGTCTTGACATTACAGTTAAACCTCGTGTCTCTTTCCCTAATGCTGGTAATCCATCCACTCGCACCGCAATCCCTACAGAAATACATCGGCAAGGCCACAGTGTCTTTCTTGTCGCCATCACGCCATGTGAAGCTCGGATGTGGCTCCACATAACGAAGAATACCACTCAGTTCGCGTTGCCACAACTGCACTTGCAGATACAACATGGGAAACAGCATCCCATTGGATTCCAGTTTCGATTCCGAAATCAAGGCAAGCAGTGACTCCAAAACCACCACGCCATTCCTTTCGTTTCGCTTAACCAAAGCCCTGAATTGAAGATTGTTCTCCGCCAATTCCTCAACCAAAGCATTTATGGTCTTGATGCCTGTTGAAGTCACGGCCAGCAGGTCACGAACGATCTTCATCGTCCGCAGTTCCTTTCCGATGGCAACGCTGTCGTCCTCAACATTAGGCAGCCACACCTTCTTTATTTTTCTCAGATAGCTATCAGTGGTGTCATCTTCAAACACACATTTCTTCAGCTGATCCTCCGAAGGCAAATCCTCTGTCAAATAGCTGTCGAAGAAATCATCAACGGCAACACGATGCTCCTCAATGACGCTATCGGGTTGAAACTCCTCGCCAAACACGCTTGAAGCATAGTCGCAAAGCAAAGTCTTACTGTCTTCGCCATTGCCTATCGTGGCCGAGGTTCCCACTGGACACAAATGCCTCTCTGACAGATTGAGTTTCAGCTTCAATCGGCGTATCAGGTTGGCCACATCGGTACCTTGTGCACCATCATAGGTATGAAGCTCATCCAACACGATATAACGCAAAGCTGGATTGTCCGTTTCCAAGTTGCCTTCCCAAATCGGACGGAAGTGTTGCTTCATCAGGGCATAGTCCAACATCTTGAAGTTGGTAAGGACAATATCGGGTACTGTATCGATGATGCTGTCACGATTCTCTATGATATTGTGTGGCCCCATCATGGGAGGATAATTCTTTCTGTCGTTACCCTCTCCGATAAACAAACCTGCTGTCACTTTATCACATAAAGGATGCTCCTCTTCAGTACCGTAGATGATTTCGGCCAGACGTTTGGCTTGGTCGGTAGCCAAGGCGTTCATCGGGTACATGATGATGACCTTCACCCCGGGCTGATGTCCGAACTTGTTGCACCTATAGCAATAGTCCAGGATAGGATAAAGGAAGCATTCCGTCTTACCCGAACCCGTTCCCGTAGTCAGCAAGGTCGGCAAAGGCTGATGTCCATCCTTCGCACTCAGGCGGTCAAACGCTTTGATCTGATGCAAATGAGGCAGAAAGCTTGGCTTGATGTCCAAGGGAATGGCGCTCATTTGCTCCTCGGTCGCCTTCACGAAAGGCGTCTTCAGCGAAATGTATGGCCCCTTGAACAATCCGTCTTTTTCGTCTTCGATGAAACTGTAGAATGCATCATACACCTCCTGCTCCTTGAAGCGGAACGT
>CADCML010000083.1 GCA_902802535.1 uncultured Bacteroidia bacterium
CAACCGTTCTGCCAGTTGGCCACCGACGAACTCGTCGCTGGCGAGCACTACATCTGCAAGGTTGCTGCCATGTACAGCACCGGCTTGAGTGCTTGGGTTGAACAAGAATGGCAATACATCCCGTGCGACAACTACGCTGGCACGCTCAACGGTGTGACCATCGATGGTAATGTCATCAGCTGGGATTACCCGAACGGCACTGGCCCGACGCCTCCTGGTCAAGGCGACACCTTCAGCGTGAACTTCGACGATAGCCAGATTCCTGCTGGTTGGACCACCATCGATGGTGGCAACCCGGCTGGTTATGGTTGGCAACTTGCAAGCGTTAAGATTGGTAGCACTGGCTACGGCCACAATGCCTCTAACGACTGCGTGTTGAGCCAGAGCTATGACAACAGCTACGGCGTTGTGTATCCTGACAACTACCTCGTTTCACCTCAAGTGAATCTCGCCAACGGTAGCACATTCAGCTTCTGGGCTTGCGCGCAGGATGCTGGCTATGCCGCCGAGCACTTCGGTGTGTTCATTTCCGACAACGGCACAAGCGGTTGGACAATGGTGAACGAGTGGACGATCGGCCAAAAGGGCGAGCGTTATGAAGGCACCCGCGGCACTCGCGACCAGAGCACCTGGACGCAGTACAGCGTTGACCTGAGCAACTTCGCCGGCCAGAAGTACATCGCCATCCGTCACTTCAACTGCAGCGACCAGTTCTATCTGGATGTTGACGACATCGAGCTGACCAGCGGTGCCAAGAGCAACCGCGACGTTATCGCCTTCAACGGCTTCGTGACCGATCCGGGTGCGATGGCCAACGGCGCCGACGCCTCTTGGATTAAGAACGGCCAAAGCACATGGGGCCCGAACGTGAACAACGGTGGTGGCTACATGCTTGCCGACCAGTTCACCTTGAGCTCAGCCACGTCCATCAGCGAGATCGAGGTCTACGGTTACCAGACCGGTAGCTCGACCACTTCGACCTTCACTGGCCTCTATGCCCAGATCTACAGCGGCAGCCCGATGAGTGGTGGTACTGCTGTCTGGGGCAGCATGACCGACAACATCATGACGGCCACGGCCTTCACGAACTGCTACCGCGGCAGTGACGGTGAAACCACCGCCACGACCCGCCCGATCATGAGCATCACCGCCGGCAACCTCGACATCCAACTTGAGGCCGGCACGTACTACCTGGTCTACAGCTTGACCGGCAGCGGTTCGAGCGGTCCTTGGGGTGCTCCTCACTGCGAGCCTGGCATCGGCAACACCGGTAATGGCCTGCAGCGGTGCTGGCACGCCTTACGGCTGCGCCATGAAGATCTCGGGTGGCAACAGCGGCCCGACGCCTCCTCCGACACCTGCTGGTGACGTCCTCGGCGCCATGATCTTCGCCGACGGCGAATGGGAAGCCTTCGTACCCGTCCCGACCAACACCTACACCTATGAAGGCACAGCTGAAGAGGTGTGCGTCCGCATGGTCTACAACGGCACGAACACGCTGCCCGAGGGCAACATCTACTACTCGATGAGCTGCCCCGAGTGCGAGCCTTACATGCCTGGCTTCATCACCTGCGAGCCTGGCGAACCTATCCATGCCGAAGACCTCGGCGAGACCGACCAGATCAAGATCTGGTGGGGTGACGCACCTCTGCCGCCCGCGCCTCCGATCGAGGAATGGCTGTACTACGATGACGGCACCTATGCCACGAACGTGGGTACCGGCGATGCCTCTGCCACGATCTACTGGGCTACGATGTTCCCGGCCGCTTCACTTGCTCCTTATGCAGGCACGAACCTGACCAAGGTCGCAGTGTACGAGAACAGCTACAACACCAACCCGATAACCGTCACGGTCTATCTGGGTGGAACGACAGCCCCTGGTACTGCATACAGCAACCAGACCTTCGCTCCTACGGGCAACGAATTCCAGGAGGTCACTCTGGACACGCCTGTCGCAATCGACGGCACCCAGAACCTGTGGATTGTGATGGCCGAACAGGGTGAACACCCGGCCACAGCCTGTGCCGACACGGGCGACCCGAACAACCGCTGGATCAGCCTCGACGGCAACGCATGGCAAGACCTTGCCAGCGCCGGTCTGCCTGGCTACGGCTGGATGATTCGCGGCTTCGTGACCAACCAGGCCAAGGGCACGGTTGAGAACATCGCCATCGAGCCTGCTCCTGCAATGCCTGTGACCGGCAACATGACGCTGAGCCACACCGAGGTGGTGAGCAAGCCCGCCGACCTGAGCTTCATGAACCGTTCGGAGATTGTGAAGTACAACGTGTACCGTTCGGACGACAACGACACCTACGTCATGATTGGCGAGGTAGCCGCTGTTGCCGGCCAGACCTACTACGAGTACATCGACACGCCTGAGGCAGTTGGTACATACTACTACCAGGTGCGTGCCGAGTATGAGGATGGCTGCGAGTCCGATCCTGCACTGTCGTTCGACGATCCTTCGGTCAACTACGTGACCGGCCACATGACGGGTATCGACGAGAACGGCGCCACTGTCGCCCTCTACCCGAACCCGACTAAGGGCAACGTGACGATCGAGGCCAACGGCATGAGCCGCATCACTGTGGTGAGCGTCCTCGGCCAGGTGGTCTTCGACACCGAGCTCAATGCCGACACTTACACCCTGAACATGGCTCAGTTCAACGCTGGCCTCTACATGGTGCGTGTCTACACTGAGGAAGGTGTGACCGTCAAGCGCGTCACTGTCATGCAATAAATGACACCGCGGAATTGATTTCCGCAAAAAATTGGGCGACATCCTTTGGGGTGTCGCCCTTTTTTTGTATGTTTGCAGAATCAAAACACATCGTTATGCAAGTCTATCAAATTTGGCTCATTGCCGCCATTGTATTGGTCATCCTCGAAATCGCCACATCGGGTTTTGGTGTCATTTGCTTCGCCATCGGCGCGGTTTTCGGTGCCGTTGCCGCCGCATTGGGCGTGGGCGCCACCTGGCAAATCATCCTCTTCGCTGTCGTGTCTTTTCTGACCTTCATTTTCCTGCGGCCCATCGTGATGAAATTCTTGGACAAAAAATCGAAGGACGTGAAAACCAATGCCGAAGCCATCATCGGGCGCAAAGGCATAGTTTCTGAACGCATTGATGCCGAACGACATACGGGTCGCGTGGCCATCGATGGTGACGATTGGAAAGCCGTTTCGGAAGACGGAAGTGTCATCGAAAAAGGCACTGCGGTCGAAATCGTGAAAATGGATAGCATTATCGTGACAGTTAGAAGTTAAACCATAAACAGTTCAATATCATGAGCATCACCAATGTTGTATTAATCGTATTAGTGGCCCTCGTCGTTATCTACATTCTCAGGGGCATCAAGATTGTTTCCCAGTCGGAAACCATGATTGTCGAACGGCTCGGCAAGTACAACCGCACACTCAATGCGGGCATCAATGTCATCCTGCCCATCGTCGAGCAGGCCAAGGAAACCATCGTGCGTCGGCAAAACGGTGTCATGAGCCGCGCCACGCGCATCGATATGCGTGAGCAGGTGTATGACTTTGACAAACAGAGCGTTATCACAAAAGACAATGTGATGACGGAAATCAACGCCTTGCTTTATTTCCAAATCGTCGACCCGATGAAGGCCGTCTACGAAATTCAGAACCTTCCCGTTGCCATCGAGAAGCTGACCCAGACCACTTTGCGTAATGTGGTCGGCGAGATGGAACTTGACGAAACATTGACCTCGCGCGACACCATCAACTCGAAGCTGCGCAACGTTTTGGACGATGCCACTAACAAATGGGGTGTGAAGGTGAATCGCGTTGAGTTGCAGGATATTACACCTCCTGAGAGCATTCGCCGCACGATGGAACTCCAGATGCAGGCCGAGCGTAACCGTCGTGCCGAAATTCTGAAGGCCGAAGGTGAGAAGCAGTCCCAAATCCTGAATTCGGAAGGTGAGAAGCAGGCTGAAATCAATGCGGCTGAGGCAGTGAAACAAGCCAACATCCTGAAAGCTGAGGGTGAGGCTCGTGCCAAGGTGTTGCAGGCCGAAGCCGAGGCAGCCGCCATACAAAACATCGCCCAGGCCATCAGCGACCGTGGTGCCGACCCCGTTAACTATCTGCTCGCTGTCAAGTATATCGAGACGCTGAAGGAAGTGGCTGGTGGTCAGCAGAATAAGACCGTATATCTGCCTTATGAAGCTTCCAACTTATTGGGTTCACTCGGCGGCATCAAGGAATTGCTTGCAAAATAAGCTTATGGAACTATTGGATTTGTACGACAAAGACCTGAAACCTACGGGACTGACCATTGAACGGGGACAGCGCATCCCGCCGGGAATGATGATTCCCATTGTGGCAGTCTATGTCTACAACAACAACGGCCAATACTTGATTCAGAAGGTGGCACAGAGCAAGGGCAACTATTACGCCACTACAGCGGGTCACGTGCAGAGCGGCGAGCGCGACTTCGCCATGGCCATGTTGCGCGAGATGCGTGAGGAAATCGGGCTTTCGGCTACGAAAAGTGAGCTCAAGTTGGTGAGAATCAGACGCTACGAATACAAGTTTACATTGCTTTACATGATGAAGAGCAACGTGCCCGCAGAGATGCTTCATCTCCAAAAGGACGAGGTCGAATCGGTCATGTGGATGAGCCACGAAGACATCGAACTGCTCTGCAAAATGGGTCTTTTCAACCAACGTCACTATCAGTTGCTCCTCGACTGCGAAGAACGCCTGAACATTCTACACCTGCCCTAAATCTTAAATTTTAAATTTTGAATCTTAAATCTTAAATCAGAAATATTATAAATCTACCAAAACATGATAGCAAAAGAATTATTGGACCCGAAAAGCATCGTGGTCGTTGGAGCCTCCGCCGACATCCATAAACCGGGCGGAAAAGCCTTGTTTAACCTTATGAACAGCCCCTTCAAGGGACAGATTTATGCCGTGAACCCAAAAGAAGCTGAGGTTCAAGGTGTTAAATGTTATGCCAAGGTTGATGACCTGCCGCAAGTGGATTGCGCGATTTTGGCCATTGCCGCCAAGTATTGCCCTGCCACGGTCGATACGTTGGCCTTGCAGAAAGGCACAAAAGGCTTTATCATCATCAGTGCAGGCTTCTCGGAGGAGAGCCACGAAGGCGCTGAAATCGAGAAACATATCGTTGATACGATTAACTCTGTCGGCGGCTCGCTCATCGGACCCAACTGCACCGGCTTCCTCAACGTGAACTATGCCGGCTGCTTCGACACACCCATCCCGCCGCTCGACCCCAAAGGTGTTGATTTCATCACGGGCAGTGGCGCAACAGCTGTGTTCATCAAGGAGTACGGTATGAGCAACGGCCTGAAGTTCAACAGCGTTTGGGCTGTGGGCAACAGCGCCCAGTTGGGCATCGAGGACGTGCTGGAGCACTTGGACGAGACCTTCGACCCCGAGAAGTCGTCGCGCGTCATCATGCTTTATATGGAAAAGATCGGCGACCCGCAAAGGTTGCTCAGGCATAGCCGCAGCCTCATCAACAAGGGATGCCACATCGCAGCCATTAAGAGCGGTGGCTCGGCTGCTGGCTCGCGTGCTGCTTCTTCGCATACGGGCGCTTTGGCTACCAACGATGCCGCTGTGGATGCCCTGTTCCGCAAAGCTGGTATTGTGCGCTGCCAAAACCGTCAGGAGCTGACCACCGTTTGCGGCGTGTTCATGCACCCCGAAATCAAGGGCAAACGCTGCGCTGTAGTGACCCATGCGGGCGGACCCGCTGTGATGCTTACGGATGTGCTCTCCAATGGTGGCATGGAAGTGCCTTCGCTCAAGGAACACCCTGCCAGCAAAGCCCTTTTGGAGAAGCTCTTCCCAGGCTCCTCGGTGGGCAATCCCATCGACTTCCTCGCCACCGGCACCGCCGAACAATTAGGTTATATCCTTGATGCAGTGGAGAATGACTACACCGACATTGACTTCTCTGTCGTCATTTTCGGCTCACCCGGACTCTTCTCGAACAAGGAAGTCTATGACCTGCTCGACCGGAAGATGCATACTTGCAAGAAGCCTATCTTCCCCGTGCTGCCTTCCATCATCAATGTGAAAGAAGAGATTGAGGATTTCATCGCCAAGGGAAACATCAACTTTCCCGAGGAATGTGTGCTTGGCAACGCCATCTGCAAGATTTACAATACGCCCAAACCCAAGTCGGGCATCATCGAGAACCTGCCCATCGACAAACTTTTGGTGCCTCCCACCGACGAGCCTGACAAGGCGGAGGTGGAGGAGGTGGCCGAGTCCATACGCGAGGAGGGTTTGCTCACCCCGATTACCGTCAGCCCTATGGATGGAGGCTATCGTGTCGTGAGCGGTGCCAAACGTGTGCGTGCCGCCGCTTTGGTTGGCATGAAAGAGATTGCGGCCTACGTTCAGGAAGACGCTGTGGCTGCCGACCAACCCGAAATCGACGTTGTTCGTATCCGCAAAACCATTGACCGCTGCAAGGACGGCTACCTTGAAATGGCCGACTACAACGAACTGCTCGATGCCGCTGGTATCAGCCGCAAGAAGAGCGTGGAAGTGAGCAAGAAAGAGGATGCTTTGGCCTTCGCCAAAGAGGTCGGCTGCTCGAAGGAAGTGCCGTTGGTGATGAAGGTCGTCGGCCCGCTGCACAAGAGCGATGTGGGCGGCGTCACCCTCGGCGTGAAAGACCTCGACACGGTAAGCAAGGAGTTCGACCGCCTCATGGCCATCAAGGACACCTACGCCGTGGAGATGTATCCCATGCTCGACGGCACGGAGGTTTATGTTGGTGCCATGCGCGACTCGAAGTTTGGCCATCAGGTCTTCTTCGGCTTGGGTGGCATCTTCATCGAGGTGCTGAAGGACGTGGAGAGTGTGCTCGTGCCCACTAATAAGGAAGAAGTGCTCGAAAAGCTCAAAAACCTCAAGGGCTATAAGATTTTGGAAGGCGTGCGTGGTCAGGCGGGCGTCAATCTTGACCTCTATGCAGAACAGGTGGTTCGCGTGAGTGCCTTGGTGCAGGCCGCGCCCGAAATCGCCGAAATGGATTTGAACCCGCTCCTCGGCAACCCGCGTTACGTGACTGCTGTGGATGCACGTATTCGTATTGAGAAATAATTGACACGAGACGCGAGACTACGAGACGCGAGACGTTGGGTCAGTCCCTTGTCCCGCGTCCCGAAGTCCCATGTCAAAAAGAAAAACCATGATTACCGAAAAAGCAACCTATTACCTTGTCTATGCCGCGTTGGTCGTAGTCACCTTCTTGATTGACAACCTTTTGCTGAAGAAAACCGACAAGACGAGCCGCATCGTCGGCTACATCCTCAGTTTTATTGTTGACTTGGGAATTTTCGGCTATGGCATTTATCTTTATCTTGCCAAAGGTGAAGATCAAACGGGCTTCGTGCTCGGTGGCATCATTTGCGGTCTTTGTTTGCTGTGTTTGTTGGGCCGCTATTGGCAGAACAAGGAATTGGATAAAAGGAACAAGGTATGAAGAAGTCTGATTTGATAACGATTGTCATTTGGGCCGCTGTCATTTGCGGCTTCGCGTTCATTCCAGGCGCGTGGGACTGGTTCAACGAGACCACCAAAATCCATGGCCTGTTGATGAGTTTCTTCAAATTTGCTATCCTCGGCACTTTCGGCGAGATGTTGGCCATGCGCATCCGCGAGGGTGTGTACCTCAAAAAAGGCTTCGGATTGTTGCCTAAGATGCTGGTTTGGGGCGTGTTGGGTGTGGTCATTGCCTCGGCCATGACCATTTTCAAGACGGGTACAGTGAAACTGCTCGATGGCGGTTTCCATTTCAACGGCAAGGCCGCTGAGTGGTTTGCCGGCGACCTCAGCTGGGGCAAAGCCTTTGTCGCGTTGTGCATTAGCGTGTTGATGAACACCTTGTTTGCGCCGGTCTTTATGACCTTCCACAAAATCACTGACATCCACATTTCCGAGACGGGTGGAACTTTGAAGGGCTTCTTTGGTAATCCGCTGAAAATCAGGGAAACGCTGTCGAAGAAAATCAACTGGGACATTCAATATGGCTTCGTCTTTGCCAAGACGATTCCGCTGTTCTGGTATCCGATGCACACCATTACCTTCCTGTTGCCGCCTACGCTTCAAGTGTTGTTTGCGGCCTTCCTCGGTGTGGCTTTGGGCGTGATTTTGAGCATTAAGAAGTAGGGGAGATGTCGGTTGGACCCGTTTTATCGAAATCTCAGTGTAGAATGTAATTTTTTTGGACAAACGCGAATTACCTGCATTTTGTATGGAAAAATTTCGTACTTTTGCAGCCACTTTTAAAAAGACCTATTCTTATGATTAACATAACCTTCCCTGACCAGAGTGTCAGACAATTTGAAGCCGGCGTGACGCCGTTGGACATCGCCAAAAGCTTGAGCGAGGGTTTGGCGCGTAACGTGTTGTCTGCCAAAGTGAACGGTAAGATGTGGGATGCCATGCGCTCCATCAACGAGGACGCTACCATTCAACTTTTCACATGGGATGACCCCGAGGGCAAGGCCACGTTCTGGCACTCGTCGGCCCACCTCATGGCCGAGGCCATTGAGGCATTATATAAAGGTGTGAAGTTCGGTATTGGTCCCGCCGTGGATGCTGGTTTCTATTACGACATCGACACGGGCGACATTACCCTGACTGAGGCCGACCTCGTGGCCATCGAGAAAAAGATGCTCGAATTGGCCCGAGAGAAACAGACCTTCGACCGCGTTGACGTGAGCAAGGCCGAGGCTTTGAAGTATTTCACTGAGAAAGGCGACGAGTACAAGGAAGAGTTGATCAGCGAACTGGAAGACGGTACCATCACCTATTATAAATGTGGCAACTTCACCGACCTTTGCCGTGGACCTCACATTCCGAACACGAGTTTCATCAAGGCTGTGAAATTGACCTCGTTGGCTGGTGCCTACTGGCGTGGTGATGAGAAGCGCAAGCAATTGACCCGCGTTTACGGTATCACCTTCCCGAAGCAGAAGGAATTGGATGAGTACCTCGTTTTGCTCGAAGAAGCCAAGAAGCGCGACCACCGCAAGTTGGGTCGTGAGCTGGAGCTCTTCATGTTCAACGACATTGTGGGTAAGGGTCTCCCGATTTGGTTGCCCAAAGGCACTGAGTTGCGCCTCCGCCTGCAAGAGTACCTGACCAAGATTCAGAAAGAGTATGGTTATGAGCAAGTTATCACGCCTCATATCGGTGGCAAGCAGTTGTATGTGACTTCGGGTCACTGGGACCACTACGGCGAAGACAGCTTCCGCCCCATCACCACGCCCGAGGAAGGCGAGGAGTACCTGCTGAAGCCCATGAACTGTCCTCATCACTGCATGATTTTCAAATGGAAACCGCGCAGTTATAAGGATCTGCCGTTCCGTTGCGCTGAGTTCGGTACGGTGTATCGTTATGAGCAGAGCGGTGAGTTGCACGGCCTGACCCGTGTGCGTTCGTTTACCCAAGACGATGCCCACATCTTCTGCCGTCCCGACCAGGTGAAGGAAGAGTTCATCCGCGTGATGGAAATCATCGAAATCATCTTCAAGGCTTTGGATTTCAAGAACTTTGAAGCACAAATATCGCTCCGCGACCCCAACGACCACGAGAAGTATGTGGGTACGGACGAGAACTGGGCCAAGGCTGAGGCCGCCATTCAGGAGGCTTGTGCCGAGAAGGGTCTGCCTGCCCATGTGGAATATGGCGAGGCCGCGTTCTATGGCCCGAAATTGGACTTCATGGTGAAGGACGCCCTCGGTCGCAAGTGGCAGTTGGGCACGATTCAGGTGGACTACAACCTGCCTGAACGTTTCGACCTGACCTACATCGGTGCTGACAATGAGAAACATCGCCCCGTGATGGTGCACCGCGCACCTTTTGGCTCGATGGAGCGTTTCGTGGCCGTGTTGCTTGAACACTGCGCCGGCGAATTCCCGCTTTGGTTGGCTCCCGACCAGGTCATTATCCTTCCCGTGAGCGAAAAATACCTCGATTTTGCGAAAAATTTGCAATCGTATCTGAAAAAGTCCGATATTCGCGCCCTCATTGACGAGCGAAACGAGAAAATCGGTCGTAAGATTCGCGACGCCGAAATGAAGAAGTATCCTTACATGCTCATCGTGGGCGAGAAGGAAGAAGCTGAAAATCAGGTGTCTGTGCGTAAGCATGGACAAGTCGACTTGGGCACCATGCCGACCGCCGACTTCGCCGAGATGATTCGCAAGCAAGTTGAGGAGGAACAGAACAAGAGATAAACACTAATTAACTGAATATAAACTTAATATAGGAGACTAAAATCATAGCACAGATTCCACAAAAAGGAAGACCCGGTCAGAGACCGAACAAAGACAAAGGCGAGTTCAACCATCGCATCAATGAGGAAGTGAAAGCTCCGATGGTGCGTTTGGTGGGCGAGGGTGTCGAACCTAACATCTACCCCTTGCGCGAGGCGTTGAGAATCGTTGAAGAATTGGGTGTTGACCTCGTTGAGATCCAGCCCGATGCCAACCCGCCGGTCTGCAAGGCCATGGATTACAAGAAGTTTGTCTTTGACCAGAAGAAGCGCCAAAAGGAACAGAAAGCCAAGGCCACCAAGGTTGTCATCAAGGAAATCCGACTCGGACCCCAGACCGACGACCACGACTTCGAGTTCAAGCTGAACCACGCCAAACGCTTTTTGCAGGAAGGCTCTAAAGTGAAGGTGGAGGTCTTTTTCAGAGGACGTTCCATCGTCTACAAGGAACAGGGTGAGATTATGTTGCTGAAGTTTGCGCAAGAGCTGGAAGAGTTTGGCAAGGTGGAGATGATGCCCAAGTTGGAAGGCAAGCGTATGCAAATGATGATAGCTCCTAAGTCAATGAAGAAATAACTCATTTTTAATACTTTAAATTATTTGTAAAATGCCGAAAATGAAGACAAAGTCCGCTGCCAAGAAGCGTTTCCAAGTAACGGGTAGCGGCAAGCTG
>CADCML010000084.1 GCA_902802535.1 uncultured Bacteroidia bacterium
AGACAGAGGGATTCGAACCCCCGAAGCCTTTCGGCTTAACGGTTTTCAAGACCGCCGCTATCGACCACTCAGCCATATCTCCGCTGCAAAAGTACAACAAATTTCGATAGGTTGAGATTTTTCCCGAAAAAAAACTTTTTTCCGTCGAAAACCTCTATCTTTGCAAAACTGAAAAAGACTGCAATTTGATGAAAACCTTGCGCATTATTCCCGTCTTGTTTTTGCTCTGGATGGCACTGCTTTGTGCCTGCTCAAGGCAGGATTCGGCTTTTACTGAGCAAAATGCGCCTCGCCATTTCCATGAGCTGAAGGCCGTGGAGACCTTGTTGGAAACTGATCCCGTCAAGGCAAAGGACAGCGTGTGCGGTTTGGTGGTGACTGCCATGGATGAGCCTTTTACGCCCTTGGATTCCGTCGAGTTGCACTTGCGGATCGTGCAGATGCAATACAAAAACCGCTGTCTGACGGAGGAGAGCCCCGACTTGGCACCAGTGATTGCCTTCTACGATAGCCTTGCCGTCTTGTTTCCCGATGATGCCGATTTGCAATATCTCCGGGCCAATGCCTATTATTATAAAGGTGTGCAATGCACCTTCGCCAATGAGGATGTGTCCGCTTTCAAAAACTACCTGATGGCATTAGATGTGATGCAGCAGCAAGAGGAGTGGAAAAATCCGTATGCAAAACGCTTTATCGCTCTGACATACACTCGTTTGTCGGAGATTCTCTATCGCTATGGTATCCATGAAGCTGCATTCGAGTTGTGCCAAAAAGCCGCGTCGTTTTATGAGAGCGAATCCGAGAAGGCTGCAATAATGCGCTTCGAGGCGGCCATCTGTCAGTCACAAAAACAATACGACAAGGCTTTCGCTCTTTTTCAGGAGGCGGACGAGAAGGCTCCGGCAGGTGATGACTTTATGCAACTGGCCATGGGTGTGAAATTCTTTGAGATTCGGCAATATGATTCGGCGTTTCCGCATTTGGAACGTGCTTTTTTGAAAGGAGACCGATTCGCTCGCATGGATGCTGCGGCCAAATTGGCTGAAATTTGCCGTGACAGGGGATGGGCCGACGAAGAGCTGTCGTACACCCGATTTTATGTTGAAAGCTCGATGATGGAAACCCGAATGGCTTCGCGCAAGATGGAAATCGAATACCTGTACGGTGAGTTCAACCGCCCGAAGCCGGTCGATGCGACAACGCAAAAGGATAAAGGCTTCTCTTCCTGGATGCTTTCGCTGTTTCTGCTGTTGGTGATGGCTTTTTTGGCTTACATTATTGTCCGTAACCGTAGGCGTATCAGTCATATAGAGAACAAGATTACGACCATAGTGCAGAAGCACGAACAAGAAAACGCGGATAAAGACCATGAGATTGAGCAGATGTCGCAGGCTTTGGACGATACCCTCGCACAGCTGAATGTCCAGCATGTCGGTTTTGATGAGGCATGGCAAACCTTTTCGACAGCAGCGGTCGTAAACAAGATCAGACATTCCGTTGAGGGCAAGGACATTATGATTAAAAGCGTGGGCCTGTATCCCAAACTGAAGCTGAAAGAAATGGACTATATCACCCTCGTGCAGGAAGTCAACAGGTGTTTCCCCGATTTCTCGTCACGTTTCCTGAAAGATTTTCCTGAACTGAATGTGTCGGATTTGCGCCATAGCTGTTTGGGCTTGTTGGGCATGAATGATGCTGAAATTGCTGTGCTGGAAGGCATCTCTTACAGTGGTGCCAACCGCCGCACCAACAAGATTTTGACGGCAATGGGAATGGGCGATACCCTTGAACAGGCGATGTTGACTTACTTGAAAAAGTTGTGTAAGTAGTTTAAAAACAGTTTTTTATATTGATTTTGTTGATACTTGTTGAGAAATGAGATAAGAAAAAAAGATGAATTTGAAAAACCTATGTATATTTTTGCTTCGTCAAAATAAATAAACGCCATGAATACATCAATTACTATTACGAAGAAGGCCCTTGTGACCTTGATGCTGTTGCTGGTAGCATTTACCGGCAATGCCCAAACGAAAAAACTGAAATCTTATCTTTCGTCGACAACCTATTGCGTCCCGGGCATGACGCCATACGTGGAAAACGCCATTGCTTTCGATTGTCGTACAGCAGTTTACAAACAATTTGAACCCGGCAAATTCAAGGCAACGGTGGAAGTCGTGACTATTTTCAGAAAAGGTGAAGAATCCGTGTTCTCCAAAGTGGCTGTCGACAGCCCAGTGGTGACCGACACCACCAACCTTGACGGCGCTTTCATCGACCAGCAGCGCTTCTCTCTGACCAACGGTGAGTATCAGATGGAAATCTGCATCACCGACTTGAACAGCGGCGATGTGTTGCCGCCCACAACGGTCACCGTGGAGGTCAACTATCCTGAAAACGTGCCAGCCATTTCCGACATCTTGCTGTTCGATTCCTATGCGAAGGCGGAAAAACCTTCGATGTGTACCAAGAGCGGCTATGATTTCCTGCCTCGCGTGTATCCTTTCTATGGTGCCAACGAGGACAAACTGCATTTCTATGTCGAGATGTACAACAGCGACAAACTGTACGACGAAGGCAAGTTCCTGGTCAAGTACTATATCGAGACGGTCGAGTCTTCGAACCAGATGCAGAACTTTACCTACAACAAACGTTTTGATGTCAATAAAGTGAATGTGTTGCTCAACACCATTGATATCAAGGACTTGCCGTCGGGCAACTATTACCTCGTCATTGAGATGCACGACCGTAGCAACACCCTGATTTGTTCGAAAAGCTGGTTCTTCCAACGCAGCAACCCGAGTGTGAGTTTTGATATGGAAGACATTGGAGCCGTTAGCATCGCCAACACTTTCGTCAGCAACATCACCGAAGTTGACACACTGCGCAAGTATATCAGCTATCTCGACCCGATTTGCAGCGAAATCGAACGCACCTATTCAAAGAGCTTGGTGAAGACCGACGACGTGAAGACCATGCAGCAGTTCCTCTTCAATTTCTGGAGCAAACGCTCTCCGATGAATCCCAAACAGGGCTTCGACGATTATATGGCCGCTGTCAAAAGGGTCAACATGTCGTTTGGCACTACAGCCTTCCCAGGTTATCGCAGCGACCGCGGCTATGTGTTCCTGAAGTACGGACAGCCCGACAAGATTATGGAAGTGCCCGACGAGCCGGCCGCCCTTCCTTATGAAATTTGGCACTATTATCAGGTGGCTAATCAGCGCGACAAGAAGTTCGTTTTCGTGGCCCCCGACCGTTCGACCAACGATTATCAATTAATCCATTCCAACATGGTCGGCGAAATCAACAACCCGCGTTGGCCGATGGAAATCTATCAATCCGTTTATGGTCAGGGTTACGACCAGGGTGTCGACCAAACCGAATACGAAAGAGGTTGGGGCTCTCATGCCGTCGACCTTTACAACAATCCGAGATAAACCATGAAAAAAATCGGATTTCATGTCGTGAAGTCGTGGGTGGCTTTCTTGTCCATCCATCCGTACTGGCTTCTCTATCTGAAGTCCGATGTCTATTTCTTTTTGGTGTATCATCTGTTGCGCTATCGTCGTAAGGTGGTCAGACAGAATCTGTTGCAGTCTTTTCCCGATAAGGGTGAAAAGGAGATAAAGGCGATAGAAAAGCGTTTCTACCAAAATCTCTGCGACTTGTTTGTGGAAGCCCCGAAAATGCTGCGCATGAAGGTCAACGGCTATAAAAATCGCATTACTTACACCAATCCCGAGTTGGTAAAACGCCTTTACGAACAGGGCAAGAACGTGTTTTATGCCATCCCTCATTCGGGCAACTGGGAGTGGTTTGGCAAAATGATTCCCGACCTCACCCAGCACAAGTGCTTGGCCGTGTACAAGAGAGTGAAAAACCCTGTTTTTGAGCAGCTTATGCTGTATATCCGCACCTGTGACAGCACGCTGGAGATGGTGGAGTCGAACTCGGTGTTGCGGCGTTTGGCCCAATTGCGCGGCTGCCCCAATGCCGTGTTGATGATGGCCGACCAAACCCCGCATGGCCTGGCCTCGGACTATTGGACGGAGTTCCTGCATCAAGACACTTGCTGGTTTACGGGTATCGAGCGCATTGCCAAGAAATTGGACTATTCCATCGTGTTTGTCGACATGAGAAGGCAGGGCAGGGGACGCTATGAAGTGACCTTTGATTTGATTACGGATAATCCCAAGGAAACGGCAGACGGGGAAATCATGGAACAATATGTGCGCCGTGTCGAGCGTTTTATTGAGGCTAACCCCGACAACTGGCTGTGGTCGCACCGCCGTTGGAAACACCAAAGACCTAAACTGGAAGAAGCATGAAAGTGGCCGTCGTTATATTGAACTTCAACGGGCGTAAGTTTCTCGAACAGTTCCTGCCCAATGTCATCGCCAACTGCGACCCGACATGGACTGAAATCGTTGTGGCCGACAATGCTTCCACCGACGATTCAGTGGCTTTCATGAAGGAGCGTTTCCCCGACATCCGTCTTATCGAAAACGGCAGCAACGGCGGCTTTACAACGGGCTACAACTTAGCTTTGCGACAAGTTGAGGCGCAATATTATGTGTTGCTCAATTCGGATATTGAGGTGACACCGCAATGGCTCGAACCCGTCGTCGCCTTGATGGATGCCGACCCGCAGATTGCCGCTTGCCAGCCCAAGATTCTGTCGTACTACCACAAGGAACAGTTTGAGTATGCCGGAGCCAGTGGCGGCTTTATCGACAAGTATGGTTATCCGTTCTGCCGTGGGCGCGTGTTCCAAAACTTGGAGAACGACGAGCATCAATATGACGAGCCGATGGAAGTCTTTTGGGCAACGGGTGCCTGTCTGTTCGTCCGTGCCGATTTGTACCATCAATTGGGCGGCTTGGACGATAGCTTCTTCGCCCACATGGAGGAAATCGACCTGTGTTGGCGACTGAAAAATGCTGGTTATAAGGTGTATTGCTGCCCACAGTCGTGGGTGTATCACATCGGTGGCGGCACCTTGCCGAAGAACTCTCCGCGCAAGACTTACTTGAACTTCCGCAATAACCTTTCGCTGTTAGTGAAGAACCTGCCCAAACGTCGGGTGAAGCGCACCATCCTCTACCGCATTCTTCTCGATTGGGTGGCGGCGTTCAAGTTCCTCTTTGAGGGCTGTGGCAAGGACTTCTGCATGGTCTTCAAGGCGCATTTCGATTTCTATAAACGGCTGAAAACCTTGCGCAAAAAGCGGAATGACGGTGAAAAAAAGATGGTGAGTTGCATCTATCGGAAGAACATTGTTTTTGAAAGTGTCCTTTTCGGAAAGAAGAAATACAGCGACTTGAATCCCAATGATTTCACCTTGTAGAGGTGCGATTCATCGCGTTTCCAAAGCCTCAATGGCCTTGGCATAACCTTCCAATCCCAATCCCATAAATGATTTTATGCAAGCCTCGGCGGTGAAAGAGTGTCTGCGGTAGGGCTCTCGTTTCGAAATGTCGGAAATATGAACCTCAATGACGGGAACACTGATGGAGCGGATGCAGTCGGCGATGGCGATGGAGGTGTGGGCGTAGGCTCCAGGATTCATCACTACGCCGCCATAAAAACCGTCAGCCTCTTGCAATTTGTCGATGATGACGCCTTCGTGGTTGGTCTGGAAATAGGAAATTTGGTGCTGTGGAAAGCGACTGCGCAGCTGGGGCAGAAAGTCCTCAAAAGAGACGTTTCCGTAGATTTCGGGTTCGCGTTTGCCCAAGAGGTTCAGGTTGGGGCCGTTGAGAATGAGGATTTCCATGCTTTAAAAGAGTTTAGTCTGCCACGTCAAAATTATTGGATTCCGGCCTGTTATTGATGGCGCCAGGTTGGTCTTGCTCTTTGATGATGTCTGAAATGACTTCCGACTGAAACATCTCCTCGACAATTTCATGGGTTTTCGAGTGTTTTTTGTGCCATTCTTCGCCGTCTTGTTTGGTTTTTGAAACCATGTTCTTCATCTTTTGGTTGAAGCTCAGCATTTTGAGGTAGAATCGATACATACCTCTCTCCTTGTCAATCAATGGAATAAGAATGGAATTGATGACAATGCTGAACAGAATGACGGAGAAGACGATGTTTCTCACGAACAAGGCCATCCCCAGATCGGGAATGTAGATAAGGGCTTGAGTGGCCAACACTGCAGCGGTCAGTCCCTTAGGGTTGAGCGCCGACATGAAAGCCATCTCTTTCTCAGGGATGCCTTCTTTTTTGGAGATGGCAAAACGGACGGCAGGGATACGGATGATGAATAGCAATACGCTGATTCCCAGTCCAATGACAATGGGTTGCCACTGGTTCAATTGGATGGAGATGCCCACATAGATGAAGAAGAAGGTCTTCAGCAGCAACACCAATTCCGAAAACAGCGAACGTTCGGTTTCATTAAGGTTGACGGGCACTTTCTTGATGAATTTCTTGAGCCAGGCGTTATAGATGCTGTCGATGTTGGCCAGTCCAATGCCGAAGGCCAAGGCTGCAATGGCACCGCTGAAGCCCATCCATTCGTTGATGCCGTAAATGATGAAAACGAAAGCGGGCGTGGTCAGGATGGAGTATTTGATGTTGCGTACTTTATCCAAGATAAGAGCCCAAAAGATGGCGCCGAAAAGTCCCATCACCGTGGCTAAGATGAAGGAAGAGAAAATGTCGCCGAGGATGGCTCCAAATTCCACGTGCCTCGATTTGATGGCTTGCATCAAGGCCAAAGCCAACACGATGCTGAACACATTGCCGATGGCGGCCTCCAAAATGAGCATGATGGCCGGCTTCTCCGACATGCGCATCTGCCTGACGATAGGAATAACGACCGCCGAGGCCGTGCCTCCCAACATGCAACCCAAAATCATGCTGACGATGGGGTCCAAGTCCAACACCAACCATCCAGTCAGCCATATCGCTACAGCAGAGAGCACGAAATTCAAGGCCGTAAGCTTCAAGGCTCCTTTGAAAGAGTCTTTCAGAGCGCTGAACCTCAATTGAGTACCGCTTTCAAACAAGATGGTGACCAGCGTGATTCCGGAAAAGAGGTTGCCGGCGTTGCCCAAACTTTCTGGCGAAATCCAGTGGAATACGGGACCGATGAGTAGCCCGATGATGATGAGGAACAACACGTCGGGGATGCGTTTCCGGCTGAATATTTCGCTGAAAAGGTGGGCCGTAAAAATCAAGAGTCCAATGATGGCGATGGTCAATCCAATCTCTCTTGACGAGCTGCTGGTCGTCACTTGTTCCAAAACTTTCCCCATTGTGTTTTGCTGTGCGATGGTGTCAGGAAGAAGCGCAACGGTGTCGTTGATTCGTGACAGCGTGTTGGTGGTGCGTATGAGATCGGTTTGAAGCATGGCGTCCGTTTAATTGAAAAGTCTCCAGTTGATTCCGATAAAAAACTTGCTGTCGCGCATGGGATAGTGGGGCGCGATGAACGAGTTGTAGTTGCCCGTGAGCAGGAACATGTTACTGTAGGCAAAGTAAATGTGGGCCTTCTTGACTTTGAGGGCTATGGCAAGGTCGATGAAGGGGAAATTGCCGATTTGTACCTCGTTTTGCAAATAGAACGTGCGCGTGGCGGGCATGTAGGCATCGGCGTAATACTTTGTGAAATAGCGTACTGTGATGTTGGGGTGCAAGATGGCTGCCTTGCGGAAGAGGGGCTGCGAGTAACCGAATTTCAGTTGTCCCATGAACAAGGGGAGATGCATAACCTCTTCGTTGCTCGACTTTTGCAAGCTGGCGAATCCCTCAAGATCGAACCGTCCCAATTTTTGGTAGAAGCTGATGTAGGCTTCGCGGATGCTGAACATCTGCTCATGCTGGGCGGGACGGGCATCCGTGCCGAAATAAATCAAGTTGGCAATGCTGGTTTGCTTTACGCCGATGCAGTAGCTTTTGTACTTGTATTGTAGGTTGAAAGTCAAGTAGGTAGCTGCCTTGAAGTCGTTCTCCCAACGGAAATGGTTGGAATAATAGCTTTGCTCGAACCAGTTGGCGGACTGCCGTTTGAGTTCAAAGTCGAATGTGGCTTGACCCCAGTTTTTGCTTGAAGTGCCTATAAATTGCTTCCATTGTCCTTTGATGTCAAAGTCCCCGATTTGATAGCCCAAGGTGATGAGTTCGCCGTGTCCGGTGATGCGCGTCGACTTGAACAGGTTGACGATGATGCCGGCGTTCACACTCAGTTGGTTGTAGTTGCGTGATGGTAAGGTTTCTCCCTCCAAATAGTCGTAATACTTTACTTTGTAGAAGCCGTGCGTGACTCCTGCGTAAAGGTAGAATGGTATGTCATCGTTATATTTCTGATAGCCTAAACTACTCCATTTCAGCGTGTTCCTAATGGCTCTGACCAAAGTGGTGTCCGTCGTTTTGGTAGTGTTCATCAAGGTGTCGAAAGCCTGGTAGAAGGCTGCGGAAGGGGAGGTTTCGTTGTAGAAAAGTTTGTTGTTCAAGTAGCTGAAGCTGTGGCAAATCCTGCCCAACGTGAATTTTCTGACTTTGGTTTCTTGAACAACTTCTTGATTTTGAACGATTTCAAGGGTATCAATGCTTGTGATGCTGTCTGTCGGGCTTGGGATGCTGTCCATTGACAAAGTGTCAACAGACAAAGTGTCAACTATCGTGCTATCGTTGAGCTCAGGAATGGGCGCTATGGAGTCGGTTTCAAAATGGTCGGTTTCCTTTTTGGTCACGACTGTTTTTTTCGATAGTAGGTTGAAATAGTGTTCAAATCCTATTCCGCTGGAAATGATGTAGTTGGTGGCATTGTTGAGGTTGACTGGAATGACAGAATTGTCGGTTTCGGTGTGTGCAATGTAGTTCTCGTCATTGACGAGGCCGCCGTTTTCGCCCATTTCGAGCTTGTTGCGGTACCAATAGGCACCCACGCCGTAGCGTTCGTTCTTGGTGATGTATTTGGCATTGACCCAAAACGCGTTGTTGATGGTCTTGTTGTTGTTAAAGGTGGCGGGCGAATAGTCAGTGTCGAAGGCGAAGGAAATGAGTAGGCGAGGGGTGAACTGTCTGCCGAACTTCACATGGAAATGCTGCTCCAAGTTGCCGATGGTCATCAGGTAGCGGATTTCGGAGTAGGGTAGGATGGACTGGTACGCAATCATGTTGCCTTCGTTCTGCATTATGGCGGAAAAGGAGGGTAGGGTCATGTCGAATCCCACTTGATGCAGATAGTTGAATCTCATCGACTTATGGGCTAATCCTGTGTTGCTCAAGGTACTGTAAATGGTGTTGTTGCGTAGCAGATAATCGAATTCGGCGATATGGAATGTTGTTGAGTCGACCACTTTGGAGGCATTCAGGAAGATGCTGTCGAACTGATAAGCGTTGTAGGTGACGAAGGTGGAATCGATGGGTAGGGAAGAGGTGGGGGAAGGCATTTTAGGCGCAATGCTATCTTGCGTAGGATTTTGTGAAAATCCTAAAAAGCTGGTAATCAGTAAAATAAATACAAACACCAATCTTTTGGCCATACTTCCGAATTTGGCTGTAAAAGTAGTAAAAATTTGGGAACGGTGGGATGTAAATGAAGGAAAGGTTGGGAAAGGGCAGGGCAGGGCCATAAAAACAGCAAACCCCGGCAGTTTTCACTGTCGGGGTTTCCGTTATGGGTGGGCGGCGAGCTACTTTCCCACGGTCTCCCGCAGTATCATCGCCGCG
>CADCML010000085.1 GCA_902802535.1 uncultured Bacteroidia bacterium
CGATTTCAGCGAATATCCAGGATTTATGATTTCCAAACGATTCGAATACCTGATTATCTGAATGGGCTGGTTTACCCTGAATGAACGGTGAATGAATGCGTTGACAATAGCCTCACGCAAGGTGTCATTTGGAATGTCAACAGGTGTTGAAGCTTGCAGGTTGCCGTCTTTAAGTTCAAAGCCTTTGGGCAGGTCATCTGTAATGGCATTCAACGCACGGTTGACCAAAAGAATAAAAGCGCCACGCATGTCAATCGTCGATTCGAAACGCTTATCAGGATTCTCCACCCACCTGTTACCTGAAACACGAATATAGTCAACCCTTAACGCAGGCATCAGTCGTCGCAAAGCCATAGATTTTCCAAATACAATTAGCCCTGTATAAGTAAGGACAAAAGATCCTGATTTGTCTTTCTCACAAGCCCGCAAAGCCAACAAAAGATTAGTGTCGTCGTAGGTCAATTCTTCGGCATTCGGATTAACCATTTCTCTCAATTTTCTATAGTATGACACGGCATTTTCATCAATGTCTTCCAAACTGGATCCTTTAACAATGGAACAATCGAAACTTTCCGCGGAAGAATAGAAAACCGGCATATCGTCTTCCGTACATTTTTGGTCTGACGACCCAATTCGACGATAAGCCCCTTGTGGCAGACCCCTTTTCTCAAAATATATAGGTTTTTGTGAAGCGGGAGCCTCATCCACCCTCACCACAATAACGGTTTTACCATCAACAACCTCTGTTTCAATTTGAGGACGAATACGCACATTAAAAACCGATGCACATTGGTTGGCAATGTCGATTTGAACCTTGTCGGGATTTGCAATGTTTTCCGGCTCATAAACGGGAAAGCCGTTGTTGTCAAAACCTTTTCTGACTGCACCCAAAAGAAGATAACCGCCATCCAAATCAGGCTCGTTGGCAAAGGCGCAGACGGTTTCCATGATGCTTTTCCCAATTTCGGAGGCTCGCTTCGCCTCAATTCTGACATTTTCATCATTAGAATTCAAATCCTCAAATAATTCCTGTGCCGTTTTCATAGTTTACTGTTTTTACAAATTAAAACTTTCTGAAATGATGATCTCAGGATTGACTTCCTTCTTCACTTGAGTTACGCTGCTGTTTGTTGCTTTGGACTCGTTCAAATTGACGGTATCCAAAGGATACGCTGAAATGATGTTTATCATTTTCTCCAAAAGGACAGCGGGCTTAATCGGTGTCTTTTTGACAGATGTCTTCAACTTGTTCACATCCCTTTGCAACTGCTGAAACTTGCCCGTGGTGATGGCGCGCTTGGCTTTGTGAATCAGTTCACTTTCCTCGTCGGTGATGTTGGGAATGCTCAAAAAACCGTCCAAATAGGCAATGGCCTTTTTCTCATTCGGGCCTTGCGCAACATTCACTTTGCTTGTCGTGGCTTTCGTATCCTCTTCTTGCTCCGCAAAGGCTTCTATCGCTCTTGCCACCTGCAGATGGTGCAGGTCGTGAAGCGGTATGGACTTTTCATCGGCTCTTGCCTCAAACTCCTTCACGGCTTCAAGGAATGACAATTCTTCAATGCTTCCATCCTCGCGCACAAACGTAAAAGCATCACGACGGTTGTTGCGGATAAAAGTTAGTGTGCAATGCCGCTTAACTTTGTTTTTCCTTCCCACTCGTGCCCGTAGAGGGAGTTTGGCAATGGATTTTATCAGGTCGGGGTCTTCTTCCTTAAGGTTGCGTAGCCACATCAGATAACGCAGTTTCTCGTCGCGTTCCTCGTCAACATCCTTGTCGAAAAGGCCAAAGGTCTCTGGGGTTTCATCTGTGGAATAAATCTGGCTGTCCTCGCCTAAAGCCGCATGGAAGGCAAAAAGTTTCATTTTTGCCTTTTTCTCTAATTCGATGTCGTTGTTGACTTTGGCTGTTGGGAAGAAATTGAAGATATAAATCTTATTGGCCGTGCTGCCGATACGATTGACACGCCCAATGCGCTGCATCAGTCTCGTCGAGTTCCAAGGTGTGTCATAATTCACGATGATATTCGCCCTATGAAGATTGACACCTTCGGCAAGCACTTCGGTGGAAATGATAATATCGAAATCGTTTTTCCTTTCTCCCTCATAGTTGGCGTCAAAATTCTCCCGCAACACTGGCATCATTTCATTGCGATTGGCACTTTGAACGGTCAGCAAACGAGTGTAGCCTTCTTTTTTCAAAGCATCCGAAAGATATTTTGTCGTTTCTTTGCTTTCGGAAAAAACCAAAAGTTTACCCTCATTGTTGATATCCTTGTCAAACAGTCTGTTTTTCAGATAATCTAGGAAAATATCCAATTTGGGGTCATAGTCGATTTTGCTCCAAGCCTCAACAAGTTCTTTCAACATCGCATCATCCTTCTCCAATCCTTCTTTGAAACCTGGCAAAAAGTCACTAGGACTGCAAATCTCGATGGTGAGGTCGGCATAGATGGTTTCATTAATCAGTTTGATTAGTTCCTCTTCTTTGCCATTACTGAGCAATTCGTTGACTTTCAGGTTTGGAGCAATATAAATAGTTCCTTTTTCAAACATGTCCAACATCACTTTGTTGGCCTGATAATACCTGTTGAGCGACTGCTTGAAGGCGAAGAAACTGCTATCAATGCGTTTGACCAACAAAGTTTTCATGATTCCAGCCAATTCGTCTGAAATCCTGTCCGCATTCTTGTATTTTTTCTTCTTATCAGGATTGAGATATTTGATGGCTTGGTACCGGAAATAGTTCAACCCTGTTTCTTTTCCTTTCAAATAAATCAGCGTTTTGTCATATAGTTGCTCTAAAGTCGCATCGAGTTGATAATAGATTTTTTCTGGCGATTGAACGTCTGGAAAAATGACACCTTGTTCAAGCAAATCCTTCCTGTAGGCTTCATTTTCCATCAAGTCTGTACGGGTACGGCGCACGGTCAGCGGCTCGACCACTTTCAAACGGATTTTTTCATATATGGCCTTGATTTCCTTAGAAATCAGATCCATATCTTGCTCCTTTTTCAGTTTTCTGTATTTCTCAATCTGCTCACGGAAGAAACGCTGCAAGTTACTTTCTTCCAAGGTGCTATCCTTTGAATCCTGGAATAGATAGACCAGATTGGCAATGTCTTCAGGGCGGTTGTTCAAAGGTGTTGCCGAAACAAGCATTACTTTCTTGTCGTAGTATCTTCCATCTGGATACTGCCTGCGCGTCTTCGTCTTACAAATCTTTTGAAGTTCGTTATACATACTTGCTGTATCCGATTTGAACTTATGTGCCTCATCCACAATCACCAAATCATAAAGGCCAGCATCCTTAATTTTGTGCAGGCTACCATTGGTGACAATTTTAAAGTTGTCAATCTTAAAAATAGACAAAGTCTCTTCCCAATTCTCTTTCAAAGCGGGCGGTACAATCACTAATGTATGAGAACGATAGGTCGGGAAACCATTGGAAAAGAAGAACTTCTTTGCAATCAAGGCTGCGACCACCGTTTTCCCCAAGCCCACCACATCAGAGAGGAAGAAACCATTGTGTTTCATCATTTTAGCATAGCCATCATTGACGGCATCCACCTGATAGGACAACTTTTTATAGCCTTTGGGCAAATCCGAAACTGAATTGGGGTCAAATTCAATGCTCTTGCCAAAATACTCCAACAAAAACTTCAAATAAATCTGGTAAGGCGTGAAATTGGGATTCAAATAGGATTCCTGTTTTATCTTCTCTACATGAGCCAAATCTATTTCAACCGCCTCTTCCCAAAGCCTTTCAAAGGTTTCTGTGGCAAACTGAATATCATCATCATAGCGAAGTTCAACATTGAATTCGAAATTTTTTTCCAGTCCAGCTTCAGTTAAGTTGCTTGAACCTGTAATGACAGAGCCGTAACCATGTGGATGATAGACTTCTTCCCTGAAAATGTAAATTTTGGCGTGAATATTCTGCTTGGGGTGGATGCGCATTTCAATCCGACGAGTCATAATGTCCTCAATGAATTGATACATGCCTTCTTCCACTTCCTTGTCATATTTCGCTTCTTGGATGTTTTTCTTGATTTCCTTGAAGAACTCCTCCTGTGATTGTTCGGCATTTGGGTTGAACAAAAGCCCTTGTTGATTAGCCTGATAAGTTAATTTGTCAACATCAATGCCTACTAAAAACCGGATTTTCGGGGTTTCCTGAATGAATTTCCTGATTCTGAAATAGCCAGAAGCACGAAAGTATCCGACAAGCGCATCAAAGAAATGCACTTTCTTGTATTTGAAAACGCCTTCTATCTTTTCAAGAAGCGTGTTTTGACTTTCGTTTGTAAAGAAATTTGTTCCCATAGTTTTCAGTTTAACCCTCAATCACATCCTAAACACCCCAAACTGCTGTGGCGGGAAGGGCTGGTTCAATGAGGCGGCGATGCCCAAAGCAAGAATTTTTCGCGTATCGACGGGGTCGATGATACCATCGTCCCAGAGGCGGGCGGTGCTGTAGAAGGCCGAGCCTTCGTAGTCATACTTGGCGAGGATTTCCTTCTTCAGTTGGGCGATTTCGTCTTTCGGCACCTCCAAACCCTTGTACTTGTATTGGTCTTCCTTCACCGTGGCGAGGACGCTAGCCGCCTGCTCGCCACCCATGACAGAAATCTTGGCGTTGGGCCACATGAAGAGCAGCCTCGGACTGTAGGCGCGACCTGCCATGCCATAGTTGCCCGCGCCGAACGAGCCACCAAAGATGACCGTGAACTTGGGCACATTGGCATTCGAGACAGCATGAACCATCTTGGCACCGTCCTTAGCGATGCCGCCCTGCTCGTATTGTTTACCGACCATGAAGCCCGTGATGTTCTGCAAGAACACCAACGGAATGTTTCTTTGGCAGCACAATTCAATGAAATGGGTGGCTTTCAGTGCTGATTCAGAGAACAATACGCCGAAGTTGGCGATGATGCCCACGGGGAAGCCCATCAGATGCGAGAAGCCACAAACGAGGGTCGTGGCATACCGTGACTTGAATTCCTGGAAACGGCTGCCGTCAACAATGCGGGCGATGATTTCCCTTGGGTCAACCAACTTGTGGAAGTCGATGGGGGCGAGGCCGTAAAGGTCATGTGGATCGTATAAAGGTGCCTCAACGGGCAGCATATCAAGTTTTTGGCGGTGCGACTTCTCCAAGGTTTTGAAGATGTTGCGGCAGATTTGCAAGGCATGTTGGTCGTTTTCGGCCAAGTGGTCGGCGACGCCCGAAATCGAGGTGTGCATCTCGCCGCCGCCCAGTTCCTCTGCCGTGACGATTTCGCCCGTGGCGGCCTTCACCAAAGGCGGACCGCCGAGGTAAATCGTGCCTTGGTTGCGCACGATGATGGTCTCGTCGCTCATGGCCGGCACGTAGGCGCCGCCCGCCGTACACATGCCCATCACGATGGCGATTTGCGGGATGCCCATTGCTGACATGCGCGCCTGGTTGTAGAAGAAACGCCCGAAGTGGTCGCGATCGGGGAAGACGGTGTCCTGCTCAGGAAGGAAAGCGCCGCCGCTGTCAACCATATAGACGCAGGGCAGGTGGTTTTCCATCGCAATCTCTTGAGCGCGAAGGTGTTTCTTCACCGTGTATTGCATGTAGGTGCCGCCTTTCACCGTGGCGTCGTTGGCAACGATGACCGCCTCTCTGCCTTGAATCACACCAATGCCAGTGATGATTCCCGCTGAGGGGAAGTCGTTGTTATAGGTGCCGTAGGCCGCCATTGGCGACAACTCCAAGAACGGCGTGTTCGGGTCGATGAGCAGGTCGATGCGCTCGCGAGCAAGGAGTTTGTTGCGTTTCTTGTGCTTTGCCACGGCACTCTCGCCGCCACCTTGCATGGCTTGGCCCATCGCCTCGCGGTATTGCGCCATCAGTGCGAGCATGTTCTTCTCGTTCTGCTTGAACTCCTCGGAGTCGGTGCGTATGTTGGATTTCAGGACTTGCATAAACGTAAAAATTGAAAGCACAAAAATAGGTATTTTTTGATTAGAACAAAGTTTTTCTGGTGAAAAATCGACCCCAATTCACCAAAAAAAGTAAGGACATGCCTTTTTGTCGTTAATTGTTATATTGTTGATTTTCAATAAAAACCAATAAGGACATTCCAAAAAAGTATGGACATCGCCCCGTGAAGCCCCGCGTGCCTCTTGACAAGCGTTTTTTCTGTATATTTTTGCGAAGTGTTTCGAATGTGGAACGCGACAATGGCTGTCGATAGGATAGCGGGCGGTAGCAACAACGGGGCATGCCCCGTTGTCCCTGCCGGGTGCTACCTATCCTCCGCTCTTGCGTTCCGAAGAAAAAAATAGAGCCTATGAAAACGAAATTGAAACTCCTGCTCTTGACAACCCTTTCGATGGGCATGATGCTGTCCGCCTGCGACAGCCAAACAAAACGCTTCGGACAAGCCCAAGCCCTCTATCAAGAAGGTGTACAACTTCGCGAGCAACGTCGCTCCGAAGAAGCCGCTGAGAAGTTCCTGCAAGGGCTGGCACTTGTGCAGCGTTCCCAAAAGACTGCCGAAACCGTCGAATTGGAAGGCCAACTTTGCGACAACCTTGGGGCCATGTACCTGAAACACGGGCTTTTCGAGGATGCCTTCAAGCAACACCAGCGGGCATTGAACTGCTTCAAGCAGACCGCCGACTCCACCGGCATGATGAACGCCTACCGCAACAGCGGTCGGGCGGTGAGGGCGCAGGAGCAATACACCCAAGCCAAGCAGTACTACGACTCGGCTTTCCGCATCGCCACCTTTATTAATGACACGGTTATGTTGGGCGACCTCTACTTGGAGATGGGCCGCGACTACTACATGGAAACGGGCAACTTCGCCAAGGGCATCGAAAGCGTCAACCAAGCCTTGGAAATCGGCCTCGGCGACAACGACACCGACATCGCCAACATGACCTTGGGCATCCTCTATTATTACACACGCGAAAACGACAAGGCGAAGTCGTTTCTTGACAAGGCGTTACGCAGCGAGCGTGCCGGACTGAAAATGTCTGTCTATCAAACGCTTTACGCTATCGCCTACAGCGAGGGCGACTACCAACAGGCCGTGAAATACCACGAGCAGTTTGCAGCGAACATGATGCAAGCCGACGCGGAACACGCCAACGAGACCCTCCAAAGGATTAAGTCGGAATACGAGTTGAAGGCGCAGCAGAGCGAGTTGGAAAGCCTGCACCGCAACCGCGACCTGAAACTGTATTTGGTTATCGCCTTGGCGGTGATTGCCTTGCTCGTCATCCTCTTGATTGTGAGGAAGAAAATCAGCGACCACAAGTTGGAGATGGAGCAATTCGGGCGGCAGGTGGAGCGCGACCAGAACCGCATCCACGAGTTGGTGAGCGACATGGAGAACCTGATCCGCACCAACGACGAACTGCGCCGCTATCAGCAGACTCTTCCGCCGAAAGATTTGATGTCGATCCAGAAAATCTTGACGCGAAACAAGATTATGACCACCGCGCAAGCCCTCACGGAAGAAGTGAACAACGACTCGCTCAACTTCGAGTTGACCGACAACGACTGGAAGGACTTCATCAGCCTGACGGACTTGATTTTCGACGGTTTCTCGCAGCGCCTCCTCAGCCTCTATCCCAAACTCGGCCAATGGGACGTGCGCATCTGCTGCCTGTCGAAAAACGGCTTCTCCAACCATGTGATTTCCATACTATTAGACACCCAAACCGACTCTTACTACAAACGCAAGGCAAGAATAAAGCAACTGAAAATGGACCTCGGGGATGATAACCGCACCTTTGAGGAGATAGTGAATGCAGTTTAATCACAAAACATACAAAACCAGCAAAACTATGAATAACAAGTCCAAAGAAAAGCGTATGGCGGCTCGCAACCGCGTTGCCGCCGGGAAGCAGCCGGTTGGCGTGCTTCCCCCGACCCGGAAAAAAGGTTTTGAAAGTTTTGCTGGTTTTGTGACGAAAAGAAATCAATTAATTAACAATTAAATACTTACAACTATGAAAAGATTAGCATTAACTTTAGTGATTTGCCTCGGGTGCATGAGCATCCTTGGGGCGCAGAATGTTTGGAAGCCTATCACCTGCGACACTCCGTTGCTTGGTGCGGCTTCAAATGGCGACCTTTTTGCCATGGCTGGCTACAGTGGCCTCCTTCGTTCGCAAAATGAAGGCGAGACGTGGGAACAAGTCAACGGCAATTACATGCATCAGTGTATAGCCTTCAGTCCACAAGGCCGCATTTTCGTGTCTCCAGCCAGCTACACCTATCTCCTGTATTCTGACGATGGAGGTGACACTTGGCAGCAAACCACAATAATGTCCTCGTGTGCCATGAATGATATTGGAGGAATATATGCGGTCTCTAATGATATTGTAGTAGTGTGGTCTTTGAATGGTGAAATGTACTACACACTTGACGGCGGCATGACATGGGGCTTTGGTGGCATTGAAATAGACGAATACCATCAAGTTGGCGATCTAATTGTCAACGAGGCGGGGGATGTGTATGCCAGCAAATGGTATTATTCCGGCGAGGATAGCGGCATCTTCCATTCCTCTTTGTCTGATATGCAGAACTGGGAACTCGTAGCATTCGATGGCGCAGCAATTCATCAAATGGAGTTCGACCCCGATGGCAATATCGTGGCGGGAGCATTATGGGGCTCGCTCGGTGGTTTCCAACACGAACCTGGTTTTTATCTCATTGACGGTCAAACAATAGCTGTTTCTGACAATGGGATTGTTTACCATTTACGCTACAATTATAGTGATTATACGGCGGTCTTGAATTATTCCACAGACCATGGTGAGCATTTCTTTGATATTGGGGAGGCATTGCCAACCGATAATCCAGCTCCAGGTGGTGGCAGCGGAGCTAGCATTTTCAAAGGTCACGACAACCATCTGTATTTTCATGGCAATGGTCAGTATTACAAGAGTGTTAGCGATGCCGACCACATCGATAACTACCATCCCGTTGTTGAGGATGGAAAGCAATGGAATGTGCTGTTTTCCTATCCTTGGACTCCTCCGGAGCCACAGCATAAGTACACCGACATTTACAAAATCGAGGGTGACACGCTGTTGGATGGTGTGCCGTACAAAATGATGTACGCGACAAGGAATGAAAACCTTACAGGTTGGAATCTCTGGGGCTTTATCAGAGAAACCGAGGACGGACAAGTCTTCTCTCGTAGACCTTCCACTTCTGATGAACAACTTCTGTACGATTTCTCAATGGAAGTTGGAGATACTATTTGTATGTGTGACTATGGGTATGATGAATGTTGTATGGTCGTTATCGAAAAAGGAGAAATCATCGTTAATGGAGAGCCAAGACAACAAATCGTGTTGGAATATCCTTTTGGTAATGGCGTAGAGGAAGTATGGATTGAAGGCATAGGTAGCCTTTTTGGAATCGTCGATTCAGGTTCGCTTTTCTTGACGGGAGGATCGACCAATCTCCTGTGCTATTATGAGGACGGTGACTTGATTTGGCAGAATACCACTCCAGGATATGATGAGTGCTATATGGTCTACCCGACACCACCAACACCACCAGAGCCTCATCATTTTGCCCCGCTGGGCGCGGAATGGTATTTCCAGACACACTTGCAGCGTAATAGATCTCTATGATTATGTGTATGAGGAGGACAATATCGTATATTGGTACAATCAAGACAATGACGCATTTACGGTGTTGTATGATTTTAATGCCGAAGCAGGGGAATCCTGGTATTGCGATATAACTGGATGTTCGTTTTTGGTTACGGTTCAAAGTGTTGACAGTGTGACATGGAATAATCGGACCTACCGCACTCAATATGTGGCGGGATGTTATGCCGACAACTTGGACAACGTTGTCTTTCAGGGCAGAATCATCGACGGAATAGGGTATGAAAAAGGTTTGTTCTTTAATTGGGGTTCTTGTGGAATCATCTGTGGTGCAGACTACGAATATATGAGATGCTACCTTGAAGATGGTGAATTGCTGTATCACGAAGGCGATTATGATTGCGATTATGTGCCTGGCAACCAGCCTCAACAACCCCAATTTGAATGGTACTACGAAATCCAGAACGAGGATGGCAGCATCACCTACCAATATATGTATCAGGCTGGCGACACCATTGTGCAAGACGAGCCCACACATATCCTTGTGAAAATCAACACGCTTTATGACAAAGGATTGCGCGACGAGGTGACACACGAATATGTCTATGAACGCGATGGCAAACTATATTGGTGGAACAAGACTTTGGAAGTGTTCACCGTACTGTATGACTATGAAGCCGAAGTGGGCGACTCGTGGGAAATCAAGGTCGGCACAAGAGCCCTTGACATGCATGTGGACGCGGTGGAAGAAATCGAATATGAAGGCAGAACCTATCGGGTGATGCGTGTGAGCGATCCTGAAAATCTCTTCAGCGGTAACATCGTGTGCGGCATCGGCCATCTCACCAGTTTCTTCCCAGAAAGGCTGATGGACAAAGGGGACGGCGTGCGCGTGGAAGGTATGCGTTGCTATTGGAATGAGGGCGAACTGGTGTTCAAATACGGCGATGAGGACTGCGACGCAGTCATTAGCGAACTGCACGGTGTGGAGGAGGACGGCCCTTCGACAGGCTCAGGGACCTTTGCGGTTTATCCTAATCCTACAAACGGCGTTTTGTTTGTAGAGACGGTGTGCACACCGTCTCTACCAGTGGAAACCTACCGTATCGCCAACCTGATGGGTCAAACCGTGCTGACAGGTCAAATCACGGCCGAAACTCAACAAATTAATGTTTCGTCATTGCCGCAAGGCATGTATTTCATTACCTTTGCAGGTGAGACGCGGAAATTTGTGGTGCGTTAATCGTGGTAAAAGATAACAATCAAAAACATACGACAATGAAAAGATTAGTATTAACTGTAGCGATTTTGGCTGGCTTCGTCCTTGGTGGCATTGCGCAAAGCCTCCATTACGACTTTGAAGACGGCACCCTTCAAGGTTGGACTGTCCTCGATGGCGACGGCGACGGCCATTGTTGGGAACCTTCTATTGGCGGTATGGGCCACAATTCCAACGGGATGGTGATGGCTTATTCCAAAGACTATGCCACAGGCGATTCCATGGGCCACAATTCCAACGGGATGGTGATGGCTTATTCCAAAGACTATGCCACAGGCGATTCCCTTGCGCCAAACGAGTATCTTGTTTCTCCACGATTGGTTTTGAGTGAAGACTGGCCCGTTATCAATTTTTATGCATGTGCTTTGGATGAAATCTACCCTGCCGAGCATTTTGGGGTATCCATCTCAACTACAGTCAACAATGACCCATTGGCTTTCACGCTCTTGTCGGAATGGACCATAGCCGCCAAAGATACGGGAAACCGTCAAGGCAACTGGTACAACTATACCGTTGACCTTTCCGCTTATACCGGTCAGGAGGTCTATGTCGCTATTCGTCACCACTATTGTTCTGGACAATCTGCTATTTGCGTTGATGATATTCAAATTGATGGGACTATACAGCAAGACGGTTTGGTGATTACACCAGACACACTGACTTTTGAAGAATCTGGGGTACCGCAAACCTTCTCTATAAGCAACCAAACCACCAATGCCGTCACCATCTCGGCCATCAATGTGCAACCTGATGAAAACGTGTTACATCTCTGGTTTGGCAGTCTACCTCGCACTTTGCAGCCTAATGAGTCCATGTTTGTCCAGGTGGAATTGAACGAAATTGGATACAAAGGCTATAACAATTACACCATCAACATAGCCACCTCTATCGGCAACAGGCAAGTCACCGTCAGGGTCAACGAGGAAGCCTGGGACAATGGGTTGTTGCCTTGGCCTATGATGGGAGTATATTTCACAGAAGGTGAACCCTTTACACAGACCTTCTACTTGTACAACACCAATGCTCTACGGACTGTCATCATCAATGAAATTAGCGAAGAGGGCAGCAACTATCTTTCGATGACTCCCTCACATAGTCTGCCATGGATACTCCCGGCAGGCGAAATGCTTGAGGTGACCGTTACCTTGGTCAACTTCCCCGAGCAAGCCACTGTAGCCAATCTTCTCGTTCACAGTTCAGAAGGCGAGATAAACGGCCCCTTCTTCCACATTGCGGGAGGGCTTTCGCCTGGTAATGGCGATTTGGTGATTGAGCCAGACACGCTTTGGTACACGCTGATTGACGATCAAGTGTTTGTCCTGCACAATGAAACCTCAAATACCGTTACCATCACAAGCATCACCAACGATGACGAAGAGTTCATCCATGTCCTTTATCATGACGGCACCGAGTATCTACCTATCGAGGACATACTGCCAATTGAATTGCAGCCCAACCAAAGCACACAAGTCGTCGTCAGATTGGAACCGATGATTATCCCTCCCGCGAAACAACGCGACCAAATCATTTCATACGTAAACATCGCCACTACTGAAGGCGATAGAACCGTGACGCTGATGATTAATGAAAATCTGGTCAATTTTGGACTGGTCGTCGTTCCCTACATGGCCGAGCTTTATCTCAACGAGCCATCACAGACCTTCTCGCTCATCAACGCAGAGATTTCGCGCCCGATAACCATCTATGGCATCGAAGAGGAGAACACAAACTATTTGGAAATCACGCCACAATATCCGCTTCCCTACACTTTGCAGAACTATAACGACTATATGAGATGTACGGTTAGTTTCAATGGAAGAAGAACAAGAGATTGGGGTGCAGACACTTATCTTATCTATCACACTTCGATAGGCGATTTCAGGTCTTTCGTCACCATTGATCAGGGTCTTATGGGTTTCCCTTTAAGCCCCGAATGGTACTACGAAATCCAGAACGACAACGGTAGCATCACCTACCAATATATGTATCAAGCGGGTGACACCGTTGTCCAAGACGAACCAACCCATATCCTTGTAAAGATCAACACGCTTTACGACAAGGACATACATACTGATGTTACACACGAGTATGTTTATGAACGCGACGGAAAGATATATTGGTGGAACAAGACCTTGGAAGAGTTCACTATGCTGTATGACTTCACGGCCGAGGCGGGCGATGAGTGGGAAATCAAGGTCGGCACGGAGAGCCTCACCATGCTTGTGGACGAAGCGGAAACCATTGAATATGAAGGCAGAACCTACAGGTTACAGCACGTGAGCGATGTTGATGACCTCTTCAGCGGCTACATCGTAAGCGGCATTGGCCACCTCACGAGTTTCTTCCCCGAAAGGCTGATGGACAATGGCGACGGTGTGCGCGTGGAAGGTTTGCGTTGCTATTGGGTGGAGGACGAACTGGTCTTCAAATACGGCGATGAGGACTGCGATGCGATTTATTCGGAGGTACACGGTGTGGAGGAGGATGGTCCTTCGACAGGCTCAGAGACCTTTGCGGTTTATCCTAATCCTACAAACGGCGTTTTGTTTGTAGAGACGGTGTGCACACCGTCTCTACCAGTGGAAACCTACCGTATCGCCAACCTTATGGGTCAAACCGTCCTTTCCGGCAATATTAATGCTGAAAACCAACAGATTGATGTTTCGGTGTTGCCTGAGGGCATGTATTTCATCACGGTTGCAGGCGCGACGCGGAAATTTGTGAAGCATTAGAAAGTACGGAAAGCGAGAAAAGCCATCGAAAGCCCAACCGACCCAAGGCGACAGGGTTTGGTTTTGAGGCTTTCTTTGGTTTTTTTCGCTTTTCTCCCCACCTTTTCAAATAATTCCCCTATCTTTGCCGTTTTATTCACGATGTGGTTACTGAGTTTACCGAAGTAAAGATGTCCGAAAAGAGTTCAAGCAAAAGCCGCATGGCGGGGTCTTATTTCATGTCGCTGATGAGTATCACATTGGTACTCTTTCTGTTAGGCGTGTTTGCCCTGCTGATGATGCACGCGCAGAAACTCTCCAACCACCTCAAGGAAAACATTGGTTTTGAGGTGGTGATGAACAGCAATGTGAAAGAATCCGACATCCTCAAACTGCAAAAGCAACTCGACGACATGCCTGCCGTGAAGTCGACGGAATACATCACCAAGGACGAGGCCATCCGCCGCCTAAGTGAAGACCTTGGCGAGGACTTCCTGCAATGGCTCGGCAACGAGGAAAACCCGCTCCTCCCCTCCATCGAACAGCCTCAGCGTTATCGAAGCCAACCTGCTGAAAAACACCGATATCAAGGAAATCTACTACCAAAAGTCGCTCGTCAACCTCATCAACCAAAACGTCCGCCGCATCGGCATCGCACTGATAATAATTAGCCTCATGTTGCTCATCATCTCCATCACACTGATACGCAACACGATACGGCTGTCTATCTATGCCAAACGCTTTCTTGTGCGCAGTATGCAACTCGTGGGTGCCACGCCAGCGTTCATCAGCAAGCCCTTCATCAGGAAAGGCCGCTGGCAAGGTTTTTTCGGTGCCTTGCTCGCCGATGCTTTGCTGGCACTGCTGCTCTACGGACTGACACGTCGCCTGCCGGAGCTGACGCTCGTGCAAGACTATAAAATCATCGCCGGCATCTTCGTAGGCATCCTCGTTTTGGGCCAGCTACTCGGAGGTTTGTCGACACGCTTCGCCTTACGGAAATACCTCCACGCCAATGTGGATCGACTATATGCATAAATAATTAAACAACTCAATATCATGGCAAAAGAAATAACAAAAAAGACAAAAGCAAAAACACCCGAAGTCGCTGATGAACAGAAAGTCATGCCCTTCGGCAAACAGAACTACATCCTGGTGCTCATCGGCATAGCACTCATCGCCTTGGGCTTCGTCCTCATGGTTGGCGGCGGCTCCAACGACCCTGATGTGTTCAACGAGAAAATGTTTAACTTCCAACGACTTACCCTCGCCCCGATACTGGTCTTGGCTGGCTTTGTCGTTGAAATCGTCGCAATATTCTGGAAAGGGAAAAAATAATCACAAAACCAACAAAACGAGCAAAACCTAAAGAAACAGACAGGGAAAGCACGCCAACCGGCTGCTTTCCAGCGGCGACCGGTTGGGACGCCGCCTACAGCAACGAAAAATTTTGAAGGGTTTTGTAAGTTTTGTTACAAACAAAAGCATATTATGAACTGGTTACAAGCATTATTACTCGGTATTATTCAAGGCTTGACGGAATACCTTCCCGTCAGCAGCAGCGGCCATTTGGCCATCGGTCAAGCACTCTTCAAGGATTTGTTCACCAAACAATCATGGAATGGTTACCAAAACCTGAACGGCGGCACGAAATACGCCATCAACATCCTCATTTCCATGATTCCTGTGGCATTGGTGGGCTTCTTGCTCAAGGATAAGGTGGAGGAAGTCTTCGGCTCGGGATTGCTCATCGTTGGCATCATGCTTTTGGTAACAGCCTCATTATTAGCCTTCTCCTACTTTGCCAAGCCGCGTCAAAAGGAGAGCATCAGCCCCTTGCACGCTTTCATTATCGGTATCGCCCAAGCCTGCGCCGTCATGCCGGGTTTGTCGCGTTCAGGAAGCACCATTGCCACAGGTTTGCTGTTGGGCAACAAAAAGGAAAAACTGGCCCAATTCTCCTTCCTGATGGTCATTCCGCCAATTTTGGGTGAGGCTTTGCTCGACATCAAGGACATTTTTGAGGTCGGTTTCAGCGAAGCCATGAGCGGTCTTTCGCCAGTGGCGGCCATCGTCGGTTTCTTGGCGGCCTTCATTTCGGGTTGCTTCGCCTGCAAGTGGATGATCAACATCGTGAAGAAGGGCAAACTGATTTGGTTTGCCGTGTATTGCGCCATCGTCGGCATCGTTGCCATAATCTTCGCCTGATGTTCCATTTCGAAGACGGCGAGGTCATCCTCATCGACAAGCCTCTGGATTGGACGTCGTTCGACACGGTCAACTTCATCCGTTCCTTGGTCAACCGTTGTTATGGCATCCGCAAGCTGAAAGTCGGTCATGCTGGCACCCTCGATCCTTTGGCCACAGGCTTGCTTATCCTCTGCACAGGCAAGATGACCAAGCAAATTGACTCGTTTCAGGCACAGGTGAAAACCTACACGGGCAGCATTTTGCTCGGCCAAACCACTCCGACTTTTGATTTGGAAAGTGAGCCTAATGCCTTCTACCCTATTGATGGCATCACGCCGGAGCAAATCGAGGCCGCACGACAACAGTTCATCGGTGACCTGAAGCAATACCCGCCCAAGTATTCCGCCATCAAAATCAAAGGGAAACGCGCCTTCGACTATGCCCGTTCCGACGAGGAAATCGAGCTGAAAGCCCGTGATGTCCGCATTGATGACTTCAAAATTAGCCTCGACCGTTTCCCTGAACTTGATTTTGAGGTTACATGCAGCAAAGGTACTTATATCCGCAGCCTCGCCAACGACTTTGGCAAGGCTTTGGGCAATGGCGCTTGCCTGACATCATTGCGCCGCACCCGCATTGGTGATTTCAAGGTTGAGGATGCTTGGCCTTTGGAAAAGTTGCGGCAACATATTGTTGATACAGGAGATGAGTTTAAGGCATGGAAAAAGGAACAAGAGGAAAAACAGCAAAAATAAGACTGACAATCAGCCAATTAAAAGAAAAACTTGACAAAACTTCCTTCCTGCATTATCTTTGCACGCCTTTTCTAAGTAAAAGATTATCAAACTTTACATAAATGAAACTTTCCCAATTCAAATTCAACCTGCCCAGCGAACTGATTGCGCTGCAGCCTACTCAGAATCGCGACGAGGCCCGAATGATGGTCGTCGACCGCAAGACCGGAAAAATCGAGCACCGCATCTTCAAGGACTTGGTGGACTACGTGAAAGACGGCGATGTGTTCGTCATCAACAATACCAAGGTGTTTCCCGCCAAGCTTTATGGCGAGAAGGAAAAGACCGGCGCCAAGATTGAAGTGCTGCTGCTCCGCGAGCTGGACCATGAGAGCCGCCTTTGGGATGTGCTTGTCGACCCAGCACGCAAAATCCGCATCGGCAACAAGCTTTATTTTGGTGACGGCGACGAATTGGTGGCCGAAGTCATCGACAACACTACCTCGCGCGGCCGCACGCTGCGTTTCCTTTACGACGGCACCTACGACGAGTTCAAGAAGACCTTGTCGGGACTGGGCCACACGCCCATCCCGAAGGAGCTGAACCGTGAGGAACGCCCCGAGGATGCCGAGGACTTCCAAACCATCTACGCAAAAGTGGAAGGTGCCGTTTCGGCCCCTACCGCGGGAATGCATTTCAGCAAAATCCTCATGAAACGCATCGAACTGCTTGGCGGCGAGTTTGCTGAGCTGACACTGCATCCTGGCATGGGCAACTTCCGCGACATCGAGGTGGAAGACCTCACCAAGCACAAGCCCGACTCAGAAGAAATGTATATCGACGAGAAATGTTGCCAGCTGGTCAACGAGGCTAACGAACGCCACAACAACGTGTTTGCCGTGGGCACCACCTCGCTCAAAGCCCTTGAAACCGCCATGACCATCGGAGGCAAAATCAAGCCTTACAGCGGCTGGACCAACAAGTTCATCTTCCCGCCCTACAATTTCTCGGTGGCCAACTGCATGATTACCAACTTCCACCTGCCCAAGTCCTCGATGATGATGGAAGTGGCCGCCTTTGCCGGCTTCGACCTGTTGAAGAAAGCATATAACGAGGCCGTCGCCGAAAAATACCGCTTCTTCACGTACGGCGACGCGATGCTGATTATTTAATATCGTCAGCGATGGCAAAGAAAGTGATTTCGGAAGCAACAGGCAATTTGCCCGTCAAAAGCGAACCTCTTGAAGTTGCAAATTGCGACTTCCAATCCATTAATGTTGAGCATCTCATATATACGATTAGAGGTGTTCAAGTGATGTTTGACAGGGATTTAGCTATGCTGTATGGTGTTGAAACAAAAGTTCTTAACCAAGCAGTAAAGCGTAATATCACTCGTTTTCCAAATGACTTCATGTTTCAGCTTACAAGCGAAGAATGTTCAAGGTCACAAATTGTGACCTTGAACATAAAACGAGGCCAAAACATCAAATACTTACCTAATGCCTTCACCGAAAACGGCATTGCCATGCTCAGTAGCGTCTTGCGTTCGCCAACAGCAATTGAGGCTAACATTCGCATTATGAGGGCTTTCACTTCTATGCGTCATTTTTTCGCCAACAACGCCCAGATTTTCCAACGTCTTTCGACCATCGAATATCATCAAATCGAAACCGACAAACGCATCGATGAGGTTTTCAAGAGAATCGATGCCCAAACGTCTCCCCAACAAGGCATTTTCTTTGATGGTCAAGTCTTCGACGCTTATCGTTTCGTTTCCGACCTCATCAAAAAAGCCAAACAATCTATCGTCCTCATTGACAACTATGTAGACGATTCTGTACTTTCTTTGCTTGACAAGCGCGAGAGCAACGTTTCAGCAAAGATCTACACGCAAAACATCAGTCCTCAACTGCAATTGGACATCAACAAGCACAACAGCCAATATCCTGTCATTGAGGTCAACCAATTCAACAAGGCACACGACCGTTTCCTGCTCATTGACGATGAAGTCTACCACATCGGGGCTTCCATCAAGGACTTGGGAAAGAAATGGTTCGCCTTCACGCTGATGCGCGACATTACAGCAAAGGAACTTATCAAGAAAATCAAGTAAACAACAAATAATCAATCAATTATGAACCAAGAAGATTTCTTTAAGAAAATAACCGCTCATGCGAAGGAATACGGTTTTATTTTCCCTTCGAGCGAAATTTATGACGGACTTTCAGCCGTTTACGACTATGGCCAGAACGGCGTGGAGCTGAAGAAGAACATCCGCGAATATTGGTGGAAAGCCATGGTGCAGATGCACGAAAACATCGTCGGCATCGATGCGGCCATCTTCATGCACCCCACCACTTGGAAGGCCTCGGGACACGTCGACGCCTTCAATGATCCTTTGATTGACAACCGCGACTCGAAGAAACGTTACCGCGCCGATGTGTTGGTTGAGGACTATATGGCCAAGATTGAAGAGAAGATTAATAAAGAGGTGGAGAAAGCACGCAAACGTTTCGGCGATGCCTTCAACGAGGAGCAGTTTGTGACCACCAATCCGCGCGTTTTGGAACACAAGGCTAAAATTGAGGAAATCAGCCACCGCCTGTATGGTGCCATGGAGAAAAACGACCTCGACGCCATCAAGCAGCTCATCCTCGACCTCGAAATCGTTTGTCCCATCAGTGGTACCCGCAACTGGACCGACGTGCGTCAGTTCAACCTGATGTTTGCCACCAAGATGGGCAGCGTGGCCGACGGTTCCGACACGATTTACCTGCGTCCCGAGACGGCACAAGGTATCTTCGTCAACTACCTCAACGTGCAGAAGACCGGCCGCATGAAGATTCCGTTCGGCATCGCCCAAACCGGAAAAGCTTTCCGCAATGAGATTGTTGCCCGTCAGTTCATCTTCCGAATGCGCGAGTTCGAGCAGATGGAGATGCAATTCTTCGTCCGCCCCGGCACGGAGCTCGAATGGTTCCAGCACTGGAAGCAGGAACGCCTCAACTGGCACCTCTCGTTGGGTCTGCCCGCCGAGAAATACCGTTTCCACGACCACGAGAAACTGGCCCACTACGCCAACGCCGCCACCGACATCGAGTTCGACTTCCCCTTCGGCTTCAAGGAGCTGGAAGGCATTCACAGCCGCACCGACTTCGACCTCTCGGCCCACGCCAAATACTCGGGCAAGAAGCTCCAATACTTCGACCCCGACACCAACGAGAGCTACACGCCTTACGTCATCGAGACCTCCATCGGCCTCGACCGCATGTTCCTCGCCATGTTCAGCAAC
>CADCML010000086.1 GCA_902802535.1 uncultured Bacteroidia bacterium
GCCAGTATTGAAACTCACCATGACCTTGTCTAGCAAAATTCCTGAGCCCTGACTTAACACAATTTGCAAAACACCTTGGTTGACAGCCGCTTCGGGCGTTGTTTTGCTGAAAGTGACCGTTTCGCCCACAGTGTCTGCTTTCACCATCACTCCTGTGCAAACAGGAATGGCCGTTTCCATCGAAACCGCCACCGGCTCAATGGCCGAGCCGTCTTCGTTCATTACATAATAATTTCGGTTAACGTATGCATTGCAAGGATAGGGATTGCCCACAAGGTTCCAACCTTTTAGGGTTTGTGCCTGATAACTCAGATTATCTGTGGTAGCGTCTGTGCCAGGTTGCAGCATCCCCACAAACGAAAGGGTATCATCTGATGTGTTTGCATAAAGAAAGCCTTTCATGGGCTCAATATAAAAGTCCGCGTTTTGTCCGTCTGGCTTGTAGTTCATCCAATAATGTGTAGGCTCGTCATAATAGTAAAGGTCATAATCCTCAGGTATCAAAGAAATTATGCCATTATCCACGCTAGGCATGACATCTGTGGCGATTGGAGAAGAAATGAAATGCCATCCACCATTGCTACTTTGCTCTGAAATGAACTTTTTCACCGTGGCCTGAACATTTTCGCTGACGGTGTATAGTTGAGCACCATCTTCAATGATGACTTGCGCATTCTCCTCGGTGGTTATCAATCTGGAAGTAAGAGTGGCACCGCTTTTGACGGTAAGGTTGTACCCGTTTTTCACCGTGATGGAGGAAACGGTCTGGTCGGCGTTGATTTCACAATTACTTGCAATGAACACAGCTTCGCCGAGTGTGGGCAGAATCTGTGGGTTGCCTTCCCAGTTGGCGAGGTTCGTCCATTGATTGTCTTCGGTTCCCAAGAAACGATACAGGAAGGTCTTGGGGCGGCTTTCTTGTGCGTTGCAATCCTTACAAGTGCGGATTTCCAGACCAGAGTGGGTCTCGTCGGGAAGTACGGCGGTTTGCCACTCACTCCAATCGTGTTCGGTGTTGGCGGCACTCAAAGCGTTTCCAATGTAATGACGGGTAATATTCATGAATCTGCTTGACCATGCATCATAATCATAATGCCGATTAAAGATCTTGCATAAATAATCAAGTTGGGTATAATGATAAAATACCGCCAATGCTTCACTTGGGGTTACTCCACTTTGAAGTATATTTGTCACATAATTTGGGCCTATGAATTCTTTTGCGAGACAAAGATAATCGTAATCATCAATACCTTCAGCAAGTTGCTTCAGGCGTAAAGAAACCACAGGTGTGGCGGCATCCTGTCCGAACATGGTTCCTGGATAAAGCAGAACACCGTCACCATTACCCTTTTGAATGCCAGAAGAAGCTGGTAGTGTTTTCTTTACCCAATTAGGCAAATAGGCGCAATTCCATATTAATATGCCGTCACTATTGACAATATATTGCTGCCAAAATACGACACGACGCATAGTTCCTACTGTAGCAATAGCATCAATGAAACATTCTATTCCACCATTTTGTTTACCTCCTGGATAATAGCGCCAAGTATGGTCTCTTGTCATATAATCTTGAAGCCAATTTTCATATTGAGTAAAATCAATATTAGGATTCTCTGGGTCAAAAGGATCGAACGAATCTTTATGTGGACAGAGGATATCAATTTTCCCATCAAAATGCATAATGGTGGTGTCATAATTAGAATAAAACGGCACCGTGGCATGATAGCCAGGCCAATAATCGGAAATTACATTACAGAATTGGTCAATACAGGCAAAGTCAGTTGCATTTTCCGGTTCATCGTATGGATAGAAAAACGCCTTGTCCTTCAAGAAAGGATTGTCATAAACGATGTCCTTGTATTGGTTGAGAACCTGTTGGGCCTCGGGTTTAAAGTCAGAGTCTGAATTGTTCAGATCGCCATAGAGCACTGGCACAGTGAATACTTTGCGGCGCGGGTCGGCCATGGTCAGCTCGGCAGCTTTGGGGTCGTCACCCATCAGCCAACGAGGAATCTCGTAAGTACTCACGCCATGCTCAAGCAAGCAGTTTTGATAGCCATTCAAAACCCGTTTGGCCTCATCCAAATCGCTTTCTGCAACATTGCCGGCACTATCCACATTGATTCCATTCAATGTAAACAAACTGCTCGTGGATGGATAGCCTGAATTTCTATTGTATAGCCCCATTACAACCTCGGAATAATGACTTTCGGGCAATTCAAAGTTCCAAACCTTCGCTATTACAGTTCGCGTATCAATCACTTCATTGCCATCGTATGCAGTAATAGTGGAAACATAATTCCCTGGTGTTTGGTTTTTCAAGGACTGCAATTCAACATAGAAAACCACATTGTGCCCAACTGATGTTTGTTTGACCTGATTCGAAGAATAAGGAACCAAGGCTTCTGCCAAAGAATCAGGTGGGTTTAATTGGGGTTGCGGTGTGAGATAGAAAAACTCTTCGTAATAAACAGTATGTTGAAGCACTTCGTTCTGTGTGTTTAAGAAAGGGCTTACCTCGATTCTTAAATTGCGTACTTTTTCCTGCTCACGGAAAAACACTTGAAATCCTTCCTTCTCATTTTGCCAAACCAATTAAGCCACTTCTTCTGGTTTCAGGATAGGGTTCGTCTTCCCATATCCAAGCGAGCATACTGCTTTCGTCAACTGGCAACAAATTTCTACGGATGGCATCTGGTACACCGTTTTCCCTCTCAGGCATTAAATGTTCGCAAGTTTGGTAATCGGCATAAACCAGATAAAACAGATAGTTTTGCGCTTGTTCCCAAATAGATTGTGCTTGTGTAGCATTTTTCATTCCAGCTACGCATAACAGCGCAGCAATCATTACAGCCTTGGCTGTGGTTTTTAATAGTATAAGTTTTGTGTTCATTTTAATAATGCTTTATGTTGTTATTTGACATTGTTTCCGTCCCCATAAACACAAACTATCAGCGTCCCAAAACGGAAAACACCAAACGGAAACGCGAAGCATGATCCGTCGTCTTGGCATTAAAAGAATAACTCGGCGAGGCCAAAAGGTCAATGTCCACCCCAGTCATGTTATCAATGAGGTGGAGATAGTCCATTTCTACCGCTTCAGGATTGACGGTGATGGTATATTCACCGTTTTTGGTAGCCTTGAAGTTGAGCGGCATCTCTCCCACCTTCTCGGCGCAGGCAATAGCGAGCTCTTTGCCGCCTTGCGGGATGCTGAGGGTTGCGTTGCCCTCTTTGAAAACAAACTTCTCCAAACGGTCGCCAGTATTGAAACTCACCATGACCTTGTCTAGCAAAATTCCTGAGAAACCGCCACCGGCTCAATGGCCGAGCCGTCTTCGTTCATTACATAGTAATTTCGGTTAACGTATGCATTGCAAGGATAGGGATTGCCCACAAGGTTCCAACCCTGGAGTTCGGCTCCTTCGTCCGTATTGAAGTCAAGGGCAATTTCCCCAAGGGTGCCCAAGGCTCCCGTAAAGCTCAAAGTAATATCCACTGTGTTGGCATACAGGTAGCCTTTGCCGTTGATGAGGTTGAAACCCGGGTCGGCATGATTCTCATCCAGACTACCCTTGTAGTTTCTCCATTTATGTGTTCCCTCATGGTAATAATACAAGTCATAATCACCAGAGAGCAAGCCGTTTGCTGTCGATGGCACAACCGTAGCGACGGGCGAAGCGATGAAGTTCCACCCTCCCCCATTGCCGCGCCCCGTGATGTTCTTCTGCACCGTGGCCACCACTCCCGCGTTGTCGTGGATGAATTGTCCACCGTCGGCGATGGTGAGAGTCTTGCCTTCGTTGATTATGATACATTTCACATTGGCAGTATAGCCGGTAGGGATGGTGGCATTGGCCGCGATGACCACACTGCTGCCGGCTGTGGGTACCGCGTTGTTGCTCCAGTTGGCAGCCACATTCCAGTTTCCATTATTTGTGAACTCATCAATATCTTTCACTGTCCAACCGCTTGGGATGCCGTTATTGCCACTGGGCCAATTTGACATGCTTGAGGCTTTCACGAAGGTGCCTGAGTTGGCCACATCCTTGAGCCAATTGGATACACAATAAGATGCTGAAATATTGGTGGCAAGGCAAACCACATAGTTCAAGTTGGAGCAACCATTGAACATGTCCCGGTAGCAAGATTTCACCAAAGTCGCAGCGGGAAGCGCAGGTGCTGTGGTCAATTTCTTGCAACCTTCGAACATTCTATAATAGCAATACTCGTCCAAAGTCGTAGCGGGGAGTGCAGGTGCTGTGGTCAATTTCTTGCAATCTATAAACATTCCACTATAGCAGTTGCTCTTCAAAGTATCAGCGGGAAGCACAGCAGGTGCTGTGGTCAATTTCGTGCAACCATTGAACATATAATGATAGCAATATTCATACAAAACCGTGGCGGGAAGTTCGGGTGCAGTCGTCAGATTCGTACATGCTTTAAACATTCCATTATAGCAACTTTGAGCCAAAGTCGTAGCGGGAAGCGCAGGTGCTGTGGTCAAACTCGTGCAACTATTGAACATGTCAGAGTAACAGTAACGTTTTAGTTCGGTTGCAGGAAGTTCGGGTGCAGCCGTCAGACTTGTGCATTCCGCGAACATACTGTTATAGCAGTAGTCTTCCAATGTGGTGGCAGGCAATACGGGAGCTGTGGCAAGGGAGGCGCACTCCCGGAACATCTCAAAGTAGCAGTCTTCCTGCATCGTTGTGGCGGGCAGCACGGGTGCCCGCGTGATTCCCTGACAATTCGCAAATAGTCCAAGATAGCATTTGGCGGTCAATGTGGTGGCGGGTAGCACAATATCCAAGGATGGATGGTTCAAAATAGTGGTGTTGGATTCAAAGTCACCTCTTTTGAAAAGACGATAAAAGGCATGTGTCTCAGTCAGGATGGTGTTCGTGGCAAAGTTGTCCTGGTCAATAAGGCTCATCATGTTGCCATAGACATAACACGGGTTGGAACATTCGAAATGGAAGCCGGCCGGTTGCCATATTCCTTCAATGGAAACATAATCGCAGCAAGTCCCGTTGTTTCCACGGAAACGGATGACATCATCGGTGGAAAGGGCGATGGGAGTGTTCCATGCCACATTCGTCCATGCGCCTCCGTTCAAACGGTATTGGATGGAGTCGAGGTTTGCGCCTTCATCCAATTTCACGGTAATCGTTCCTGCCTCCACTGCTTGGAATGTCAGCGGATTGATAAATGGATTGTGGTCTTCAACCGTCCAGCCGGCGGGGATGCCGCTGTCACCCGTCGTCCAATGCTCCATTCCGGTAAACTTGACAAAGGTGCCCGCGGAGGCCACACCGGAGAGCCATTCGGATGTGCAATATTTTGCTGAAATATCCGTAGCGAGGCATCTCACATAGTTCAGATTGGTGCAACCATTGAACATATAAGAATAACACGCTGTGACTAATGTTGAAGCAGGCAAAGTGGGAGCCTCAGTCAGAGCGGTACAGCCCAAAAACATCCCTTGGTAACAATGTACAGCTAATGAATTGGCAGGCAATGCGGGAGCCTCAGTCAGAGCGGTGCAGCCGGAAAACATATGATCGTAACAATGTTGATCTAATGAGGTGGCAGGCAATGCGGGAGCCTCAGTCAGAGTGGTGCAGCCGGAAAACATATGATAGTAACAATATTCAGCTAATGAGGTGGCAGGCAATGCGGGAGCCTCAGTCAGAGCGGTGCAGCCGGAAAACATCGCTCGGTAACACTCATTGCTTAATGAGGTGGCAGGCAATGCGGGAGCCGCGGTCAGAGCGGTGCAGCCGGAAAACATCTCTCGGTAGCAGTTACCGCCTAATGAGGTGGCAGGCAAAACCAAACCATAGCCGGTGCGGTTTTTGATGTGTGTATTGCCATAGAACATCTTTTCGCAGCCTGAACCTGGCACGCTATTGTCATAGTTGAACAGCGAGCCTAAGTTGCCATACAGGTAGCAGTCGGCGGTGCAGGTGAAATGGGAATACTTGTCTCCACTTTCAGCATAGGCAACGGAACTGGTGCTGCGGAACTGCAGCTTTTGTCCAGCTTGGAGGCTGATGCCTGTGCCGTATAAATAGCTCGACCAGTCACCTGTTTCTCCTATTCTGTATTGTACTTCACTGTTGGGGGTGAAATCCCCCTCCTTTTCTAATGTAACCGTTCCCGCCGCAATGGCTTCGAAGGTCAGCGGGATGTTGTCTTGCGCCTTGGCTCCCGCAACGAACAGCAGGAGCAGCAGCATGGATAGTAGAGTCTTTTTCATATCGATTAGTGTTTATGTTGTGATTCTTTTTTTTGACTTCGGGACGCGAGACTACGGGACACGGGACATGAGATTATGCGACAAAATTAGGAATTACAATTGAAAAATTGTGCAAAAAAGTACAAAAAAAAGATTCCCGCTGTCGCGGGAATGGAAATGGGTAAATAATTGAAACGCGGCGGCATGTGGTGCTTACGGCTCGCATGGTCTACCCGCCGCCGCCCTTACTAACAACGTTCCACTTCGTTCCCCGAAGGGGAAACCCCTCTGGGCTTCGCCCCTGCCCCGCTTCGCGTCATTGACTTCGTCGAAATTTCCGATTGACTACGTCGAATGCAAAGCATTTCAGCGGAGCCAATCTTCGATTTGCGAGGAGGAACGACGAAGCAATCCATTCGTTTCATTCGCATAACTCGCCGTTATATTTGTCAGCGAATAAGACTGATTAAACGAATTTGACTGCTTCGTGCCTCGCGGTGACGCGAAGCGCGCACCGTCTCAAATCTTTCCTTATGACAACCCATCACGGATGTTTCGTCATAGGATTTCCGTGATAAATGTTGGAAAAACGGACAAAAATTATCAAAAACATGTTGGAAAAACGGACAAAATGTTGTTATTTTGCATTGGAAAAACGGATAAATTATGCTTAATAGAAAGATTGACAATTATTTAGAGTTTTTTTACAAGAATAGCAGCAAAGCACTACTTGTAACAGGTGCCCGGCAGACAGGAAAATCGTTTTCCATACGCCATTTTGGAATGACGCATTTTGAGAGTCTTATCGAAATCAACTTCATTGAGATGCCAGATGCGGCCGACATCATCGCCCATGCCAAAGACACTAAAGACATGCTCATGCGTCTTTCGGCACTCACCAACCGTCCACTCATCGAAGGCAAAACCCTTTTCTTTTTTGATGAGGTGCAGGAATGTCTGTCACTAGTAACGGCCATAAAATTCCTCGTTGAAGAAGGCAGTTACCGTTATATCATGAGCGGTTCACTTCTCGGCGTGGAACTCAACGATTTGCGTTCAGAACCAGTAGGTTATATGGATGTTGTGGAGATGTTTCCCCTCGATTTGGAAGAATTTTTTTGGGCTTTGGGACTGAACCGCAATGTATTGGAGGAAACGAAATCCGCTTATCGACAGAAGAATCCTATTGAAGGTTTCATCCATGAAAAATTAATGGAGTTGTTCCGCCTCTACCTTATTGTCGGTGGAATGCCGGCTGTCGTACAAAAATATATTGACACCAACAACCTTCAGGATGTACTTGCCGAGCAGCAAGCCATCATCCGACTCTATAAACGTGATATCGCTAAATACGACCGCAACCACAAACTTTATATCGAGGAAATCTTCGATATGATTCCGCCTGAACTCAATGCCAAGAACAAGCGTTTCATCCTGAAGAACCTGAATGAAAACATGAAGTTTTCGCGTTATGAGAACAGTTTTATCTGGCTCAAGGATGCCGGAGTTGCACTACCCGTTTACAATGTGGACGAGCCTACCATCCCGTTGTTGCTTTCACGGTCTCGCAACCTTTTCAAACTTTTCCAAAATGACATAGGGTTGCTAACCTGCCAGTTTTCGAATGGCATCCAATTAAGGTTGCTCAAAAACGAGAAGGGTATTAACTTTGGCTCTGTCTATGAAAATGTTGTGGCACAAGAACTTCGCGCCCATGGATTTGAGTTGTATTACTTCAACAGCAAGAAGCAGGGCGAGTTGGATTTCGTCATCGAACTTGGTGGAAAGGTAGTTCCCATTGAAGTGAAATCAGGCAAGGATTACCAGCGCCATAGTGCTTTGAACAATGTGTTGTCGAACGAGGACTATGAGATTGAGGAAGCCGTTGTGTTTTGCAATGACAACCTGTCCCAATCCGACCGTGTTCTTTACCTGCCCATCTACATGGTTGCCTTTTTGGAAAAGCCTTCATTGCCTCCCCTCACCTACTCCGTTGATTTGACTGGACTGAAATGACAAAAAAATCCCCACCTCAAATCGAGATGGAGATTTTTGCTACAAATAGTATACTATATCATTTCCCGCTTTTTCGTCTGTTACATTCCTTGCATAGCATTTGACAATTCTCGGCCACCGTTCGGCCACCATCGCACCAAGGCGTGATGTGGTCGGCCTCCATTTGTTCAATCTCGAAATGTTTGCCACAAATGGTGCAAATGCCGTTTTGCTTTTCGTACACCTCTCGCTTGGTATTGTCGTCGAAGGCACGGATGCCAAGATGTCGAATGTCATGGTCGAAAACATAATGGAAAATGCCTGGCTTCTTCTGCACATCGGAGTCGGCCATCAGCCGTGAAACTTCCTGTGCGATTGCCGTCGCCGTGAGCGTCGTGTCGCGGTATTGGTTGTAGAGAATTCCCCAATCCACCGACTTCATTTCCTTTTTGTACTTGCGCCCAAACAGTTTCTCCGTCCAGTGAATCACATCTTGGAAATACTGCCAAAGTTGGTCAGCATCGGTATCATGTTGATGCTCGGCCATATACTGCTCGATGGTCTTATCCTGCGCATTGCCAATCCATTTCAGGGCTTTCTCAAAATAGTCCTGACGAATGGGCGAACCCGACATATAATCAGAGGCAATCTTGTAGGCCACACAGCCCGTTTTGGAGAAACGGCGTTTGGCTTGCGTCACCCACGGCCCCGAATAGACTGCATTTCGAATCTCCTGCTCGGTCAATTTCTCGCCCGCAATGTTGATGATATTGAACCATTTAAGTTGCTCTTCGTCAGTGCCTTCGCAGATATAAACTTGCAATTTGTAGTTCAGGATGCGCTCCTTTTGCACATCGGTCATATTGTTGAAACCAAGCAAGTTACCATCGAAATTCATAAGGTATTCACCCGCGATGAACGAGCAGATGCTGATGGTGCGTTGTTGCCCATCAAGCAGTTCAAACTGGTCGTCGCCGACACGCACCCAATACATCACATTGAGCGGAAATCCATTCCATACAGTATCCATCACAGCATTGCGCTTCTTGTCGTCATAGACAAACTCGCGCTGATATTTCGGGCGAATGTTCAGCCGTCCGCTGTAGCCAGTGATGCCCTCTTCCTGAATGCTGAGGTCTTGGTAATCCTCAGCCAATTCACGAATCTTGATTTGATGAAGTTCGATTTTCATATTGTCTTATGTTAGTTGTTATTGTTTGCGACGGATAAGAATTCGAGCATAAGGAACCGTTACAACCCCATCTATCATCATATACAAGTCTCCATCCACAGCCCCTCTTTTTTGAATTTCTTTGCGATACTTCTTGTGCTCGGGTTTATAGGGAAGTACACCACATTCTAATCCTGAATTCGATATACCTAATCCTATTATTTCAAACTGGTCGGGATTAAATTTATCTAAAAATGTAATAGGGACCCCCATTACATTGTCATAATCACATGGAATATCAGTATATGCATTTACATTGATAGCATCATAATTGTCATATTTCGGATATTCCTCTGGCGTATAGTGTTTGTATAAAATCAGTTCTTCGTTATGTTTGGCGACAGGCAAATTAGTAAACCAACATGATGTAGAAACACGAGCCATTTTTTTGCCGTTTTCCAAATGATGGAATTTTTCCCAATCATTAGGTACTTGAAAGAACATTCCTACATTAAAATTGGTGTAACCGGTCCGGATTTTATCTTGTTGAAACATTCGGAATGTTTCTTTGTAAGTCAATGCATTAGTATTTCCAATGATAAGAAACTGCTTATCGTATTTATCCAATAACGAAAGATATTCGCGGAATAATGAAAATGGAGGATTGGTAACCACAATATCGGTTTCTTTGAGCAATTCTATACATTCAGGACTATCAAACGAACCATTTCCTTTGAGCAACGAAAGCACATTCTTGTCGTTTTGAATCAAGTATTGCACATCGGCAAGATTCACAGCACCATCGCCGTTGTAATCTTTTACTTCCGTGATTTCCACCTTGTAGGCAATCTTCTTGGGTTCTTCTTCAGTCGCCTCAAACAAAAGTGGCAATTCATCGCCTGCAATTGGTGAACCATTGTAGCAAGTGGCAATCAATTTTTTCAAGCCAAAAGTATTGAAATTTAGCGCGAAATATTTGAAAAAATTTGATTCGTATGGGTCATCGCAGTTGCAGAAAACCACCTTGTCTTTGAAATAAGGCTTGTAATATTTGAGTTCTTTGGCGATGTCGCTTAATTGAGTGTAAAACTCGTCCTTTTTAGCCTGCCGTGCAGCTTTTAATTCCGTTCTTGGCATAGATTGATAGCGTTTTGTGCATTGCTACCAATCACTTTGGGCAGAAAAGAAAGTGAGCATATCCACTCGCGTTCACGGGAGGTCCGGAAAGAAAACCCGCCAATCACCATAGATACACCCACACTGACGTGCATCAGTGTTAATGGTGATTGTGGGAAGTTCCGTCACTTCCGTGAACATTTGCTATTCTAATTCTGCAAAGAAATTAGTTTTCCGGACCTTTTTCTCGAACGCGAATAATAGCCAATGTTTGTGAAGGCAAAAGTAGGAAGAAATTCGTTTGCCTGGGAAAGAAATGGGAACAAATCTGTAATTAATGAAAAATTCATGGTCAATTTGTGGAAATTCATGTTTCTTAAAACACGAATTATCAGGAATTATACACGAATTTACAGAAATTGTAATTTATTAATCACTTAGAACATACAATTCCATGTAATTCAATACAAAAATCCGAAAAGCCAAAGAGGAATCTTGTTGCCAAGCACATATTCCTCATCGGCTGATGCAATATAACCATTAGCAACGCCTGCAATTTGCTTGCCGTCCTTACTCCGCCCACCTGCCTCAATCGTATATTGGTGATCGATGGTGAAGTCAGCTGAGGTTTTGCTGTACTCAACGACATGTTTCGATGAAAGTTGGTTGATGAAAAACACTTCCCGCTCTGTACCCTCGTTGACCTGTGTCGTGGCAAGGGCATGGAGCATGTTGGGATTCTCCATGTAAATCTTGTCGGGTTTTTGCAGGCGTTTCACATTCGTGACATCGGAATATAACAGTTGGATAAGACGAGCCTCGCTGAGGTTCTGTAAATATTGCAACAAAGTAATACGCGAAAGTTCCGCCATCTTCGACAACTTGACGGTATCAAGGGCGTATGGCATATTGGATGAGAGAATCCCCAACAGCGACTTCATCTTCCTGATGTTCCCAATATCAAGTTTCCGCAACTGGGGCAGTTCCACCTCAATGGTCGTGTTGACAATGTTCTCGATGCGCACATAATAGTTATTTTGGCTTTCTTTCAGGAAAGGATAGTAACCATAGCGCAAATACTCCGAGAAGAGCGGCAGCGGACGCACCTGCGCATTGACTTCCGCACAAATACTGTTGCCATCCGTCAGAATCTCATGAAGTGTTCTTCGACGAAAGTCTTTCTGATGGAACATTTGCAGATACTCCCTGAACGACAACCCAAGCATGGTATAGGAAATGCAACGGCGCGACAAATCGGCCTCCCCACCAGAAAGATTAATCAATGAAGACCCGCCCAACACTATATGCAAATCGGTGAACTCGTCGTAGGCGTTCTTCACCTCAAGGCTCCAGCCTTTGTATTTATGCACCTCGTCCAAAAACAGATACTTGCCGCCTTGTGCATGAAACTGTTCAATGAAATCCAACAACTTATGTGTACCGAAATAGATGTTGTCGAGGCTGACATACAGCACTTCAGTGGTGTTTGTAGGGCCAAACATTTGCAAAATACGTTGCGTCATGAGCGTCGTCTTCCCTACTCCTTTTTGTCCTTTAATCATCAGCAGACGTTCATTCCAGTCGATTTCGTCCATGAGGCTCCTGACAAAATCAAGGTTCACAGTCTGCATCCTATTCAGATGTCTTTTAATCAGCGATTCCATTTTCTGATATGATTTGATTTCAAAGCGCAAAGATAAGCAAAATGTTTTACATACTAAACACTTTTGAAAGAAAAATGTTTTATATACTGAACATTTAGAAGAAATTTGACCTAATATTCGATTAAAATGTTTTACATACTAAACATATTCTACTCAAATCTGTTCAGTAAGCAAAACACATAAAAAAATCCCCACCCATTCGGGCAGGGATTTTTCAGATACCTATATATTAATAGGTGTGCGGCTTATTTGTATTCAGCCAGAACGTCCTTGACGCGGTCGGGGGTCATACGGCCATAGACCTTCTCACCGACTTCGATGACGGGAGCAAGACCGCAGGCGCCCACGCAACGCAGGCAGGTCAGGGAGAACTTGCCGTCGGGAGTGACCTCGCCGACGCCAATGCCCAGCTGACGCTTCAGCTCGTCCAACACCTTCTCGGCACCACGCACATAGCAAGCGGTACCCAAGCAAACGCTGATCGGGTGCTCGCCCTTCGGGGTCATGGTGAAGAAGGAATAGAACGACACGATGCCATAGACTCTCGAAACAGGGATGTTCAGTTCCTTGGCGACCAATTCCTGAACCTCAGCCGGCAAATAGCCGAACTCGCCCTGAACCTTGTGAAGCACGTTGATGACCTCGCCGGCCTTATTGCCGAACGACTTGCACACTTCCTTCACGAAGTTGATCTTCGATTCTGATAATTTAATAACTGCCATATTATTTTCCTTTCTATTATTTACTGGTTATTGAATTACTCGCTGATTTCAACATGGTCTGACTTGTCGAAATAGTGGGTGTGCAGCAGTTCGTGTGACAGATGGCCGCAAGGCTCACCGAAGTACTCGGCATAGATCTTCTTAATCGAAGGATTCTCATGCGACTTACGGATGGGTTTGCCAGCATCCTCGCGGTAGATGGCTTCCGTACGTTTCTTGATGATCTCGCTGTTGCCGTGGTGGTAGGGCTGACCAGCGCCGCCGACGCAACCGCCGGGGCAGGCCATGACCTCGATGGCGTGGAACTGTTCCTTGCCTTCGCGCACTCTCTCGAGCAGGGCGCGGGCGTTGGACAGACCGTGGGCGATACCGATATGGATGGGTGTTCCGTCGAAGTCAACCCAAGCGTCACGGATGCCAGCGATGCCACGGAGTTCGGTGAAGTCGATCTTAGGCAGCGGTTTGCCGGTGAACACCTCGTAGGCGGTACGGGTGGCAGCTTCGATCACACCACCAGTGGCGCCGAAGATGACGGCGGCACCTGTGGATTCGCCCAGCGGGTCGTCGTAGTCCTCGCTCGGCATGTCCTTCAGGTCGAGGTTGAATTGCTTGATCAAGCGGGCCAACTCACGGGTCGTCAGAACGTAGTCGATGTCGGGATTGCCATCCTTGTAGAATTCCTTACGCTTGCTTTCGTACTTCTTGGCCAAGCAAGGCATGATGGAGACGACGACAAGGTCTTCTCTCTTGATGCCCATCTTGTCGGCCCAGTAGTTCTTGGCGACAGCGCCGAACATTTGCATAGGCGACTTGGCGGTTGAAGGCACATCCAGCATGTCGGGGAAGTTGTGCTCGAAGAAGTTGACCCAACCCGGGCAGCAGGAAGTGAGGATAGGCAGACGGACGCTCTTGTCACCAGCCATGAACTTCTTGATACGGCCGAGGAGCTCGGTGCCTTCCTCCATGATGGTAAGGTCGGCAGTGAAGTCGGTGTCGAACACATAGTCGAAGCCGAGGCGACGCAGGGCAGCGGCCATTTGACCGGTGACGATGGTGCCAGCAGGCATACCAAACTCTTCACCAAGGGCCACACGCGTAGCGGGAGCCGTGTTGACGATGACGGTCTTCTTCGGGTTGTTGATGGCAGCCATGACGTTGCGGGTGTCGTCCACTTCGCTGAGGGCGCCAACGGGGCACACCTGGACGCACTGACCGCACATGACGCAAGGCGAGTCGACGAGGTCTTGCTCGAAGGCAGGAGCCACGACGGCGCTGAAGCCACGGTTGATGGCGCTCAAGGCACCAACGGTCTGGACGTTGTTACACATGTTTTCGCAGCGGCGGCACATTACGCACTTGTCCATGTCACGAATGATGCTGGGCGACATGTCTTGACGATAGTGGCTCTGTTCACCCTTGAACGGGATGTCGCGGATGCCGAGATATTGGGCCAGTGACTGAAGCTCGCAGTTGCCGCTCTTGGGGCAAGTCAAGCAGTCGGCCGGGTGGTCGGAAAGGATGAGTTCGACCACGGTGCGGCGGGCGTTGATGACGCGGGCGCTGTGGGTCAGCACTTCCATGCCTTCCACGCAGTCGGTGGCGCAAGCCGGGGCAAGGTTACGACGCGGACGTCCGTTGAAGTCTTTCACCACTTCGACGACGCAAACGCGGCAGCCACCGGGCTTGTTTTCAAATTTCATTCCTGCCAGTTCAAAATAGCAAAGGGTAGGAATATGGATACCGGCCATGCGGGCGGCTTTCAGGATGGTAGTGCCTTCCGGGACCTGAATCTGTTTGTTATCAATTGTTACATTAATCATAATATGTCTCCTCCTCTATTTTATTTGACAGAAATTGCATTGAACTTACAGGTTGAGATACAGGCACCGCACTTGATGCACTTGGTAGGATCGATCATCATCGACGGCAGTTTGTGGCCGGGAGCGATGTAGTCGGTCTTCGAGATGGCTTCAGCGGGGCAGTTCTTCTTACAAGCGCCGCAACCAATGCACTTCTCCTTGTCGATTTCGTAACGCATGAGTTTCTTGCAGACGCCAGCGCGGCATTTCTTGTCAACGACGTGCTCAACATACTCGTCCCAGAAGTTGTCCAAGGTCGAAAGCACCGGGTTCGGTGAGGTCTGACCCAGACCGCAGAGGGCGGTATCCTTAATCACAGCGGCGAGGTTGCGGAGTTCCTGAAGGTCGTCCATAGTGCCTCTGCCTTCCGTAATCTTGGTGAGGATTTCGAGCATACGCTTGTTACCGATACGGCAGGGCGAGCACTTGCCGCAGCTTTCTTCGCAGGTGAACTCCAAGTAGAACTTGGCGATGGCCACCATGCAGGAGGTGTCGTCCATGACCACCATACCGCCCGAGCCCATCATGGAGCCGGCAGCGGCGAGGCTTTCATAGTCGATCGGGGTGTCGAGGTGTTTCTCCGTCAAGCAGCCGCCAGAAGGACCACCGGTTTGGACGGCCTTGAACTTACGGCCACCCTTGATGCCACCACCGATTTCGTAGATGATGTCGCGCAGCGTGGTGCCCATCGGGACCTCAATCAGACCGACGTTGTTGATCTGACCGGCCAAAGCGAACACCTTCGTGCCCTTCGACTTCTCGGAGCCGATGCTGGCAAACCAGTCGGCACCCTTGGTGATGATGATCGGCACATTGGCGAAGGTCTCCACGTTGTTCACGTTGGAGGGCTTGGCCATGTAGCCGCTGACAGCCGGGAACGGGGGCTTCAGCGTGGGTTCACCGCGCTTGCCTTCCATCGAGTGGATCAGAGCGGTTTCCTCACCGCAGACGAAAGCACCAGCGCCGTAGCGGAGCTCGATGTCGAAATCGAAGCCCGAGCCGAGGATGTCCTTACCGAGCAGGCCATATTCGCGGGCCTGGGCGATGGCGACTTGCAAACGGTGGATAGCCAGCGGGTATTCAGCACGGATGTAGACCAAACCGTGAGTGGCACCGATGGCATAGCCGCAGATGGCCATAGCCTCGACGATGCTGTGCGGGTCACCTTCCATGATGGAACGGTCCATGAACGCACCCGGGTCGCCTTCGTCGGCGTTGCAGATGACATACATCTCATCGCACTTGTTCTTGGCGCAGAGGCCCCATTTCACGCCGGTGGGGAAACCAGCACCGCCACGGCCACGGAGGCCCGACTTGGTGATTTCGTCGACCACCTGTTGGGGGGTCATTTCGGACAACACCTTGCCCAATGCCTCATAACCGCCACGCGAGATGCACTCGTCGATGTTTTCGGGGTTGATGAAACCGCAGTTACGCAAAGCGATACGCAGTTGCTTACGGTAGAAGCCCATGTGCTTCGAGTCGGCGACATGTTCCTTGTTTTCAGGGTCCATGTAGAGCAAATCGGTGACCTTACGGCCCTTGATGATGTGCTCGTTGATGATCTTCTCGACGTCTTCAGGCTTCACCTGAGTGTAGAACGTGTTGTCAGGCATGATCTTCACGATGGGTCCCTTCTCGCAGAAGCCGAAGCAACCGGTCCTGACCACCTGAACTTCATCCTGCAAGCCCTTCGCGGCGAGAATGTCCTCGAAGTTCTTGATGATTTGAGCACTTGCCGAAGCCTGGCAGCCGGTACCGCCGCAGACAAGCACGTGCATCTTGATTTTTGCCATATAAATTCCTCCGAATTAAGGGTTAGTTAGATAGTTTCATAGTTCACGGGAATGACGCCCTCAACCATTTCGTTGTTCATCACATACTTGGTGAGGATTTCATCAGCGCGGTTGTTGTCGACATGACCGAATACGATCGGATCCTTGCCCGGGCACTTCACCTCGATGGTCGGCTCGGCGTGGCAGTAGCCCATGCAGCCGGTTTGGGTGAAGACGATGCCGAGCTTCAGCTCGTCGGCCTTCTCCATCATGTGTTCCATAACTTGTTTTGCACCGGCGGCGATACCGCAGGTGGCCATGGCGACCTTAACTTGCACCAACGAATCAGGGTCGTTGCTCTTTTCGCGAAGGTCGAGGTTCGACTGAAGCTTTTCTCTCATAGCTTTCAGTTCAGCTAATGACTTTACTTTTGCCATATTTTTCCTTTTAGGGGTTAATATTAAGTGATTTGACTTTGTTTTCTTTGCTTGTCGGGATGGTTTCCCGAAAAACGCTGCAAATTTAGGGAAATAAAGCACTCATTCCAAATAATAGGGAAAGTTTTTTTGAAACTCAACCGTTTTGCAACAATTTGAATTTCAATATGTTTGACTTTGAATTTTAACGGAAAATGTAAATTAGAATGATTCTAATTTAGAAATGGTCGTTTTGGGGCACGAAAAACGGCTTTCTGATGGTGTGTAGTCCAACAGAAAGCCGTTGTTTCATTGACGATGGCGGCATTAGAGCTCGTCATTCATCAGCATTTCGAGAACCTTCATGAAGTTCTTTTCCTTTTGGTTGACCTCGCCTTCCTCGGCAGCGACAATATCGTTGATGTCGGCCATAAAAGCAGCCTTGTCTTCCTCGGTCTTCAGGAACTCGTCCTTGTGCTCCTTGAAGAAGCTGAGCCAAGCCGGACTGGTCATAGACTTCCACGACTCGAAGACCTCGTTGTAGCTCTTTTCGTCGAACTGCATACAAATGCGTTCCAACTCTTTCATTGAGATGTTGCCGTCGATTCCAGAGGCGCAAAGCATCATGAAAATCTCGAATTTTTCTTTGGTAAGGTTTTTATCCATAGGCAGTCATTTTTAGAAATTTGGGACAAAATTAGAAAATAAAACCGTACCTTTGCATCAAATTTCAAATTTTATGAGAAAAATTTTCATCATCGCCGTTTTTGCTCTCGTTTCGACTGTGGCAATGGCACAAGAAAAGTGTTTCTGGGTATTCTTCACCGACAAAAACGACACCCAATTCGACCCCTATTCCTACTTCGATGCGAAAGCCATCGCCCGTTACAACCAATGTGGTGCCGACCTTTACGACATCACCAACTATCCGCTGAACGACAGCTATGTGAGTGCTGTAAACGCCTATTCTACAGAGGTTTTCGGAGAATCACGTTGGTTGAATGCCATGGGCGTTGCAGCCACTGACGACAATGCCGAGCGGATTGCCCAATTGCCTTTTGTTGAGCGTGTACAAGAAATTGTTTCCAAAGGAACGCTTGCGTCATTGCGAACGGAGCGAAGCAATCCAGAATCATCAAGCATGGATGGCTTTGGCGTTACTCCTCGCAATGGCGACGACAAGGAAACTATGGACATTCTTACCGACCAACTGAAACGCTTTGGTGGACAGCATTTCGTCGACAAGGGCATTGACGGCAAAGGCCTCCGCATCTGCGTGATGGATGGCGGCTTCCCGAAAGTGGACACCCACCCTGCTTTCCAGCATCTTCGCGACAACCACCAAATTCTGAAGACCTACAACTTCCCGAACAAGAAGGAAAACGTCTATGGTTGGAGCACCCACGGTACCATGGTGCTGAGCTGCATCGCGGGCATCAACGCTGAAGGACAGAAACTTGGTTTAGCTACTGGTGCCGAATTCCTCCTCGCCCGCACCGAAATAGACCCCGAGCCTTTTATGGAAGAGGTGTGGTGGGCGCAAGGTGCCGAGTGGGCCGACAAGAACGGTGCTGACATCATCAACAGCTCGCTCGGCTACGGCAAGGACCGCCACTGGACCAAGGACATGGACGGCACCTCCTACGTGGCCAAAGCCGCCAACAAAGCCGTCGAAAAGGGCATTTTGATTTGCAACTCCGCCGGCAACGAGGGCGACGACAAGCGTTGGATGACCATCATCACGCCCGCCGATGCAGAGCATGTGCTTTGCGTGGGCGGCATCAATGCCGATTTGGAGAAATACGTCCATATCAGTTTCAGTTCTTTTGGTCCAACTGCCGACAAGCGCAAAAAGCCCAATGTGGTAGCCTTCGGTAAGGCCGAAGTTGCCAATCCGGATGGAGGTTTTACCCCCGCTTTCGGAACATCATTTTCAAGTCCGCTGACTGCTGGTTTCTGCGCCTGCGCCTGGCAAACCATGCGCGACAAAACTGCACTCCAAATGAAAGCCGAAATCGAAAAATCCGCTGATCTCTACCCTTATTTTGATTATGCATACGGTTACGGCGTTCCCCAAGCAACCTATTTCACCAATGAATTGAAGCCTGCTGAGCGTTCTTTCAATCTCATTCAGGAAAAGGACGGTGTGCGTATTGCTTTCACAGAAATAGTTGAAAATCAACTTGTTTTCTTTAATTTGGAGGGTTCCGACGGTGTTTTGGTCGGCTATTACCAATCCATGCCCGATTCCACAGGCATCCTGTTGAAGAACAAGGACTTGGGTGACGGCAAGAAACTCAATGTCAGTTACAACGGTTTCTATGACTCCTGCCCCATCAGCGGTATGAGCGGCGAGCCCAACATTGCAAACAAAAGCAAACGTATCGCCGGGCAAAACGGCACCTTTATAAAGGCGAAAAATGAAGGCTGGCAAACAGGGATTTTCGTTCAACTGGACCATCCTCTCACTACCAATCAATGGAACGGCTTCAATGCACATTTCGGCATGGGTTTCCGCTGGATGTACGGAAAGACATATAAAATAGGTATGGGTCTTGGCCTCGGTTGGAACGAGTTCTTTTGCCGCAACAAAGACGGCCAATTGGACCTTTTGAAAGGCGAAACCCGCATGAAAAACTTCCAATTGCGTGGAGATCTGTTCCAACGCATCGCGATTCGCTTGTGGGGCATCAACTGGGATTTGGGCGTATATGGCGGAGTCAATGCCACACGCAACATCACGCTCATTGAAAACATCAATTGGACGGATAACGACGGCAACGCCCTCAATCCGCAACCGTATGACAGCAAAGTCGTTCAATGTCATCAACATCGGTGTTTACGGCAGTTATCGCCTCTCCCCCATCCTGACCAAAGACGACCCGATTCTTGGCACAAAGGCCAACAATCCTTCGCCTTGGAGCGTTGGTGTTGAGATTGAGATTGCTCCGTGATTATTTATCACCCTAAAAATCAGCAATATATAATTCTTTTCAAAATTAGTGCATTTTTTTGATACACCGTATCGGAAAATGCACTATTTTTGCGCCATCAAACAAATAGATAAATTTGTATCGATATGGCAACGCAACACAACACCTCATTAGTAGTACCGAAATCGACCTTGAGCCGGTTGCCGCTCTACTACAGCCACATCCGCAAGATGCAGCAGCACGGTGAGGAATATGTGTCGGCAGCCGCCGTT
>CADCML010000087.1 GCA_902802535.1 uncultured Bacteroidia bacterium
GCCGAAATAGCGCGAATGGGCTTCCGCGCCGTGCATCACGAGGACGGCGGAGCGGATTTCGTTGATGTAGTAAAGGAAACGGCTGTTGGCGTAGGCCTGTGTTCCGATGACACGCCAACCGTCGTTGCTGTTGCCGCTGCGCTTGTGGTAGCCTCGAGGCGTTTTATAATAAGCGTGATAGTCTTTCACGAACTGCGGAACCTCATCGGGCAGCGGGTCAATGACACCGCCTGCCATTGCCATCGGGTCGGTAAGTCGCTGTTTGGCGAGGGTTTCACGGGCAGCGTGGCGGTCGGCCTCGTTGTCGTTGGACTCGTAATAGCCGTTACCGCTGATGCGGGTCATGTCGTACATTGTGCTGGCCACGGTGGCCTTGATGCGGGTGTCGGCGGCGGCAGCGTTGAGGGCGATGCCACCCCAGCCACAGATACCGATGATTCCAATCCTTTCAGCATCGACATTGTCTTGTTTTGCGAGGAAATCAACAGCCGCCATGAAGTCCTCGGTGTTGATGTCAGGTGAGGCTGTACGGCGAGGCTCACCGCTGCTTTCTCCAGTATAGGAAGGGTCGAAAGCCAGTGCCACGAAGCCACGCTCTGCCATCTTCATAGCGTATAGGCCGCTCGACTGCTCCTTGACGGCACCAAAAGGCCCACTCACGGCAATAGCCGCCAATTTGCCTTCGGCATCCTTCGGCGTATAGAGGTCAGCGGCCAACGTCAGGCCGTATTGTGTTTCAAATGTCACCTTGCGGTGGTTCACTTTCTCGCTCAGCGGGAACACCTTGTCCCACTCCTGCGTGAGGTTCAGTTCTTGTTTCATTTCTTCTTTTTTAGTTTCTGTTGCTTCTGTTGTTTGCGGTTGATTGTTGCAGGCGGTCATGAGTGCCACCACAGTTGCCAGGATGATTGTTTTTTTCATGGTATCAATAGTTTATTCTTTTTTTCCCATTTTGAATCACAATGCCTTTATAGCCCTTGGGGGCAATCTGTCCAGTAATGGTGTAGGTCGTTTCTTCGCTGTTTTCGTCAGGTGATAGTTCTTGGATTCCTGTATAGATGGGCTGCAATGAAAGCGTAATAGCCACTTCACCTTCACCCGCCTTGACGAAACGACGCACCTCGTCAGCCGACAAGTTGTCGAGTTTGCCGATGCGTGTATAGGACCAAGAGTTGCTACCATAGAAAATGCAAATGTTGTCGCCGTTGTATAAGACAATATCGCCCGCAGAAGTGGTGGTTTGGTGGTCTGCCGTGGGGAACGACTGCCCAATATAGCCCACTTTCTCGAAGTTGCCGTAGTCGTGTGCAATGTAAACGATGTTTTCGGTTTGCAGAGCGGCAATCAAGGCTCGTGTTCCGACATTGTCTTCCATTGTGACGGTGTGCGTCTCCTCGCCGATGGTGATATACATTTTCTGTTCCATAGTCTGTGCAAAAGTCTCGCTGTTTTTTGTGCAACCTGTTATCAGTATTGCAGCCAATAACCAAAGAATCTGTTTCATTTAGGTATAATTCTAATTTCGTTGGCAAAAGTACGCTTGTTGTTTAATAAAGGTATTACACAAATTGGCTGAATTAATACCAATTTCGCAGAAAATGAGCAAAAAGTATAAAATATAGTACCATTTTTATCTTATTTATCGGAATAATCGTAACTTTGCCCCCACGATGAAAAAGATACTGAAAATTGATAGCCCCAACGATTATGCCCGATTCGTGGATGCTCCTGAGCTGCATCCATTGGTCAGCATTATTCATTACGATGAACTACCTCCTTTCCGCCATAGCCTGAACAACTACGGTGTCTATGGACTCTTTATCCAACGCCAGTTTCCCAAAGATCTCTCGTATGGCATGAAAACTTTGCAGGTGAGCGATGCCTCGATTATTGCCGTTGAGCCAGGACAGATTGGCGGCTTGGAGGACAATGGGGAGCGCATCTCGCTGAGCGGATGGGTGCTTCTGTGGTCGCCCGAGCTGCTACACGGCTCTGAACTGGAACGTCAGATTAGTCGTTACCAGTATTTCTCTTATTTCTTCACCAGCTCGCTGCGGATGGAGCCTGATGAATGGAACTCCATTACACAATTGCTCTCTCAGATGCGGCAAGAGTTGGTGGCTCACGACGACTCGCTCTCGCTCAGAAGCATCTTGTTGGGCTATCTGCACCTGATACTGGAATACTGCAACCGAATCTATCAGCGGCAACTTTCTGAAGAAGATAATGGCGGCAGCGACCTCTTGAAGCGCTTTCTCGACCTGCTGCAACAGTATTTCCGCGAGAATCGGCAGCTTTCACAAGGCCTGCCTACCGTTGCCTATTGCGCCTCAGAGTTGGCTTATTCGCCGCGATATTTCGGCGACATCGTCCACAAGGCGACAGGAGGAACGGCCATCGGCTACATCCACAACTATGTCATCAATCAAGCCAAGAGTCTGCTCATGAACGGTCACAACATCAGCGAGACCTCGCGCCTCCTCGGCTTCGATTTTCCCCATCATTTCACTCGCCTTTTCAAAAAGATGACTGGTCTCACGCCCAGCGAATATTTGGGGAAATAGTTTGATTATTAGTTTATCCCTTCTTGATTTCCCTAATCACCCTCGCCGGACTCCCCGCCACGACCATATTGTCAGGCACGTCTTTGGTTACTACGCTTCCCGCTGCCACGATGGCGTTCTCGCCGATGGTGACGCCCGCCAATACTGTGACATTAGCCCCAAGCCAAGCATTGCGCTTTACGACGATGGGTTTGGTGAGCAGGGAATGGCGCGTTTCGGGGTTTTCAGGATGGTATTCCGTGGCCAACACACAATGCGGCCCAATGAAAACGTCGTCCTCAATGGTGATGCTACCCAAGGCGAGGAAGGTGCAGCCGAAGTTGACGAAGCAGTCGCGCCCGAAGGTGGTCTTATTGCCATAGTTGATATGGAACGGCGTGAAAATGCGGAGTGTCTCGTCGATTTCGGAGCCTGTGATTTGCCGCATATAGTCGCGCACTTCGGCTTCAGTATGGTAGCCCGTGTTCATCTCCGCTGCGAGGCGCATCGTGCGCTGTACATCGGCATAGAGGTCGTCGCTGCCGACATAGTCTTTTCCTGTGGGGGTGTTGTTCATAAGTGGTTCTTGTTTTAATATTGGGAACTATAAACCTGATAAACAAATGTTTGCAATGTATAGAGTTGATTTGTGGGTTTTAATTCAACAAACAAGTCAAAATCAGTGGTTTGTGTTTTGTTTTTGCCATTAAGTATATAATCACCTTTGTTTTTATACTTTGCAAAAATACTACATTTTTCCCGTCAGCGCCGATGCTTTTGCGAAAAACATCCTTGAAAATCCAATATTTTTGTAATTTTGCAAACATAAAACCGACAAAATGAATCAAGATTGCACAAATTATAAAACGAACCATACCATCATCAATGGCGACAGCCGAAAAATGATGCTGATACCTGACAAGTCGGTGCATCTGATTGTCACGTCACCACCGTATTGGCAGTTAAAGGACTACGGCTGTGAGAACCAAATCGGATTCAACGACAGTTACGAGCAATATATCAACCATCTGAATTTGGTTTGGAAAGAGTGTCATCGGGTGTTGCACGATGGTTGCCGGTTGTGCATCAACATCGGTGACCAATTTGCCCGTTCTGTCTATTATGGTCGATATAAAGTCATTCCTATTCATTCGGAAATCATCAGATTTTGTGAGACGATTGGTTTTGACTTTATGGGGCAGATTATTTGGCAAAAAAGCACCACGATGAACACGACAGGTGGCGGAGCGGTTATGGGAAGTTTTCCCCATCCCCGAAACGGCATCGTGAAACTCGATTTTGAGTATATTTTGCTTTTCAAAAAACAAGGAACGGCACCCAAACCGACAAAAGAACAAAAAGAGCAAGCCGCGATGACCAACGAGGAATGGAACACTTATTTCAATGGCCATTGGTATTTTAACGGCGCAAAACAAGACAAGCATTTGGCGATGTTTCCTGAAGAGTTGCCCAAACGACTGATTAAAATGTTTTCATTCCCACAAGAAACGGTTTTGGACCCATTTATGGGAAGCGGCACGACTGCGGCAGCTGCAAAAGCACTGGGGCGAAATTCGGTTGGCTATGAAATCAATAGCGATTTTATACCATTGATTAAAAACAGAATAGACACGAACAATATTTGGGAAGCTACAAAACTGAAAGTAATCAAACAAGACGACACGATTGATGTTGCGGAAGAATTTGACAAATTGCCGTACCGATTTGTAGATGTCCATAAAACCGACAAAAAAATTGATGTCAAAAAGTTGCAATTCGGTTCTAAAATCGACAAGGACGGTTCAACCGAAAGAGAAGAGCTTTTCAGCGTCAAGCGAGTTGTCTCGCCCGAATTGATTTCCCTAAGCAATGGAATAACCGTAAGATTAATAGGAATAAAACAAGATCCTCAAATCAACGGCAAGGCAACAGAATTCCTGTTGTCGAAATTCAAAGGCAAGAAAGTATTTTTGAAATACGATACTATAAAATACGATTCCGAAAACCATTTGATGGTTTATATGTATCTGGAAAACAAGACTTTCATCAATGCACATCTGCTAAAAAACGGGCTGGCTTTGGTTGACGAAAGTATTGATTATAAGTACAAAGATAAGTTTAAAAATTTAAAAAATGTAGAATATGAATGACGAACAAAGTGCTATTTTGAATTACCTAAGAGAAAATGCTCTTGGATATGAAAACAGAAAGACGTCTACTCAAATACGAGAAGAACTAAATCTTGAAAGCGGTGGCGTTACAAATGAGCACATCAGAGAATTAGTTAGAGATCTAATTTTTTCTCACGATGCTTGCATTGGAAGTTTAATGTGGAAAGATGGTTATTGGATAATTCAAACGGAAGATGAATTAAATCGTGTTTGTGAAAGTTTAGAAAACAGGGCGGATTCAATAAAAAATAGAGCAGCCACATTACGTAATAATTGGAATAATCATAATAATGGCTAAAAAGGAACTAAAGAAACATTCAATGGAGTTTGGCAAGAAAGAAAAGGTTTTGAACTATGCTTGCCAAACTTACCAATTGTCACGTCCAAACAAAGTCGGTGCTGTAATGGCACTAATCCGTGAATGTCAGCCCCAAACAATCGAAGAATGGGAAAATTGGTATTTTGAAAATGCAGAAACTGCCGGCAAAAACAATTACAAGATAACCAAAGAAAGTCTTACAGAACTCGGAGAAAGATTATATGCAAAAATCACAGAGATAGTAATCCCAGAATGGCAAGAGGCTTTTTCCCAACTGACAGAACAAGATTGCATTGACTACATCTTTAATTTGACTATCAACCGTACTTATGACGGTTACATTCGTGAAAAATCAGTTGTTAATGATGGATTAGCTCGACTGTTTCCAGAAATCATTTTTGAGGAAAGTGACCCGGAACTTGATCACGCAGGCGACATAGACTATATTGCTCGTATTGGCGATAGAGCCATAGGAGTACAGATAAAACCAATTACGGCCAAAGCTAATTTCGGAAACTATTCACCTTCCGAAAGAATGAAAGCAAATTTCAATGATTTTACGAACCAATTTGGCGGAAAAGTCTTTATAGTCTTCAGTTTGGATGGAGAGATTGCAAATAAGGATGTGATTGAAGATATTTCCAAAGAAATTGAAAGATTGACGCGGAAGTCATAACAAACTATGGCTCTTCCGTTTCGTCGTTCCTTTTTCTTACCTAATGAAATTAGTATATCTCACCACTTCCTTTTCGGGCAATCCATTGCGCTCGCGCTCGGCGGCGATGGCGCGGATGAGGAAGGCCATGTTGCGACCCAAAACGCGCATAATCTGACAGCCTTCTTCGTCTTTCATCACGTCTTCAGGCGTGTGACCGTGCACCATGTTCCAATAGCGGCTGCTCACCACGGGCATCTCACTGATGGTGAAATACTTGTTGAGCCTGTCGAAAGCGGCTGTGGTGCCGCCACGTCGTGCCGAGACGACCGCTGCGCCTACTTTCATACGCAGGTCATAATGAGCACTATAAAACAGGCGGTCGAGCAGGTTGGTGAGCGTTCCGTTGGGGCCGGCGTAATACACTGGCGAGCCGACCACAAAGCCATCGGCCTGCTCAAATTTGGGTGCCACTTCGTTCACCATATCGTTGAACACGCAATGCCCCAACTCGGCGCATTTGCCGCAGGCGATGCAGCCACGGATGTCCTTGTTGCCAATGTGGATGATTTCGGTCTCTATACCGTTCTTTTGTAGTTCTTCCGCCACAATGCTCAAGGCGGTGAAGGTGCAGCCGTTGGCGTGTGGGCTGCCGTTGATGAGGAGTGCTTTCATTTGTAATTATTTTGCTGCAAAAGTACAAAAAAAAGTCGCCTTCTTAGTTAATTCTCTTTCACCCGTTTGCCCGTCATGTGCTCGACACGCATATCGAGGATGGCGGCTCGGTGACCGTTCTTTTGGATGTCGCCGTCCATGTCGTAACCCTCGGGAAAATATTTGCCGCCTATCAGTCGCAGTTTCGACAGGTGTTCCTCTGCATCTTTAACGACCGTAATCTTTCCGAAACAAACCACGCTTCGCACATGGTACCACCAATCGCCAGGCTCTTGCACGGGCTTGTCGATCACGGTGAAACAAGCCTTGTCGCAAGTTTTCAGGGCATCCATCTTGTGGCCTTCCAAAGCACAGTGGAAACAGATGTGCCCGTCGGCATACACGAAATTGATTGGGATGGTGTAGGGATATCCGCCGTCGCCAACGACGGAAAGGAAACCGCGATAGGCCTCCTTCAGAATAGCTTCGCACTCCTCGTCAGGAAGTTGCTGCTTGAATCGGCGCATGGGTCTGAATTCCATTATGATATGATTTTATGTCCGACTATGAGAATAATCCATTTCATGGTTGCAAAACTACAAAAAAACGCACAAACTATTCCTCTTCCTTGGCCTTAGGCACCGCAAAAATAACCGTCAGCACACCGACAGCACCAGCGATGGGCACGATGATGCGAGCCACAGAGCCTTTAGGGATGAAGACGAAAGTGGAAAGCAAAACCATCGCCACCATAATGCCACAGGTACCGGCTTTCTGTGCAACTGTCATCCCGCCGCGACTGCGATAACTGCGGATATAAGTCCCTAACCACGACTGCAATAGCCATTCCTGCAAGCGTGGCGAGGAGCGGTAGAAGAGCCACGAGGCCAACAGGAGGAAAGGCGTGGTGGGCAATCCTGGCACCACCACGCCTAAAGCTCCAAGGCCTACGCAAAGCAAGCCAAAAACGATGTAAATGATGCGTTTCATTCGATTGTCTTGGCTTATTTCAGCACCTTCAAAACCTGCTTTCGGGTGGCCTTCCCATCCGTCAGCTTCGTGATGTGGTCGATTAAAAACTCCAGTGACTTCTCGGGAGTGTGTTCTGTTTGGAGCGTGGTGAAGCCTTCGAACAGCGACTCGGGCGTGCAGAAATACGACACTTGCCAGCCGTTGTAAACCTGTTCGGGTCCTCGATACACGCGCTCGATGGCTCCCGTGACGACCCGACACTGCTGCATCAGCTTGCCTATAGCCGCATCAGCTTGGCCTTTTTTCACGCCAAGCAAGGCACGCACCTCCTTGATGGTGATGCTGCCTTGCTTTTCGAGATAGGCCATGATACGCTCGCCGTTCTTGTCGGGAGATGTCGTGGCGCGGCGGACGTTCATTAGTTCGCGGTAAAAGGGAATGGTTGCGAAGGCGGCTTTTCCCCCGCAGAGGAACTTCCCGTAGGCGATGCCACCGTTTTGCAGGCAGTCGATCTTCCAGTCCCAAGGGCCGAGCGAGTCCTCCTCACCACCAAACCAAAACTCGGGTTTCGTAAGTTCCTTGATGGAATACCCAGGAATGGCACTGGTGAAAAACGGGACGATGCCTAGCTCGCAAATGGCTCGTTCCATTGTCTCCGGACTGGATATTTCCATGTTCATTATAGTTTTGCTTTTCAAATGAGGTTACAAAAATACGAAATTCGCAATCCAAGACGCGCTGAATAGAGAATTTTATTGCAAGCGATGTATTGAAAAGAAATCTATAGAATAGAGATCAATGCTTCAATTTTCAAGACAAGGTATTCTGATTGCGAGCCTATACGGAACTTTCCGCCCCAGATGCCTAACCCTGAAGTGACGTAATAATGTGTGTTTCCGCGCTGATAGGCACCGTAAGCCTTTTCGTACAGGATGTCCGTAATCCAGTTGGCAGGCCATATTTGGCCGTGGTGCGTGTGTCCGCTGAACTGGAAATCGATACCGCACCGCTCTGCCTCTTCCAAGTGATAGGGTTGATGGTCGAGGAGGATGGTGAACAGCGTGTCGGTCGGGGCCAAATCAGACAGCGCACGGTGCGAAGCGTTGCTCCTATCGTCGCGCCCAACAATCCGAATTCCTGATGCCACGACAGAACTATCGCGCAGCAAGCACATTCCGGCATCCTCATAGAAGGCGAGCGAGGATTCCAAGCCGGCAATATACTCGTGGTTTCCCAACGCTGCATAGACAGGGGCGTTGAGGTCGCGGAACTCCTCGTCCAGCCTCCATTCCCTAACGGGTCGGATGGCGCCGTCCAAAATGTCGCCAGCAAAAAGAACCAAGTCGGGGTTTTCCTCGTTCAAGAGTCGAACCCAGCGTTGCAGTTCCGTTTTGCGGTTGTGATAACCTATGTGCAGGTCGCTGGCCAGCACAATCGTGAGCGGCTTTTGCAACGGCTTTTCCGTCTTGATTTCGAGCACTTCGCGATGCTTGTGAGGGTAGTGGAGTCCGCCATACAGCAACAAAATCGCAATGATGCCGAGCACGGTGCAGGTGCCCGCCACCGAATGTCTCAGAAAACTTTCAGGCACCCAATGCAACAGCCGGCCCAATCCCAAAGCCAAAAAGATAAGCAGCGCATAGAGGAAGAAAATCATCCAAGAGGTGCCAATCTCATAGGTGACAGTGGCCACGCCTATGGGCAGCTTGTTACCTAACCCGTAATGCAAAAAAACGCAGGCGAAGCAGAGAAGATACACTGCTACGGCCAAGGTCTTTCCCAACGGGGAAAGCGGCAAAATGAGCCA
>CADCML010000088.1 GCA_902802535.1 uncultured Bacteroidia bacterium
GACATCAGCAAGATGGCACAAATGGCGGAATTGAACCGTAATACCATTTTGAGTTATTTGTCTCATCTTCATCGTGCCAAACTCATCAACCTTTTGTATAGTGACAGGTTGAATTTGAAGCGTATGCAAAAGCCCGACAAGATCTATTTGGAAAACACCAATTTGTTGCAAGCCCTTTCGCTGTCTCAAGTTGAGGTTGGCACACAACGAGAGACTTTCCTTGTGAATCAATTGGCGTACAAACATCAGGTGGAATACGGAAAACAAGCGGATTTCTTGATTGACAGGAAATTCACAATTGAAGTAGGAGGGCAAAGCAAAGACGGCAAGCAAATCGCGGGAACGCCGAACGCATTCATTGCAGCCGATGGCATAGAATATGCCTTTGGCAACAAACTCCCTTTGTGGCTTTTCGGGTTTTTGTATTGAAACGGCAAGTGGAGGAAAAATAGAAAATTTGAGTCTCATGTCACGGAACAACGAATTCTTTCACGCCTGCAAGGTCGATAATTGGTACATCTTTGAGCACACCGAATACGAATGGGACGACATCGTGAATGCCTTCATTGCGGGTGGTTTGTATGCCGACAAATGCCCCAGAATCCAATGGGTGAAACTCACCGAGGAAACGGTCAAGGAATTGTTTGACTATGCAAGATACTTGGTTTACCGAGCGGACTATGACGAGTACTATGTCCTTGACGGAACGACCATTAAGGAAACCTTCAACGAAGGGAAATACACCCATGCCAAATTGATTGAAGGGCCGGGGATAGTTTGAGGTTTGATTTTATTTTGAAGTATTTTATTGCTTGTGCTGCGATTTGACACAGGCTTTTGTTTTCTTTGCTGCGTGAAAAACAAAAGCGGTTTGAACAATATGTCAATAATGGTTGTGATTAAGAAAAATGTTTACCTTTGCAGCAAATTCATGCAAGTATCATTCTTGTGTGAGTTGACATATTGCATACTTGCTGACCTTTCGGCTCGGTTAAATCTGGTAAATTCAACTATTGATGCTCGAACAAGTCACAGCAGGTTTGTTCCTCTTTGGAGGACACAGACCGCTTTGTTCGTTTCGCATCGAGGCATACCAGAGCCGAACCGGGGAAAAGACAAAGGGATTTCGTGTTCTCCCTTTTTATACTTGAGCACGACGGAAATGCGGAAACCCGTTAGCGGAAGCACATAAACAAGAAGTTGCGCCCGTGACGTATTAGGGTATTAAGAAATGATTGCAGACATTGTTTACAAAAACAAAATGTACTATGTTTTAAATGAACAAGGAAAAGAAATTTCCCGCAACTGGGAAAGCACTTTAGGTGAACTGATGGGTTTCAGTGGAACTTTTATCGTGTTCAGAAGAAACAAAATGTTCTACACGATGGACGACAGGCTAAAAGAGATTGCACGCAACTGGGAATCAACACTCGGTGAATTCCGTAATGTGGCAGGAAACTCCGTCAATTTCCGTCGAAACAAGATGATTTACACCTACGACAGCCGTTTAAAAGAAATCAGCCGTCGTTGGGAATAGGAGGACAAGATTATGGAAAAACAAAAAGAAAACAAACTGACTCCCGTTTTGTATTTTATAGGCATCTTTCTACTCATCGCCTTTATTCTATTGGCGTGGATGTCACATTCATGGCAGGAGTCGGAAATTGCCTCTCAGCTCTTTGCAGCCTTGGCGGGTGCTGTTATTGCAGCTTTCATCACATCCATTCTATTGAGGCTCCAGACTCAAAGCCAAGCAAAACTCATAGAAGGGCAAGCAGCAATTGAGCAAGAAAAGGAAAAAGAGGCCAAGGTGTATGAGGAAAAACTTCGCATCTATCAGGAGTTTCTTCACAAACTAAATGAAATAATCCGCGACAACAAAATCGACAAGGAAGAAGTAATAGACCTCCAATTTCAAGTTTCCTTCATCGACATGCATACTTCATCAGAGCATATCAAAGAAATCAGTATGCACGTTGCAAACATCGTAAGAAACATCAACAATCCAAATGAAAACTTCAACCTTTTGGAGGAAATGTTTGCCATCAATGAGACCTTTAGGGAGGAGCTTTACAAGAAAAAAGAGACGGAACTCGCTGATGGCAACAAGCAAAACAGAATAGATGCCGTTGATAATTTCAAATCCATAACAGTATATGAAAAAGGTAATAGTGTGGAAAGCATCAACATTTATGAATGGATTAAACAACTCAAACAAAACATTAAAGCTCCAGGCTTCCGCCAATGGATTTATGGCAAACGCACTTTGGTTCACGAATTGTATCTGAACTATGACGGCGAAGCGTTTCGGAAAGACCCTGCCGAAAACTCTCTTTGCTGTGATTCGGTGTTTAATTCTGACGAGACCATCAGTGTTCTGCTTTTCTTAAGGAAGAACAAAAAAGAAGCAACTAAAAATCTTCTTAGTGATGACATCTGGAAAGAATACCAAAACCTTCCAATAACCGATGATGGAAGGTGCGAAATTAAGATATTCGGTAAAAAAGATTCTGAAAACGACATCAAAGAATATTTTGAAAAAGAAATCTTCCCCAAAATGAGCAACTGGAGAGAAAAACATAAAGACGAGTATAGAATTGGCTAAAACAAATAACAATAACTATGGAAGCAAAAACAACCATCAATGATTTGTTTTCTGGCAACCGAATTATGGTACCAGATTATCAAAGAGCATACTCATGGAATACGACCGAAAAGAATGAAAACGGGCATGTAAACACATTCCTCAACGATCTGTTGGACTACATCAAATCGGGCAGCTCAGCTCCTTATTATTTTGGGCATTTTTTGTTTGAGCAAAAAGACGGACACAATTTCGCTGTCATTGACGGACAACAACGCCTTACAACAATCAGCATTTTCCTCTCGGTTGCATTTCGCGTTATGAAGGAGAATCGCGACTTGAAAGAGGAAGAAATCGAAATGTACGAGGACATGGTAAAACGGAACAGCACATATCGTTTCTCGACCGTGGCATACGACAACATACTCATGCGTGATTATGTGATAGACCAGACCAAGCATGATTTGTATGGCATCAAGACGACTTCAGGGATGCGGATAACAAAAGCCTACGACTATCTCTATTTGCAGCTTGTGCGACTTGGATTAGATACGACAATCGAATTGGTAAAAGCCGTGGCAAAAGCCGCTTGCACCACCCATATCGTTAATTCCGAGTCGGAAGGAATACAGATGTTCATTTTTCAAAACAACAGAGGAAAGAAGCCCTCGAATCTTGAGATAATCAAGGCACAGTTCATGTACAACCTACACCTTTATGGCGGATTAGATGCCGAAAGCATGATCCAAGAAGTGAAAGAAAGGTTTGAGAACATCTATCTAAACATCTCAAAGATTGAGGATTTTGTGGACGAGGATGACGTTTTGTCAAGAACAATGCAAGTGTATTTCAACTCACTTTGGCGCGACAATGCCATGGACGAGGTTGACAAAGCCTTGAAACAGCCAAGCCGATTGGTATTCATTATGAACTTCACCCATGCCTTGGCCAATACCTTCACCAACTTGGAGCAACTGCTCGAAGACAGCAAAAGAGATGTCAATATAGAAAGTGCTTTGCTTTGTGGTCGATATTACATCGTTCTGCCTTTTTTTATCAAGGCATATTCAAACGGCATGACCTTATACGACATCAGCCGTATGGCAAAAGCACTTGGAGACTTGGTTCTTCGCGATTCGATAGTGGGTACCCGCGCCGATATGCGTTCTCGACTGAAAGACGTGTTTGAAAAACTCAACAAATCACCCGAAGACGTTATTGGAAGAATCAATTGGATGAAGACAAACGAAAACTGGTGGTGGCACTATTGGAACAACGATGAACTTCGTAATGCAGCATCGGGAAATTGGAATCAAAATAGCCATTGGTTAGCGAAAATCGTCCTGTGGAAATACGAAAACCACTTGATTGACCTTGCTGGAAAAGGTTATTCGCCCATTCAGTTCCATAGTATCAAGAAGCGCGATTTGGAACATATCGCTCCGCAAACCCAAAACGACGAAAAAGAGGCTGCTGGCTACGACACCTACGACCAAGATTTTTGGGACAATTACATGTACCATTTGGGCAACTTCCTTCTGCTTTCCGCTGCACATAACGAATCCATCGGCAACAAGCCTTTTGTGCTAAAAAGAAGCACATACGAGCACCTTTACCAACAACGTGAGATAGTGACATTAACCGAGAATGACCTAAAATGGGACAAGCCTAAAATCGAACAGCGTACAGAAAAGATAGTAGGTTTTTTAGTAAAAGAGTGTTGAACAAATCAGCCTGTGCCCCAATTCGGCACAGGCTTTCTTTTTCTTTGCAGCGTAGCAACTACAACACAACACATTATGCTAACGAAATCAAGTAAGCTGTTTGATACAACCACCATCGCTCGTCTGCTCAGTCACGAGGACGAGCACGGCATGGGGCGTGTCTTTATGTATGCTTTCCTCAATGAAGTGATACGGCAGAAACGGCCATTCCCGTTCGATTGTGAATCCGCCCAAGTACGCCCCAACTTGATGATTGTTGACAATCAGGGTAGAAGCATTATCGTTGAGTATATGCGCAATCGGCTTAGTTTAACCCTCAACGACCAACGAACTGAAGCCCCTGCACTCATTGAATACAAAGGCAAAGCCTATCGGCAAGTCATTCTTGATTGGCTTACAGCCTGCATCCGATACACTTCGTTGCAGCCTGAACTTCGCAAAGAACTGATGCAGTATGTCCGTTCTATTCAAAGGAAGATTTTGAGTTAGTTAAGCCTCAAAGCAATCCTGCTAAGTGTTTGTAATTTAATAGCTTGACATTTCCTTCAGTGTTTTCAAAGTCGCCAGCATACACGATGGCCTTTTTTGCAACTGGTGTTTCCACCCATTCCGTGATTTGTCTCAAAGCCTTTTCAAATGAGGGATGATAGGTCGATGAAGACTTCACCTCGATTGCCGTAATTTCGCCTTCTTGTTTGAGCAAAATGTCCACTTCATTCTGGTTGGAATCGCGGTAAAAATAAACACCGCCTTCCAATCCTTGGTTGTAGCGATGCTTGAGCACATCCATGACAATCATATTCTCAAACAATGCTCCTCTCATCTTGTCGCGGTCAAGTTGCTTAGGTGATTCAATGTCAAGTAGATAACAAGCCAAACCAGTGTCGTTGAAATAGAGTTTTGGACTTTTTACCAAGCGTTTGGAAATGTTTTCGTAATAAGGTGGCAACAGGGTTACAAGGTAGGATGCTTGCAACACGGAGAGCCAACGCGTGACCGTCTTTGAGTCAACGCCCACTTCTGAAGCGAGTTCGGTGGCGACAAAAATGGAGCCTATTCGCGCCGCACACAATTTCATAAAACGCATGAATTGCATTTGGTCTTGAATCTTCAATAGGTCGTGGACATCTTTCTCAATATAGGTTTTCACGTATGAAGGGTAAAACAACCTTGCCGTGTTTTTGCCAGCGGCCACCGCTGGATAAAGGCCTTCATACATTAGCTTCGACAAATCTATGCCCTCATGAACGACCAGGGTTTCGCCTAAGGTCATTGGCAAGAGTTCAAAGACACCCGCTCGACCAGCGAGCGACTCTGAAACGCCTTTCATCACCTCAAAGTTGGAACTTCCCGTCAATAAGAACTTGCGATTAGGGTCGTGATCTATGATGCCTTGAATGTATTCCATTAGCACTGGGGCTTTCTGTATCTCGTCAAGAAACATGCCTTCTGTGGTTTGGCTGAGAAAGGCCACGGGATCATTCAGCGCAAATTCGCGCACATGCATGTCTTTCATGCTGTATTCGACATATCCAGGGAAAAGGTGTTTCAACAGCGTGCTCTTGCCCGATTGGCGAGGGCCTATTATACATATAACCGAATAATACTCAGAGGCTTCCATGATAGCCTTCTCCATGTCTCGTGGCAAATACTGTATTTTCATCTTTATGCAATTTCGGAATTCGATGCCAAAATTACATAAATTTTCAATACCCAAACAAAGATTTTTGAATTTATTTGAAAAAGCATTTTTATTTTACTTGTGCTTCAATTTGGCACAGGCTTTCTTTTTCTTTGCAGCATAAACCAATTATTGAATGCGATGACAAATTATTATGAGAACGTTCCACTTGAGGAATATGAGGGTATCCTTGCCAACCGCGAGTATTGGGACAACGCATCCTGCGAATGGGAAAGTTATTCCAAAATGGAAGTCAAGCTTGCACGCTTGGGCACCTTTGTCCAACGCGGTGGCGACCTGAACCGAGTAATTGCTCGCTATGCCGAAGATAGGGAATACACATATCGCGTGATGGCACAGCATTGCCTTGAAAGATATATCGAAGCGCTTGCAGATAAACGCATTCCTGACATCACGCTACGTATTTATAAACTTGAAAAAGGAGAGGCTGTGAAACTGCTCACAGAACTACTGAAAGCAGGCACGTCGATATATTTTGAGAAAAACAAATATTCTCCACAGAGTTATCCCGTTTGGAAACTCGACAACAAGAATTTGGACGGCGAAAGCATCTTTGCCGCTATTGAAGAAGAACACCGACAAGCACATCCCAACGAAACCAGAGAGGAAATTCGGGAACGAATATTTTATTGGATTAGGGAGAGTTGGTGGTAAGGAAAAAAGTGTAACTTTGCGGAACCTTATAACTCTTAAAAAAATGGGTAATAATATTATCATTACAATTCAAGAACTTCTAAAAGGAAGAAATGATGAGTTTGACAATTCTGAAAAAGTTAAATTTGTTAGACACAAGAATGATCAAGAGGAGCATCATTATCAAGACAAAACGTACACAGGCTCATTAATCCAAATGTATCGGTATGATTACCAAGAATTTATTCAGTACCAAAACGAACAAGATTTAAACAAATTTAAAAATGTCGAATATATTGTTTCTTTTATCGGCGAAGAAAATTCTGAAGCAAGATTTATTGGCGTATATAAAAGTTGCAAAATACCCGAAGAAAAAGGTTATGGTGTAGGCATTTTTGATTTTCAAGAAATCAAGGGGTTTGAAGCACTAAAAGACAAAGTCATTATTAATTGGAGAGATCGTTCTTGGCATCTGTGGAAAAAAGATAATAGCAGTAAAGAAGTTATTCGAATTGATAAAGGTTTCAAAAGTAATAATTTACCCGTGTTTTCCCGATACGAAGATGTGCTTCTAAATTTTGACGAGCTTAAAAGCATCATTGAATCAAATGATTTAGAATGGAAGTCCAAATTGGAAGCTTGTAATTGCGTCTATCTTATCTTGGACAAAAGTAATGGGAAACAATATGTTGGTGTCACCTACAAGGACGCTTCAAAAGGCCGAAAGAGTGGTATTTGGAACAGATGGGCAGAATATGTCCACACCAATGGCCATGGTAATGATAAAACACTAAAAGAAAAATGTGAAAATGATCCAAATTATGCCAAACATAATTTTCAATGGAGTATTTTGGAACCATTACCAATAAATGTAATCCCTGCTGTTGCAATTAACAGAGAGACTTTATACAAAAAGAAACTTGGTACTAGAGAGAATGGTAATTACAATAATAATTAGCCACCATGTCCAAAAACCTCATCAACAAATACGTCTGGCTCGTCGAGACGCTATACAAAGCCAAGAAAATCACATTGAAGGAAATCAACCGAAAATGGACGCAAAGCGAGTTGAGCGAAGGGGAGGAGATTCCGCGCCGTACCTTCAACAATTGGAAAAACGCAGTGGAAGAGATGTTCGGCTTGGTGATCATGTGCGACAAGCACGATGACGACCGCTATTACATCGAAAACCGCGAAGATTTGGAGGAAGGCGGCTTCCAACGCTGGCTGCTCAACACCATGTCGGTCAATAACACACTGCTTGAGAACAAGGCGCTCAGCGACCGCATCCTGCTTGAAAACATTCCGTCAGGGCAAGGCTTTCTCACAATAATCATGGAAGCGATGAAGAAAAGCCAGTTGCTTGAAATTACCTATAAAGGCTTTTGGAGCGAACACGAACATACATTTCCTGTGGCACCTTATTGCGTGAAGTTGTTCCGCCAACGTTGGTATTTGGTAGGCAACAGCGTCAATGAAGACATCATCCGCATCTATGCTTTGGATCGCGTCTTGGAGGCTAATCTGTCGGATGAAACCTTCAAATATCCCAAACAATTCGATCCGGAAAAGTATTTCAAACACTGTTTCGGCATCATCCATGACGAGGATTGTCCCTTGGAGACCGTGAAACTGAAGGTCAGCCACGACCAGGCCAACTATCTGCGTTCCTTGCCTTTACATCCTTCGCAGAAAGAACTGGTGCATACGGGCGAATACAGCATCTTTTCCGTTGAAGTGCGCCCCACCTTCGACTTCCAACAAGAACTCCTCTGGAATGGTGATGCGTTGGAAGTGCTGGAACCGCAATGGCTGCGAGAAGAAATGGCTGACATGGTGAAGCGGATGTGGAATAATTACAACAAGAAATGAACTCCTTCGCCGACATAGATTCTGAGACTGCTAACAACGAGCGCACCAGATACTTGTGCTTGGATTGCTGGAGAGTTTTATAGCCCAATCTGAAATTTATTGTAATTTTGCAGTAAATTTCAGATAGAAGATGGAAAGCGCCTACATCAAACGTGAGACTTATCTCCTGTTTTCCGCATTGGGACACCCAACTTTTAGCTTTTCGAGTGGTATGTGACGATACCATATAGTTCCTGTTGCTCCTCATCCATGCGCAGAAGTTCACCTCGACGCGTCCTCCGCACTCCCGCCTCGTCTTCTCGAAGCTGATGCGCTCGACGAGGCTCTTGATGTCGGGCTCGTCCGAAGCCTTCCCCTTGCGATGGCAGAGGCTGTCCAGGAAACCTGCATCCGATACACTTCGTTGCAGCCTGAACTTCGCAAAGAACTGACAGGGTATGCCCAATCCATTCAAAGAAGAATTTGGTTTACAAAAGTTTTTCCTGTGCATTAATTCGGCACGATTTTTGTAAAATTTTTCATATTTTAAACAACAAATACATCAAAAATCATCATTATGAAGAAAGCATTTTTTAGTTTGGTGCTTCTCTGCGGCCTCGCACTGATGGGCACCAGTTGCAAAGACAACAACAATGGAAACAACAACGGCAATGTCACCCCAGAGGTGGAAACTGGCGCAATGACCGTCGGCAACAACACGGCTAACATTGTCACAGCTAAGGCCGTCAACTATGGCCAAAAGAACGCCATCGTCCTCGCATCCAAGGAGATGACCGCAGCCGAAAACGAAGGCATCGCCATCGTCTTCAACGGCGAC
>CADCML010000089.1:0-4931 GCA_902802535.1 uncultured Bacteroidia bacterium
GAACTTGGCCTTCGACGAGGCATAACGGAAGTCGCAAGCCATGGCCAACTCGCAGCCACCGCCGAGGCAGAAGCCGTTGACGGCAGCGATGACGGGTATAGGCAGTGTCTCGATCTTGCGGAACGCGATGGCACCGAGTTTGCTGAACTCGTAGCCTTCCTTCTCATAGAGATGCACCATCTCGGAAATGTCGGCGCCGGCCACAAAGGCCTTCTCGCCGTCGCCCGTGATGATGAGGACGCGCGTCTGGGCAGTATCGAGGTGACTCACGAAGTCGTCGATCTCCTTCAGGACAGTCGAGTTGAGCGCGTTCAACGACTTGGGCGCCGACACTTTCATGACGGTGATCAGGTCGTGCTGCTCAATCTTCAAGAAACTGTAATCCATGTCCACAGGGATTAGATGTCCATGGGTTTCCAATTGGGGTCAAGGATGAGCTTGGCCTCGGTAGCTGCTTGCATCTGCTCGAAGGTGAACTCGGGGTGGATTTCGCGCACCACGATGCCTTCGGGGGTGATGTCCATGACACCCATCTCGGTGATGATCATGTTCACTTGTCCGGCAGCGGTCAGGGGCAGCGTGCACTCCTTCAGGATTTTGGGAGCGCCCTTCTGGGTGTGTTCCATGGTGAGGATCACGCGCTTGGCACCCACGACGAGGTCCATGGCGCCGCCCATACCAGGAGCCATCTTGCCAGGGATAATCCAGTTGGCGAGGTTGCCCTTCTCATCCACCTGCAAGGCGCCGAGGAACGACACGTTCACATGGCCGCCACGGATGATGGCGAACGAAGTGGCCGAGTCGAAGGTGCAGGCGCCTGGCAGCAGCGTGATGGCACCACCGCCAGCGTTGATGAGGTTCTTGTCTTCCTTGCCTTCTTCGGGGGTTGGGCCCATGCCCATGGCACCGTTTTCGGTCTGGAGGGTCACGGTGACACCTTCAGGAAGGTAGTTGGGGATCAAAGTCGGAATGCCAATACCAAGATTGACAACATCGCCGTCGTGCAATTCTTTTGCAGCACGCTTGGCGATCACTTCTCTCATTTCATTTTTGTCCATAACTTGATGTTTAATTGTTGTTTGTTTAATTGTTGAATTGTTTGGTTTTCTACTTAATTTATACTTTTGCGGTTTTATTCTGTCGGCCACGAAATGCTCAACTGTTCAAACAGCACTGGAATAATTGCGCAGGTGTTGTTGTGTAGCCCGATTCTCACCATGACAAGGTTTTTGTCGGGGTTAACGTAAAGCACTTGATTGCAGATTCCCAGCGCATAGTAGCCGGAATGTTCAGGTCTAATATAACCTTCGTAATTCACGTTATACCAATTGAAATGGTAGCCAACAGTATTGGAATCAAATTCCTTAGTCTGATTTATCCATTCCTCACTCACAATGCGTTTTCCATTCCACATTCCGTTGTGGAGATAGAGACAGCCTATCTTGGCAAGGTCTTTTATAGTGGTCGAGAGGCCGCCAAAAGTGTGTGCATTATCATGTTTGCGGCTGTCAATGTTGATTAGCGCAAACGTCTCCATACCGAGCGGCTTCCATACCTTTTCGCTGAGATAGTCGGCAAAACGCTTGCCTGATGCGCGCTCAATGACAACACCGAGAATTGCTGCCGTCGTGCTTTCATAACGACGCGATGTGCCTGGCTCACAACGGAATTTCAGACTTTTGATTTGCTTCATCAGATTGTGTCCATAATTCAATTTGGCCATAGCATTAAGCATCTTCAGATCCTTTAATGAGGTGAACTCGTAGGTGTCGTCGAAATCAAGTCCGCTCTTCATATCCAGCAAATGACGGATGGTCAGTTTTGGCCACATCGGGTCTTTCTTTTTCAGTTCCGGCAAATAGTCGGTAACAGGGTCATCAATGCTGTGAATGTAACCATCGTCAACCGCGATGCCGCATAGTAGTGATGTGATAGATTTGGTAACGGAAAAGATGTTGGCCATGCGGTCGGACGAGAAATCGCCACAGTACCTCTCATAAACGATGCTATCGTTATGAATGATGAGCCATCCCTGCGTGTTGCTTGCCGCGTTCATCGCTTCCCAAAAGGTCATACTGTCACAATGAGGCGGCTGTGTAAAACGCATCGTATCAATCCAATCAGCTCTCATTTTGGCAACAGGAAACCGAAATGCCACCTTGCCATTGGCAATAGTGTCGTGTTCACGATGCTCGAAACTGAAAATATTGGGACCATATTTGCCATCAGTCCTTAAGCCTCTTACAATTGCACAAGAAGACATACCAAATGCGCAGATTGTGAGGATAACGATTATTATGGTTAATCTACAATACTTCATTTTCTCGATGCGTTTTTCTAGTCTTTCCATAGATGATCAGTTGTTGATATTACATTAGATTATTTCTCCATTCCATAGCATTTTCAGAAATTGCATTGCAGGGTAAACTTCGACCTCATTCACCAAGCGCGGTTGCTCTTCAAGAGATACGATGATGAGCCGTGCCTCCGGGAAGTCCTCTTTGAATGCCTTCAAGCCCTTCGTGTGACGCGAAACTATCTCACGTGACGACTTGATTTCAATGGCCACCTCACCTTCTCCCAAAATCATATCCACTTCATAACCGCGTGTTGTGCGCCAATAATAAAGATCCTTATCTTTCTCGGAATAAGACAGATAGGCGATGACTTCCTGGAAAATGAGATGCTCAAAGGCTTTCCCGAAATCAGTGTTTTCGGGCTGCATGAAAGTCCGTTTTTGCAGGTAATTCGCGATGCCAACGTCAAACAAATAGAACTTGCGCGTTTGCAGGGCTGTCCGTTTTTTGGTCTTTGTGAACGGCGGTATCGTGTACTTTTTTGGTCTTTGTGAACGGCGGTATCGTGTACCCGATATAGGTTTCCTCCAAAATGGAGAAATACTCCTTAATTGTCGGGGCACTCACACCGCAATCGGAGGCTATGTTGTTGTAGTTCAACATTTCCCCGTCACAAAAAGCAGCAATTTCAAGGAAACGGCTGAAAACGGCAAGATTGCGCACCAAGGCCTCCGCAGAGATTTCCTCACGCAAATAATCGCCCACATACGATTTCAAACGTCGATTTGGCTCCTTGATTTCGTAATGACGCGGCAACAAACCATGATTGCAAGCCTTAACAAGGTCGAAATCAGGAATTTCAGCACTGACCAACGGGAACAATCGCATACTGACAGCACGACCGCCGAGCATATTTGCCCCGCCGCGTTTCAGTTTCCTTGCGCTTGAACCGCTGAGGACAAAACGTCTTTCTTCGTTGACCATAAGCCAATGCACCTCGTCCAACAAGGCAGGTATTTTCTGCACTTCGTCTATGATAATGACACGATCTTTGGGCAACAAACCGACATCTGTCCTCAGCAATTGCGGGGCACGGCGATAACGCTCGTAGATTTCGGATTTCAGCAAATCGATATACATGGCGTTCGGGAAACGCTGTTGCAGAAGCGTGCTTTTCCCCGTTTGGCGTGCGCCAAACAAGAAAACGCTGTCTTCTTCAATTACATCGAATTGTAAAACCCTGTTATACATATTCTTGACTACAATTTTATGTGTTGATTTATAAAGTACAACTTTACATTTCGCGTTGATTTATAAAGTTTGACTTTGCAAAACTACACATTTTTTGGTTACTTTGCAAATTATTTCATTCCACGTTTTACCATTTCTTGAACGACAAACGAAGCCACATCATCGGCATAAGTGTTCATGCCGAAACCGGCGTCGAAACCGAGTTCCTTGGCCAGTTCGTGCGTGATACGGGCACCGCCACAGCAGCAGATCATCTTGTCACGCAGGCCTTCGGCCTCCATCAATTCGATGAAGTTGGTCATGTTGTGGATGTGGACATCCTTCTGGGTCACGGTCTGCGACACTAATAAGGCGTCGGCGTGGAGTTCGATGCCCTTGGCGATGAACTCCTCGTTGGGCACCTGCGAGCCGAGGTTGTAGGCCTCGATCATCTCGTAGCGCTCCAAACCGTAGTGGCCGGCATAGCCCTTCATGTTCATGATGGCGTCGATACCCACGGTGTGGGCGTCGGTACCCGTCGAGGCGCCGACGATGACAATCTTACGACCGATGTTTTCCTTGATGTACTTGTCGGTCTCGTACATGTCCATCGTCGTGGATTCCACCTTCGGCACATAGATGGTCGAATAGTCGACGGTGTGCGTGCAACTACCATAGCAGTTCACGAAGGTGAAACCGGGCGTCAGTTCCCTGTAATACACCACGCTGGGGTTTTCCAGTCCCATCTTCTTCAGCAGCAGCTTGGCCGCTTCGATGGCTTCTGCGCCGCAAGGCACGGGCAAGGTGAAGCTCAACTGCATCTTGCCGTCGTTCATGGTGTCGCCGTAGGGCTTTATCTTGGTGAGGTCTAGGGTTTTGTCGTAATCCTTGGCCTCCATTGAATATAATCCTTCGCTCATTTTTTTCTCTGTTTAATTGTTTAACTTCTCTCTTTCACTGAATGCGGGCTTTTTGGCTTTTAGCTATTAGCCGTTAGCTTTTAGCAGCTTTAACTAGCTAACAGCTAATGGCTAAATGCTAACAGCCACTCCGCATTCATTTTTTCCCTTTCATTAGTTCAACAAACGGATTCAGATAATTCTCGCTCTTCAGCGTCACGCCAGCCAAGCCCTTGCCGCCGTTCTTCGGGCGTTTCACATCGCCGAAGATACCTTTCTCCAAAGCGGTGAACAGGCCTTCCTTGACGAGTTCCTCAAGCAGCTTGATGGTGTTGTCGAGCACCAGGTGGGCGCGTTGACGGCAGATGCCGCCTTCCTTGAACTCCATCTCCTCGCCGATGTCCTTCATGTTGTTGAAGATGTAGCGGGCGTTCTCGATGGAGAGGTAACGGTCGCTCATGAACGGCGTGTGGATGGCCTCGGTGGGCATACCCAGCAGTTGCAG
>CADCML010000089.1:4952-13510 GCA_902802535.1 uncultured Bacteroidia bacterium
TTCTCGAGCATCGGGTCCATCTCGAAGGCGTGACCCAAGCCCATCTGCTCTTCGGGCAGACCGGCGATCTTGGCCAACTGCTCGTTGATGAGGTCGGAGGCCAACACAGTATGTGCGGCTTCCACGGCGTCGGCGGTAGTCAGGTAGTTGTCCTCACCCGTGTTGATGATGACACCCGCGAAGCCGTTGATGATACGGCTCATGTATTGGTCGATGAGGGTGCGCTGCATGTTGATGTCGCGGAACAGAATGCCATAGAGGGCGTCGTTCAGCATGACATCGAGGCCTTCAAAAGCGCCCATGATGGCGATTTCAGGCATGCAGAGACCCGAGCAGTAGTTGCAGAGGCGGATGTAACGGCCTACCTCCTCGCCCACTTCGTCGAGGGCCTTACGCATGATGCGGAAGTTCTCCTGCGTGGCGAAGGTGCCGCCGAAGCCCTCGGTGGTGGCGCCGTAAGGCACATAGTCCAAGAGGCTCTGACCCGTGGTGCGGATCACGGCAATGATATCGGCTCCTTGACGGGCACCGGCCTGGGCTTGCACCACGTCCTCGTAGATGTTACCCGTGGCCACAATAATATAAAGGTATGGCTTGGGGCCTTCGCCGATGGTCTCGAGGTAATGCTCACGGCGTGCACGGCGGGTGCGGATGCGGTTGAGGCTCTCGTCGATGACGGGTTGCAGGGTGTCGGCAATCAGTTTCTGGTCGCGGGTGACCACCTTGGTGATGTCTAATTCGCCCGTGGCGACCTTCTCGGCAATCTGCTGGGGATTGAGGCCGGTCTGTATCATCGCGTTGGCGATGAAAAACAGGATGCCTTCGCCCAGCACGCCTTTGTCCTTGATGGCGTCCACCACCACATTGGGCAGCGGCACATCGCTTTCATCGACACCGTCGATGCCCATCAGTCGGGCGAGGGTGCGCTCCACGGCCACCGTGGTGTATTGCTCGCAGAAGGCCTGCACATCGTCAGCGATGTTCTTCGCCAGCCATATTTTCAGTATGTTGTTTAAATAATTGATTTATTGTTCTTAAATGATTATTATTCAAATCTGTATTTAAAATTATTGGCATATTTATCAATCCTTGAAATAAGTAATGGAGTTTTCTTCTTCGGTCAGCCCATAATCCCACATTCTAAAAGAAGACTCTGTAACATCTGCAATGTTGTATTTATAACTGCTGAACATTGAACTGGTTTTATAGAATATAATAATGCGCTCTGAGTTGTGCTTTGTAAATTCATAATAATAGTTTCCCGTATCCTCAAAGGACCCATATTTCGTATAAATTGTAGCCGTGCCAAATACATCACACCCCGATTTTTTATATGGTTCAGAAGCAGGTGTAAACACAACTGTTTCTGTTTTCCATACTGCATCACTATGCATAACATAAAATGTACCTGTATATGAACCATCTAATGCTTTCCACATTCGTTCAGTTTCTGCATCATAAATAGGTTTGTCATTAGTCGTTTCTTCTTTTTGACAAGATGCCAACGATATAATAACGAACATTACAAATAGTATTTTTTTCATTTCAGCATTCTCCTTTCTTCCACGCCCTCCAGCACCTTCATCTGCTGAATGGCGATTTTGTTCAGTTCAATCAGTCTATCGTGCTGCGGCATACCTTTATTAATGAAGACCGCATTCAGGTTTTCCATATTCGAGAGGCAAATCAGTTGGTTGATGTTGGCATAGTCGCGAATGTTGCCTTTCAAATCGAGGTTGGCATCGCGCCATTCCTTCGCCGTAACACCAAACAAGGCTACATTCAGCACATCGGCTTCGTTGGCGTAAATCAAGGAGGCATGGTAACGGTCAATCTCTTCTGGAACAAGATTCTCTTTTATTGCATCCGTGTGGATATGGTAGTTTATCTTTGCCAACTCTCGTTTTACGGACCAACCGAGTTGCTTTTGTTCTTCTTCTTTTAGGCGTTGGAAATCTTGAACAAGATAGACCTTAAATGAGGGGCTAATCCACATGGCAAATTCAAACGCAATATCTTTATGGGCATAAGTGCCACCGTATCGACCTGCCTTTGCTTGAAGTCCAACGGCATTGGTTCTACTTACAAAATCTTTTACGCTGATTTTGAAACTATTAAGACCAGCCTGATTTTTAATTATGGCGAATTCGCCATAATTAAAATTCGGATTGTACACCTTTTCCCAAATACCAATATACTCCAAAGTATTCCTATTGCGAAGCCAATCGGTCACAAAGAAATCTCCATCTTTAGCCTTAATCATATCCGTCAAGCAGATATAATCGTTGCTATTAACTTGGATAACAGTAATTTCGGTATCTTGTACAACTATCTTTGCCATTACTTTTTCCCTCCTTCCTTTTCTAAAATGGTCGAATTCGACCCCCTTGAGTCTAACCCTATCGAATTCGATAGGGTTAAATATACCGAATTCGGTATAATTAAAACCCGTTTATTATCTTGTGCCACAATCCTTCCCATCACTCATTTCCTCCTTTAATTAAGTTCCTAACTTCCTCCACTTCCTTTTTCAATTGCTCCTCGCTCGGCAAATACAAGGTGTATTGCGAGGCAAGTATCGTCGAATTGTTCTTCGGCAACGACATCTTCACAACCGTGTCGTTTTTGCTGGTGCAAAGCAGAATACCGATGGTCGGGTTCTCTTCCGGCAACTTCTCCACTCGGTCATAGTAATTGACATACATTTGCAACTGCCCAATGTCCTGATGTGTCAATTTGCTGGTTTTCAGTTCAAACAACACAAAACAACGCAAAATCCGATTGTAAAACACCAAATCGACAAAGAACTCATCATCATCCATCAAAATTCGCTTTTGACGGGCAATGAAAGCAAAACCATTGCCCATTTCAAGCATGAAGTTTTGCAGGTGGCTTATCAGCGATGTTTCCAAATCGCTCTCATAATACGTCGGTTTCCGTTCCAATCCCAAAAACTCAAGCACCATCGGGTCTTTGATAATCTCTCTCGGGTTTTGCGGAATCCGCTGCTTGCGCGCCACTGCCAAAACACTTTCCTTGTCGTTGCTCAACAAAAGCCGCTCATAAAGCATCGAATTGATTTGCCTTTCCAACTCTCGACCAGTCCAACAATTATTGACCGCTTCCAGTTCGTAATACTCGCGTTTGTCAGGGTCTTTTATCTGAATCAGCATTCTATATTGCGACCAGTTCAATTGTGAACGCACCGCGTTCACAATTGGGTAAGTCAAATAAAACTGCCTACAAAATGCCAATTGACGATACGAAAACCCGCTTCCATATTCAGGCTCCAAATCATCTGCAAGATTCTGGATGAGATAAGAACCATGGTCAGCACGGTCATTACCTTGTTGTTCCTCTTCAACAATGCGCCTACCAATGTTCCAATACATCTGCACACGGCAATAATCAACACTACGCACCGCATTGTTGTGCGATTCCTCGATGATTCTTCTCACTTCCGAAACGAATGATTCAGACAACTGATAGATTTCTATCGGATTATTGTTGCTTGCTATGGGTTCTTTTTTGGCCATTTCGTAATCTCACATTTTGTATTCTCAATTGTGAACGCAGTGCGTTCACAATTATAAATCATTGTTATTCAACTATTTTCTTATTTATCAATTAATATTATTTAATACATTTTTCATCTATAAAACTAATTTTTAACATTCAAAGTGGTCGAATTTGACCACTTTTCTAACCCCATCGAATTCGATAGGTTTAAAATCTCCCTCGCCGTCTCAATCCACTCCGAATCAATCCCCAAACTCTCGGCGATATTCAGCGCCTCGTGCGGCACTTCGCCGTCTTGGACTTCCACGAGTTCGTAGTTCATTGCGCCGTTGTCGAAGCCCTTCACCCGCAAGCAATGGGCATCGGTCGGCTCTATATCGTAATGCGTGGTCATGACGAGGCTCACCGTCTCCCCTCTCAACACCTTCACCAAGGCCGACACCAAGGCCGTGCCCTCGGTGGGATTGGTGGTGCGTGCCGGCTCATCAATCAACGCCACTATCTTTCTGTTTTCGCGCGATGCCTTGATGACGGCATCGATGTTCTTCATCTCTGCGGCAAACGACGACAGCCCCTTCTCAATGGACTGCTCGTCGCCGATGCAGAAGAAAATCTCATCCTTGACGGCGATGTCGGCCTGTGCCGCCGGAATGCCAAACCCGTATTGGAACAGGTACTGGCACAAAGTCAAGGTCTTCAGGACCACGGTCTTGCCTCCCATGTTGGCACCCGTGATCAAGGTGGGCTTCTGCCCAAAGGTGAGGCTCACTGGCTGGAAGGCGCGTTTGCGCTGCGCCAAGGCGTCCTTCACCTGTGGATGGAACATCGCCTCGTAACGGCTGATGTCATCCTTCGAAATGGTCGGGAAACACAGCCCCAACTGTTTCATCTGCAAGGCCTTGGCCAGATTCATATCAATCCTCGCCAAAGCCATCTGCGCCTCTTCCAAAGGCTTCGCAAAGCGATACAACTGCTTGCTCAAGTCGCGGCGCACGCCTTCCTCAATCTCGGCGCACTCGGCCAGCAAGTCCTCTTGTTGCTCGGGATGCTGGCGCATTTGAATGCGCAAATCTTTCAACTCTTGGCAATAGGAGTCATACACATAGAAACTCGCCATCTTCAGACCATCGGGGTCGAGGATGGTGATGACCTCGTTCAAGTCGGGAATCGCCACGGCCTGGTCCAAGCCGTGGGTCTTCATGCGCTCGGCCACATCCACAGCCAAGATGGCCAGATGCTTCACCTCGAAGAGTTCGATGTCGTCGAGCACTGCCTGATGGCCCAGATTCTTGATGGTCGTGCGAATGTCCTTCAACCCTTGGAGGCGGAACTGTATCGTATTAATATAAGGTGTGTCCACCCGCTCGATGAAATCGGCGAACTGGCGCAGCACTGCATACGACAAGGTGATCTCCTCCCCTGTCCGCATCATGGGCATGTCGAGCATCCAACGGCGGGTGTAGCCCGCTTGAAGTTCAAGCTGCTCGAACACATAACGCAGTCCGCAGGGTGATTCTATGTGGTCTCTCAATTGCATTCTTTCATCAAATCATAAACCGGCAAGTGGATAGCTTCCGTCAACTTGGCACAAAGCGTGTCGGAGTCGAGCACCACGCCCAAGGGCGAGGTCGGGTTGACGGTCACTGCTATCAACTTGCTCTTTTGTAATACGCGGATTCTTCCGCCTAATTTCAAAAACAGCCGATACTGCTGGGGCGTCACGAAAATCTTCGTGAAGTCGCGCACCACCAGTTCGCAGGTCTTCAGTTTCGGGTTCTTCCTCACCTTTTCGAGAAAGCCGTCCACCAACGCACCCGCCACATACAAAGTCTTGCAATCGTCCATGCCCTCGAAGTGGATCTCTTGCGACAGCGACGACACCGTCTTGATCTCGTGCAGCGCGCCTTCCGAGTCCACGAACCACACACCTTTCTCGATGGGCATGAGTAGTTTCAATTGCTCCTCATCGGTGAGCGGAATGTTGATCAGCTCCACGATGAAGGCCGTCTGGTTGACCAAGGTGGTCATGTTGGTGGAATAAGCTGCACCCGTGGCCAAAATCATGCTCTGGCTCACTGCGGGCGAAGCGAGACTCAACCGTGACAAGGCCCCGTCGATAATCACAAGGTCGAGGCCCACACGATGCATGTCTTTCATCCAGCGTTTCAATCCGCTGGCCGACGAAGGTCCTGACAGGAGGATCTTGCCTCCTGTCAGGGCTTTGGCCGTCACCACGCGACCTAATGAGGTATTCTCGTCGCTGACATCGATCAGTTCCGAGACGATGCGCTTCTGGCGGTAATGCATCTCGGAGGTACCGAAATACATCCCTTGGCGCAGGTATATCTCCGGCTTTTGCGTCCGGGTCACTTGGTCGGTGGTTTCTCCATCAATGCCAATTGAAGTCACGGCAATACGCTTCCTATCAATAGGCAGGCGGTCGAGCACATAGTTCAGACTCACGGTCTTCCCAGTGTTCTTCTGCAAGCCCACGATGGACAGGCTGTCATAGTTCAATATGTCATCGATGAAAGTCATTTGATTATCTAACTACGAATTTTACGAATGAAACGAATTGACTATTTTGAATTTTGCAACTTCGTTGCTAATGAATACGAATTCTTTGGTTTTATGAAAAACTTATTCGTATAATCCGCAGCCTTGGCTGCAAAATTTTTGTATCTATATTCGCAAAATTCGTTCAATTCGTAGTTTCCTTTGTTGTTTAACGATTCTCGTTTCTCTCATGTCTCTTCAAAGCCTTCGGCTCGATGTTCATTCTCTCGCCTTCGAGCAATGATATGACACCGTCAACGGCCTTGTCGGCACCGACTTGTTCCTTGGCGCGTGCAGCCTGGCACTCGGGGCAGTTGCATTCGTTGTGGTACTCGGTCGGCTCGGTGTAAGTCGTGATGACACCTTCGAAGTTGCGCAGCACCACCTTGCCAGGGGCTTGCGAGATGACATACTGAGGCATGACCGGGGTCTTGCCGCCGCCACCGGGAGCATCGACGACGAAGGTCGGGATGCAGAAGCCACTGGTGTGGCCGCGAAGACCTTCGATGATTTCGATACCCTTCGAGACGGGCGTGCGGAAATGCTCCAGACCCATCGAGAGGTCGCACTGATAGATGTAGTACGGACGCACGCGCATCTTGACGAGTTCATGGACGAGGTTCTTCATCACATGGACGCAGTCGTTGACGCCACGGAGCAAAACGCTCTGGTTGCCCAACGGGATACCGGCGTTGGCCAGCATCTCGCAAGCGCGACGCGACTCGGCGGTCACCTCGTTCGGGTGGTTGAAGTGCGTGTTGATCCACACGGGGTGGTACTTCTTCAGCATGTCGCAGAGTTCGGGCGTGATACGTTGCGGGCAGACCACGGGGGTGCGGGTGCCCAAGCGGACGATCTCCACATGTGGGATCTGGCGCAGGCGCGAGATAATGTATTCCAGTTTCTTGTCGCTCACCATCAGGGCGTCGCCACCAGAGAGTAACACATCGCGGACACTCTCGGTCTTCTCGATGTATTCGAGGGCTTTCTCGATACGGTCGGGACCGCATTCGTTGTCGGTCTGGCCGGCAAAACGACGGCGCGTGCAGTGACGGCAGTACATGGAGCACATGTCGGTGATAAGAAACAACACGCGATCCGGATAACGGTGCGTCAAGCCGGGGGTCGGCGAGTCTTCATCCTCGTGAAGCGGGTCGAGCAAGTCAGCGGCTGCCTGATGGGTTTCCAAGGCGGTAGGGATGCACTGACGGCGGACGGGGTCATGCGGGTCGTTCGGGTCGATGAGGCTCAAGTAATAAGGAGTGATGGCCATGCGGAGGGTCGAGAGGGTCTTTCTTACGCCTTCTTCCTCCTCGGCGGTCAGCTTCACATATTTCTTCAAGTCCTCAAGGGTCTCGATGCGGTTCTTCACCTGCCATTTCCAGTCGTTCCACTGCTCGTCGGTGACTTCCGGGAACAATTGTTTTCTTCTTGATTCTGCCATATTTTTCAGCTTTTAGCTTTTAGCCGTTAGCTATTAGCTGTTAGCTCGTTGCCCGTTGGCATTGCTAACAGCTAATGGCTAATAGCTAACAGCTTATTTATGCATACAATTCCTCAAAGATCTTACGCAGCTCGGGGCTTTCGCGGAGCTCCTGCAGGGTGAATTCGGCGTGGCCTTTGGTGTAGCCGTTACCCATGATCATGTTCACGTCGCTGCCGATGCCTTCAGCACCCAAGGAAGCCTTGGTGAAGCTGGTGGCCATCGAGAAGAAGTAGACGATACCGTCGTCCTTCGTGCAGAGCACAGCGGTCATTTCTTGGTCGGGCACGTTGACGCAGTTGATAGTCACGTCGGCCATCTTGCCGTTGGTCAGGCGTTCAACGAGTTCGTAAACCTGCACGGGAGTCATGCCGGCAGCGCTTTCCACGATGTCGCAGAAGCCGAGGTCCTTGATGCGCTGGGTCGATTTGGGGCTGTTGGCGATACCGATCACCTTACCCGTGACGCCGACGCGCTTCTTGGCTTCGTAGCAGCAGAGCATACCGCTCTTACCACCGGCGCCGAGGATAACAACGGTCTGGCCGTATTGGCACAACTTGGCGGTCTGGGCGGGAGCACCAGCCACGTCGAGGGCGCTCAAAGCGAGTTTCTCGGGCATGTCGGTTGGGATCTTGGCATAGATGCCGCTTTCGAACAGGATGGCCTTACCCTTGATGTCGACTTGGTCAACATCGGGACGGATGGCGAGGATCTCGTCGATGCGGAGCGGGGTCAGCGAGAGGGAGACCAAAGTGGCGATACGGTCGCCTTCCTTCAGGTCGATCTTGCCTTTCAGGGCGTCGCCGATCTTCTCGACCTTGCCGAGGAGCATACCTCCAGAGCCGGTACGACGGTTGCGGTGCTTGCCTTGCAGTTCCACGTTGAGGAACATCTCCTTCTTCACCTCTTCCATGATCTTCTCTTCGCTTGCGCCAGGACCAGCCTGTTGCTTGGCGTAGTTGTGGATGTCGGTGAACGAAGCGGAGTCGATATTCAGGGT
>CADCML010000090.1 GCA_902802535.1 uncultured Bacteroidia bacterium
GCTACAATACTAACGGTCTGGTGGTTTTTGATATCGATGGTGACGGGTGGGACGATGTGGTGGAAGGCCGATCGACCAGTGATTCACACCTTTGGGTCTATAGGAACCTTGGCAACGAGGAATTCGAGAAAAAGGATTCCATCGGATTTCCAGGCACCATCACTTGGTATGATGAAGGCATTGACAATATGAAACTGGTGAACTACAATGGTGACGAATATCCCGACATCATCGCCCAAGTGTTTGATTTCAGGACTGAATACGCAGGCTATTGCGTGTTCGAGGGAAATGGCACTTTCGAGTTTGGCGAGCCAGTGTTTTTCCCCTTAGAACATATTGAGGATGAGTTCATCCGCAATTTCGATGTTGCCGACTTGAACGGTGACGGCTTCGATGACTTGATTGTCATGCACGCGCCGTGGTTCGGAATGGGAAATTCTTGGCTTGAAGTGTTTATGAACGATGGTTATGGCTTCGATGCCATAGAAGAAAATGATAGCGATTCTGCTGTAACCTGTTCGCCCAATCCCGCAAATGACTATGTTTATATCAATGGTATTGAACCCGCCGAAGTGCAGGTATACAATGCCTTGGGGCAGGTGGTGAAAAGGGTGCGGAATTCTAACGAAATTTGTGTGGAAGGTTTGGCGGAAGGGGTTTATTTGGTGAGGATTAAGGATGGAGAAGGAAGAATCTTTATGGAGAAGGTGATGGTGAGGTAGTGTTTTTTTTCGTGCTATCGTTATTAACTTCGTTGAATGCTTTGCATTTCTTGCTAACGTACTTACGTACTTACGAAGGGGACTAATAGGACTAATAAGACTAATAATAAGACACTATGAAAACGATGAGGATTTGGGCTTTGGCTTTGATGGCGGCCATGATGCTGCTGGCGGGATGCCGACGGGAGAAGGCCGCACAGACGAAGAATGTGCCTGCTGAAAGTAGCAGGACGGCGGCGGTGGATAGCACGAGGATGGAGATGGAGCTGATTGAGTGGGTTGGTGCGGGGGTGGAGTTGGATAGGTGATTTGTTTAGTTGAGAGTTTAGAGTTGTGGGAAGTTGAGAGTTTATAGTTTTGAGTTGATCGTTATGTGTACTTACGTGTTATCGGGATTACGAAGACTCCCCCGCCGCTTTGCGGCACCCTTACTCCCCCGCCCGTTGGGCACCCCCTCTGAGAGGGGGAAGGACTTATAGGACAGATGAGACTGTAAAGAAACTTTACAACGGTGTAAAAGAATTTGACAATTAGGGAATGATGAAAATTTGCAAATGACTGATATTAAGCTATGTATGATTTTGGCATGACGATTGCGAACGCATAAACGAATTAAATAATTGCAGCAATATGATACACAACAAAACAATGAAACCCAAAATGATGAAGAAATCATTTTTGACCGCCATGCTCGTTTGCATGGCAGTGCTTGGCGCGAAGGCGCAAAACATTAACGGCCGCGTGGTGGACGAAACCGACGCGCCCATTCCTTACGCTACCGTCGTAGCGATGCAACTGCCCGACAGCACTTTCCTCGGTGGCGTGACCACCGACAACGAAGGCCGATTCACGCTCGAAATGACTTGCGACCTGCTGAAAATCAGTTTCGTGGGCTATGAAACGAAGTTCGTCAGCCAACCGAAAGGCGCGTTGGGAACGCTGAAAATGAATGTCGCGGCCTCGCAATTGCAAGAGGTGACCGTTGCGGCCAAGCGACCCGAAATCACCAGTCTGCCCGACAGGACGGTGGTCGGGGTGGAAAGCACCTTGCTATCATCGAGCGCGGACGGCATCGACATGCTGCGCAAAACACCAGGTCTGTTGGTAGATGGACAGAACAACCTCTCCGTTATAGGGCAAGGGTCGCCCATCGTTTACATCAACAACCGGCGCGTGTATTCGATGGACGAGGTGTACAACTTGAACCCGCAAAACATCAAGTCCATCGAAATTATCCACAATCCTTCTTCACAATACGAGGCCGACGCCACCGCCATCGTGAAAATCGTCACCATACGGCGCAACGATGATTTTTCGGTGCGCATCGGTGGCACGCTGACCAAGGCACGGCGTTGGAGCGAGCGTGCCTTTGCCGATGTCACCCTGTCGAAAAACAAGTTTTCGGCCAACTTCTATTACGGCTTCAACGGACGCAACACGCATACCCTCAACAACGAGGACGTGATGGGCTACTCGATGATTGAGCACCGCGCCTACAACCTCTCGGAAAACCAAGGCCACAACGCGAAACTGATGCTGGAATACGCCCTGAACCCGAAAATGACTATCGGCTTGCAGAGCAACAACAACTTAAGCAACGGGACGAGCCTGCGCGAGCAAAAGACCCATTTTGAGGGGCCTGGCCACACGGATTTCAAGACCGTGACCAACACCCATGACAAGGGCTTGCGGAGCAACAACACACTGTTTTTCAACTATAACATCGACAGCCTCGGGCAGAATCTCAACGTGACCTTGGACTACACCTACAACCGCTATGATGACTTGGACACTTTCCGCAACATCGTTGACGGAAGCGAAAGCCAAGGCATCTTGAACCTGAACAAAGGCTACGGCAACACAGGCATTTATGTGGGCAAGGTCGATTACACCCTGCCGCTCCGAAACGGCAAGACAACGCTTACGGCGGGAGCGAAATACTCTTTGATTCAAACCGACAACCACGTTGACTTGACTGGATACAACAATCTCTTGCAGCATTATCATTCCGACGAGTCGAATGCAGCCGCCTATGCCAGCGTTGCACACAATTTTTCCGACAAGTGGTCGGCCACGGCTGGACTGCGTTTTGAGTATGTGGACCGCAAGAACTTCTTGAACGGCGAGCCCCAAGTGAAATACACGAATCCCGGGCTTTTCCCGAATGCCACCGTGCAATACAAGCCCGCCGAAGGCTACGCGATGGGCGCGTCCTATTCGAAGCGCATCGTCCGCCCTTCGTTGGATGCCTTGAACCCCAGCATGTACATTGATTCCTTGGTCAATACGATGGGCAACCCCAACCTCATCAACACCCACATCCATGCGGCGCAGGTGTTCTTCAGTTTCCCAATTTCGCTCTCGGTGCGCTTCGGCTACAACTATGAAATCAATCCCATTTATTGGGAGCATTATCAGAGTACTGATAATCTTGATTTTGGAGAAGTGCGATACAGAAATGGTGACCATACGCAAAGTTTGTTCGGCTACATTGCGTGGAACGGGAATGTCACCAAGTGGTGGTATCTCTATAGTTCCGTCTATTTCGGCAGAAACTATTACGAGAAGGAGGAGGATGGCATCATGAAACAAAACAACGGAAACTATGGTATCCTTAACATTGGCAATATGCTGACTTTGCCTTACAACGTGAAGCTCAATCTGAATTTCTATTACATGTCATCTTACCCATCTAACTGCATCATGCAGAAGGAAATGTGGCAGCTCTCTGCTAGTTTGGAGAAGAATTTCTTGGACAACAACTTGACCGTACGGCTAAGCGCCAATGACATCTTCAACACCATGGTCTCATGGCAGCAGAACATTTTACGGGGCAATTCGTTGGTCTTCTATGACGGCGACAATAGAAATATCATGCTGAATGTTACCTATAAGTTCGGCCAATCGAAAGTGAGGCTCAATTCAAGGTCGGTGAGTGAGGAGGAGAGAGAACGTTTGTAAGAATAATGATGGTGTGATGAGAAACCGCAATAGAATAGATGTCAAGTATGTGATTTTCCAGAAGTTGGTGAAAGTCTTTGGGCTGGAGAAAGCGGAGAGGATATTCAGGATGTTTGAGTTGAGGAAATCATAAGCTTGGGAAACGGGAGGGGGCGTTATGCGTACTTACGTGCTATCGTGCTTACGAAGAGGCCCTCACCCCGACCCTCTCCCGAAGGAGAGGGAGGAGGACTCCCCCGCCGTTGCGCGGCACCCCCTTTGACTACGTCGAATCTTCGATTTCAGAGGGGGAACTGCCGGACGCGAAGAATGAGACAAATACAAATAATAAAATTAATAGAACAATGAAAACAATGAGAATTTACACCCTGCTTGCGCTCCTGATGATGTTTGGGGCCAAGGCTTCCGCACAAGAACCAGAATGGTCATGGAGAACCAGCCTTGCTGAAGCAGACACCGCTTTTTTCAGGGCTGACGAGCCTTACGAACTGTCGGACGGTACGGTTTTGTTGTCGGGCAGAACCGTCTACAAGGATGATTGCGGTCTCTATAAGTACTACTTTCCCCATCCTGCACTACAGTCACTGTCTTCCGAGGGAACGGAGCTTTACCATAGGCAATATGCCAAGGAAGGCTATTTCGGGACTATGCCGCATGTGCTTGAAAGCGGTTCGGGTGAGGTGTTCCTTTTCATTACCTACAGCCCCGACCATGACACTTGCTCCTCAAATTATTTCAAGAACTTTGAGCCAGTTACCGACCACTGCATCCTCGGCCTGTACAAACTCAATGACGACCTTTCGATAGCCGAAAGCCACGAGCTGGAAATACCCATCGACACTTTTGAATGGAGAAACGAACAGAACCAACTTATGTATTACAGATGTGGGCAGATTTTCCCGATTAGTGCCTTTGTTGATGATGACGGAAGTATTGTGGGCGCATATACCAAAAATGTCAGTTGGGACTATGACAATCCTCGCGGCTACGACTCCACGGTGTTTTTCAGGATGGACTTACAAGGCAGCTTGGTGAGAAGGGCAAGTTATTGTGGCAATTTCCGTTCGGGGGCTTTTCCTGATGATCGGTTCTGCCGTCACCACATCGTAAAGGCAGACAGCCTTTACCTGTATTACGGTTTTGAGTATGATGTCATCAGCGAGAACCGAAGCAATCTCATCTATCTTGACCATGACTTCAATATAGTGCGCACTCGCTATTTCCGACATTCAAATGCCGTCCATCCTACATGGAATGATGAGTTCCAATACATGAATATCATTCGCAGCCAGCGCGGAACAACTTATCTGACAAGTTCATTTATTAACAACGACTATCATTATAGCAGTGTATTATATGAATACAATGACGACATTAATGGTAATGGAGGAACTGCCCCAATTGTCAGATATGCTGAACGGAAGACGGAACAATTTGATTTTCCCACCTATTACACATGTGTTGACCTATCAAGAGACGGCAGCCTTTACATGGCCTACACATTGCATCAAAACGTGTTTGTCAACGGGGACTCATGGATTGTGATAGAGCGTCTGACACCAGAATTTGACACCATTTCAACGTTGTTTTTCGGGGAACTTGGGGACAGAAAGAGTTTTTCGGCATTCGGCATCAAAGCCACGGAAGATGGTGGGGTGATATTGGTTTCGCGGATAAACAACCTGAATAATAACCAGAGATGGAATGATGTAAGAAAGTATCCCGCCGAAGCTTTTGTGGGCATTGAGGAAGCTCATGATGCTGGTTTTGCAGTGGCGGTGGCTTATCCCAATCCGGGGAAGGATGTGCTGAATATCAGGACGGGATTGCAGAATGCGCGGGTGGAGGTGTATGATATGAATGGGAGGATGGTTTATAGACAGGAGATAACGGGAAATGTCACGGCCATCAATACGACGGATTGGAGTGATGGGACTTATGTTTGGAAGGTGATGGCTGATGGCAGGGAAGCGGAATGTGGGAAGTGGATTAAGGAGTAATTCCCCGGCTGGGGTAGTTTAGAGTTGAGTGTTTAGAGTTTAGAGTTGTGGAAAGTTGAGAGTTTATAGTTTTGAGTTGATCGTTATGCGTGCTAACGTGCTATCGGGATTACGACGGGGGTTTGAAGGAAATTTTGAGTAATTTTGCGGCGTGAAAAGGTGTTTGCACATAGTGAGCTTTTTGTTTGGGCTGGCCATGCTGGTGGCTTGCTCCAAACCAACTAAAGTTGAGGTCCCTGAGCCTGAGGTCGCTGAGCCTTGTCGAAACGTCGAAGGGCCGACCCTAGTATTATCGCAAATCGACACCCTAATGTGGCACCACCCCGACAGTGCCTTGGCGGTGATGATGGAGTTTGCGGGGAGCGCGGAGGCGGATAGCCTTGGTGAGTTTGAGGGGCATTACTGCCAGGTGCTGATTGCGGAGTTGCTGTTTAAGAATGACTATGGGCAGAGCAACCGCGAAGAGGTGCTGAAGGCGGTTCATTTTTTTGATTCGATTGTGGGGATGGATGGGTATGGAACGGACGCGCATGATAAAGCGGACGCACGCGGTGCGTCCCTACAAAGGGATGCGTTTTTGGCGGCTCGGGCGCATTATATGAATGGCGTGGGATTCTATGAACGGGATAGCGTGGTGGCGGCTTGCGGGGAGTATCTGAAAGCGTTGGAGGTTGTGGAGACGCATTTCCCAGGGATTGAGACGCGCCATGGCACGTCTTTACAGCCCAACCACCTGCCTCGGTTTATGGCGTTGACATACGGGCGGCTAGGTGATTTGTTTTCCGGCCAATTTATGCAGGAACCTGCCATCGTCTGCTACAAGAACTCTTTAGTTTTCAGCAAAATTGAACCTACATCGGCCAATGGTATTGCTAATTTGATGAGTCACCTTGGAAATCAATATAGCATTTTGCAACAAATGGACAGTGCCGGATACTATTTCAATGAGGCATTTAAGTATTTAGCCGATACAAACAATTTGGCCTATCGTGATTTGATTTCAGGATTGGCATTGTATAATTACTATTCGGGCAAAAGTGTAGAGTCAGCGGTAAGTGACTTAAAACGAATGGCCACACAAACTAAAGATGAGGATGAAAGGCTGACACGATTCTTTACCATTGGTTCCATTTATTTTGAAATCAGACAATTTGACTCGGCAATGGTTTATTTGACACGAGTGTTTGAAAACAAGGATAATGTTGTGATGAAAAGAGGTGCTGCCAGGTCGTTGCGCGATATTTTCCAAGTAAAAGGTGACACGCTGAAGGCCACCCAATATGCCCGTTATCAGGTGGAAAATCCAGCTCTTGAAGCGGAGAGCAACAGGCAAGTCTCACAACTTAACGAGCTGTTCCAGCAGCATTTGCAGTGGGAGCAAGAGCGAGACGAAGCCGAAAGGCAGCAGACAGCGCGGCTGCGGAGGAACAGGATGATCGTCGTGGTGTGCGTTCTCGTTGTGGTGGCTGCGCTGTTGGCTTGGCTGTTCTATAAGCGCAAGATGCGGCAGCAGCGCGATGAGGCGAGCCAACAGATGGAAGCTGTGCAAGAAGCGCATCGGTTGGAGAGCCAGAAAATGGAGGCCGAACGCGAGGCGCACCGATTGGAGAAAGCCTCGATGTCGGGAAGGCTGAAACGGAGCAACCAAGAGCTGCGTGAGCTGAAGGACCAGATGCGGCAACAGGCGGGCAACGGTGCGCCGAAGCAGGAGGCGCAAGCGGTGTCGTTCACCGAAGAGCCTATCTGTCGCCTCATCATGGAGCGGGTGAACGAAGGGCAGTTCAAGGCGCAGATGGACTGCAGGCTATACCAGGACTATGCCTTGGGCAAGGAGCAGGTGATGGCCTTGCGCGAGGCTGCCGACCGCCACTTCAACCAGTTCACCGTCCGTTTGGCCAAGGCCTATCCCGGCTTTCTGATGCTGATGTTGCGGCTTTGATGCAGAAAGCTTATCCCACGGTGTCGCATCGTGCCCGAAAGATGAAGGCTATTTTTAAAAATGAGGCTCCTCTGCCTACAACACTTCTTGATTTTGCCAAGGAAACAAATGGTTAAAAATAAAGATATTGCGTGAAAATTGATACAAATTGATACATTGTTTTTCTTGCCACGCGTGTCAAGAGGGTGTAGTTTTGCCGAAAATTTCAAATCCTAATTGTTATGAAAACGACAAAACAATTCATGATGCTTTGCTGCCTGATGGTGATGGCGGCGACGAGTTACGGACAGCAATGGGAAACCGTTTTGCCGGATAGCGTTTCTATCAGTGGCGGTTTCGTTAACGAGGACAACACGATTGAACTCGTTGGTTGTTCAGGTAATGACGGCGCCTATTTCAAAGTATTTGAAGACGGACAATGTGAAACAACCACATTTCCTGCGCCAGATGGGAAACAACTAGTTTTGCAAACCTTAACTCCTTTGGACGATGGAGGTTATTTTGTTTCGGGACGGATTATGACTAATCGCTTGAATGATTCGGGAGAACTTAAGATCATTATTCTCGATGAAGACTTGAATGTAGTAAATGAGCGAACCATACAAGTGGCAGGTGGTTTCTTGGGTCTCACAGATGGTGCCGCCGTCATGGACGACGACGGTACCATCGTCCTATTGAAAACGGCAAGAAGAGAAATGCCCAATTATCAAGGTAGCTACGAGTCAAGAGGGGCGTTATTTCGGTTCACCCAATCAGGAGACAGCCTGAATTGTCGGTATCTGTTGGCCGACCCGCCAGACCCGATTTGCTACATACATCAAATCCAATACCAAAAACTTATGAACGACCCGTATAGTGACCAAATCATTGCGGTGTGTGCAGGACAAGGTGGGTTACAGTCCTTGCTCTATTTCGATTACGACTTCAAACTGACGAATGACTTTTTTATCGACGACATATCTCTACCGGAGTTAAGTTCAGGCAAGTATGTGAGCGAGCCTCATGTGGGTTATTGGTATAACGCTAATCAAATGCTTCTTGTGGCTACTCAAAAGGATTCAGATCACAATGTTAATCATCCTCATTTGCTTATTGGAAAAATGAACCGAGAGGGAGAAATCATCGAAAAAGCCGAAATCAACAAGCCTGACACTTTGTTTTACGCCTATGGAGGTACGGCTTACGCCAACGACAGCACCGTTTATGTATCAACGAGATGCCATACGGAGAGTTGGATGGACCCGTATTATCCATGCGTCTATCTTGTGAATACAGGGTTAGAAATCCTTGGAAAGGTTGAACTTTGGGACGAACTGGACTACCATCCTCGGGTCGTATTTCCTACCAACGACGGTGGGTGTGTGTTCTGCATTAAAGGCACCTCTTGGTATGTCGAACCCACAGTAAAGATTATCCGTTTCTCGCGCGAGGATTTCAATCCCATTCCTTGTAGTGTGAAGGAAGTGCCACAAGAAACGATAAAGGCTTTGGCCTATCCCAACCCTGCCAAGGATGCGTTGAACATCGACATTTCGGGCTTGCCGGAACACAATAAATATCGCATACAGATTACTGATGCCTTGGGGCACATCTGCATGGATCGCATTATCCGTGGCGAGGGGAATGTGCTTACTATAGGTGTTTCTGGATTGAAAGCTGGGGTGTATTTCTATCGAGTTTACAATGCTGAAAAAGAGATGATTGGGGGGAAGTTTGTAAAAGAATAAAACAACGGAAAAGAACAAACATCACAATTAACTAATTAAAAAGTTAAGCATTATGAGTCAATTTAGAAACATTTTATTGTTGTTGCTGGGACTTACTGTAATGATGACAATGTTATTGTCTTGCATTAGGATTATTCGACCAGAAGACACTTTGAGAAGTAAGGGGGTCTGTGACTCTTGCAACATTGTAGCAGTAAGACTTTTTGACAAGTGGCAATGGGAAGATAGGGATGATAAACATTTGGATTCGGTAATAAGCATAATCAATTATGCATTACCTAGATGTCATGATGAACAGTCCAAATACGAAATGTCACTTATAAAATTGTCTTCATTGTGTGAACTAAATGAGTATAATAAAGCATTCGATTTCTTTGATTCCATCAAGTTTGACGATTTTGAATATTCATGCTACAAAAAAGTGATATTCAATAGAATTCATGCAATGGAACGTCAGTCTGTTGAAGATATTACCGAAAGAAACCATTATCTTCAAGGAACTGTTGATTTATTACATGATTATCTTTCAGAGAACAGTGTTGGGGTCGATTCTATCTGGCTAAATCAAAATGAGTCGACTCGTGATTCATTATGGCTTGCAACATTCCAATATTATCATTACTATTCCATTCTTAAAGGCTATAAAAACGCTATAAAAGAACTTGACTCTTTATACAACAACCATTTAATGAACGAGTATTGTCATGATAGACTGGTGAACGAGAGCGAGAATGCTCAATTAAAGCTATTTTTAGGCATTTAAATGTTATAGCATAGGAGAACAGCTGCTTGAGAGATTGGGGTGTCACAAAGGGTATGACGAAAAATCTGCTCTATAACTGAAAGATCCACCAAAGCTACCAAACAGCTTCCCCATGTAGTAACAATGAGTAATAGGTGCTTTATGATTACAACACTTAATCAAAAGAAAAAAAATGAAAAATATCACAAAAATCATTATTCTCACAGTAACATTGGCGGATTTGTCCGCCCTGCTATTGACAGGATGCCAGCGAAGTGACCAAAAGGGGCCTGCCAAAACCGCTATCCAAAGCGGTAAGGAGCCTGCCGACAGCCTGAAAAAGGACTCGGTGGAGGCCT
>CADCML010000091.1 GCA_902802535.1 uncultured Bacteroidia bacterium
CGGTTCTCGGTTTTCGGGAAGATTTTAGTGTGATAGGCGAGGAGCCTTGCAATGAAGTAATCCGCTGTAAAAAGTGCAGCAAGGACAATAACGGTCAAAAGCATCCCCCACCAATCGAAAGGCTCTTTATGAATGAGAGAAGGGATAAGTCCTCCAACAAACATACAAGAAGCTAAAGCGGCTACAAACACGAAAAACTTCGCAATGGAGCCTTTCTCTTGGCTAAAAATGTGAGCGTCTTTCAGTTTGCCCATGGTTTAAGCGTTTTCAAGCTTGTCGTTCGAGCCCAAGACATTGATAATCTTGTGCTCGTAGAGCTTCTTCATGCTGTCTCTGGCAGGGCCGAGGTACTTGCGCGGGTCGAATTCGGCGGGCTTCTCGGCGAAGGTCTTGCGGATGGCGGCGGTCATGGCCAACCGGCTGTCGCTGTCGATGTTGATCTTGCAGACGGCGCTCTTGGCGGCCTTGCGCAGTTGCTCCTCGGGGATGCCGACGGCAGCCTTCAGCGCACCACCATATTTATTAATGGTGTCCACCTCGTCTTGCGGCACCGACGACGAGCCGTGCAGCACGATGGGGAAGCCGGGCAGTTTCTTCTCGATGGCTTCGAGCACGTCGAAAGCCAACGGAGGCGGCACGAGGCGACCTGTGGCGGGGTCGACGGTGCATTGCTCGGGGGTGAATTTGTAAGCGCCGTGCGAGGTACCGATGCTGATGGCCAAAGAGTCCACGCCGGTTTTGGTCACGAAGTCGATGACTTCCTCGGGCTTGGTGTAGTGGCTTTCGGCAGCGGAAACTTCATCTTCCACACCAGCCAACACGCCCAATTCGCCTTCCACGGTCACATCGAACTGATGGGCGTAGTCGACGACCTTTTTCGTGAGGGCCACGTTCTCGTCGTAGGGCAGGGCAGAGCCGTCGATCATCACCGACGAGAAGCCCATGTCGATGCAGCTCTTGCAGGTCTCGAAGCTGTCGCCGTGGTCGAGGTGAAGCACGATTTCAGGATGGGCGCAGCCCAGTTCCTTGGCGTATTCCACGGCACCTTGGGCCATGTAGCGCAGCAGGGTTTGGTTGGCGTAGTTGCGTGCGCCTTTCGACACTTGCAGGATGACGGGCGACTTGGTCTCGACGGCAGCCATGATGATGGCCTGCATCTGTTCCATATTGTTGAAGTTGAAGGCGGGGATGGCATAGCCGCCGTCCACAGCCTTGGCGAACATTTTACGGGTGTTCACGAGCCCTAATTCTTTGTAGCTCCTAATTCTTTGTAACTTACCATATTATTATGTTTAGTTGTTTGTTGTTTTGTCGTTTAATGGTTGCAAATGTAGGAATTATTATGCTTTGAATGTCAGAAAACGGAATTTTTGCCTTATGGCATGACAACCACTCTGACGTTCGTTACCGCATTGTTTTGGATGACTTGCAGCGTGTAAATGCCGTCACCACCGAACTTCGAAGTTTCAATTCCACACTCGCCATTCATTATCCTGTTTTCATAAACCACTCTTCCCACCAAATCCACGACACGCACGGTGGCTTCGCCCTCCAAATAGGTCTTCACTTGAATCATGCCCTTGGCGGGATTGGGATAAACCTCAACGGCGTTGGCCTGATGCTCATCCGTCCCAGTAGAGTCGAATAACTTGATACTCAATGGTTCGGAAACCGCTGTGGCACCGCATGGGTTTTCATAGCGATAACTGACACTAACTTGACCATGATAGTCGCTGTTCCATTCCACATGGGCAATGTGTCCTTCGTTTGTGAGGGTACCCGCCTCGGCAGGATCAATAGTCCAAGTGTAAAGGACCTCCTCCTCATCAATTTCCTCGCCTATGTAATCGCTTTCGCCGACCAAGCGCAAGTCGATTTCCGTCGCGCCAGTGGGCGTTTCGGGCAGGTAACTCGGGTCGAAAGTAGGTGTGAGGCTCACAGCGACCGTGCTGCTTTCCTGGTTTCCGTTACGGGCTGAGGTGCCGGTGAGGGTGAGCTCCACTTGACCTGCTGCCAAATCAGCTTCTCCAAAGGTGTAGGTGGGTTGCTTCAATGTGGCATCGTCGAAAGTGCCGTCGCCGTTGGTGGCCCAACTGAAATCCGAATGGTTGTAGATATATCCCTTGGGAGAGAAAGTGGCCTGCGAACACATTTCAGTGTCGTCGCCGGCATAAAGCACCATCTTGGCAAAGGGCGGGAAATGGAGCTCGTCAATCATGACGGCATCCTCGCCCGCGCTGCCTTCCTCGTCCTTCTTGAAAATGAAGCGTAAGATGTTGCTCCCTTCGCGCAGCTCGTATTCCGAACGTTCCCATTCGCCGATGCCGCTCCAAACGTCCATGATCATGCCGTTCAAATAGAAAGTGAGCTCGTCGCCTTCTTCGGTGGAAGTCTTGTGGTAGAACGAAAACACGTCAGCCACATCGGCGGTGATGCCGATGTAGAGGTTGGAAGTGGCTCTGTCGGGGATGACAGGCGACTTGAAACAATGGCCTCCGATGGCGGTGGCGTCTTCCACAATGGTCCACTTCTTGCTGCCTGAGCCTATGTTCCATTGCAGGTCTTCGTTTAGCGACTCGTTTTCAAAGTCCTCAGTGAGGTAGCCCAGTTGGATTTGCCTGTCCACTTGCACGGAATGGTAACCGCTTTCGGCTTTCAGGCAATAGTTGATGATGCCGTCGGTAGCATCGTCGTCGGCATGGGCCAAGAAGGTGACTTCTTTCGAGGCACCTGCCTCAATGGAAGTAAGTTCGATTTTGCTCTCGTCTACACTGAGGAAAGGTGCCCAAAGGGTGAGCTGGTTGCTGATGTCCATCGATTTGCTTTCTCCTTGGTTTTCAAGGGTGAAGGTAATGTAGGAGGACTGACCTTTCATCAAACGGTCAGACTCGTTGCCGTCCATGTCTGAGATACGGGGCTGGCTGAATATCAGGTTGGGTGCTTTGATGCTGAGTGTTATGCTGTCGAGGAAGGTGTAGGTGTCGTTCCTCATGTTCAGGTAGAACTTCACTTTTTCCTGGTCGTACAGCTCGTCGCCGAAACGAACGCTGAAAGCTCCGTTTTGCATTTGGGTCTCGCTGGGGTTCATGCTGTTGTAGGCAAAGGTGTTTTGCGTGATTTCCACGGCGGGATGGGCGCAAGAGAGCTCCACGTCAAAGTTGCCCATGGTGGAGAAGCCCACGTTGTGCAGGCTGATGCCGAAGCTGCAGGCCTCGTTGTAGTCGGGGGCATGGTTGCCGTTGCCCGCTTCGTCGTCGATTTCGATGGCATCGAAAATTAGGTAGGGTTCTTCCGCCGAAATCGTCTTGATGAAATGCTGGTAGCGGTAATGGTTCTGCTTGGTGATGGTGAGTTGCACCATGGTGCCTATTTCTTGCGGCGTGACGGTGACTTGTTGCATGTCGCCCGTAGCGATGTCGTAGCCGATGACTTGTCCGTTGGCGGTCAGGCAAATGGTGGCGCCTTTGTCGGCTTTCACCGTAAACTGTTCGCTGCCAGCGGGGAGCACGGGCAGCATGGATACAGTAAGCTCTTGCGGCATTTCGGTGAAGAGGTTCATGTAGGCATCGCCGTGCTGGTGGAACAAGTAATAGGTGATTTCTTTCACGCCATCGTCAGTCCAAGAGGATTGTCTGAGGAAATATTTTCCGGCAGCGTTGCCGAAAGCTGGAAGGGCGAAATTGGAAGGATGTTGTGTGCCGTAGGTGGGCATGAAGTCGGGCCACATGTTGTCGTAGGCGCCCCAAACGTAGATGTCGTTGACAAAGGAATAAGAAACCTGTGTGGCCGCGATGAGGCCCAAAGCACCGTATTGATGGCGGTGAAATACCTCAGCAAAGCAGCCTTCGCCCGTGCTGCCACCGTAGTTGAACCTACCGGTGAGGCAGTTGTTCGACATGACGTAAGTGAGGTTTTTGTTGGTCAGTTTTTTGATGTAGCCGATGCTGTAGCTGGGCTCGCCCCAAAGCTCTTCCGCACCATGGTCACGGTGCTGAAGGAGGAAGGCACCGCTGTTGATGGCTTCGTTCACCGAATTGCCCGTCGCGCTCCAGTCTTTGAGGTGCGACATGGTTTGTGGGATGTAACCGCAACCATTGGGGCCGAAATAGTTGAGCACGGTGTTCGTGTTCTCGTAGGTCGACCAGCGGCTGCCTGGTATGCCTTCGTAGATGGCGTTTTGCCTGACGGGATGCTTGCCGAGGCCGTATTCCCAAAAGCCGTTCACCACTTCGGAACAGAGCTGGAACCAACGCTCCAACTGGAATCCCATGGCGGTGATGGGATGGTCGTAGAAATCGGGGTCGGTGGGAGGTTGGCGTTCATAGTCGAGGTCTTTCTTGATTATATGGTACATCTCCTCGTAGTTGCGTCCCGTGATGCGCCCCATGATGATGTCGGGCATGTGGTTGTTGCCCATCACCGCGTAGGTGTGGTCGGAAATGTAGGGGTTGTAGCTGTCGCTGGGATGGTTGTTCATCGTGTAGGAAACGACGCCTTGGGTGCCGTCGGTGTTGTGGTCGCCCAAAATGAGCACGGCCGCCGGAGGCATGTCCCAATTGTTGTAGGCATTGCGGATAAAGTTCCTGATGCTCGTAAAGTTGTTGCCGCCGCATTGCGACACGGTGAAGATTTCGGTCGGGATGCCTTGCGCGATCCTGAATTGCTTGATGCTGTCTGCCAAAGTGATAAAGTCCTCATTGTCAGGCGTGATAATCATGTATTCGCATCCTGTTTCACGGTTTTCGTAATGCTTGCGGAGGCGTTCGCCATAGTCCACTTCGGGCAGGTCGTTGCGGTTGAGGATGACGTCTTGCAGGATTTGGTCCCATTCGGGAGTGCGGTAACGGAGGTCGCCAATGGTGCCGTCGCCGCCTTCCACGTCAAGCTGAAGTTCCATGTCGCTGTAGACGACCAGTTCCTTAGTGACAGGGTTATACTGAAAGGGCATCACGCCCACCTTCACTACCTGCACGCCACGAATTGCGCTGACCTCTGAAACTTGGAACGGGGTCTCGGGATAGAGCGCGTTGCGACTGTAGATATCGGGGTTTTTCTGATACACGGCGGGAGAATTGTCGTCGTCTAATTGAGGCACGGCGGCAGGAATGAGGTCGACGTTGGGGATGACCTTGGTCTTTGCCGAAACCAGCTTCAGCGAGGCCGTCGCCCCGTTGGGAATGGCGATGAAGGTGCTGCTGCTCGGCAGGTTGGGGGCACCAGCCTCGTTGGAAAGGTAGATGCCCGAAAGGGTGATGACTTGTCCCTGCACCTCGGCGCGGTCGGCGTTTTCAATGGTGACGGCACCGAGATTGTGCCTAAGAGTCAGTTGGTTGTTGCTTCTGCTGCTGATGCTGAACCCGTTGGGCTCGCTGTTGAAGCGGTATTCTTGTGCTTGAAGCGTGACACCTGCCACAAGGGCGAGGACGAAGAGAAGTAGTGACTTTTTCATAGTTGATTCAATTTTAGGCGACAAAAATAGGAATAATTTTGGGAAAAGAAAAAATCCGCCCCCATTTTGGACGGATTTCTTTTTCTTGAAGTAATATTAATGGTGATTAATATTAACAACAATTTATATTAATTACCATTTACATATCATCAATAGACAAGGCTTGAAGCGAGAGTTTATACTTTCCGAAAGCGCCGGCGGGTAGTGCTTTTGTCTTTTCTTCAAGCGTTTTTGGGTTGATTTTCTCGGGGTTGCGCTTGATTTCGGCCACGATGCCTGTGCCCTCAAACTCGTTTAGCGCAATCATGTCGATTTCGTTGCCGCCCTTGCGGTCCCACCAGTTGCCGGCCATCGTGAACTCGCCCGATTCCATCGCTTTGGCCTGGAAATACTGCTCCAATGTCCTTCCTGAAAATTGCTCGTAATACTTGCCCATGTTTTGCCGCAAGGCCGACATCTGCTGCCGCTCGATTAGCGACTGGTAAGGCCAGATGAAGCGGAACCAGAACCGCAAGAACTGGTCTGAAATCTCGTATGCCGTGACTTTGCTGTTGGGTTTGGCCAGTATAGGTTTCAGGCGTTTCACGAGCATGAAGTTTTTCTCCAAGTTCTGCAAATAAACGCCCATGTCCTTTTGCATGGCTCCATCGATTTCGCTGCGTTTGGTCATGCCAGCGGCAATGAGTTGAAGTATCGAGAAATAGGTGTTGCCCTCGTCGCCAAACTCTTGGTTCATCAGGTCGCGGCCTTCGGTGAGGAAATAGGAGTCTGGGCGGCACACATAGTTGAGCATTTTTTCTTTCGTGTAGCATTGCGCGTCCATCAGCAACTCCACGTATTTGGCCACGCCGCCGGTAATCATGTAAAGGCAGAGCAGGTCTTCGTTCTTGTAGTTGGGGCTGTGGTCGCGGAAGATTTGCTTCAATACCTCGATGCGGAAGGGGAGGAGGGTGAATTTTGAGGTCGGGCGGCCGTAAAGCGGCTCGTTCTCGTCCTCGAAAATGCGTTTCATCAATGATTGTATGCTTCCCGAGGCCACCAAGTGCAGGTGCGACTCGCGATGATAGCGGTCCCAAAGGTCTTGTATCTCGCTGAAGATGGCGGGATTCACCTTTTGGAGGTTCTGGAACTCGTCGAAAAAGACGGTGAAATGCCTGTTCAACGACTCTTTCATGATGATCTCGAACAAGTCGCGGAAACGGCTGATTTGGCCGTAAACTTGAATGTTCAACTGCTCTTGGATGGTTTGCTGGAACTTTTGGCAAAGCACGGCCTCGCTGTCTTTCGAAACAAAGAGATAGGCGAGGTTTTTCCCTTCCAAAGCCTTGTTAATCAGCGAGGTCTTTCCCACGCGGCGGCGCCCTGTCAGCACGGTGAACACCGCCGACCTTTCGGTCTGTTTCTCGCTTTGTTGAAGCACTTCCAGCTCCATTTCACGGTCGTAGAATTTCATAATATTAATCGTTGTTTATATAAATCGTCATTTACATTTATGCCGCAAAAATACAAAAAAGAAAAATGCGCCAAACATTTTGACGCATTTTTTTCTCAAAATAATGTAAATGGTGATTAATATTAATCTCCGTTTATATTTTTTTTGTTTGGGTTGTTATCAATAGTTCTTAATGTACTCGATAGCCGCGTCAAGTTGGGGCTTGAAGTCCCCGTTGTGATCCTTGCGAAGCACCATCTTGTCGGGCGTGTAGCCGATGCCTTCCAAGACCGTGCCGTCCACCGCTGCCTCGAATGTCGAAGTGTAAACAAAATGGTGCATCGTTTCTGTACTGCCAAACGGGCCGCCATAGCTGAGGGCGATGCTGCTGGCGGGTTGCAGCGGTCCGGTGGCGCCGTAGGTGCGCTCGCCGATGGTGTGGCTCGTGGGCAGCACCTTATTGATGATGACGGTCTCGATTTCGCCCATGCTGATGGAGTTCAAGTCGCAAAGCACGACGAGGGGAATGTTCTCGGCGGCGAGGTCGCGGTGGTATTGGCTCTGCGGGTCGATGTAATAAGGTGTCCAGGCGGAGTGCTCGTAGCGTCCTGGGCCTTCTTTATACCGGGTTTGCATCACTTGGGTGCGCTCGTTGATGAAGCTGCCGACGAGGTAGTCGAGGTCGTCCTGATAACCGCCCGTGTTGGCGCGGTTGTCGAGGATGATGCCGGCCAGCTCTTCGCGCGGCGTATCCTTGATGGCGGTCAGCCAATGATTGATGACGGCGGCAGCCTGTTGGGTCGTTGGGTTGCTGCTTTTCAGGATGGGAGTGAGGGCAGCGCAAGATTGCCACAGGTAAGGGATTTTGCGTCCGTCGGGGAGCTTGAACAAGCAATAATGGTACATGGCGGTTCGGCCGATTTCTTCAATCGTTCCCATGAAATCCTCGTTAGCTTCAAGTTCATAATGCGTACCAAGCCCGAGGACAAAACCATGGAGGCTTCTTCGCGCGGAGGAAGGGACTTCAATGAAATAATCGCGTTTTGCCGTTTCAATTTCTCCAGGGTCGACGAAGAATGATTCGACCGTGTCGGTTGCGGCAGGAAAGAGGTTCTTGATGGCAATGGTCATGTGGTGGTCTTTTAGGCCACCCATCGCACCGGTGTAGAGTTCCTTGAGTTCGGCCAAGGTCACGTCTTGGCCGGCTTCGTGTTTTGCATCGAGGGCTTTGAACTTGGGCATGTATTCGCTGTAAACGGCATCCCAGTCGGTGTTGTCAACGTCCCAAAACACATAGCCCGTGCTGATGCATTTCCACAGATACTCGAACTGGGAGGAATAGCTGTCGTAAGCCAATTTGTCCGTTTCTCCGATATAGGGGTGATAGTCGGCTTCTTTGCGGCAACCACTGAAAATCAAGGCGATAATTGCTAATATAATGATATTTCTTTTCATATTGACAACTTGTTATTTAAAGAAAGATTGATTAGAATTTGCAAGCTATGCCTAATGTGATGGAAAGGGTGTTCAGATAGCGCGGGTCGCTCAAGTGGACATAACCTTTATGGTGACTCACGAGGTCATAATAATACAACACATCAAGGCTGACGACTGGGCCTCCACCGCTTTCTTCAGAGTTTAAGAAATCATAGCTTATGCCCAATCCACCGACGGCTCCTGCAATAAGACGTTGATCTTCGCTGTTGAATTCACGAATCTCATCAAAGTCGTCAAAATAAACATAATAATCTGTCATCCAATAAGTTTTACCT
>CADCML010000092.1 GCA_902802535.1 uncultured Bacteroidia bacterium
ATCCATTGCGGGGCGGAGAGGCCGCTGGTATCTTTCACGATTTTGGAGAGATATTTGGGAGTGATGCACAGCTTGTCGGCATAGAACCCTACGCCGCGTTCTTTGCTGTGGTGCCGGGTGACCAATTCGATAAACCGCTCAAAGACAATCTTGTGTCGCGTCGAAGCGGACTTCTCCTCGTCGTTTTGGCTCATAATCCGTTTGTTGATGAAACTACCGAAGAGGTAGAACACCGACGAAATCAGGTGACTGACGCTTTCGCAAGCATAGACATAGTCCGAGTGTATATACTTGTCAATCAGTTGAATGTATTCTTTTACAATGTAGAGTTCTTCTTCTTCAAGACGCATGCAGGGATTGTCTAAAAGGGTCATGGCCTCGTTGAGCATCTTGCTGATGTCGGAGCTGAAGTTGGACAAAAACTTGGGTGAAACGCCAATGACCGTCAGCGTGGGTTTGTCGGCAGATTCCTTAGGCTCCACGCTGATGATGTTTTGCGGCAGGTTCACCATAATCATCCCCTCCCCTATTTCGTATTCCTTCAGGTTGATGTGGCATTTGAAACTGCCGCTTTTGCAAAAGGCCACCACGTAGGCATCAATGCGGCATGGATGGCGCAACAGGTCGTAGTTGGCCTCGTTGGTGCGCTCCGCCATAAAGAAATCGTCACCTATATTAATGATGTCACCCGATGGGATGAAGTCTTTTGCCCTCAACAGGCTGATACTTGTTAGCTTTTGTGTTTCCATTTGTTGAAATTTTCGGCAAAAGTAGATATTTTTAATTGATATTTGATTAAAAAATATGATTATTTCGACTTTTAGATAGTTTTCAGTTCCAAAAAGATTGCTTTTGGTCGAAAAAGTTGCCGTTACTTTGCGCCATCAAACAAATGGAAAGAGCAATATGAACAAAAGACTGAAAATCAAGATGGTGCTGATGATTTGCTTAATGGCTGTCACAGCGAATGCACAAAGGGTGCTGACTTTGGACGAATGTCACCGCCTCGCGTTGGAGAACAACAAGAAACTGAAAGTGGCCGAAACGGAAGTCGACAAGGCAAGGTACGAGATGTATTCCTCGTATGCCAACTACCTTCCCAAAGTGGAGGCAACGGGAACTTACATGCACAACAACAAGAGCCTCCAACTCTTGAGCGATGAGAATCTGGCGACGCTCGGCAGCATCGGCACGATGACGCAAGCCCAAATCGATGCCTACCGCGAGGAACTGCTGCAGGTCTACCAAAGCGACCCGGCAGCGGTCATCGCTTGGACTTTGTTGCAAAACGACCCAACCGTCAACAAACTTGTCACCGACCTGATGAGCCTTAATGTTGAGGATGCCTTGAACCAAATCGGCGAGCAAGTGGGCGATGCGTTCAAAATCGACACCAAAAACGTTTATGCAGGCATAGTTTCCATTCAGCAACCGATTTTCGCTGGCGGCAAGATATATGCTTACAACCAGATTACCAAGGATTTGAAGGAACTGGCCGAGTCGAAGTTGGAGATGCAAGAGCAGGAAACGGTGGTCACGACGGACAAGGCCTATTGGCAAATCGTTTCCATCGCCAACAAGTTGAAATTGGCCGAGAACTATACCGAGACGCTCCGCTCGCTGTCCAACGATATGGATAAGTTGGTGGCCGAAGGCGTGGCGACCACTTCCGACCAACTTTCGGTGAAAGTGAAGTTGAATGAAGCCGAAACATCCTTGTTGAAGGCGCAAAACGGCTTGGCGCTGTCGAAGATGCTGCTTTGCCAAATCTGTGGTCTGCCTTTGGATTCCAACATCATGCTGGCGGACGAGAACCTTGATGATGTGTTGGTGACGAACACTCATCCTTTCTATTCCGAAAGCGATGTCGAAGCCCATCGTCCCGAACTGAAATGCCTCAGCATCGCCAACGACATCTATGCCAAGAAGGTGTGGGTCACCCGCGCCGACTACCTGCCCACAATTGGGGCTTTCGGCAACTATACAGTGAGCAACCCCTCGTGTTTCAACGGCTTCCAGAACGAGTTCGGCGGCATGTGGAACTTCGGCGTGATGGCCAAAATCCCTATCTTCCATTGGGGCGAGGGCTACAACAAGACGCGCATGGCCAAGGCTGAAGCCAAGATCCAGCAATATAACTATGAGGACTCGAAGGAGATGATTATGCTTCAGGTACGCCAATGCGAAAAACAACTTGGCGAGGCCAATGCCCGTCTGAAGTTGACACAAGAGAAACTGAACGACGCTGACGAGAACCTCCGTATGGCGACGGCAGGTTTCCGTGAAGGCGTGGTGGAGTCGTCGGTCATCGACCTGGCACAAACGGCTTGGCTGCAAGCCCATTCGGACTATATCGACGCCAAAATCGACTGCATCATGGCGGGAGTGAACCTTCGCAAAGCCGCAGGAGTGAGTTTGAAATAACAAAAAAAGAAATACTATGAGCACATTAAAAGAACAAAGAGTGAACACGTATCTTGCATTAGGTGTGCTGGCGTGTGTGATTATCGTGGTTTGCGTGATCGGTATCATCACCTTCCACAAGGAAACTGAGTATCTGCAAGGTCAGGCCGAAGTGACCGAATACCGAGTCTCGAGCAAGGTGCCTGGCCGTATCCTTGAGTACAAGGTGCAGGAAGGCCAGAAGGTGCGCAAGGGCGACACCTTGGCCATCCTTGAAGCCCCTGAAGTGGAGGCCAAGAAAGCCCAAGCCGAAGCCGTGGCAAAAGCGGCGAGAGCCCAAAGCGCCAAGGCACAGCATGGTGCACAGAAAGGGCAAATCGAGGGCGCCTACGAGATGTGGCAAAAGGCGAAAGTGGGTGTGGATGTCATGGAGAAATCATTCAACCGCGTCAGCAACCTTTACAAGGACGGCGTGGTGAGTGCACAGAAATATGATGAGACCAAGGCACAGTATGATGCCGCTATCGCAACGGAGAAAGCAGCCAAGTCGCAATACGACCTTGCCCTTGAAGGCGCCCGTTCGGAGGACAAACAGATGGCTGCCGCTCAGGTATTGCAGGCACAAGGCGCTGTGGCCGAAGTCAATTCCTACATCCACGAGACGGTGCTGACGGCATACTCCGACGGCGAGGTTACTGAAATCTTCCCCCATGTGGGCGAGTTGGTCGGCACAGGCGCTCCCATCATGAACGTGGCGATGATGGACGACCAATGGGCCTCCTTCAATGTGCGTGAGGATGACCTGAAGCAGTTCCCCATCGGCAGTGAGTTTGATGCCTACGTGCCCGCCTTGGACCGTAGCATCCGCATGAAAGTCAGTTACATGAAGGACATCGGCGACTTCGCCGCATGGAAGGCCACCAAGGAGACAGGACAATACGACCTGAAGACCTTCGAGGTGCGTGCCACACCGCTTTCGACAAGTGAAGACCTGCGCCCGGGCATGAGCGTGATTGTGGAAAAGGAGCATAAAAAATGAATTCTGAAACGACAGAGAAGAAAGGCGTGTGGCGCGTGGTGCAGCGCGAGGTGGCTCGAATGCTGTCGCAGCCGGTCTATGTCTTCTGCATGGTGGTTGCCCCGCTGATCGGCTTCCTCTTCTTCACCACCTTGATGGGAAAAGGTCTGCCGATGGACATCCCTGTTGGTGTGGTCGATGAGGACAACACCTCCATTACCCGACAGGTGCTGCGCAACCTCGACGCCTTCCAGCAGACCGCCATCGTCAAGCAATACGCCAACTTCGGCGAGGCACGCGAGGCGATGCAACAGGGCAAGATCTACGCCTTCTATTACATCCCAGAAGGCACGACGGAGCTGGCACTCTCGAGCAAACAGCCCACCGTGTCGTTCTATACGAATGCAGCCTACCTGATTCCTGCTTCATTGGAATACCGCGACATGAAGACGATGGCGGAATTAGCCTCGGGTGCCATCGCACGCGAGACCTTGTATGCCAAGGGCTATGCCGACAGCCAAGTGATGGGCATCCTGCAACCCATCAAGATGGAGATGCACGCCATCAGCAACCCGGGATTGAATTATTCCCAATACCTTTCCAACATCCTGCTACCCGCCATGCTGATGCTGCTTATCTTCCAAGTGACCATCTATTCCATCCATAGCGAGGTCAAAGAGGGTACTTCCAAGCATTGGCTCGAGCTGGCCGACAACAACATCTACAAAGCATTGGCCGGCAAACTATTACCTCAATTGCTGGTTTGGATGGTGATGGGCGCCACTTATTTAGTGTTGCTTTACGCCTATTGGGATTTCCCGCTAAAAAGCGGATTATGGCCGATGGCATTGGCATCGTTGCTACTGATTGTGGTCTCGCAGGCCTTTGGCGTGTTCCTTTGTGAAGCCTTGCCTTCCTTGCGCTGGGCCTTGAGTATTGCTACCTTGTGGGGCGTGCTTTCCTTCCCGATTTCAGGGTTTTCGTTTCCACAAATTGCATTTCCAGCACCGTTGAAAGCCCTGTCGTATCTCTTCCCGCTGAGGCATTATTACCTCATCTATGTCGACCAAGCGTTGAACGGCTTGCCGCTGCATTATTCATGGGTCAACTATGCGGCTTTGTTAGTGTTTCTGGCATTGCCCTTGTTGTTCCCCAACCGATTGAAAAAGTGTTTGTTAGAATATCAATATACAAGATGAAATGGTTGCATAACATATTGGAAGTTTTCCGCGAGGAACTCCACAACTCGATATTCGACGAGGGTGTCATCGTGTTTTTCTTCGTCGTGCCGTTGCTATATCCGTTGCTTTACGCCTATCTTTATGGCAATGAGACCGTGCGCGAAGTGCCAACCGTTGTGGTCGATTTGGCCAACTCCACCACTAGCCGTGAGTTTCTGCGCAAGGTGGATGCCACAGCCGATGTTGAAATCGTGGGACATTGCGCCGACATGCAAGAGGCGAAGGATTTGATCCACCGTCGCAAGGCACATTGTCTCATCTACATCCCCGTCGAGTTCGACTACGCCTTGATGGAAGGTCGGCAGGCCGTTGTGGAACTGTATTCCGACATGGGCAGTATGCTGTATTACAAGGCGGTGCTGGCCTCGTGTACGGAGGTCTCCTTGGCGATGAACCAGGACATCAAGACGCAACGCTTAGTGGGAGCCACCGAAAAACAGGCCTCCACTTTTGCCTATCCCATCAAGTACGAATATGTCCCGATGTTCAATACGCAAAGCGGTTTCGCCACCTTCCTGATTCCAGCGGTCTTGGTGATGGTTATCCAGCAAACGATGGTTTTGGGCATTGGCATGATGGCTGGTGAGGAAACCGAGAAAAAACGTCGCGGCATCCTTGAGCCGCATGTCATCGGGAAAAAACCTATTGAAATGCTTTTCGGCAAGAGTGCGGCCTATCTCGCCATCTACGCGGTGATTTCGGCATACGTCTTCTGCCTCGTGCCGCGTTGGTTCCATCTGGCTCAGATTGGGCATTGGACCGATTTGGTAGCATTCCTGTTCCCTTATCTGTTGGCATGCCTTTTCTTCAGCATGACGCTTTCGGGCATCGCGCACAACCGTGAGGTGTTCATCATCATGTTCGTGTTCGTCTCGGTGCCGTTGCTGTTCATCTCGGGCATTTCGTGGCCTACATGTTCAGTTCCTGAATTCTGGAAAGTCGTTTCGTGGCTGTTCCCTTCGACCTTTGGCATCAATGGCTACGTGAAGATTAATAGTATGGGTGCTGTGCTCCGCGATGTGAAGCCTGAGTTGATAGGCCTGTGGATTCAGACTATCGTCTATGGCATCACGGCATGGTTGTTGTACTATCGTTCCTATGGCAAACACCTAAAGGACATCATTGAGGTGGCCGAGGAACGCTTGCAGGCCCGTTGGGCAGATTATCTATAAAGACAAAAATTCAACAAAATAAAACTTATCATCATGAAAAAAGTACTTTTAAGTTTGGTGCTTTTATGCGGCCTTGCCCTCATCAGCACCAGTTGCAACAAAGACAACAACACGGTAACCCCCGAAGTGGAAGAAGGAGCTATGACTGTCGGTAGCAAAACCATGAACATCGTCGCCTCCAATGCAGTCAATTATGGCCAACAAAACGCCATTGTCCTCACTTCCAAGGAAATGACTGCCGCCGACAACGAAGGCATTGCCATTATTTTCAACGGTGACATTGTCCCTGGCACCTACACTATTAGCGAAAACACCAAAAGTACAGCTCCTCAAGTAGTCGGCCTGCATGAGTTCAATATGGGTGAATTGCCCTTCCTTATGGGTGCCGACACGCTGTATTTCGGCGACACCTACTTCTGGGCCAACGGGCAACTCTCAATCACTGAAGACAACGGCACTTACACTGTCGTTTTGTCACAATGCGTAGGCACCAATGCCAACGGACAAAATGTCAATATGGCTCTGAACTTCAATGGCACTTTGCCCCCCTACGTCTTCGACATGAACAACAAGTTCCAAATCAAGGACATCGAAAGCCCCATCGGACTGGCAGGCATTACCGCGCTCAACAACCTAAGCTCTTTGGGGCTTGATGTCAAGTCGATGCTCTTCATGTCGGCCGACCGCAAGCGTTTCTTCATCGTCAGCTATTTAGGCGGTCAGGTCGTGGACGGCGAATACCAGCTTGGATATATCGGCACACCTTATCTTCCCCAATTTCCATGTGTGCATGTCGCTCTCGACAGCGATTTCTTGACTTTCCAGCCCCAAACGGGCTATATTGCCCAAAGCGGCACCTTGAAAGTGGTCACCAACGACGACGGCACCAAAACTGTTATCATGGAAAACCTCAAATTGAAAAACGTAGAACACGACAACGAGTTCTTCTTTCCAGTCATAGACGGCTCGCTGCAATACCACGGTTATATGTATGAACTGAGCCTTTAAAAGCAAGACAAAACCAGAAAATAAAACTCATTTAATCAAAACAATCAACAATGAAAAAAGCATTAGCAATCGTGGCTCTCGTAGCCGCCA
>CADCML010000093.1 GCA_902802535.1 uncultured Bacteroidia bacterium
TTGCCGAAATGAAACCCTTCAGCTGTTCCGATACTGGTTCGGCGTCATTCCTGTGTGCTTCTTGAAATACTTGAAGAAAAACGAAGGGTTGGCGAAATTCAGTTCGTCGGAGATTTCCTTGATGCACAAGTCGCTGTGTTTCAGCATTTGTTTCGCTTCGAGGATGACATATTGATCGATCCATTCTGGAGCCGATTGCCCACTGGTCTCTTTCACGATTTTTGAGAGGTATTTGGGCGTGATGCAGAGTTTGTCGGCATAAAATCCCACACCGCGTTCCTTGAGGTGGTGGCGCGTGACCAAATCCACGAAGCGTTCAAAGACGATTTTGTGACGTGTCGAGGCGGGTACCGAAAGTGAAGAAAACCGATGAAATGAGGTGGCTAACGCTTTCTGTCGCATAGGCATAATCTGAATGTATGATGCAGTTGATGAGGCGGATATGCTCTTGCACCAAGTTGAGTTCGTCGGCTTGTAGGGTGAAGCAGGGATTATCGAGTATGGTGATGGCCTCATTGAGCATTTTGCTGATGTCGGAACGGAATTGGTCGAGAAACCGAGTCGAAACGGCAATGATGGTCAGAGTGGCCGCTTTTTCCGATGGTTTTGATTCGAGGCGGATGATGTTTTGGGGCAAGTTGAGCAGCATCATCCCCTCGTGAATCTCGTATTCCTTCAAGTTGATGCTGCACTTGAAACTGCCTTGCTTGCAAAACGCCGCCACATATGCGTCAACGCGACACGGATAGCGCAACAGGTCGTAGTTGGCTTCGTTGGTGCGCTCGGCTAAGATAAAGTCGTCACCTATATTAATAATGTTGTCAGTCAAAAACAATTCCTTTGCCCGCGCAATGCTGAAACTGTTGTATCCTTTTGTTTCCATTCGTTGAAATTTTCGACAAAAATAGATAAATCTTTTTGATTATTGGTTGAATAATATGAATATTTCGACCTTTAGATACTTTTTGATGAAAATATTATTCCTTTTGGTCGAAAAAGAAGCCCTTTCTTTGCAGCATCGAACAAAAAGGAATAGAAAATGAATAAAGTATTGAAAAACAGTGTGTTGGTGATTGCGTTTTGTGCGGTTTCTCTGACGATGCCTGCGCAAAGGATGCTCACTTTGGACGAGTGCAGACGGCTCGCCCTCGAGAACAATAAGAAACTGAAAGTGGCCGAGGAGGAGGTCGACAAGGCTCGTTACGAAATGTATGCCTCCTACGCCAATTACCTGCCCAAAGTGTCGGCAACGGGCACTTATATGCACAATAGCAGAAACCTCCAATTGCTGAGCGATGAGAATATGGCTGCGCTCAACAGCATAGGGACAACGGCGCAGGGCGAAATTGATGCCTATCGCGAGCAGGTGCTGGCTGTTTACAATAACGACCCCATGGCCGTGGTTTCGTGGGCACTTTTGCAGCACGACCCAACCTTGAACAAGTTGGTCACCGATCTGATGAGCCTTGATGTGGAAGGGTCGCTGAACCAGATTGGTGAACAGGTTTCGGATGCTTTCAAGATCGACACCAAGAATGTGATTGCGGGTGTCGTTTCGGTGCAACAGCCTATCTTTGCTGGTGGCAAGATTGTGGCTTATAATCAGATTACCAAGGACTTGAGAAGTTTGGCCGAGTCGAAGTTGGACATGCAGCAGCAGGAAACACTGGCCACTACCGAAAAGGCGTATTGGCAGATTGTTTCCGTCGCCAACAAGCTGAAATTGGCCGATAGTTACGCCGAGTCGTTGCGCACATTGGACAAGGATATGGACAAGATGCTTGCCGCAGGTGTGGCCACCCGTTCCGACCAATTGTCGGTAAAGGTGAAGCTGAATGAGGCTGAGACAGCGTTGCTGAAGGCGCAAAACGGCCTGACACTCTCGAAAATGCTGCTCTGTCAGATTTGCGGCTTGTCCTTGGACTCAAACATTGTTTTAGCCGACGAGAAACTTGACGATGTGTTGGTGACCAACGAGGTGCTACACTTTTCGGAGAGCGAAATCGAGGCCAACCGACCCGAACTGAAATGTCTTGGTTTAGCCAACGACATTTATGCCAAAAAGGTGGCTGTGGTGCGTTCCGACTATCTGCCCACGATTGGTGCTTTCGGCAACTATGTGATTAGCAACCCTTCGTGCTTCAACGGCTTTCAGAACGAGTTTGGCGGAATGTGGAATTTCGGCGTGATGGCCAAAATCCCGATTTTCCATTGGGGCGAGGGCTATAACAAGACGCGAATGGCAAAGGCGGAAGCGAAAATCCAGCAATACACCTACGATGATACCAAGGAGATGATCATGCTTCAGGTGAGGCAATGCGAAACGCAACTCAACGAGGCTGATGCGCGATTGAAACAAACACGGGAGAAGTTGGACGATGCCGACGAAAACCTCCGTATGGCGACCGCTGGTTTTCGCGAAGGCGTTGTCGCTTCTTCCGTTCTGGATTTGGCCCGAACCGCTTGGTTGCAAGCACATTCAGACTACATTGATGCCAAAATCGACCGCATTATGGCAGCTGTCAATCTCCGCAAAGCCGCCGGTGTCCTCACAAAATGAAATCTTGAACCCTAAATTTTAAATCTTAAATTTTAAATTATGAATTTTAAATTTTAAATTTTAAATCCCTGATTATGTCCACAATAAAAGAACAAAGAATGAACACCTTCCTCGCCTTGGGCGTGTTGGCAGGTGTAATTGCGGTGGTTTGCGTCATCGGCATCCTCACATTCCACAAGGAAACGGAATACGTGCAAGGCCAGGCCGAGGTGACGGAATACCGCGTGTCGAGTAAGGTGCCTGGCCGCATCCTCGAATTTAAGGTGCAAGAAGGCCAAAAGGTGCATAAAGGCGACACTTTGGCCATTCTCGAAGCCCCCGAAGTGGAGGCAAAGAAGGCACAGGCCGAAGCCGTCGAGCAACAGGCGCTTGCCTTAAGTGCCAAGGCACAGGCCGGTGCGCGTGAACCGCAAAAGGAAGGCGCCTACGAGATGTGGCAGAAAGCGAAAGTGGGGGTTGAAATCGCGGAGAAATCGTTCAGCCGTATCAGCAACCTTTATAAGGACGGTGTGGTGAGTGCCCAGAAATACGACGAGGTGAAGGCACAACGCGATGCTGCCATCGCCACCGAGAAAGCTGCCCGATCGCAATACCGCTTGGCACTCGATGGCGCCCAGGAGGAAGACAAGGAAATGGCCGCTGCCAAGGTGCTTCAGGCACAAGGTGCTGTGGCTGAGGTGAATTCATATATCCACGAGACTTTCCTCACTGCTTATGCCGATGGTGAGGTAACGGAAATCTTTCCGCACCTTGGTGAATTGGTTGGAACGGGCGCACCGATTATGAACATTGCTCAAATGGACGACCAATGGGCGAGCTTCAATGTGCGCGAGGATTATTTGAAGGATTTCTACATCGGGTCGGAGTTCGATGCCTATGTTCCTGCCATCGACAGGACGGTAAGGATGAAGGTCAGTTATATGAAGGACATCGGCGACTTCGCGGCTTGGAAGGCCACCAAGGAAACGGGACAATATGACCTGAAGACCTTCGAGGTGAGAGCCACACCTCTTTCGGCCACGGGCGACCTTCGTCCGGGAATGAGTGTGATTGTGAAGAAGGAGCACAGGAGATGAGTTTCGGAAAGAGCAACAAGCGGGTGGTTTGGCATATCGCGCAGCGCGAGGTTGCACGGATGCTTTCGCAGCCGGTCTATCTTTTCTGTATGGTCGTCGCGCCATTGGTGGGCTATGTCTTTTTCACCACTTTGATGGGGAAAGGGTTGCCGGTCGACATCCCTGTGGGCGTGGTTGACGAGGACAACACCGCCATCACGCGGCAGGTGCTTCGCAATCTCGACGCTTTCCAGCAAACCGCCATAGTGGAGCAATATGCCAATTTTGGCGAAGCCCGCGAGGCATTGCAACAGGGCAAAATCTACGCCTTCTATTACATCCCTCAAGGCACGACCGAAAAGGCGTTGTCCAGCAAGCAGCCCAAGGTGTCGTTCTACACCAACGCCGCCTACCTGATTCCCGCCTCGTTGGAATACCGTGATATGAAAATGATGGCCGAGTTGGCCTCTGGTGCCATCGCGCGTGAGACGCTTTATGCCAAAGGTTTCACCGACGATCAGGTGATGGGGGTCCTGCAACCCATCAAAATGGAAATGCACGCCATCGGCAATCCGGGACTGAACTACTCCATCTATCTTTCCAACATTCTGTTGCCGGCAATGCTGATGTTGCTCATCTTTCAGGTGACGATTTACTCGATTCATAGCGAAGTCAAGGAAGGGACTTCTAAACGCTGGATGGAACTGGCCGAGGGCAATATCCATAAGGCGCTGATGGGCAAGTTGTTGCCTCAGCTTTTGGTGTGGATTGTGATGGGAAGCACCTATCTTGTGCTGTTGTACGCCTATTGGGACTTCCCGTTGAGAAGCGGCCTGTGGCCCATGGCTTTGGCGGCCTTGCTTCTGATACTTGTCTCTCAGGCGTTCGGCGTGTTTTTGTGCGAGTTGTTGCCCTCGTTGCGATGGGCGTTGAGCATCGCCACGCTTTGGGGCGTGTTGTCGTTCCCGATTTCGGGATTCTCGTTCCCCCAAATCGCGTTCCCGGCACCTTTGCGAGCGTTGTCATACTTGTTTCCGTTGCGGCATTATTACCTGATTTATGTCGACCAGGCGCTCAATGGCTTGCCGATGTACTATTCTTACTTGAACTATGCGGCTTTGGTGGCCTTCCTGATTCTGCCATTCTTGCTGCCTAATCGTTTGAAAAAGTGTCTGTTGGAATATCAATATACGAAATGAAATGAAGTGGTTGCATCATATTCTGGAAATCTTTCGCGAGGAATTGCACAACTCGCTTTTCGATGAGGGTGTTATCGTGTTTTTCTTCATCGTGCCGTTGCTTTATCCCTTGCTTTATGCTTATCTTTATGGCAACGAGAGCGTTAGGGAAGTTGCTACCGTAGCGGTCGATTTGGCCAACTCGTCCACAAGTCGTGACTTTTTGCGCAAGGTGGATGCCACAGCGGATGTCGATATCGTTGGTCATTGTGCCGATATGCAGGAGGCGGTGAACCTTATACACAAACGCCAAGCCTACTGCCTGATTTACATTCCTGCCGACTTCGACCAAGCCTTGATGGAAGGGCGACAAGCCATCGTCGAACTGTATTCTGATATGGGCAGTTTGTTGTACTATAAGGCAGTGCTGTCGTCGTGTACCGAAGTCTCGTTGGCGATGAACAAGGACATCAAAGCGCAACGGCTGGTGGGCGCGACAGAAAAGCAGGTCTCCACTTTCGCTTATCCCATTGAATATGAGTATGTCCCGATGTTCAACACACAGAATGGCTTCGCCTCATTTCTCATTCCGGCGGTCTTGGTGTTGCTAATCCAGCAGACGATGGTACTGGGCATTGGTATGATGGCAGGGGAGGAGCGCGAGAAGAAACGCCGGGGCATCCTTGAACCGCACGTCATCGGAAAACGGCCCATCGAAATGCTTTTGGGCAAAGGAGCGGCTTATTTGGCTATCTATGTGGTGGTTTCGGCCTATGTCTTTTGTGTGGTGCCGCGCTTGTTCCATTTGGTTCAAATAGGCCATTGGACTGATTTGGTGGCGTTTCTGTTCCCATATCTGTTGGCGTGTGTGTTCTTCAGCATGACCATTTCGGGCATTGCCCATAATCGTGAGGTGTTCATCATCATGTTTGTGTTTGCCTCGGTGCCATTGCTGTTCATTTCGGGCATTTCGTGGCCTTCGTGCGCCGTGCCGCCGTTTTGGAAAGCCGTTTCGTGGTTCTTCCCTTCCACCTTCGGCATCAACGGTTTCGTGAAGATCAGCAGCATGGGTGCCCTGCTTCGTGACGTGCATCCCGAATTAGTTGGCCTTTGGATTCAGGTTGTCGTTTATGGCATCACGGCGTGGTTGGTCTATTATCGGTCATACGGTCGCCACCTGAAGGACATCATCGAGGTGGCTGAGGAGAAATTGCAGGCACGTTGGGCCGAGTACATGTGATTTTGGTGTCATGTACACTCCATGTCCGATAATTCACTACCTTTGCCGAAAAATTCAACGATGCCCGAAAACATTGAAAAATTCCTGAACCGCGTGGCCGAAGCCGCCGAAAGAAGCACCCTCGTGAAGATGACGCTGAGCAAGCCCGTGCAGAAGCATGACGAGCTGCGCAACATCTATGTGAAGCCAGTCTTGATCAAGGGAAAGCACCTGTTTGCTTTTACTTATCACTATGAGCGTCGCGACGAGGTGAAGAACTATGATGCCACGCAAATGCTTGATGTGCTGAAGGAAATGGTCCCCGACCGTTTCCTGAATGCCGTGCTGTTTACCGTCGACGAGGATATCACATTGCTGGTCTCCTCCAAAGGCAAGGCGACCC
>CADCML010000094.1 GCA_902802535.1 uncultured Bacteroidia bacterium
CGGCTGGTAGCGGAATTGGCATTGTCGACCGCCACCGTCGCGACTTCGCGAACCGTCTCATTGCTATACAGATAAGCGTAAAGCAAAGGATAAAGCAAGGGCACGATGAAGAAAAACACGATGACGCCTTCATCGAAAATCGAGTTGTGGAGTTCCTCGCGGAAAACCTCCAATATGTTATGCAACCATTTCATCATCTTGTATATTGATATTCCAACAAACACTTTTTCAACCGATTAGGCAGCAATAACGGCAAGGCCATGAAAGCCAGCAACGCCGCGAAGTTGGCCCATGAGCAATACAACGGCAAGTCATTCAATGCCTGATCCACATAGGTCAGGTAATAATACCTGAGCGGGAAAAGATACGAAAGCGCCCTCAGCGGTGCCGGAAACGCAATCTGCGGGAAAGAAAAGCCCGAAATCGGGAAGGACAGCACGCCCCATAAGGTGGCAATACTCAAGGCCCAACGCAGTGAAGGCAACAGCTCACACAAGAACACACCGAAGGCTTGAGACACCAAGATGAGCAGCAAGGCGTTCAAGGCCATGGGCCAGAGACCGCACTTCAGCGGGAAGTCCCAATAGGCATACAGGACGACCATATACGCCGCGCCCATCACGATCCAAACAACCAACTGAGGCAACAACTTACCAGCCAAAGCCCTGTAGATATTGCCATTAGCCATCTCCATCCAGTGTTTCGAGGCACCTTCCTTGACTTCGCTGTGGATGGAGTAAATCGTCACTTGGAAGATGAGCAGCATCAGCATGGCGGGCAGCAGGATATTCGAAAGGTAAATCGAATAGTTCAGCCCCGGGTTGCCGATGGCATGCATCTCCATCTTGATGGGTTGCAAGACGCCCATCACCTGATCGTCGGCATAGCCTTTGGCATACAAGGTTTCACGTGCGATGGCACCTGAAGCCAGTTCGGCCATCGTTTTCATGTCGCGATACTCCAAGGATGCCGCCACCAGATAGGACGGATTGGTATAGAACGACACCTCAGGCTGTTTGCTCGACAATGCCAGTTCCGTCGTGCCTTTCGGGATGTAATAGAAGGCGTAAATCTTGCCCTGCTGCATCGCCTCGCGGGCTTCGCCGAAGTTGGCGTATTGCTCCACAATCTCCGACTGCTGAAAAGCGTCCAAGTTGCGCAGCACCTGCCTTGTGACGGCCGTATTGTCCTCATCAACCACCCCGATGGGGATGTCCATGGGAAGCCCCTGCCCCATCAGCGTCGTGAAGAAGAGGTAGCCCACCAAGGGCGCGACGACCATGCAGAAGACATACACAGGCTGCGACAGCATCCTGAGCACTTCACGCCGCATCACACGCATCAAGGCACTCCTGTTTTCATCATTCGGGTTCATTTTCTTCTATGCTCCCTTTTCACCACCACGCTCATGCCCGGACGCACCTCATTCGACACTGAAAGCGGTGTGGCACGCACTTCAAAGGTCTTGAGGTCGTATTGCCCCGTTTCCTTGGTGGCTTTCCAAGCGGCATAGTCGCCAAGGTCTTTCATATAACTGACCTTCAGCCTGATGTCCTTTTCGATGGCAGGCACATACCCGTCGAACTCCGTGCCGATGCTGAAGTCTTTCAGACAGTCCTCACGCACGTTGAAGGTCACCCATTGCTCGTCCATCATGGCGATGTTCATGATCGGTGCGCCCGTTCCCACCAGTTCACCAATATGCGGGAAAATCTCCGTCACCTCGCCGTCGGAGTAGGCCGTCAGCACGGTTTCATTGATGTAGGAATTGACTTCCGCCACCACACCTTGCGCCTGCAACACCTGGGCGGCAGCCATCTCCTTGTCCTCTTTTTGCGCGCCAGCCAGGGCAAGATTATACTGCGACCTGGCCGCTTTCTCGGTGGCAATGGCGGCATCACGCTGGGCCTTCACCTCATCGTATTTCTGCTCACTCACCACACCATCCTTATACAAGTTGCTGATACGGTTAAACGACTTCTCTGCGATCTCGACGCCCACCTGCGACTTCTGCCACATCTCGTAGGCACCTTCAATCTGCTGCGAACGCGCACCATGCTGTGCCTTGGCGCTTTGGGCAATGGCCGCTTGTTCTACGGCCTCGGCCTGCGCCTTTTTGGCCTCAACTTCGGGTGCTTCGAGGACAGCCAATGTGTCGCCCTTGCGGACCACCTGCCCTTCCTGCACCTTGAATTCGAGGATACGACCAGGCACCTTGCTTGACACGCGATATTCCGTCACCTCTGCCTGACCTTGCAGGTATTCCGTTTCCTTGTGGAAGGTGAGAATGCCAATGATGCAAACCACCGCAATCACCCCACCCAGCACGCCCAGTGCAAGGTAGGTGTTCATTCTTTGTTCTTTTAATGTTGTGGACATGATATTGGATTATTTAATATTCAAAATTCAAAATTCAAGATTCGAGATTGTGATCATTTCAACACGCCAACGGCCTTGCGGAGGTTGACGCCAGCCATGATGCAGTCGATTTTGGCATCAATGTATTCCGAATGGGCTTGCAGCCATGCGGTCTGGGCCAGATTCAGCACCGACGACTCCACAACACCTTCGCGAAAGCCCGCATTGGCCATACGCAGGTTCTCGTCGGCATCATTCAGTTTTTCTTGGGTTTGTTTCAGGCGCGAGTCGGCTTCTGAAAGTTGAGTCTCACACTGACGCACCTGAAGCATGATCATCTCCTTGGTATCGTCATAGTTGTACTGCTGGATCTTCGCCTCGGCCTTGGCCATACGGGTCTTATTGTAACCCTCACCCCAATGGAAAATCGGAATCTTGGCCATCACACCGAAGTTCCACATGCCGCCAAACTCGTTTTGGAAACCATTGAAGCACGAGGGATTGCTAACGACATAATTGCCGAAGGCCCCGATGGTGGGCAGGTAATCGGCGCGGGTGACCCACACCTTCTTCGCGTAGATATCGTTGGCTAGGCTGAGACATTTCAGCTCAGGACGGTTGGCTTCAATGTCGCTCTCCGAATAATAAGGCCTGTTGTTGGTCAGCAAAACGTCGTCAAGTTTCTCATCGGCCATCGCAATATTGGAATCCAAAGGCAGGCCGCAGATCTGGCAAAGCAGCATCTTGGAAAGCGCCAAGCCGTTCTGTGCTTTCAGCAATGCCGTTTCCGCCTCGTTCAGTTTCACCTTCACGGCCAATTGGTCAGAGTTGGTGGACACACCCGCCGCGACCAACTTCTCGACATCAGAGTTCAAGGTGCGAAGCGATTCCGTGTAGCTCTCGGCCAGTTTCAGCTTGTTAGCGATGGATACGATTTGCCAATAGGCCTTGTCCGTGGTGACGATGACTTCCTGCTGCTGCATGTCGAGCTTCGACTCGGCGAGAGATTCCAAGTCTTTCGTGATCAGATTATAGGCCACAATCTTTCCGCCCGCAAAAATCGGTTGCTGTACAGTGACCATCCCTGCGTAAACATTCTTCGTGTCAATCTTGAACGCATCCGAAACCTGCTCGCCGATTTGGTTCAAGGCATCCTCGACATTCAAGCCCATCAGATCGGAAACTATCTTATTAATCGTCGGGTCGTGTTGGAGCAAAGTCCATGCAACCAAAGCCGCCGGGTCGTTCTGATACACCTGCAGCAACTCTTGACGGTAGGCATCGATTTCAGCCTGTGCCGTGGTGCCGATGCTGCCAAGCGTGGCCATGTTTTCGTCGCTCAACAACTGGAAACTCTTATTGTTGTGCATGTAAGTACCCGTCGCCGAGACCTTAGGGAGGTAATTGGCATACGAGGAATACATCTCGTAGCGCGACTTGTTGACTTCCTCTTCGGCCACTTTCACTTTCTTGTTATTCTCCAACGCCAGGCGATGGCATTCATCCAAGGTGAGCACCCGCTGTGCTCCTGCCGTCAGGGACATACCGCAGAGCGCTAACAGCAACATCATGTTTTTCAATCTTTTAGTCATTTTGATTTCCTTTCTTGTTGATGTTGCAAAGAAACGACATCATTTTCGACTAAAAGGCATCCTTTCGGAATCAAAAACTATCTAAAAGTAGAAATTTTCACGATTTTTTATACATAATTCAATAATATTATATACTTTTGCCGAAAATTTCAGCAAATGGAGACAACGACACTCAATAGTTTCAGCATCGCCAAGGTCAAAGAGTTGTTTTTGACGGATGACATTATTAATATAGGAGAGGATTTCATCATGGCGCAGCGCACCAACGAGGCCAATTACAACCTGTTGCGTTATCCGTGCCGTATCGATGGCTATCTGGTCGCTTTCTGCAAGAAAGGCAGTTTCAAGGGCAGCGTCAACCTGAAAGAATACGAAATCCACGAGGGCATGATGGTGCTCAACCTGCCGCAAAACATCATCCGCATCGAGCCCAGCAGCGCCGAAGAGGCCCCCGAGTTGACCATCATCGCGGTCACTTCACAGTTTCTCTCCCATTTCCGCTCCGACATCACGAAGATGCTGAACGAGGCCATGCAAATACTGGACAACCCTTGCATCACCTTGAAACCCGACGAACTCTCCATCGTGCAGCAACACATCCAACTCATCAACACGGCCATCCACTCCGATTACGCCTACGCACGCGAGAGCATCAGCCATCTCATCTCCTCGGTGTTTTTCATCTTCGGGAGTTTCATCAACGAGCGTATGGCAAAACAAAGCGAGGTGGAGCAACCTGTCTCCACCCGTCACAAAATTGTATTTGAGAGATTCATCGACCTGGTCAGCAAGTACCACAACACGGAACGCAATGTGGGTTTTTATGCCGACAAGCTCTGCATCACGCCAAAATACCTTTCCAAAATCGTGAAAGACACCAGCGGTCAGTCGGCGCCCCAATGGATCGACCAATATGTCATCCTCGAAGCCAAGCAGTTGCTGAAACACAGCGACCGCTGCATCAAGGAGATCTCAGACGAATTGAATTTTCCCAATCCCTCATTTTTCTTCAAATACTTCAAGAAACACACGGGATTGACACCGAATCAGTATAGGAATAGTTAAAACATTGGCATATTAAAAAATTTAGGTGTTTCTTTTATTATTACATTTTGAGACATCAAAATGACCTATTTCCGATGCCCAAAAACCTACTTAATCCATAGAAAAACCTAAATATTTCAAAAAAGGTTCAACAGATGGTTTTATTTACTATCTTTGCAGCAAAATACGAGCAACAAACTTAATCAACAAATTATAAACCAATAAATTAAACAACAAATTGTAATGAAACAGGCTTTTAATTTCAACGCAGGTCCCTGCGTACTGCCCAAACAGGCTATCGAAAGCACCGTCAAGGCGCTCTATGATTTCGACAACACCGGCATCGGTATCGCCGAGATTTCTCACCGCACTCCGGGTTGGGAGCGCATCATGGCTGAAACCCGTCAGCTGTGGCGCGACCTCCTCAACATCCCTGAGGAGTACGAAGTCCTCTTCCTCGGTGGTGGCGCCAGCACCCAATTCTTCACCGTGCCCGCCAACCTGATGAAGACCAAGGCCGCCTACCTCCAGACCGGCGTCTGGGCCAAGAAGGCCGCCAAGGAAGCCAAGTTGTTCGGTAAGGTCGACATCGTCGCTTCCAGCGAAGAAAAGACCTACACCTACATCCCGAAGGGCTACACCATCCCGCTGGATGCCGACTACTTCCACATCACGACCAACAACACCATCTACGGTACTGAGATCAAGTACGATATGGACTGCCCCATCATGCTCGTCGCTGACATGAGCTCCGACATCATGAGCCGTCCCGTCGACGTGAAGAAGTACGGCCTCATCTATGGTGGCGCCCAGAAGAACGTCGGCCCCGCTGGCGTGACCTTCGTCATCGTCAAGAAGAGCATCCTCGGCAACATCGGCGACCGCGCCTACATGAACCCGCTGCCGACGATGGTCGACTTCCGCACGCACGCTGCTGAGGAAGCCAAGAACATCAGCATGTTCAACACCCCGCCCGTACTGCCCATCTTCATGATGCACGAGACCCTCGTGTGGCTGAAGGACACCATCGGTGGCGTCGAGGCCATGAACAAGATCAACACCAAGAAGTCCAACATGCTCTACGAAGAAATCGACCGCAACAGCATGTTCGTCGGCACCGCCGAGAAGGAAGACCGTTCCATCATGAACCACTGCTGGGTCATGGCCCCCGGTTACGAGGACAAGCAA
>CADCML010000095.1 GCA_902802535.1 uncultured Bacteroidia bacterium
ATGTGTAGCGATTCCATTTGAGTTGATTGCATAAAAAAAGCGTGGAACTTATTCCTTGCTTGAAGTCCGGGTTACCACACCCACCTATCTAACAAGTCATTCCACGCCGTATTGCTACGGCATTCATAACTGATCCTTGATGAGTTTTGTCCTCGCAATGAGGACGTTGTGGAAATTTGACGTTCAAGGATAGCCACAAACGCTATCTATATTATATATTATCGGTTTTTAGTCTGTTTCTTCTTTTCGTTGTTTTTTCGTTAATACCTATTATCTAATATACGATAATATCTATTTCTCAATAAGTTCAACAATCTTCTCCACAAAACGATGCGCTGGTTCCTCCAGACTTTTTGCTTCATCTTCCGTAACATCGTACGCGCAATTGTAGTCCGCTTTCTGCCGGAGTTGGAATAATCGGGCAAGCAAACTGCCGTCTTCCAAAGAGACGATGCCCGTTTTCACGAAATGCTGGCTGAACTGCGAAATCATTCCGGAATGGGTGCGGACGGATATACCTTTTTGCAAAAACAACGCTTGCACAATGTGGAAGCAAGCATAATAGTAACGGTTGACGGCCAAATCACTGTGGCCTAACGTCATCATCTCTTCTGATTGCCGGATAAAGTGATGCGATTTCTCAACCTGCCGGTTAATTAACAATTGTTTCTCCTCCTGATTCATGACAATAGGTTTACAGCATCATGTTGGACGTTTTCATAAAATGGCGTTGCCTGATATGATTCCCATTCTTTTTCCGTATAAAGGATAGGATTGATTTCCTCGCCCAATTCGCATCCAAGCAGCACAAAAGGATAGCTCACGGTGTCGTAATCGGCTTGGGTAAGCGTGTCTTTCCGCAAGATGAGCAGAACATCCCAGTCGGAATGGCGATGCGCTGTCCCACGGGCGCGCGACCCGTACAGCCACGCCGCGCCCCCTGTGGGAACCACCGACAGGGCAAGATGTTTTATGTCAGACAAAACGTTTTTCATATCCATATAAATTCAACCCCGCAAAATTACAAAATAATCCAATATGAAAAACCGGGCGCCGACCGCAATGGGTCAACGCCCGGTTTGGGGATTGTAGAGACGCGGCGCGCCGCGTCTCTACAGGGGTTTCGTACACATAGAATGTGTACATCTTATTTTTCTTCGCTCAACTTCTTATACCCTTCGTATCTCAGTTTCGCGAACTGCTCGGTCTTGGCGAACAACTCCTTGGCTTCGGCCGGGAAGGTCTTCAACAAGCTGTTGTAACGGACCTCGCCCATGATGAAGTCTTGGAACTTGCTCCAGTCGGGTTCCTTGCTGTCCAAGTGGAAGCCGTTCTGACCGGCCTCTTCCTCGGCAGGGTTGAAACGCCACAGGTGCCAGTAACCGCACTCGACGGCCTTGGCCTCTTCGTGCTGGGAACGACCCATACCGACCTTGATGCCGTGGTTGATACAAGGAGCGTAGCAGATGACCAATGACGGTCCCGGATAAGCTTCGGCTTCCTTGATGGCTTTGAAGTACTGTGCCTGGCTGGCGCCCATAGCGACCTGTGCCACATACACATAGCCGTAGCTCTTGGCAATCATGCCGAGGTCTTTCTTGCGGACCTTCTTACCGGAAGCGGCAAACTTGGCGACAGCACCGGCAGGAGTAGCCTTTGAAGACTGACCACCCGTGTTGGAGTAAACCTCCGTGTCGAGCACGAGCACGTTGACATCCTCGCCGCTGGCCAGCACGTGGTCCAGACCGCCGAAACCGATGTCGTAAGCCCAACCGTCACCACCGAAGATCCACTGGCTGCGTTTTGCCAGGAAATCCTTGTTGGCCAACAGTTCAGACTCAAGCTCGCAACCGTGGCAAGGACAGATGGGGCTGCCGGCTTTCTTAGCCTTCATGGCTTCTTCCAACTTTTGGGCAGCCACTTCGGCACCGTAAATTTTCTTGCCCTCGGATTTCCAGAAATCGATGCAATTGTCAATAGGCAGGATGGCCTTCTCCAAAGCAGCCACAAACTCGTCGGTGGCAACGCTGTTGGCAACGGTGTCATCGTAGGTGTCGAGCCACTTCTGGGTAGCCTCGCGCATCCAGTCGAAAGCGGTCACGCCGACCAGTTCCTCAGCTTTCTTGCGCAAGTCGCTGCGCAGTTTGCGGTAACCGGTAGCCATACCGAGACCGAACTCTGCGTTGTCTTCGAACAAGCTGTTGGCCCAAGCCACACCTCTGCCGCTTCTGCAGTTCTTGCAGTACGGAGTAGCAGGAGCTGAACCACCATAGATGGAAGAACAACCCGTAGCGTTGGCCACGATCATGCGCTCACCGAAAAGTTGCGTGATGGTCTTGATATACGGAGTCTCACCGCAACCGGCACAAGCACCGCTGAACTCGAACAGAGGCTGTGCGAACTGGCTGTTCTTGATGGTGGCAAATTTGTCGATGAGGTTGTCCTTGTAGGTAACCTTCTTCTGACCATACTCCCAGTTCTTGGCTTCGCCGAGCTGGCTCTCGAACGGTTTCATCGTCAGAGCTTTCTCCTTGGCAGGACAAACGTCAGCGCAGTTGCCGCAACCGGTGCAGTCCATGACGGAAACCTGCATACGGAAGTGCATACCGGCGAGTTCCTTCGGAGCCTTGATGTCGATAGCAGTCATGGCCTTCGGAGCTTTCTTCATCTCAGCGTCGGTCATCACCACGGGACGGATGGCAGCGTGAGGACAAACCACGGAGCATTGGTTACATTGGATACACTTGGTGGGATCCCATTCCGGAACCACGGTAGCGACACCGCGTTTCTCGTAAGCGGTCGTACCAGCCGGGAATGTACCATCAACGATGTCCTTGAAGGCGCTCACAGGCAGGTCGTTACCGCACTGAGCCACCATCGGGCGCATCACCTTGTTGATGAATTCGGGATCGTTGGGGTTGCTCTCGAACACGAAGTCCGTGCTGCACTCCAGCTTAGCCCATTCAGCGGGGATCTCGACTTTGGTGATCTCGCCGCCGCGATCCACGGCTGCATAGTTCATGTTCACCACATCCTCACCCTTCTTGCCGTAAGACTTCACGATGAATTTCTTCATCTGCTCCACAGCGAGGTCGTAAGGAATGACGCCGGAAATCTTGAAGAATGCGGATTGCAGGATGGTGTTGGTACGGTTGCCCAAACCGATCTCAGCGGCGATCTTCGTAGCGTCGATGATGTACATGTTGATATTGTTGAGAGCCAAGTATTTCTTCACGAAATCAGGAAGATGTTTCTTGGTTTCAGCCACACTCCACGGAGAGTTGTAGAGGAACGTACCGTTCTTCTTCAAACCGCGCAGACAGTCATATTTCTTCAGGTAAGAAGGAACATGGACGGCCACGAAATCGGGCGTACCCACGAGGTAAGGAGCCAAGATGGGTTGGTCGCCGAAACGGAGGTGAGAGCAGGTATAACCGCCTGACTTCTTGGAGTCATAGTCGAAATATGCCTGGCTGTATTTGTTGGTGTTGTCACCAATGATCTTGATGGAGTTCTTGTTGGCACCCACGGTACCATCAGCGCCAAGGCCGTAGAATTTGGCTTCGAACGTGCCCTTAGGCAGGATGGAGATTTCCTTGCCGACCTTGAGGGAACGGTGCGTGACATCGTCGTTGATACCCACCGTGAACTGGTTCATCGGCTTGTTGGAGGCGAGGTTCTTGTAGATGGCGAGAACCTGAGCCGGGGTGGTGTCCTTGGAGGAGAGACCGAAACGACCGCCGATGATCATCGGGTGGAGTTCGGCATCCTTGAAGGCTTCCACAACGTCGAGGTACAACGGATCGCCGTTGGCACCGGGTTCTTTCGTGCGGTCGAGGACGCAGATGCGCTCCACGCTCTTCGGCATCACGGCCATGAGGTACTTCACGCTGAACGGACGATAGAGGTGCACGCTGATGAGACCGAGTTTCTTACCAGCTTTGTTCTCCTTGTCGATGACGGTTTTGATGACATCGGTGATGGAGCCCATAGCGATGATGACGTCGGTGGCATCTTCTGCGCCGTAGAAGGTGAACGGAGCATATTCACGACCCGTGATCTTGCTCAGTTTCTTCATGTATTTGGCCACGATGTCGGGAAGAGCATCGTAGTACTTGTTCTGCAACTCTCTGGTCTGGAAGTAGATATCCGGGTTCTGGGCGGTACCGCGGGTCACGGGATGCTCAGGGTTGAGGGCGCGTTCGCGGTATTCCTTGAGCGCTTTCCAGTTGACCAATTTCTCGATTTTGCTTTGATCAGCAGCTTCCACTTTCTGGATTTCGTGGGAAGTACGGAAACCGTCGAAGAAGTGCAAGAACGGGACACGACCTTCGATAGCGGCCAAGTGAGCCACAGGAGCGAGGTCCATGATCTCTTGCACGGAGCCGGTGGCCAGCATGGCGAAACCGGTCTGGCGGGCGCTCATCACGTCGGCGTGGTCGCCGAAGATGGACAAAGCCTGGGCGGCGAGGGCACGTGCGGAGACGTGGAAGACGCCGGGAAGGAGCTCACCGGCAATCTTGTACATATTGGGGATCATCAGCAAGAGACCTTGTGATGCGGTGTAGGTGGTGGTCAGAGCACCAGCCTGCAGGGAACCGTGGACAGCGCCGGCGGCACCAGCCTCGGACTGCATCTCCACGACCTTCACGGTCTCACCGAAAATGTTTTTTCTGCCGCCAGCAGCCCATTCGTCGATGTACTCAGCCATCGGGGAAGAGGGCGTGATAGGATAGATAGCGGCGACTTCGCTGAACATGTAGGCAACATGGGCCGCAGCCTGGTTACCGTCACAAGTCATAAATTTTTTTTCTGCCATAACTTGATTATAAATTCTTAATTGGTTGATTATTAACAGTTTTTGATTTTCAATAAAAACCGCGCAAAGGTACAAAAATATTCGGATATAAACAGACGATTGTTGTTTTTTTGTCTTTATTATTTGGGCGAGCCGGCGCGTAGGAGGCGATGCTTCCGAGCGTCGCAACATTTTCCCGCGTGCTGAAAGCACGAAATCTTAATAACCCCACATCAGCGTAACGAAGTGGAGCGCAGTGTGGGGTTGGACGTGCGCACATGGGGTTAGCGTGTTGAAAACACGCAACTATTTGTATCTTTGCCGTATGGAAAATTCACTACGATGTGATTTTTGTCGCTTCATCGCGATTAATCAATAAAAACAGGTAGCAGAATGACGACCGAGGAACAATTTCTGGAACTGGTGCAGGAGAACCGGCAAAAGTTGTGCGGGGTATGCCGCTACTATGCCGCGCTGTGTAGCGCCGTATGCGAAGAGGACTTATTCCAAGAGATTGTGCTGAATCTGTGGAAAAGCTACCCGCGCTATGTGAAGCGACCGGAGTGCCAGCCCTCCACCTGGCTCTACCGCGTGGCTTTGAACGTGGCCATCTCGCAGGTAAGGAAGTCTGGAACTCGCAAATTCCAGTCGATTTCGGAGGTGGAGGAACGCATCACGGACAATTCGGTTGAAGAGAACCTATCTGCCCGAATTTACGAACTCATCTCCCAACTCAATCAGGAGGACCAAGCCCTAATTTTTCTCTATTTAGATGAAAAGTCCCATACTGAAATGGCGGAGATCTTAGGTATCAGCGTCACGAACGTGGGAACAAAAATACAACGTATCAAACAGAAACTCAAAAAGTTAAATAATGAATAAGGAACTCAACATATTAAAACGGACAGTCTGGGATGCAGAATCGTCGCCACTGTCCCCGGCTAAGCTACAGGTTGGACGCGGGCCCCGCCTTTCCCAACATCAGAACGGTATTTCAGGATGTGCCAGCCTCTTGGCCGGAGTCCTGTTGTTGGCTGTGCTGGTGTTGGAGACAAAAGAGGCAATCATCACGGGAAGCAATCTCACAGTTTGGATAGCTGCACTCATCATTTCACTCTATTGCCTGACGAAAGGCGTTTTCACGCTGTTTTTTTATCGCAAAGAACGTCGTTTTGAGGCTTCCGTCCACCAATACGCGATCTTGTCAGTTCATAACCAGTTGTTCTTTTTGTACGAGCGCATGCTTTGGCTATGGCTGTTGTTGCCGATTTTGATAGGAACAGCGCCTACTGTTATTTACCTGTTGAGCGGCCAAAA
>CADCML010000096.1 GCA_902802535.1 uncultured Bacteroidia bacterium
TGCGAAATCAAATCCGTTTCACTTCAAAACCACTCATAAAAGACTAATTTTCAATTATTTCAAAGAACTTTTGATCCGTTTTAACGGGACAGCAATGAGATAATGTGTAAAAAAGCCGCTTTTCAGGTTAAGAAAATGTGAAAAATCGAACATGATAGTGGCGTTATGTTACATTTTCCGCGAAAAAGTAACATAAGGAATCTGTCAAGTTACCTTTTCGGTCGAAAAGTAACATAAGACCATTTTGCTGACGCCAGCAAAATGATACCATTTTCGTGACTTCACGAAAATGATAAAAGCCCGTGCCGGTAAGGGCGCGGGCTTTTGACCGAACGGCTGAAGTTGTCAAATCAAACAGACGCGGCCAAGTTGTTGTGAGAAACTATGAATTCCGTCTTGAATTTTCTGCACGGTAGCTGCCGATGGGCGGCGGTGCCCGGTCATATAGTGGCTCAATTGCTTTCGGTTGATGCCGGTGATGGTTTGCAGCCCAGCCAGGCTCAAACGGTCACCATAGAATTGCAGGAAACTCGCAGTGTCGAACTTCAATTCCCATTCCATTTCAGGGAGTTCTGGCAATTCTTCTCTTGCCTCGATAAGTGAATTATTAAGGTCGATGATGGCTTCATCCACGGTATGGCCTTCACCGAAAAAGCCAATTTTGTAGTTGTGTTGCGGAACGGCGGTATAGCTGCCGTCTTCATTCATTTCGATGATTACTGTCACTTTTTCCATTGTTTTCCCTCCTTTGTCTTTGAAGGGGGTCAGAATTTGACCCCCGATTGTTCTGAGATGCTTTTCAGCAGGTTCGGCTTGATGTCGTGAGTGGCGTGGCGCGGAACTTGAAACATCCTTTGTGTGATTGGGCTCCACCACCAATCGTGATTCTTGCCAGGTTTTACATACCAGCACCCGGCGGCTTTTAGTTTTCTGATGAGTTCGTTTGTCTTCATTGTGCGTTCTGTTTTGATTTGACGATGCAAAGATAGACATTTGTCTATTACTACGCAAGAAAAAAGTGATTTTTTTTCAAAAAAAGTGCATTTTTTTCTTCAGGCACAAAAAAACCTCCCCAACTCGGGCGAATTGGAGAGGAAAAACAATATAAAGATTATGAAAAAGACGTGTTTCTTATTCCATGGCCACCCATCCATTGAGCGCGGCCAGTTCGTCAAGCTGCTTGATGGCGGATTCTTTGGCGCAGCTTTGCAGTTGGTAGCTGTCGGGTAGTTTGATATGCAACTGTGCGGCCACCCCCGGCGTGATGGCGGCAAGGTCTTCTGTCGGCACTACCAGCACCTCGATGGAGTAGCCATTGAGGGTGTGAATAACCAAGAACTGGTAGCGGTCATCGTTTGGTTTAGTGTATCTCTTCATTTCTCTTACGTTTTAGAATGTTGTTCCATACGCCAACGGGCAGCACCTGAATGTTGCCTGGTGTAATCTTTCCGTCGTGCTCCTCATACTGTAGCACCACCACATCCCCGTCTATTTGCAGCCAACGCATCATTTGAAAAACTTCCTTATTACTATCAGCACAATCACAATAAATGCCACGGCAGCGACAACGGACACAATTGCCCATGTGCCGTTGTCCTGTCGCAGCTCCGACGCTTTTTCAGTGTGTGCCTCCGAAGCCGAGTCGGATTTAAAGTCCGCTATGCTGTCAGTTTGTGCAAACGAGGAATCGGAAACGACCCTCTCACTGGTAAACTCAATGCTTTTCACCGACCCGATGCCGCCTGCTGTACTTCCTGATGGGAGTGCAGGTGGAACACAAGCGGCGTTCGGATCGATGGGGACACAGTTGTCCGTGGTGGGCTTTTCCGGGCCTCCTTCTGCAGGGTAAAACTCAATCTTGAAATTAAGCTTTTCGGCCATGGAGTTCCAGAACCTTTGCAGGTCGTGGAACTCCACGCCTATCTCCGAGGTTTGCTGCTGCGTTTGCGTAGTTTCCATCTGCCGTTGACCACGGCAACCCCAGAGAAGCCCAAAACTCAAAATCATTATGAACAGAAAATATTTTCTCATTGGTCGTATTGCGTCAGGTTGTTCGCTTTGATGGTAGCCATGATGGAAGAAACATAGTTGGTTGCCGTGCAGTAACCGGCAGTTTTAATGGCTTCGGCTTGTGCCTGTGGCGTAGCGGCTGGTTCGACTGCCTTGTATCGCGGCATACGAAGGAGCCTATTGCGGTCGCGTATGCTGTCGGCCAGGCTATCATACACACGGAAGTTGCTGTTGATGGTCACTTGCTTGCCATCGAACACCTCTCCCGTCTTCATGTTCACCGTCTTGCCTTTCCATGACTTTCCAGCCTTGATGCCGAAAAAGTTGTTGTATCTCGACGAAAGCACACTGCGCCCCCAGTTGCTCTCGATGGCGGCCTGCGCGATGATCACCGACTTGAAGAAGCCGCCCAAATCGTCCATGTCGTCCAATGCGAACAACATCCTTGCGATGAACACCGTCTTGGTTTGTGTGAGAGATTTGGCCATGGCGTTTTTTTTAGGTAAACAGGTAAATGCCTCCGACAATAATCCAGAACAGGGCGATGAAGCCCAACACCGCCGCAATCGCGGCGCAGCCCGAGCGGTCAGGATACCCGTCCTTGTCCGTCAAGGGAATTTTCGTGTAATCTTCTTCTTGCATAGCGTTTATATCTTTATGTTGTACATTTCCATCATCAGTTTCGTTGCCCATTCGGGCGGTTGGTCAAGGTCTCGCAACTCTTTTTCTACAGGTTTGAACGCCTCCACAAATTCGGGGTCGGGCACCTCGCCACCACGCAAATGGTAGCGGATCTTTATGTATTTGCAGTCGGCGCGGAAGTTGGCCGAAAGCACCAGGGCTTCGTTGTTGCCGAAGTGCATCAGTATCGCCATCAACTTTGCACTCGTTGCAAGTGTCAAGGCTGGTAGCCCAGTTTGCAGGCACGCTTCATTCCATTGTTCCCTCAAATTGTCCATCGTTTCAAAGTTGCCCGCTGTACCATCTTAGGACATTGATAAGCTGGCCTTGGCGGGCGGTGAGCTTTCTTGTTAGTAGTAGTCGAGTTTTGGCAAGTCCAGAGCGTGGAAGGGTGCCGAGTCGAACGGCGGGCCAAACTTTCGGAGCGAGGTGTGCAGTCCCAGGCTTTTTAATCCAAACCTGCACACCCTGACAACTTTCCCCCTCCCCGGTGGAGGGCTGTCCCTTCCGTTAGTCTTCGTAGCTTTTGTGGGACTCAGGGCGGCGTTGCCGTCGCCCGTTGCCCGTAGCTGCGAGTGTGGAAAAATCAGAAGACAACGCCATCTATACTCTGCATCTCAAGACGCAACAAGCTGAAACGGGGCTTTAACCCGACGGCTGTCCTTTTCAGCCGGCATCGATTAAGTGAATAATAATGTGTTGTCTCTTTGCGACAGCCATATCCCTACGGCTGAAGGAACGGCGGGGAAAGCGGGATTCGAACCCGCGTCTCTCAAGCGAACTATTACTCCGTGCTTCTGTTCTGCTACCCTTTACACGGAACGCCCTGCCTCTGGGCGACATCCCCGTTTGTGAGATTCTCACTCACTTGATGTTGCCTGTTTGGTTAGGAGTTTGCCGGGACATCTAAACGCTCTCCTTGTAGCGGGGGACGGATTCGAACCGCCGACCTCCGGGTTATGGGCCCAGCGAGCTGGCCGCTGCTCTACCCCGCATCATCTCCCCTCCGGAATGGCCAAGTTTTCGGAATGCCCATCCTTCGGGGAGTGTTGTGCGCTCCAAAGTATGCTTGCGTCCTACATGGTGCAATCCGTTACGGCAAAGGCAACGGCGGCACCCACAAGCCTTGGAGCGTGTAATTGCCGCCTGTACCCTCCAACAACAACATGGATGGCCTTGGGCGGCTGCTATGACAGAATCAGTAAGTCAAGGAGCAATTTGAGTTACGACGACCATGCGGTTCAAGGGCGAATCCTCGCCGTATTCCCATGTGGCGCCGTTGCCAATCGGCACAAGCCGGTCGGGCGACACACCGTTGGCCTCTAATATTTCGCACACCGTCTCCGCCCGCTGCTGCGAGATGACCATGTTGTTGTAGTCAGCCCCGTCGGGCGAGGCGTATCCGTCAACGCGCCATCGGCCTTGCACGGTGTTGATGTAGTGCGCCAAGATGGCCACCCTGCCCTCTTGGGTCTCCGACAACACTATGCTTGCATAGTCGAAATGGAATTTGAACATCGACCTGTCAACCACCTTGCTTTCCGCCTCTTTCACCTGCTCGTTGCACTCGTCAAGCCTTTTTTCCACTGCGGCAAAAAGCGCCGAAGCCTTGTTCAGCATGGCCATCAAGGTGTCGTTGGCCTCCTGTTGCCGCTTCAGGTCGGTCTTCAGCAGGCGTATTTCCTCCTTCTGGTTGCCGTATTCCGAGCGCATCGTCTGGTCGTGCTCAATCGCTTCGCGGTCGCGCTCGGTGATGCCAGGGCGAATGACGTAGCCGATACGCGCCTGAAACATGTTATCCACCTTTGCGCCGTTCTGCAAGGCCACATATCCGCCTTCGGCCATCAGTCCTGAATACTTGCCAAAGTTGCAGGTGAGGCCCACACCGCCCGAGGCTGCAAGACCGGATTTCTGTTTCATCGAGGGATTGACCACTGCGCCACCTTCTGCGAAGAGATACACCCAATCCACGATGTGGAACTGAAGGCCTGCCAAGGCGGTGCCGTTACGGTCGAAGCCTTCCACGGCCGTGATGCCGTTGACGGAAGCCTCCATGCGGAAACGCACGTGGTCATCGAGTTGCTTCAGAGCCATGCCGCCTGCGCCAAAGGCTGTTTTGCCGTTCATGAACGAAGCCTGGGCAAACGGGCTAAGGCTCCAATTGGAGAAGAAGCCGTATTTCTTATCGCTATCGTAATAGTAGCGATTTTGAGCGCTGACCGACACGGCCAGGAGAGCCAACGCGAATACCATGAGAATCCTTTTCATTTTTGTAGAATATTAGTCGATGATTAGTCCAAATTTCCTTATTCAACGATAGTCCAGTCTTCGCTCAACATGTCTGTTTGCGAAGCCAGCCATCCATTGACGACGGAACCATCTGCAGCCTTCATGCAAAGGTATCTGCCGAACTTGATTTTTTCAGTCGGAGCATCCCCATGATGGTCAGCAACCCATTTCTTAAACGAATCAGGCAAAGACTGCACCTTATTCACAACAGTTTCAGTGTCAAGTTCGCAGGCAGGGCGCATGAAGATAAACATGCCCTTGCCATTCCAGCCTTGACGGGCTACGAGTTTGCCACTTTTTGCGGCTTCAATTGCTTGTCCAAAATTCATAGTCTTACTATTTAATTGTTCGAGATTAGGCTGCAAAGGTGGCAATTGCCGCCGACGATGGAGTGACAGTTTTTCACGGTCGAAGCCACACACGGGGCACCGATAATAATGCAGCCGTGCATCGTACTCCTCGCCACACACTGGGCACTTCACATCGATGCAATGGTTGCTCATAGGTCGAAATCTTTCCTGATCTTGAAACTTTTGCCTTCCTCGCCTGGCATATTGATGATGGCATCAGCCCTGACGAACAGTGCCGCCTCTTTGTCGATGCAGGTCTTCAACGACAACTCCATGATTTCGCAATTCTTGTAACCGTTCTGGTCCAACGCCTTGAACACTTCGGCCAACGCTTTTTTGATATAAGTCCTTTTCATATTGAATCTTGAATGTTGAATTAACTATGCTTGCTCATTTGTTGTTCAATCTGTTTGGCATACTCAATCTTGTGCTGCAATGCAGCCAACACGTCATGCACGTTGGTTTTCTCGATGGCCTCGTTGTCTTGTGGATGCCCTTCATTGAGCATCAGCATGATGTTCTGGCGGGCCTCAATG
>CADCML010000097.1 GCA_902802535.1 uncultured Bacteroidia bacterium
AAATCTGGAGCGAAGTGCTGACTATATGGCACAGAGAAAAAACAACCGAAACCGAGGAAGCAACTCCTAAATACGAAGTGGAATGGGTGTGAAAAATTTGGTCATCCGACAAATTGAAGATGCTACTTCATTGGTCAATTTCCATTGCGGCATACAGGCCATGGATGATTTTATCCATTCAGGCTTAAATGACAGCATCCGCAACCATTATTGCAATTCCTATTCGGTTCATCTTGGTTCTGAGTTGGTGGCCATGTTTGCGCTAAGTTTTGATTCCTTGGAATTGGATTCCGATTCACTTGAAGAGATGGCGGAGGGCATCAATACTGCCAACAAGCCAGATTTGTCGAAAAACTATGTTGATACCTTTTTGAGCAAGCATCATTATCCTGCTTTGGAGATTGCTTATTTGGCGGTTGAGGAAAAGCATCGCACGAAAGGCATTGGTAAAGCCATTGTGAATGCTATTGCTGACATGGCCCAACGGCAGAAAACCGCTGGTTGTATGTTTCTAACCGTGGAAGCCTACATTGAAGAAGGATACTCAGCTGTACCCTTTTATTCAAGATGCCAATTCGAGCCTTGTGAGTTCAAGAAATCCAACAAGGAAACTTTGCGGATGTTTAGGGCGTTGTACCCGAAAAGCGAATAAATATGTTTAACCACAACTTCACCTGCAAAACCATTGCCCTGATTCAGTTGGCGTTGGGAGAGAAGATTGTGGAGGTGGCAAAGTGAATGTATAATAAAGAAGTACAAAGTGTTATCGGATTACAAATCCTTATATTCAAAAACCAGCGGATTGCAAATCCGCTGGAACTGGGAACTGGGGGATTTGCAATCCGACCATATTGAACCTGCAAAATTCGTTTTTGTCAGATTTGTTTCCAAGGGTATCAATCGTTTTCGTACCTTTGCAGCCAAAATAACGCATCACATCATGTTAAGCGAACAGGAACAAATCAGAAGAAATTCGTTGGCCGAACTCTATAAGCTCGGCATCAACCCGTATCCGCAGGCCGCGTTCCCCGTGAGCGTGTTCACCACGGACATCCTCAACCAATTTGACGACAACAATCCCGACCAATTCCAGGAGGTCACCCTCGCGGGCCGCATTATGAGCCGCCGCATCATGGGCGCCGCCTCGTTCTGCGAGCTGCAGGACTCGAAAGGCCGTATCCAACTGTATATCAAGCGCGACGAGATCTGCCCTGAGGAGGACAAGACCTTATATAACACGGTGTTCAAACGCCTTTTGGACATCGGCGACTTCATCGGCGTGAAAGGCTTCGCTTTCCGCACGCAGATGGGCGAAATCTCGGTACACGTCAAGGAACTGACGGTGCTGAGCAAGTCGCTGAGGCCGCTGCCCATCGTCAAGGAGAAGGACGGCGTGAAGTACGACGAATTCAACGACCCCGAACTGCGCTACCGTATGCGTTACGTCGATCTCGTGGTGAACGACAAGGTGAAGGACATCTTCATCACCCGCACCCGCATCATCGACAGCATCCGCCGTTTCTTCAACGAGAGCGGCTACCTTGAGGTGGAGACGCCTGTGCTGCAAGCCATCCCTGGCGGTGCCACGGCACGTCCCTTTATCACGCACCACAATGCCTTGGACATTCCGATGTACTTGCGCATCGCCGATGAGCTTTACCTGAAGCGCCTCATCGTGGGCGGCTTCGAAGGCGTGTATGAGTTCTCGCGCAACTTCCGCAACGAGGGTATGGACCGCACCCACAACCCCGAGTTCACGGCAATGGAAATCTACGTGGCCTACAAGGACTACCTCTGGATGATGGACTTCACCGAGGCCATGATTGAGCGCGCCGTAACGGAGGTGTTAGGCACTGATACTGTAAAAGTTGGCGACAACGAAATCTGCTTCAAGCGTCCTTTCAAGCGCATCACCATGATTGACTCCATCAAGGAGAAGACCGGCATCGACATCACGGGCATGGACGAAGCCCAACTGCGCGGCGTGTGCAAGCAACTCGGCATTGAGGTGGATGATTCGATGGGCAAGGGCAAGCTGATAGATGAAATCTTCGGCGAGAAGTGCGAAGGCACCTACATTCAGCCGACTTTCATCACGGATTATCCCGTGGAGATGTCGCCACTCTGCAAGCGTCACCGCAACAACCCCGAACTGACCGAGCGTTTTGAACTGATGGTCAACGGCAAGGAATTGGCCAACGCCTACACCGAACTCAACGACCCCATCGACCAGCGCAACCGCTTCGAGGAACAGATGAAATTGGCAGGTCGCGGCGACGATGAAGCCATGGTTATCGACAACGACTTCCTCCGCGCCTTGGAGTACGGTATGCCTCCGACCTCTGGCATGGGCATCGGCATCGACCGTTTTGTGATGTTGCTGACGGGTCAAACCACCATCCAAGAGGTGCTGCTGTTCCCGATGATGCGTCCCGAAAAGGTCGTGAAGAACGCCACCAAGGAAGACTTCATGGCTTTGGGTATGGCCGAAACTTGGGCAACCTTGTTGCTCACCAACGGCTACAACACCATTGAACAACTGAAAGCCGAGAAGCCATCCGCTTTGCGCGAGAAACTGAACGGCCTGCGCAAGAAGAACAAACTCGACATTCCTGCTTTACAGCTGGAGGATGTTGAGGCTTGGATGAACGGTTAAAGCAACGCAATGTTTCTCAATACTGAACTATTTGACAAGTTGACAGCACTGGCAAAGGCTTCGCCGCGCCTTCGGATGAATTTTGACCTGCGTAACACTTCCGACGACAAATCGCAGCGCATGTTGAATGCATTGGAGCCAGGCACGGTGATGCCTATCCATCGCCATCGTGGCAGTTCGGAAACGGTGGTGGTGCTGCGCGGCAAGGTGAAGTGGCTGTATTATGATGAAAACGGCAAGTTGACCGACACTTTCATCGTGGCTCCCGGCAGCCACCTTTGCGGCCTCAGTGTTCCGAAAGGTCAGTGGCATTCATTGGAGTGCATGGAAAGCGGCACAGTGATACTCGAAGCGAAGGACGGCGTTTATACGCCGTTGGGGGTGGGGGATGTTATGGAGTTGTGAACTATTTTCGGCTTTTGCGCACTTTTATTGTTTTTTTCTTATTTTTGCAAACAAGTGTAGGTGTGTAAAAAATGATTGTTTATACATATCTCACTGTAAAACAAGACATTGTAATTATTTTATATGATTGGCGGGATGAAGTTTAATTGAAAGGACAAGTAATGAAAACTCAATCTGATAAAGAAATAGTTGTATTGTTTCATGATACCGAAAGAAGTTATTGGCTTGAGACTATTACCGAAATTCATGATAGATTTAGCGACAGTGTTGGTGTTTTGTCAATTGAGAGGGTGATATTTGATTTTGCTGAACATATATCTCCAAAAGATATTAGGCCTTTTCATTTAGTTACTTTGGCATGTTTGATTCATTTTTTGAAAGGCATTGATTTGGATGTTTATATTTCACAAAAAAACAAGGATATCTTCCGATATACCAGCGAGAGAGGCAAGGATTTTTAGTCATAATGGATTGGTTTATAAGCATGATTCCATAATTGAAGATTTTGATTGTAAAATGTCTTTTCCAGGCACACTAATATACTATGAAATTGATTTATCCAAAATGGATGATGAAGAAATAATGAATGAGTTTGATTTTTTCAATTAAGAATAAAAAATATGTGTACAATTGTATTAAAGGATATAATGGATTCAACGACACTTCTACCCGAAGCGGGCAACTTGTTTTATTCACAGATTGTGGATGGGATGGAAAAATCTGACAAGGTGGTTGTTAACATGTCGGATGTTACAGCCCTACCTTCTGTTTTCTTGAATGTTTCCATAGGTCGACTTATTGACGAATGGGGAGTGGATAAGTTGAAGAAAAACATGGTGTTCACTATGATTACCAAACAACAAGCATTGCGCCTTAGAGATTATATCGTGAAATACGGTTCTAAAGTGCAATAAGGTATTATGCCGAAAAAATCTGAGTGTAATGTAGTTAAGGATAGATTGTAAATCCAATAATCAACAAACCCGCCGCAAAGCAACTCTTGCGGCGGGTTTTCTTTTATCATTTCACTCGAATCTTTTGCCCCACTCTCAGCACCATGTTCGATCGAATGCCGTTGAGTTGGCAAATCTTGTTGACGGTAGTTCCGTATTTTTTTGCGATTTTGCTTAGAGTATCGCCTTTTTTCACTGTATGATACATCTTCGAGCCGCTTCCCGCAGCCTGTGGAGCTTTTTTCGAAGAGGCTAACGACTGTTTGTCAGTCATGCCATAGTGCGAGTTGATGTTGAAATAGTGCTTTCGCAGCATAAACTCCTCTGAGCGAAGTTTCCCGTTCTCCAAGTCGAAGATGCGCTCAGGGTCAAAGCTTTGGCCCATGTAACGGGTCTCAAAATGGAGATGCGGGCCCGTGGAACGTCCCGTTGAGCCGCCATAGCCAATCAATTCGCCAGCTTTCACGATGTCGCCGCTTTTGACAAGACGTTTCGACAAATGACCGTAATAGGTTTCAAGCCCATTCACGTGCCGTATGACAATCACATTGCCATAGCCTCCCGACATGCGCGTCGGCATATCCACACGTACCACGCCATCGAAAGCGGCATACACCGCATCGCCAGTTTCCAAGCCAATGTCAACGCCCTTGTGGGGACGGCGTCTTCTGAACTTGAACTGTGAAGTCACAGGGCCAGGATGGGGAATGCAATAGCCATGCACGGAATCCACCAGATGCAACATGACCGAATCGGGAAGGTCTTTCAAGGCGATGTCCTTATAGCTATGGATGGATTCGGTATCCCAATGGTCGTCGCTCAGCGAGGTCGGAATATCGGGCCTTTCGATGTTATAATACAGCCAAGTGTTGTTGTCGAAAAGAATCACCTTGCGAAACTTGTCAAAGGTGTAAAGGGTGTCGATAGGAACCGGAATGTTCTCCGAGAACTCATCTTCTTCTTCCTCGTCTTCCTCTTCCTCCTCGTCGTTGTTCACCATAATAGTGTCATTGTCGTGGATATAAATATATACGGTGTCATGCACAACTATCTTCTCTTTCCTGTTTTTGGAAAAGTTGTCTTGGGAAAAAGCAACTATGGCAAGCAACAGGCAAACTACTAAGGCGAATATTCTTTTCATATAAGATAAGGTCAAATTTTTGAAAAATAAGGGTGCAAAGGTACGAAAAATCCCCGATTTGGCAAGGACATTCTGACTGAAAACGAAACAAAAACCAAAATATTGCCATTTTGTCAGTTTTTTCTTTTGGCACAAAGATTGACAAACAAGGGGGCGTTGCAAAGCGCAACCTCGAAAAGACAACAAACAAATTACAAATAAAAAATAGGAGAACAAAGAAATGTCAAAGATCATTGGTATCGATTTAGGTACAACCAACTCATGCGTGGCCGTGATGGAAGGCAACGAGCCTCAAGTCATCGCCAACAGCGAAGGCCACCGCACCACCCCTTCAGTGGTCGCATTCACCGACAACGGAGAACGTAAGGTCGGCGAGCCTGCCAAACGTCAGGCCATCACCAATCCGCTGCGTACCGTCTATTCCATCAAACGTTTCATGGGCGAGACCTACGACAAGGTAGGTGCTGAAATGAAGCGTGTGCCTTACAAGGTCTTGCAAGGCCCCAACAACACACCTCGTATCGACATCGACGGCAAGCAATACACCCCGCAGGAAATCTCTGCCATGGTGCTGCAAAAGATGAAGAAGACC
>CADCML010000098.1 GCA_902802535.1 uncultured Bacteroidia bacterium
TGTTGCATCAATGGTGACTTTGTACAAGTCTATAAAACCAAAGGCGACTATACCAATAATGCTTACGTCCTTTATAACAAAGACAAAGACTACATTTACGGCTACTATGACGACGTCGACACCACGCTATTTCCCATGCCGCTGTATGGAGGCTATTATCTTCATCATGAAATGCCGTCCAATGCCGCGTTTCTTTCCATCAGTCCAAAGGAATACAATGAAAACGTAATGAATTATTCGATTGACACATTGAAGCAAATGATTATTGACGACGACCCTTTCATTGAGTTTTTTAGTGCCACCGACAACTACAATCTTTATGACAACAATCCGATGGGCATCGATACGGCCTACATCAACCAACTTATCAAGGAAGGCGATTTGAAAAAGGAATTCAAGAAGGTGAAGTGAAGCCTCCGTTGGTCGGATTTGCAAATCCATCGGAACTTTAGATTGTCCTTCCGAAAATTTTTGTACTTTTGACGCATCCAAATAGCAATCGTCTAACAATTAAAACAGGCACAAACCAAAACGAACAAATCTGCTGAAAATCAGTTGAAATCAAGGATTAAAACCGTTGAGCAACTCAATCGGGGAACAGCTGTCTACACGCAAAAACTCGACAGTATAATCATGTCCTATCAAATGCTTTCCATTCCCATTGTTTTCGAGTACGACAACCAATTCAACACAAAGAAAGTTGTCATGTCGGGCTTTGGCTTTAGCACGATCATGGAACACTCCTACGACAGCCAGAACCGTCGCATAAGCACCGTCAACACCTATGAGGATGAAAGCAAGGATAAGGTTGAATATACCTACAACAACCAGAGCCTGGTAGAAAAAGCCACCCAATACGAGTTTGAAGAAGGTGTGTGGGTAGAAGATGGACTAAACGTTTTCGAGTATGATGCCAACGGCAATATGGTGCTTGTCACTGTATTTGATCGCGAAGACAATGTTTGGGAAAAAGATGAAAAAACAGAATTCACCTACCAAAACGGCAAATTGGTTAGCGAGATGCAGTATGATTGGCTTCTGGGCGAATGGGTTGAAGACCAAAGCATCGAATACAACTATGATGCTCAAGGCGACCTCGTTGAATCAATTGAATTCGATTTGGTTGACCTTGCATGGCTAAAAGATAACCGCATGGAATACACCTACGATGCCAACCATAACTGCACCAGCCAGGCGGAATACGATTTCAACAATATCATCGGCGATTGGGAAATTGAAAACAAGATGGCTTTAACATACGACTTGTCGGTACCGAGCAACACTATTGCCGGCCTCGACTTTTTTGACGATGCAGTCATCACCATGAATAACAAGCCGTTGACCATCGAGGAAACTACATACGATGATGAAATGGCCTCCATCTTCTACACCTTGTATTATTCCGAAACCACTGGAATTGGCGAACACAATGAAAACCAACTCGCCATTTGGCCCAATCCTGTTTCGGAAACCTTGAACCTCAACGCCGAAGGCCTCCAACAAGTGGAAATCTTCAGCATGGACGGCAGACAGGTGATGCACCTTGAAAATGGCATCGAAACCATCAATGTAAGTGCCTTGTCCAGAGGCTGTTACCTGCTGAATGTCACCTTCGCTGACGGAAGCAAGGCTGTGCGGAAGTTTGTGAAGGAGTGATTTTTCTCACGCAGAATTCGCAGAATTAAGAGAATGTAAAAAGTCGGGAGAGCACTTTGCTTTCCCGACTTTTTCAATTATAACTTGTAATTATACGATTAATCCTTCTCAAAAAGACCAATATACTCTTTCCCTTCAGGGGGAAGGGGCAAGTCGTGTTCGGAAACCATTGTGAAGACGTAAACCAATTCCTTCTCGGTCTTGGACTCCCTTATATACTGCCTCTTCAACTTCGGAACCATTCCTGAAAGTCCCAAGGTTTCTGCCATTTTCCGCTTGAGGATTTTCTCCGGGGTTTCGCCGAACGCCACATGCCACCAGTAAAGCCTTGTGGTCTCGCCCTTACCATTAATAACATGCAGATGCGCGACAGGATGCAGCATCTTGTTTCCTTTGTGCAACTCCACATACATGGCCCGCCCCACGATGTTGCCTCGCTCGTTGACGATAGGCAGGAATTCGATGGGATTCATTTCAGGCTCAAATCTGCGTGGTCCGTTCGCCTCTGTTGGCAAATCAATGTCATCATCCAGTTCGTCATTGCGAGGAGTGGAGCTTTGCGGAGCGACGGAACAATCCAAAGGCGCTTCATTCACACGTCGCGGTGTAATCTTTTGTGATTCCACAGGCTTGTCATGGACAATCTGCGTGAGTGTCATCGGCTCAAACGACACTTCCTCCACTACTATCCCTTCCTTGCCTAATTCAATGATGTCACCTGCCTTCTTCCCTATCAATGCCTTGGCTATGGGCGAGACGAACGAGACGAGACCTTTATTCACGTCGGCTTCATCCACGCCCACGATTCGCACCACACGCCCATTATAGCGCACCCAAGCCCCAAAACTCACCGTGTCCTTGCTGACCTTGGAGAGGTCGACTTCCACAGCACTATTGATACGACTAACGAGCAACTTAATCGTAGCATCAAGGAAATTGACCATGATGTAGTTGTCACCCGCCTTGACGCGCTCAACCTCAAGGCTTTTCAGTTCCTCTTTGAGCGCATCGAGGCCTTCTTTGGTGACATAGTTGGGCACGCCTTCCGGCAAGTACGCCCGTGGCGGCACCATTGGAATCTCTTCTTGATCGCCTTCTTTTATGAAACCTCTGCTCATAATGGGACTTGGGACTTAGGACTGGAGACTGAGGACTTGGGGACTGTTCTATGTCCTCCGTCCTCTGTCTTCCGTCCTCCGTCCTCCGTCAATCATCTTATTTGATCACCAGCTCATCAATGATATTCTGGCACTTGCCTACCTTCTCGATGCACCAAAGCAGGTAGCGTGCATCCATGCAGATGGTGCGCTGCACCTTGTTCTCGAAACTGAGGTCGCCGCTCATGGCTTCCCAGTTGCCATCGAAGGCCAAACCGATGAGGTTGCCCTCGCCGTCGATGACGGGACTGCCCGAGTTGCCGCCCGTGATGTCGTTGGTGGTGATGAAGTTGACGATGAGGTTGCCATTTTCGTCAGCATAGCGGCCATAGTCCTTCTTGGCCACGAGGTCGCGCACATCCTTCGGAATATCAAACTCCCAGTTGCCGGGCACATACTTGGCCATCACGCCGTCCATGGTGGTGTAATAGTTGTAGTTGACGGCATCGGCGGCCTTGTAAGGCTCCACGGTGCCGTAGGTCAAACGCATGGTGAAGTTGGCATCGGGATAGAAGTTGCGGTCGCTCTGCATCTCCATCAGGCCCTTCATGTAGAGGCGTTCACCTTGGTTACCAAGGTTTTGGGCTTCCTCATAGCGGGCATACAAAGCCTGGTACGAATCAATGATGTTCATCGAAAGGGCGAAAATCGGATCCTTGTCTAAGGCTTTGGGATTCTTCATCCACTTCTCTAAGCGGGCTTTGTCGGTGAAAATGGATTTTTGGAAAGCCTTGGCAATGTAAGCACTGAAGTCGCCTTTGTTTTCCATACCAATGCGTTGGATTTCGCTCGGCATGAGGTTAGTGGGGATGTTCTTGTAGAACAGTCCGAGGAGGGCAGCGGTCACGTCTTGGTCCAAAGGCATGGAGTAGTCCTTGAAGAAGGTTTCTACAGCAGGTTGCATCTTCTCAACGGCAGCTTTAATGTCGGCTTTGTCGGCCTTGTCTTCAAACATCTTGTTGATACGCATGAACCTGCGACTGAACGAGATGGCCTCGCCACCGTTCCAGCCAGCCTCGCGGTGATAGACGAACGACTTCTGGATTTCGTCGAGGATGTCCCATTTCTGTTTGATGCCCTTGAAGATGTCGCCATATTCGGCCTTGCGCTTTGGGTCGGCGTTGACCCAGTTCATGAAGTCCTCCTCTTGGGCGAGGCGGCGCTCATAGACATGGTTACGTTTGAGTTGTTTCACCTGACCGATGTAGTATTTCCAGTAGTTCGACACGCTGGCCTGCTTGGAGGCATACATGATGAACACCTCTTGGTCGGCGTCCATGTGCTTGCGGTAGTTCTCGAGCTTGGTCGTGCGGCAGTCGATGATGGCAGGGCCTTCCTCTTCGATGACGTTTTTCACAGTGTAAGAGGTCGAATAGCGGTCGGTGGTGCCAGGGTAGCCGAGAATCATGGCATAATCACCGGGCTTCACGCCACCGAGATTGATGGGCAGGAACCACTTGCTCTTCATCGGGATGTTATCCTTTGAATACTCAGCGGGGCTACCATCAGGGGCGGTGTAGACGCGGAAGATGTTGAAGTCACCCTTGTGGCGTGGCCAAGTCCAGTTGTCGGTGTCGGCACCAAACTTGCCGATGCCCCAAGGCGGACAGCACACTAAACGCACATCCTTGTATTCGTCATACTCGAAGAGGATGTACTGGTTGCCACTATAAAACGGCACGATTTCAATGCGCACTTTGCGGTCGCCCTTGCGTTCCTTGGTGAGTTCCTTGCCGTTCTTCGCGATGAGTTCTTCGCGTTCAGCCTCTGTGGTTTGCGCAGTCACACCTTTCAGGACAATCTCGGTCACGTCTTCCACCTTATTTAAAAATAAGACGGACAGGCCGGGGTTGGGCAATTCCTCGCCCTTGCTTTTGGCCCAGAAACCATCGGTGAGGTAGTCGTGTTCAATGGAAGAGTGCTTCTGCACATAGCCCAAACCGCAATGGTGGTTGGTGAGCAGCAGACCTTCGGGGGAGATGATTTCACCCGTGCAGCCACCGCCAAATTGCACAATGGCGTCCTTGATGCTGGGTTGGTTGAAGCTGAAGATTTGCTCCGCCGTGAGTTTGCAGCCCATGGCTTGCATTTCGGCCAAGTTCTGGCCATTGAGTGAGTAAGGCAACCACATGCCTTCGTCGGCGCGGGCCACTGTCATTGTCAGCGTTAATGCTGCAATTAATGAGAATACTTTTTTCATTTTGATATAAATTTAATTGTTCAATTCTGTGGAATCATCTTTTACCAACTTACCAACGTAGTCAATAAATGTTTGTGCTTGTATTGTGAGGTCATCGGTCATTTCCTTATCACAATAGATAAAGTCATCATAATCACCACTTTGCCTTTTCTCAAATAAGGTTGATAAAATCTTGCCAATTGGAATGGGTATCAATCCTTTGGAAACAAAATGAAGCCCCAGCATGGCCTTGACCCCTGCATGTGACTTGGCTTCGATTTTATGTTTCAAAAGCAAGGCTTCCGTAGCATAATAGCAGGCATAATACAACCTATTCACCGCTGCATTATAAAACTCCTTTTCGGTCATTACTGCGGCTTCTTTCATCGTAGCATAGGCCCTTTCAAGTCGGTACTCAACCAAGGCTTTTCTGCTTTCATCATCCAAACCGCTCATAGTCTGATTCCTTCCTTCATTACATTAAGATAAAATGGCGTAATCATGGGGCGGTTTTCCCATTGTTTTTTCAACATCACAATCGGACTGATGGTCACGCCTGTTTGAAGTTCCAATTCATATAATGGCGTAGTGACGGCATCTTCTTGTGTCAGAGTAAGTTTGTCGCCATCCACAAGGATTAGCAAGTCAATGTCGCTGTCCGACCTTGCCTCACCGCGAGCCTCGCTACCATACAGGATGACTTCGGCAGCAGGAAACAACTGCCGCATAAGCATTTGTATTTGAACAACTATTTCTTTCCTACTCATTCTTTTTCCATGACAATTAATCTGCCTGCAATATTACAAAAAAAATCCGAATCCAAGACAGTTTACCGATTTTTCAGCAAGTGTTCCGCGATGTTCCTCCGCCTGAACAATCTCCCATCACCCCTTCTGGATTCCCTTGCGCCTCAACCCAGTCACGTAGGGACGACAGACAATAAGCAGGCAGTGAAATGCAATGGAACCCCTGCATACAAAAAACCCCTCCTGATGGGGAAAAAGGAGGGGAAAAACAATATAAAGATTATGAAAAAAATCCGACTTTATTTTTTCTCAATGCTCTTGCATCGAA
>CADCML010000099.1 GCA_902802535.1 uncultured Bacteroidia bacterium
TACGAAGAAATCCAAAGCGACATCTTCGACCACATCATTGCCGCCGCACCCATGTTTGACCTGAAGATTTACCAGAAGCATTAGTTGAGTTGAGAGTTTGTTTAATGTTGAAAGTATAAAGATATGAATGTAGGAATTGCCTTTACAGAGAAATATTTGAAACTGATGTTCAAGCAGTTGCGCGATGCCTCGCCTGAAGAAGTGCAGGAAGAATTGGAGCATTGCCGCCGCGAAAACCGCCGCCCCGTGCGCATACCGCGCTATTTCAGGGGCTTCTTCGAGGAGGAGGAAAAGTTTGTTGCCTCTACTGGATTTGAGATGCAGGTTTTCAGGCACAGACATCCCTCACGGAAACTTATCCTCTATCTCCACGGCGGCGCCTTCATCTATCCGCCAGTGTTTTTCCATTGGCGTTTCCTGCACGACCTTGCCTTGCGCACGCATTGCGACGCTTTGATGCCCGTCTATCCCAAGTCGCCGGAATACGATTGCGAGTATTCCGTTAAGACCGTGCTGGAATACTACAAAAAACTCTCCGAATCAAGGCAATACGATGAGATTCACCTTGTTGGCGATTCGGCGGGGGCATGTCTGTGCTTGGTCGTAGCCCAAGAAGCCCACAAAAGCGGCTGGCAAAAGCCTACGACCACTATCCTGCTCTCCCCTTGCGTCGACCTCAGCCACACCAAAGAAAGGGAAATGAGGGCCATACAAGAGAAAGACACCATGCTCCAACTCGACCGCATCATCACCCTTAACGCCATCTGGCAAGGTCAATTGTCGGCGAAGCACCCTTGGGTCAGTCCCATTTTCGGCGACTTCAGTGGTGTCGACAACCTCAGCGTCTACTTCGGTTCAGACGAAATCCTCCAACCCGATGACCTTTTCCTCAAGGAAACCTACGAAAGCTTTGGCAAAACGGGCGTCTTCCGCGAATATCCAGGCATGTTCCATACTTTTGCCATGTTTCCGATTCCTGAAGGGTTTAGGGCAGTTAAGGAGATTGCAAACACCATTAAAAAACAATAATTAATATTCATTATGCAGAAAATCAAAGACTTAATAAAAGAAGAGCTCAAAGGCTGGAAACCTTTCGATGTCATTTGGTTGGTCACCGTTAGTGTCGTCATCACGGTGATGTCCATCCTGTTCAAATACGACAAAACCGACCAATTCTATTGGATTCATATCGTGGCGGCGGCCTGCGGCATCATCAATGTGGTTTTGGGCGGCAAGGGCAAGCTCTCCAACTACCTTTTTGGCTTCATCCATTGTTGTCTGATGATTTACATCACCTTGATTTCCAGACTTTATGCTGACTTTGGCGTGACCGTCTACAACTTCGTCATGCAGTTTGTGGGCTTCTTCACCTGGGCGAAAAACATGAACAAGGAAACCCACGAGGTGATGAAAATCCACATGAACAATAAATCGAGACTGATCAGCCTTGCCGTCATCATTGTGGGAACCATCGGATTCGGGCTGCTGATGAAACACTTCACCAACGACATAGCACCTTTCGCCGATTCAGCCAAGGCTGTGATGCAAGTGGTGGCCATGATTCTGATGGTCAGGATGTTCAGCGAGCAATGGTGGCTCTGGATTGCCATCAATTGCGTCAGCATTTTCATGTATATCAAAGCGGGAAACTTCCCTATTACAATGATGTATGTGGTTTATCTCATCAATTCCATCATCATGTGCGTGCGCTGGGAGAAGGAAGCCATTGCCAACGATAAACTGCTTAAATGAAAGACACACAAAGAAATACAAAACTGATTGGGGCACTTGCCGTGGCTTTGTCGGCCATGCTTTGGGGCGTGGACGGCATTTTGCTCACGCCGCAGCTCTACAATCTCAACACCGCCTTCGTGGTCTTCGTCATCCACCTCTTCCCTTTCCTATTGATGAACGTATTTTTCTTCAAGGAATATCGCCATCTGAAGACCATGACCCGCTCCGACTTGATTTATTTTATGCTCATTGCTCTGTTTGGCGGTGCTTTGGGTACATTGGCCATTGTCAAGTCACTGTTTTTGTTGCATTTCAACAATCTTTCGGTTGTGGTGTTGCTCCAAAAGCTGCAACCTGTCTTTGCCGTCATCTTGGCGCGCATCATCCTGAAAGAGCAGATTAAAAGGCATTTTGCGCTATGGGCTTGTGTTGCCCTCGTTGGAGGCTATTTTCTCACTTTCGGCTGGGCCTTGCCCGATTTCAGCACTGAGGGCATCACTACGGTTTATGCGGCTTTGCTTTCGCTTTTGGCAGCCTTCTCGTTCGGCAGCTCTACGGTGTTCTCCAAGAAGATTTTGGGCAATTATTCCTTTGTCAGCTCCACCTTTTTCCGTTATGGCTTCACGACGGCCATTATGCTCGTCATTGTGCTGTTCACAGGCCATATCGGCGATTTCTCGCAAGTGACGCCGCGCAATTGGCTTTTCATCGCACTTATAGGTTTAACCACAGGTTCAGGAGCCATCTTCCTGTATTACTACGGTTTGCGTCACGTGAAAGCCTCACTGTCCACCTTCCTTGAGCTGATGTATCCCATCACCGCCGTGGTATTGGACTATTTCGTGAACGGTACAAAGTATTCCCCAGTGCAATGGGTTGCCGCATTTGTGATGCTGTTTGCTATTGTAATGCTGAATGTAGACGGAAAAGAGAATTAGAATTAGTTAGATACTGGTTTCTTTTTCTCCATCAATTGCTTTTGCTCTTTTTCAAAGTTTTCTAAGAAGTGGATTTCAACTGGGGTAAGTTCATACGCTGTCCTTTCCTTGAACTTGTCATATTGGTTGTAAAATTCGACAATATGCGTTTGCGTTTTCCCGCTGATGGCACCATGTTGAGTGGTTGTTGCAAAAAATGCAACTACCAGTTCCTTGTTGAGTTCACCTATCTCAAAAATGTTTTTGATATGCCTTGAAATGGTTGATTTATTACGCTGGAAAAGTTGAGCCATCTGGTCGAGCGTGAGCCAAACCGTCTCATTTTGAAGCGTTACCTCTATCTTCGACACTCCATCGGGAGTAGTGTATAGAATGATGTTTCCCTTTTCGTCCATATTCTCAAATTATAGCCAAGATGGTGCAAATTTAAGAAAAATGTCGACTTAAAGCAAATCACACCACAATTTCTCAGGATTTTATATAATTTTGCGCTATAAAAACTCATAACTATGGACAACGAAATCAAAAGAGTTTATTCCGGCTCGCTAATCAATGCGGAATACATTGGCGGTGTGCTTGCCAACAACGGTATCCAGTTCCTCATCCGTAACTTCCAGGAAGAAGGCTTATGTGCCGGCTGGGCCGCCGGTACCATCAAAGGCGATGCCTCAGTGTATGTCTTCAACAAGGACTACGACCGAGCCATGTTGCTTTTGGATGAGATTAATGCTGTGGATTTGGAGGGGGAGTAAAGTCCGATAACCTTATTAAGCATATTTCTCAATACAGCACTCGTGCTGTTTGGAATCCCTATCGTAGGTAATTCCCACAAGTAGCAGGTTTTCAGTGTATTGTGCCACATTGTCGGGATATTGTTTGCGTTTAATCTGCGCAATGGCGGTGTCAACGGCCTTGTCATATTTCAGTTCGATGACAATGGCGGGTGATTCAACATTCTTGCGCGGGATAAGCACCAAATCTGCAAAGCCCTTTCCCGTGGCTAACTCGCGGTGGATGATGTAGTCGTTGGAGGCATAATAATAAGCGATGCTCAGCACACAGGCCAATGAGTTCTCATCGTTGTAACTCAGTATGCTGGTGTTTTCGTCGTGGGCAGCATCCACACCACGAGCCACAGCTTCCTCGTCTCCACGGAGCGTTGCCTGAAGAAGTCGCTCTGAAGCCTCCAAAGCCTTCACCACTGGAGTCCAATTATTAGCCTCAACCGCATTAACCATCTCGCCTGCCACCTCCTTGTTCGGAATATAGCATTCGCTTTTACGCCAATCATAGCTGAGGTAACCCAAATGGATGAGCACTGTGAACACATCGTCCTTGCTTCGAATAATTGACATGTCGTTTTGGAACTTGGTCGGGTTGACCTTGCAGCGTTCCCCTGCCAACATACTCACCACATCATTCTTTAGCCCTTCGTAATTCATCTGGATATAGTTTGCCACCGCATCGTATGCACCCGTGGCGGCCCAGAAACTGCGGCAACGACGGCTTCGAAGTGCTTGCATCACCGAGTTAGGGTTGAATATGGATTGTTCGTCACCGATCTGATAGCCGTCATACCATTTCTCCAATTCGTCGAAGTCCATGCCATGCTTTTCGGACAAAGTCCTCACCTCGTCCTTGGTAAACCCAAAATAAGATGCCATGTCCACGGGCTCCACCATAGAATATTCAATAAAGTTGTTGAGAGCTGACTCTGTCTTGTATTTCTTGATGGGCAGAATACCCGTCATATAAACACCAGCAAACACCTGTGGGGAATTGCTTCCCTTGAACATACGACGCAACCAGTTGACAAACTCGTCCATGGCATGAGTGCCAACCTTAAACTCACGACAGATGGCATCCCACTCGTCGATGATGAAGATGAACGGTTGTTGGGTGGACTCGGTAACACGAATCAGGTAAGCCATCAGGTCGTCGCCGTCCATGACAGGGATGTCCGAATATGCCTTATGGACATCGGCAATTAACTCTTCTTGCACATGTTCCATGATGCTGTCATCCTTGAAGCGCGTGGTGAAGTTGGTCAAGTCAAGATAAATGACAGGGTACTTGTTCAAATGTTTCTCAAACGAAGAGTCGGAGGCTATCTCAAGGTCGGAAAAAAGACTTTGCGAATCGCACGACTGGTCGTAATAGGCACACAACATCTTGGCCGCCACCGACTTGCCAAAACGACGGCTGCGCGAGACACAACTGAAGCGTCGCTCTGTGAAAAGCGTGCTGTTGACAATGGAGATAAGCCCCGACTTGTCAACATATTCACCGTTTCTTACACTTTGGAATCCGGCATTACCGACATTGATATACGCTCCCATGGTATTTTGATTTTGCTGCAAAGGTAGCAATATTTCTAGAATTGCCAATGGTATAAAAACAAATTCTAACGAGAAATGCTCACACTTCTTCAAAGGGTAGCAACCATAACATCCCATGAGCACACAAGAGGTGATTGAAAGAAGCCATGAAGAAGACGCTTGGAAGCACTATCGCGAGGGTAACCAGATTATTCCTTATTCTGAAGCGTTTTCGTTGAGGCTGGTGTAATCATTTGCCAATTATTAGACACAAAAAAAAGCCAAGAAGCACTCACGCACTCCTTGGCTTTTTGCTTAACTTGGCTAAGCCTTAATTCCTGAAAATCAGCCCCTCGCCATTCACATCCACGATGATGGTCTTGGTCTTATCGACCGACTCGGCCAGGATCATCTTCGAGAGCGAGTTGAGCAACTCACGCTGCATCATACGCTTCACAGGACGTGCACCATACTGTGGGTTGTAACTCTGCTTTGCGATGAAGTCGACAGCGGCATCGGTGATGTCGATCTTGATGTCGTTGGCGGCCAGCATCTTCTGCACGCTGCGGAACTGCATCCTCACGATGTCGGCAATCTGGCTCTCGTCCAAAGGCTTGAACAT
>CADCML010000100.1 GCA_902802535.1 uncultured Bacteroidia bacterium
GCAGGAGCGCAACCAGGGTGTAAAGTCTAATTTTTTTCATGGTGTTATAGTTTTGAAATTCGTTTCCGCAAAACTATAACAAAAATCAACGAAAAAATCCACCAGCAAAGGCAAAATCAAGGTTTTTCAGAATGCCTATTCTGATAATCAACGAATTACGCTCTAAAAAATCAAGGTATTTCTTGCCTTATGCAACGAAAAAAGCCCTCAAAGCAGCCCTTTTCAGTCCAGGAATCGGCCCATGAGAGCCTCCAAATCGTCGGCTCCGGTCTTTTTTCTGATGGTGGAGCGGTACCGATACACCGTGCCCTCCTGCAAGTCCATCAGCTGCGCAATCTCCTTGGCGCGAAAGTCGAAGTAGCCCAACACGCAAAGCTCGTACTCCTGCCCGGAAAGGTCGGGGTAGGCCGCCATCATCCGCTCGTACGTCTTCGGATAAGCGCCGTCAAACTCGGCAAGGATCCGCTGCAACTTGTCCTTTTCCTTGCCATGGTAGAGCGCCATCGCCCGTTGCTGCAGCACCTCCTTCGTGTGCAGTGTGGCCTGTTCCACCTTCGTCTGAAGCTCTCGTTCCGCCGCGTCGTGCCGTTGCGAGGCCTCGCTCAACCGTTGTGAAGCCTCATCTAACCGCCGCTGCGCCTCCGCCTCCTGCGCCGCCAGTCGTTTCCTGTGGCTGCGCCGTGTCACGATGGCCACCGCCAACCCCACAATGGCCAGCAATGCCACCATGCCACCTATCCAAAGGTTTCTCCGCCGTGCCTCCAGCCGCTCCAAGGCCAAAGCCGTTTCCTGCTTCTCCTGCAAATACTTCTGGAATAGGTCGTTCAATTGCGAGTTTCGTAACTGTTTATTGGCTGTCGAGGTCACATCTTCTACAAGGATTTGGGCATATTGACTGGCGTTCAAGGTATCGCCCTCGCTTATGGCAATAATATGCAAAACTCTGGCAGCAAGTTTTTTGTCGATGGCTTCGTTTTCAGACTCAAACACAGGCATCAAATAGGCTTTTGCAGAATCATATTGCCCGATATCTTGGTAAATGTTGCCAATAGCCGGAAATCGGTGTAATCTTTCCGTTTCATTTGCTGCTTGAGTCGCCATCCTTTTCAAACTGTCCAATGCCCTAATAGTGTCGTGATGCCACTCGTAATCAAACAATGCACGCGATGAAATGATATCCCTGTAAATTAAATTGTTCCTGTCGGGCATGATTTCCAAAGCCCTATCATAGTAATAGGCCGCGCTGTCTGCCACCTTCAATTTGTCATATTGCTTTCCTATCCTGTAAAGCACGTTGGAAACTGCGTATGGAGTGGTAGGCGCAATCCTGGAGTAAATCAGGCTTTGCTTCCCGCAATAGATGGCAGGCTCTTGCATAAACTGTTTGGAAAACAACTCCACAAGGCGGTTATAAGTCAAAGCCATAAACCGTGCTTTGTGTCCCGCCAAAACCTTCTCCTCAAAATGCCCCTCCATCATCCGCAAGGCGTCGAGGTATTCCTCGCAAGCCTCAATGAGGCTGTCGCGCTCATAGTAGCCCGCACCATTAATATAATGCGCCCGTGCCGCCAAAAACGCATCCCGCTCCTGTACGGACACACCGCGTGTGTCCGTTCCATACCCATCCATCCCCACAATCGAATCAAAATAATGTACCGCCTTCAGCAGATCCTTTCTATTGCTTTGCCCATAATCATTCTTATAAAGCAGCTCCGCAATCAGCACCTGGCAATAATGCCCCTCAAACTCGTTGAGGCTTTCGGCCTCTGGGCTTGCCGCAAACTCCATCATCACCTTCAGCGCACTATCCGCCTGCCGCCACATCAAACTATCGATGTTCTCCAATGCACGTGAGGCCACTCCCTCTCCTCCAGGAGAGGGTCGGGGTGAGGTCGTCCCCCTCTGAGAGGGGGTGGCCGCAGGCCGGGGGAGTCCTTCCCCCTCTGAGAGGGGGCCAGGGGGAGTACACCCCACCACCACCATCATCAAAACCACATATATAAGTTTCCTCATTTTCATTAGTATTAAAACCCACTTCGTAAGCACGTAAGCACGTCAGCACGCAAAACGAAACTGAACAACTGAACAACTCCCAACTCTCAACTCTCAACTCTCAACTCTCCACAACTCTAAACTCTAAACTCTAAACTCTAAACTCTAAACTCTAAACTCTAAACTAACCCACGCGTGGGAGTCCGCAAAGATACAACTTTTTAAAACCCCACCTTATATATATTTATATCCAATCCCTCAACTTCCTCAACTTCCTCAACCCTTCGTGTTGAGGAATCTCTTATCTTTGTCGCAGCATAGAGTCTTTTTTGACCATCCTCTGAACTTGTCATTACGTTGATTAAAAGATATATACCTGTTTTTCAAAATCATATATTTTTATCATCAAAAACACTCTATGCAAATGACCGACATTACAGACCCCAAAATCGCTCACATGGTAAAACTCATCTCCATCCTCGCACCAGGCAAAGGATTCACCGCTGCCGAGCTTGCCGAGAAACTGCAAACATCTACCTCAAGCGTCTATCGCTACCTCGAATGCCTCAAGATGGGTGGCCTCCCTGTCGTTTACCACAACCGCCGCTACAGCTTCGCTACTGAAACCTCAAAAGACCTTACAAAGGTGCTTTACTTCACCAACGAAGAAGCCAATGTCCTCATTCAGGCCATCAACAACATCCACGACGACACGCTTTTCAAGCAAAACATCCGTGGCAAACTCTCCGCGTTTATCGACACGCTAAGCCTCCCCAAATGCACCATGAAATACAAGAATGCCGAGAATGTTCACGCCGTGGCCACAGCCATCAAGGAGCACAAGCAAGTCATCCTCCACGACTATGCTTCGCCTAACTCGGCATCCGTCCGCGACCGCTATGTTGAGCCGTTCGGCTTCACCACAAACTACGCTGAAATCTGGTGTTATGATCTTGACGACCACAAGAACAAGACCTTCAAGACCGCCCGCATCACCAACGCCGAGGTGCTGCCCATATCATGGGAGTATGGCCACGCGCATCGTAAAGGCTTCGTCGATGTCTTCCGCATGACAGGCTACGACCGCTTCCGCGTCCGTCTTCGCCTGGGTGTCATGGCCTACAGCCTCCTCATCGAGGAGTACCCTCTTGCCGAAAACGAAGTCTTTGAGGTCGACGGAACGCATTGGTTCCTCGATACCTTCGTCGCCAACTATCGTGGCGTTGGCCGTTTCGTCATCGGCCTCGCCGATGACATCGAAATCGTCGACACCCCCGAACTCGTCAAATACATCCAAGACTTCACAGCCAAACACCTCGTCCCCATCTAAGAGGAGGTGGCAATATCTGACATTATTGCCAATTATTTGTGCCAGCGTTCTATTTAAAGCTTTAATGAAATTTGCTGCATTGTCCCAAAAACTGTATTTTTGCCGTGCTAAAACACCATCCTATGACTATTGAGGACATTAAACGGATTATTTCGGACGACGAAACCAAGCACCTTGAACTGAAGAAAACAACAGGTGAACTGAAAGATGGTATGCATTCCGCTTGCGCTTTCTTGAACACCGAAGGCGGTTGGCTCATTTTTGGCATTGCGCCAACTTCGCTTAAAATCGTCGGACAAGATGTCACCGAAAGCACACGCCGCGAACTGGCGCAAGCTTTGGTCGGAATGGAACCTGCCGTTGATGTTTCCGTTGAATACATCGATATCCCTGATGGGAAGGGCAAACAGCTCATCGTTATGCATTTTGACGGTTGGGTTAGAGGGATGGCACCCTACACTTATCACGGCTGCCCTTATATTCGCGTGGAAAGCATCACCAAGATAATGCCAAGAGAAATGTTTGAAGAGCGTTTGCGCGAAAGCAAACCCGGCAAATTTGCCTGGGATGCCCAAATAGCTGAAGGTGTTGCAATAGACGATTTGGACGAAGAGCGCATCCGTAACGCTGTTCGTCTTGGCATTGCTGGAGGTAGAATCAACGCTTCTGCCGAAGGCGAAAAGGTTGAGTCGCTTCTGCGAAAGTTCAACCTTTTGAAAGACGGTTGTCCTATCAATGCAGCCGTGATGCTATTCGCCAAAAACACGGATGATTTTCCCCAAATGCTCTTGCGCATGGCTTGTTTCGATGGAACGGACAAGAATGTTTTCATCGACAACAAGCAACAAACGGGAAATTTCTTTGACCTTCTTGATGCAGGAATGGCGTTTTGCTTCCGTCACCTGAATCTTAGCGGCAAGATTGTAGGCCTACGCCGTGAGGAACATTTGGAAATTCCAGCTGAAGCGCTACGCGAAGCCTTGATAAATGCTTTATGCCATCGCCAATATGATGATCCAAGAACATCTGTCAGCCTTGCCATCTACGATGACAGGATTGAGATAATGAATCCTGGACGATTTCCTATGGGATTAACTGAAGAAAGCATTATGGAGCCTCACGATTCATTTCCAACCAATTTGAAGATTGCACAAGTGCTTTACCAAACCACCTATTCAGAGAAATGGGGGTCTGGTGTTAGGCGTATGACCGACTTGTGCAGAGAGCAGCATCTTCCTGATCCGCGTTTTCACTTGGGGCAAGGAACCGTATGCTTGACTTTCAAGAAAGCTCAAAAGGACACGGATGGCCAGAAAGAGGACATAAAGGGGCAGAAAGAGGGCAGAAACGGGCAGAAAGAACTTACTGAACGCCAGATGCTTATATGTGCTCTGATAAAAGCCAATGACCAGATAACCATTCCAGAAATGGCCGTTAAGACCTCTTCTTCTGTCAAATCTGTTCGTCGTGACCTTGAAATCCTTCGTCAAAAAGGTTTGCTAAAACGGGAAGGCGGAAGAAAACAAGGTCATTGGGTTACTCCATCAGAATAATGTAAGTTTATTCCCATCCCCGCCAAGGAGTTCCGCACCCCGCCGAAGCCTTTGTCTTGTGTCCGGCAGTGCTACAGCCGCTACCGTTCCGCGACGGACACGGCTCGTACCTCACTGTGTCCATCGCTCCACTAACGCGCAAAGCTGCTGCCATTCGCCGCTTCGGTCGCTCCATGGGCGTTTTCACCTCCGCAAACGAAGCGCCCTCAGCTTCATCGTGAGTGTCCAGCCCTTCGCGGCCTGACAACTACCTTTCGCTCCGACGGGCAGACGACGGCTCCGTAAACTCCGCTGTCGTCTGCTCGCTCCGCTACAGTCCGTCGTCAGGTCGCCCAGCCGCACCAGCCACACCATCGCCGAAAGGCTACACGAAAAATAAGGCTTGTTGTGCCGTAGTCGGTCGCGCCGTCTCTCACCCACAAAACGCCTATTCCGCTCACCTACGCGGCCAATACCAGCAGCCCCACCCCGTAAGGAAGCCTCCGAGGTCCCTGAGCCTGCGGTCGCTGAGCCTGTCGAAGCGTCGAAGGGCCGAAAGGCCACCAGGTCGTAAGCACGAAAGCACGATAGTACGCATAACGAAAAGGGTGATTCTTATTTTCACGCGAATCTACACCGAAGCAAAACTCTCTGGTATTCAACCACCTCCAGTTTTCACGCGAATCTACCTCCCAACTTTTAACTCTAAACTCCCAACTACTCTCAACTCTAAACTATAAACTCTAAACTGACTCGCGCCGCCGCTGTCACGGTTTTTGCGAGGCTTGGGCTTCTACCATGCCTCCCCAAAGCTGTGCGGTCAAGCCGCCGAGCAGGGTGGCTGTCCTCGTTCCTGCGGTAGACCACTCTGCTCGTCGACATCACCGCCCAGCGCCGCGTGCAAGAGTCGTTTTCCAGCCCCAACTACTTCGTCGGTTCGTAATACCGAATAACGAAAGCACGTTGGTACGAAAACCACCGAAAAGAAAAACGACACATGCCCAGTGCGGCCACATGTCGTTTGAAAGGTCTCTACTTCTATGAAAGTCTAATGAAAGGCCGTCGCGCCTTACCCACGACTTAAGCTTTATGATGGGCAAAAACACCGCGCCAGCGGCTGACTCAACTTCTATCTGTAAGCTTCAACAATAGGAAAGGTATTTGCTGACAACTTGCTCCACAGCTTCATAATTGCCGCTGACACCACCGGCAAAAGAAGAAGGCCTTATCAGATCCTTCAGCGGATAGGTGTCATTGGTCATCGTGATTTCATAAATCCTACTGATGGTGAACTCCAGCGTTTCAGGATTGATCTGCAACGCATAATTGGAGTACTGCTTGTTGACCACACTCTTATTGATGTCATCAAAGATGCATCTGATGTAGTCATAGAAATCATTGATGCTAACAAAGCCTAAAGAATCTCTCTTTGGAACAAACATGGTTCTGAAAGTTGGGATGGCAAAGGTACACATTTTTACCGACCAAGCCGCCGCTGTCACGGTTTTTGCAAGGCTTGGGCTTTAACCTTGCCTCCCCAAAGCTGTGCGGTAAAGCAGACAGGCAGGGTGCTCGTCCTCGTTCCTGCGGGCGAACACTCTGCCTGTCTGCAACACCGCCCAGCGCCGCGCGACGGCCTGCCCTACTTCTCTGAAAGTCTTATGAAAGGCCGTCGCGCCTTACCCACAGCTTGGGCTTGATGATGGGCAAAAACACCGCCAGCGGCTGTCCCAACTCCTATCTTAAAGCTCCATCGTCCAACAAGTCGTAAGCACGATAGTACGTTAGCACGCATAACGATTTTATCCGTTACTGCGAGGAACAAACCAATCCGATGAACAAATAAATTTATTACGGTTCAACACTATTGGCATAATCCTCTTCATTAATTGTATAGGTAAGATACCCATAACAATCATAGCGCAGGAGAAACATACTGCCTCTTTTTGTTGTCCAAGTATAATGGTCACCTTCTAAATCGAAAGGCCCATTTCCTTCTTCTTGAGTGTAAACCAAGCGCTTGCCATCATCAAAAGTAAAAATAATAGTATCGCCATAAACCATAAGCAAATTGGCTTTTGAAGTAGCGATATTTGCTGACCCCAAACCATTACTAACGAAAAACAAGGAGTCTTGCTTTGATTCAATCGTAATGCCATTAGGGTGATTTTCCCAAAATCCTTGGTATTCAGGGTTGGAAGTGAGTGTTACTGCGTGACCACTATTGTTGACAAGTTTGAAATCAATGCCATATCCTGGGTCACATGATGTTAATGCGATGACTAACAAACAAAAAATGAAACTTAATCTTTTCATAATTAGATTTTATTGATGATACTCTTTCTGTATATATTTATCAACGACTAAAACATTAAATTATTATTCCCACCGCACATCCCACCCAATAAAAAACCGAGGGGGAAATCGGTGTTCCCTGCGTCGCCGCTTCTTGCGCCTGCCTTGGTGTGCGCAAGGCTATAACGAGCGTTGATGAA
>CADCML010000101.1 GCA_902802535.1 uncultured Bacteroidia bacterium
CCTTGAATAGCGTCGGCGCACCACCTCTTTCATCGAAGCGTAGTCGTCGGGGCCTTCCACCGTCTTGATGTTGAAATGGCGGTAGCCCGCCTTGTTGGGCTTGCCCTTCACAAACTGCACCATGCCTGCCACGGCGTAGTCGCCTTGGAAGTTGGAGTTGTCGAAACACTCAATCACTTCGGGCATTTCCTCCAGTTGCAAGGCTTCTTTCAATTGGTTGAGCACCCGTTTCTGGTGCCGTTCCGGGTCGACCAAAGAGCGTTGCTTTTCGAGGTCGATGCGGTATTGCATGGCATTGCGGCGCGAAAGGTCTAAGAGTTTCAACTTGTCACCGCGTTGCGGGATGGTTACTTGCACCTCGCCGAGGGCGTAGTCCAACTTCATCGGGACGATGATTTCGGGCGCATGGTTGCCCATCTGTTGGCGCAAGTCGGCCACAGCCAAGAGCAACAATTCCTCCACCGTTTCCTCAAGTCGGCGTTTCATCTCAAACGAGTGCGACTGCACCACAGCGCCGTCCTTCACCTTCATATAATTGACATAAAACAGTTCGCCGTCATCGACGTATGAGAACACCTCCACATCGTGAATCGACTGGCTGACCACCGTCGAGCGGCTACGATAGTTCTCCAACAGGTCATATTTCACCTTGACCAGTTGCGCCTGCTCAAACTCCATCCGCGAGGCATGGTCCATCATCTGCGCCTTCAGGTCACGCATCACCCCACTCATGTTGCCCTTGATGATTTCACGGATTTCGGCAATCATCGCATTGTAGTCGGCCTTCGAAACCAAGCCTTCGCAAGGGCCGTTGCACTTGTGGATGTGGTAGTCCAAGCAGACTTTGTATTTGTGTTTTTCTACCCCAAGTTCAGTCAAAGGCGTGCGGCACGAGCGCACCTTATATACTTGTGTAAGCAAGTCAAGCAAGATATGCGCCGTGCGCACCGAGGGATACGGCCCGAAGTATTCCGAGCCATCATTGACCTTTCTTCTTGTGAGGAACACACGCGGGAAAGCCTCCTTCTTGATGCAAATCCACGGGTAGGTCTTGTCGTCCTTCAGCATGATATTGTAGCGCGGCTTGTACTGCTTGATCATCGTATTTTCGAGCAACAAAGCCTCTGATTCCGAGTCGACGATGCTATATTCAAGGTCGGCGATTTTGCTGACGAGGACGCGCGTCTTGCCGAATTGTTCTTTGTTGAAATAACTGCTGACGCGGCGTTTGAGGTTCTTGGCCTTGCCCACATAAATCAGTTCGCCCTTTTTGTCGAAATAGCGGTACACGCCGGGCTTGTTGGGCAGCGCGGCGAGTTTTTGTTTCACTATTTCGGGCAATTCGGTCATCATTTTTTCTTTTTCTCACAAAACTTTCAAAACCCACAAAACCTCTTTTCTATTTGGGAAGCACGCCAACCGGCTGCTTCCCCGGTGTCAAGCGGTTGCGAGCCGCCACACGTTTATTTTTGGACTTAATTACTGTTTTGCAAGTTTTGTTGGTTTTGTGACAAATCAATTATTCTTTGTTCTTTCTCATGTGGTCCCAGCCTTGTGCCTTGATGGGAATGACATGGTTATCAGGCGTAATCATTTCGGCAATGCCAACATTGTCAGTCATATAACCGATGACGGTCACATCCGCCGAAAGGGTCTTTATCTTCTCATAATCCTTCTGGTCGATGGTGAAGAGCAATTCGTAGTCCTCGCCGCCGCTCAGTGCCGCCACCGAGGGCACGATTTGGAACTCCTTGGCCATGCGGTCGGTGGTCGGGTCAATGGGGATTTTGCTCTCATAGAGCTGGCAGCCCACGCCCGATTCCTTGCAGAGGTGCAGGATTTCGGAAGCCAGACCGTCGGAGATGTCAATCATCGAAGTGGGTTTGATGCCCAAAGTCTTGAACTGCTCCACGATGTCCATGCGGGCTTCGGGCTTCAGTTGGCGTTCAAGCACATAGTCCATGCCCTTCAGTTGGGGTTGCATGTGGGGATTGGAGAGGAACTCAACCTTCTCACGCTCAAGGATAAGCAGACCAATGTAAGCACCGCCCAAGTCGCCGCTCACGCAAAGCAGGTCGTTCTTCTTCGCGCCACTGCGGTAGACAATGTCCCCCTCCTTCGCCATGCCGATGACCGTGATGGAGATGACGAGGCCTGTCTTGCTGCTCGTTGTATCGCCGCCCACCATGTCCACATGGTAACGCTCGCAAGCCAAACGGATGCCGGCATATAATTCGTCCAAAGCCTCGACGGAAAAGCGGCTCGACACGCCAAGCCCGACCACAATCTGCGTGGGTGTGCCGTTCATGGCGTAAATATCAGAGAAATTGCTGACTGCGGCCTTGTATCCGAGATGCTTCAAGGGGCAATAGGTCATGTCGAAATGTATGCCTTCGATGAGCATATCGACCGAAACGAGCGTGCGATAGCCCTCGTGGTTAATGACAGCGGCATCGTCGCCCACGCCTTTCAATGAAGAGGCATTGCGCAAAGGAAAATCGGAGGTCAGTTGGTCGATGAGGCCAAATTCGCCGAGTTCGTCCAAATCAGTTAAAGTCTTAGGGGTATTTTCTTGTTCCATTTTTTGTCAAATTATGGGATGCAAAGGTAGAAAAATCCACCATTTGCCGACCCTTCAAAGGCGGATTTTTTCTAATTTTGCGCCATGAAAACCATCAAAGACATTTACAAGATTGGTGTAGGCCCTTCGAGCAGCCACACCATGGGACCGCAGAAAGCCGCCCGTATTTTCAACGACCGTTTCCCCAATGCTGCCTCGTTTGAGGTGACGCTTTACGGCAGCCTCGCCGCCACAGGCAAGGGCCACATGACCGACTTGGCCATCCTCAGCACCCTTCAGGCACCCACGGAAATCGTTTGGAAACCCGAAGTCATTTTGTCGTTCCATCCTAACGGCATGTTATTCAAGGCTTTCGACGCAGAGAAAAGCCTTCTCGGCGAATGGCAGGTGTTCAGCATCGGAGGCGGCAACTTGGCCGAAGAAGGCCAAACGGATGAGTCGCATGAGATTTATCCCCTCTCGAAAATGACCGACATCCTCAACTGGTGCGAGCAACGCGGACGCACTTATTGGGAATATGTGTACGAATACGAAAACCAGAAGGATATTGAGGATTACATGCAAGAGGTTTGGCGGGTGATGCAGGCGGCAGTGGAACGAGGTTTGCAAGCCGAAGGCGTCCTGCCCGGACCACTCAACCTGAGCCGCAAGGCTGCCACATACCACATAAAGGCCTCGGGCTACACCCACACGCTGAAAAGCCGTGGTTTGGTGTATTCCTACGCCTTGGCCGTTTCGGAGGAGAATGCCTCGGGCGGAGTCATTGTTACTGCGCCGACTTGTGGTTCGTGTGGCGTGATGCCTGCTGTATTATATCATCTCTCAAAGAGTTACGAGTTCACCGACCAACGCATTGTCCGTGCCTTAGTGACAGCAGGTTTGGTGGGCAACATCGTGCGCACCAACGCCTCCATCTCGGGTGCAGAGGTGGGTTGTCAAGGCGAGGTGGGCGTGGCGTGCGCCATGGCTGCCGCTGCCGCCAACCAACTGTTTGGGGGAAGTCCTGCCCAGATTGAATATGCCGCAGAGATGGCGCTTGAGCACCACCTGGGCATGACCTGCGACCCTGTGTGTGGTCTTGTCCAAATTCCATGCATCGAGCGCAACGCCTACGCCGCTGCCCGTGCCCTCGACTCCAACATCTACTCCACCTTCTCCGATGGTCACCATCGTGTGTCGTTCGACAAGGTCGTGGAAACGATGAAAGAAACCGGCAAGGATTTGCCTTCGCTTTATAAGGAGACATCGCAGGGCGGTTTGGCAAGAGATTACAGCCAAATGCAATAAATGTCTTTGCATATCTGAAAAAAAACATTATCTTTGCCAAAAAATATCCAACAATGAAACACAAATTACCATTATTGCTTGCATTTCTGCTTATTTGTGGAATTGTGCAGGCTACACCACAAGCTAGGGATATATTATACTGGAATGGTAACGAGTATCATACCATACCCCTTAAACAAATCGAAAAACACTTCAGCCAAGAGGAAGTGAACAACTTGGAAGAATTGGGGCAGAATTGGAAAACGACTGCCAACTATCGTGGCTATCGGTTTGTCTTTGAAATCGACAATGATTCTTTGTATTTAAAATCCATTGTAAACGACAACGATGAGAACATCATGGAAGCAGTTTTAGGATCCCAAAAGCAAAGAATGATGGATAGTTTCTCCGATACTTTATTTTTGGGATATGGTAAAGCTATGTATGAGCCCGCCTTTTGGACTATGGTTTATGAAAGTGAAATAACCGTGGTTTTCAAAAACGGTGTGGTTCAATGGTTTAAGGACAACAAAAACAAGAGCGTTAGTTCTCCTTATTATCCACCAGACATACCACTTATAAAACTACTTTATTCAAAAATACAATGGAACAGTTTGGATAAAGAAACACTACAGAAGAAGCCTAAAGTCATTCTTGACATTGAAAATGATAGCATTAGTATGATTGAGGAGGTGGCCATCCGAAAGTCATCTGGCTATGGGGAGTTTGATGAAGAGGCTGTTAGAGTAATCAAAACCATGCCAAAGCTACCCGTCTCTTTTGTCAAAGGGAAGTATATCCATCATGACTATCGCATTGTCGTTTTCTTTGATTTAGAAGAAGCGCAAAAACTAGGTGCCAATATTGAAATAGATGAATCAGAGCCCAATAAGTAATTACCATACAAGAAAGACGAAGCTCAAAATGAGCATCGCCTTTCTTATGGTGGTCCCACTAGGGCTTGAACCTAGGACCTACTGATTATGAGTCAGTTGCTCTAACCAACTGCGCTATGGGACCGCGAAAAAGCGCGACAAAACGAAG
>CADCML010000102.1 GCA_902802535.1 uncultured Bacteroidia bacterium
GGTCCAGCCGCCCTTGATGCCAATCGCCCACTGGGCCTTGGCTTCGGTTGCCGTCCAACACAGAAGGACGGCGAGCACAAAGATGATTCGTTTGTTCATGTGCTTGATGGTTTTGCTAATATTTATTGAATAATGATTTTCTGCGTCTTGACGTCATTACCGTTGATGAGGCGCAAAACGTACACGCCAGCAGGCATCCCGCTTGTAGAGACGCGATTTATCGCGTCTCCAACCCAAACGACACGCCCTGTAACATCCATCATCTGCAAGGTGCCTTCGCCGTTGACGATGATGTTGCCGTTGCTGATGAAGGCGAAGGTGTCTGAGTCTGTCGAAGACCCGACCGCGAACACCAGCTTGAAGCGGCTTTCGTAGTCGGTGGTCTTGGCTTGGAAGGTGTAGGAAGGCGAAGCCAACAAATCCACATCCGCGCCGGTCAGGTTGTCGACAAGGTGCAGATAACCCATCTCCATGTTCTCAGGATTGACGGCAATCGTGTATTCGCCGTTCTCCGTGGCCTCGAAATTCAGCGGCATCTCGCCTTGCCTTTCGGCATTGGTGATGGCGTAGTCCTTGCCGTCCTGCGGAATGTACAGTTTGGCCAAGTCGGCGTTGAAGACGAATTTCTCCAATCGCTCGCCTTCTTTGAAGCTGACGATGGCGTTGTCAAGAGCTAAGATCCCTGAGCCGCTGGATTGTTTCGTTCCTCGCAATGACGCAAAGCGGCTGTCAGGCTCAACGACCTGGCTCAGCACAATCTGCAAACTTCCGTTATTTGGTTGATTGGATTGTGTTGTTGGCTCCACTCTTGTGAAAGTGACGCTCTCATTCGCTGCGTCGGCCTGCACCATCACGGCCTCACATGGGGCGATTTGGTATGTGTTGGCTGCATTTGCCGTTGTGTTGATGGCGTTGCCAGTGAGCGTGTAGCAAGGCTTGTCAATGGTGGCATTGCAGGCGAAGGGGTTGCCCACAAGGTTCCAGCCAGACAAGGGAGCCGCCGTTGAAGTGTAGCTGAGATTATTGATGGTGAAGGAACCTGTGCTCGGCCTAACCGTTCCACTCATGACGAGCGTGGTACCTGCTTCGTTGGCGTAGAGGTAGCCTTTGTCCGGCTCGATGTAATAATTCGCTTCGTGGGACTTGTAGTTTCTCCAGTAATGCGTCGGCTCGTCGTAATAATAGAGGTCGTACTTGGTGGAATCTTCGGTGAGGAAACCGTTGCTCAACGAAGGCTTTATGGAGTTCGTCGTGGGATGGGTAATGAAGTACCAGCCGTTTTCAGCACTGCCGTCGTGGCCTGCGATGTTCTTCTCCACGGTGGCCCAAACACCTACGCCGTTGATGAACTGGCCGCCGTCCTTGATGGTGATGGTGCCGGTGAGGTCGAGGTCGATACGGTTTCTGGCTTGGGCGGTGCAGCCGGCGGGAATGATGGCTTCAGCGGCAATGACGATTGTGTCGTTGGCACCGGGAATTTCGCCCCAGTACCAGTTGCCGACAGTGTTCCAGTCGCCGGAGGTGTTGAAGAGGCTGACCTTACGGTAGCGGGCAGTGAGGGTGAGGCTTTCGTTGAGGGTATAAACCCAATCTCCTGCGATGAGTTCCTCGTTGGCGCCAGCGACGAAAGTGCAGGGTTGGGGAATGCTGGAAGGGGCGCCGTTTTTCCATCCGGCGAACTTCATGCCGCGTGGCTCGTTGGCGAGAGGAGCGGAGGGGAGAAAGTACACGCTGTCTTTGGCCATGTAGTAGATAATAGGCTCACCGTAGTTGCCGTTATCGTAGTTGCCTTCCGCATCGATGACGGGCAAATAGATGGTGAGGGATTTGATATCGTCGGTATTCTTGATATGGCAGACGGTACATTCGGTGCCCTCAAAGTTATGTTCCTCGGTGATGGTCACCTTGCAGTGTTTGCAGTGCATGGTATGCGTATCGTGTAAACCATTGCCGCTCACGGTGTATTTAGCTCCTTCGTGGGTGCAGGGTTTTATCTCCGCATAAGGACGGAAATAGCAGGCAGGAACGCGCGTTTCGTATGGGAAGAGATGACTGTTGGCATCTGTCGGATTTTGTCCAGCATGTACCATCATGGCATCGCCGATTCGGAGCGAGCCACGGTGTCCGTCGCCGTTCTCGCTGCCGATGGCGCAACCGTTCTTGTTGCCAGCATCGCTGCCAGCGTAGGCCTCCACGATGCCGCCGTCAATGACGACCTCGGCACCGTCGGCATCCTCGCCGCCGCCGATGCCTGCGCCCCAGCCGGTGCCGTCGGCAAAGACATGGCCACCATGAACGGTCAGCTTGCCGCCAGCGTGGTTGACTAACAATACGGTTTCTTCGCCGCTGCCGATGCCTGCCGCATCCAAGCCACCGTCAGCAAAGATGTCGCCACCCCATACCGTGACAGTGGCACCGTCGCCATTCTGACCACCGCCGATGCCTGCGGCATAGGCGCCGCCGTAGGCACGGATTGTGCCGCCATAGACGGTAAGTGTTCCTCCTCTTCCAAGCTTAGCGCCACCAATGCCTGCACAGTATTTGGCGCCACGGGCAGTGATGGTGCCGCCATAGACAATAACGGTGCCGAAATCATCAGGAAAATGAGGGTTGTTTACAACACCACTGCCAATGCCTGCGCAATAGTGGTTTTCTGCATTTGCTGCAGGAACTACAGCATTGATAGTCCCGCCATGAATAATCAAAGTACGCATTTGATCTGTATAAGTTCCGCCAATGGGAGCATACTCCTTATAATGATAGCTATCAGTTTTGACATAATAAGGAGACGCATTGATCACGCCCGTATTGTCCGATTGTCCATAGATGTTGAAGGTGTCTAAGACGAGCATCGTGCAATTAAGTTTCGCATCATCGCAGATGATGAGGTGAGCCTTTCCGCGGATTGTTATCAAACGCCTTGCGACATCGTTGCCGCTGACAACATACCAGCCGGAATGCAGTTCCATATCTGTGCTGCTGTTGTTCCCGCTGATTTCTGTGTAATCGGTCGCGATTTGTGACGTCGTGGTGAGCTCACCGTTGTTCCATCCGTGAAGGATGTAATTGACAGGGGTTTGCTGTGCCCAAGCCATTGGCCCGAAGGCGAGGAGGGCGAGGAGGATAAGTGATAATTTTTTCATTACTTTTTAATATTTAATTGTTACTTGTTTTTCATTCAAAATTCAAAGATTCAAAATTCAAAATTCAAAGATTCAAAATTCAAAGTTTTGCCTTGCTTCATCGATTTCTTTTTGCAGCTGCATCATTTCATTCATCTTCGAAGCACTCTTTGTGTCTGTGTCCTTTATGCCTGCTTTGATCTGCTTGCGCTCATCGTAGTAGGCTTTTATCTCCTCGTTGGTGACACCCGTGATCTGCTGGCACTGGGCAAACAGATGCTGCATATTCACTAATAGCCCGTTACAAAAGATGGCATAGCCGCAGAAATCGAAGTCGAGCGTGCGCTTCAGGGAGTAAATGGGCGATTGGGAGGCAAAGTCGTTGCCAATCGATTCGCAGATCATCGTTTTGAAATTATTGCGGGCTTGATAGAAATCAGCCACGTTCTCGGTGAAGAACACATTGCCCACCGTGTTGATCGTCTCGATACTTGACGAGAAGATTTGCTCGGTGGTCTCCGTAAACCCCGCAGAGGGCATCTGCGAAGCAAGCCGGAACCTCAACACGTCGAACTGAGTGGTGTCTTGTGCAATCTGCCTCTGAATCAGCATCGACTGGTAGAGCATCGAGTCGGCTTTCTGCACCGACTGCAGCGTGTTGTACATGTCGTACATCACCATCATCACGATCTCGTGCTTCTCACGCTGTTTACTGTGGTGGTTGATGATGGCTGCCGTGCCAAAGGTGAGGACGATGGAGATGGAAATACCAAGGACGGTGCGCAGCAGGCTTTTCCAGAAATCCTTGCCTCCTTTCACTTTCGGGGCGTCGGGCAGCGGGCTTAGTGCATCTTGGGTGATTTGTTCCATGTTTTGACTTGAATTTAATACTTTTTGGGTATTGTCACCTAGGTTTATTTTTGAGGGTACAAAATTACACTAAATCAAGTTTTTAGCATGTCGTTTCTATTCGGCAATTTGTAAATCGGATTCGGTGATTTGTAAACATTTCCTATTAGATTCGGCAAAATGTAAACCAATTCGGCAAAATGTAAACCTGGCACAGATTTTCAACCGTCTTGTTGGTCGGTGAATGCAAATGGATTATTTTTGCAGGCAAAACCACGTAACAATGATGCGCATATTTAGTTTTATTGACGCGAGACTGCGAGACGCGAGACTACGGGACATTGGTTTGTCTCGAAGTCCCGAAGTCCCGTGTCCCGAAGTCAAAAGATATTGTAGTATAATTCTGAATACTTACTTATTGTTTATCGTTTCGATTTTCCTGTGCGGTTGCGGTCAACATCCCCAGCCTGCGCCCCGCAGCGACCGCTATAGTGTGGACTCGCTGAGAAGACTGGCCGCCATCGACCTTGATGCCGCCTATCGGCGTGTCAGCGAGGGCGAACATAGCGGCGAACTCTCAAAATTCGAATCGGCCGACCTCTGCGCCCACCTCACCTACCAATACACGGACAACTACGCTTTGGCAATGGATTATTGTCGCAAAGCGCTTTCCGCCCTTGGCAACGAGGACGATGAACCGCGTGTGGAGACCCTTTATTTGCTTAGTACCATAGCGGAAGCGGGAAAGGACTTCCAAACCTGCATTAACGCCTGCACCGAAGGCAAGGAGGTCGCCCATCGGAACAAGATGAAGTTTGAGGAACATTCATTCGACTATCTCGTGGGAAAATGCAAACTCGACATGGGTCTGAAAGACGAGGGATTGGCACTCATGTCAT
>CADCML010000103.1 GCA_902802535.1 uncultured Bacteroidia bacterium
CTCGCAGGGGAAGGGGTTGCCCACAAGGTTGAAGCCCGACAAAGGGGATTCTTCGGTGTAACTCAAAGGAACAGAGATGGTGTCGGAACTGTTCTGCAAAGTGCCCGAAAACTCAAGGGTGACATCCTCACCATGGGCGTAAAGATAGCCCTTCGTGGCTTCCAATGCCGCGAAATCGCTCCCGGCAGTTTTCCTGTTCGTCCAATATGCCGTTGACTCGTCGTAAGCGTACAAATCGTACTCGCCCCCTATCATATTGCCCACCGAATCCACATCGATGCTTCCTGTGAGCGGCAAGGCTATCAGGTGCCAGCCGTTGTTCACGCCGCTTTGGGTGCTGTAGGCACTGACGGCCTTCTGCACCGTGGCTTTCGCGCCGGCGTTGGGATGGACGACTTGCGTTGCCGATGGTAACGGAGCCGACAGTCACATCCTCGCCGATTTCGCAGTCTTCGAAGATGGCCACCCTTGCGCCCGCGCCGGGGGCTTCGGTGCAAGTCTCGAAGTTGGCATCTTGCCAGTTGGTGGGGTTCGACCATTGCTTGTCGCCCGCTTCGTTGTAGAAGTTATACTCACAAACCCCGTTGCCCGTGATGGTGCCAAACTGCCCAAAAACGGGGTGCTGGCTATATTCGTATTGCGAACAGAACGGAACCATGAGCCACAAAGTGTCGAGGCCGAGGCCTTCAAAAGCGCCCTCGCCCACGGTGGGCGGCGTGTCGGTGTGGTAGAAGCCGAAAGACATGATGCCCGTGCAGTTGCGGAAAGCGTTGGCGCCGATGCTGCTGATGTTCGAGTGGCAGTTTATGCCCTCCAAATTGCTGAGGCCGTCGAAGGCACCATCGGCAATGGCCGTGACGGCGTATTGCTTGTTGTAGTACTCAAAGTCCTCAATGCTGGCATATTCCAAAGTGTCGTAGGAAGGTTCAGGAATCACCATGGCGGTGCGACTGCCGTCGCAGGGGATTTCATAATACAATCCGATTGACTCCACAATGTTGCCATAAACGGTGACATTGTTGTTGGGCATGGTGATGGTGTGGGTGCCGTCGCCGTTGTCGCTTATCGAGCCTCGGTTGATGAAGAAACATTGCGGCATGAGCGTGGAATTGGGAATGGCCAACGCCACAACAACGCTTTGACTTTTACCTGCATACACCTTGCCGTCGTAAAGCAATCCCGTGCTGCCCTCAAGGCTGAAAACGAGCGGGTGTTTCACTTCTATAGTATAGCCCCGCATAGCCTTTCCCTCCATGTCGCTGCCATTGATGCCGCCCACGTTGCACGCGCCGGCATAGTAGTTGTTGCTACAAACGTTATTATTATTACAGATACCAACGATACCTCCTTTATTAGTATTGCCACTCACGGCGCCAAGGTTAAGGTTGTTGGTGATGGGCTGATAGAAACTCATTCCTGCAATACCGCCGACATAATTCGCTCCAGAAACCGAAGCCTTGTTCACGCACCCGCTCAAAGAGCCGACAATGTATCCTGCGATGCCGCCCACATATTCGTTGCCCGAGATGCTCACGTCCTCGCTGACGGTGCATCCCGTAATCGTGCCGCTGCAAAAGCCTGCAATGCCGCCCACATAATATCCACCCGTGATGGAACTTCCCGCTCCCAAAACAAGGTTCTTGACCGTGCCGTTGTCGTCTATAACAGCAAACAGTCCCTGATAATCTTGGTCTGGCTGGTTGATGACCACATTGTTGATGCTGTGGCCGTGGCCGTCGAAGGTGCCTTGGAAACGAGAGGACATCGTGCCGATGGGCGTGTAGGTCTTGCCCGAATAGTTGAGGTCGGCCAAGAGGCGGAAGTGCTTGCCGCTCATCACGTCGCCGCCATTGACGGTAGCCGCCAATGCGTCCATTTCTTCTGTGGTGAGGATGATGTAGGGGTCGGTTTCGGTGCCGCTGCCGCCACCCGGAAGGGTGATGGTGAACACGGCGGTGGTTTGTCCGCCAAAGTCGCCGATGCCCGTGATGGTGATGGTGTAGTCTCCCCAGTCTATGCAGTCTCCAGCGGGCAGGGTCACGGTGTAGTGCGTGCCTTCAACGAGGGTGAGGGGCGTGTCGGTCATGTTATCAGTGACAGTGATGACCGGTGTCAGCGGGTCGCCCGTGCAGGCTTGGCTTGGTATGTCAATCGTCACCCAACCGCCGTAGCCGATGTCGCGCTTGAGGGTCGCGCTGCCGGTGATCGTCACGTCTTCGCTGGGCATGGTGAAACAATGGTACGCGCCGTCTTCGACAAGCGCGACGCCGTTGGCCGAATAGGTCGCACTCGCGACGACATAGCCCGCTGGCGCATCATAATTCAAATTCGACATCACCATAGCCATTCCAGCGCCGAAATAAGGCGTGCCGCCGTCCCAAAATGTGGCACTCGGAATCGAACCTGAAATATGTTCGCCGAAGCTGACAGTGCCCATCCATTTTGCGCCGTCGGTGTCGTTGCCGTCCACGCCGCCATTGCGGACCGTGGTGTGGTAGTAATTGTATTCGAGGGTACCGCTGCTGCTGCCCGCCACATCGCCCACATGGTTGGTGCCCTCGACCGTTCCGAAGAAGCGGCAATTTTCGACCCTTCCCGCGCTGCCTAATCTGCCCACGATGCCGCCGAGGTAGTCGGTTTTCGCAATGCCCCCGTTGTTAATCGTGGCCTTGCTGACACAGCTCAATATTTTCCCAGATGAGTAGCCTGCGATGCCGCCCAAGTCTATAGGATTATAACCGCTGCCCGATGCCGCGGAATGTACCGAGATGACCACGTTTTCGCCTACGTGACAGTTTATTATTTCGGCATTAGTATAGATTTCTCCTGCGATACCGCCGGCAAAGCCCGTTGTTGTGATGGAGGAATTGCCGCCCAAGGTGAGTTCATAGATTTTTCCACCATAGCCCAAAAAGCCAAACAGACCGAAATAATAGGGACTTTGGCTGTTGATGGTCACGTTGTTGATGGAGTGGTTGTTGCCCAAAAAACCGCCACGGAATTGGCGCTTCAAGACATAAGTACCATCATCATATATGGTACCGCCGATAGGCGTATAGGGCTTGCCCGTGTAGTCGAGGTCATCCATGAGTTTGAACCACACGTTTTCGTATTCATTTCCGTTATTCACGTCGGCGGCCAACTGGTCCAATTGGTCCGTGTTGTAGATGAGGTACGGCTCGTAAATCGTTCCTGAGCCGCCGCCGAAGGTGGATTGCGCTTGCGCGGCTGTTGTCATCGCGAGGAGCAGCAGGAGGAGCAGCGTTTTGGCACGATGGGTTACAGCGCACGGGTTGCACCCGTGCTTGGCCGGTGTTGCTTCAGCCCACGGGTTGCACCCGTGGTTGAGGTCGGGTCGCCCCTTCGGGGCTTGGGGATTAATCAAGGCAATCATGGGCGCCTTTGCATTCTGATGTAAATTCTTGTCCATGGTTAGGGTTGATTTGTTTATTTGTTGAACTGTTTATTTGTTGAGTCGTTTTTTTGACTTTGGGACTTGGGACTTAGGACTTGGGACTTAGGACTTGCTTGACAGCCAAATTCCGAAGAACTTGTCATAAATCTCATATTCGCCAAGATGGAACGTAACCAGCTGTCTGTCCATCAGCGACTTGATTGCAGTTTGAACCGAACTTGCCGCCGCAAGGTGATGTGCTTTGATGAACTTTGAACCCGTGATGGTCTTGGCTTTCCCTTCTATATTGATAGCCATCAGAAGCTCCTTCTGCTTTGCCGTCAGTTGGTACAGCAAATCGGCATAAATCTCGCCGTTGTCTTTCACAATCTCATCCACGGCGACGTCAATCATTTCCTTCGTGCACCATTCGCCCGCATCTGTTTCGGCAAAAAGATGGTTCAGCACTTTCTGGATATACCAAGTGACACCATCAAACTTGTCGTAAACTGCTGCCACGACACCCGCCTCCAAATGCTTTCCTGCCTTCTCGAAATGCGCCTTTGCAAATGCTTCATACTTTATCGAGTCGATGCACCCTAAGCTGAGCGTGGATGTGGATGCATAAAAAGGGCGGGCCGGAGAAGAGAACATCTCCGCAAGCAGATGCCGCTCCGAGCCGGAAAACACGAAATTGGCATTGCTACAATGTTGGATATACGTCCTCAAAATGGCCTCGACATTCTTCTCGGGGTAATGGGCAATCTGCTGGAACTCGTCGATGGCGATGAGGCAAGGCCTATCGGACTGTTTAATGTAATCAAAAATTTGGTCCAAGGTCGCATCCGCGTTCAGTATCACCTTCCCCATTTCGGCAACCAATTCGTTCAAGTTCTTGGTTGAATAGATGTCAACGACAAATGTATGGTATTCGTTGGCTATCTCTTCCTGTTGAAAGGCATGATGCAAAAGACCTGTCTTTCCCATGCGGCGCAGCGACATCAGCACCACATTGTTGCCGTTGGTCAACTGCCGAATCAGTTTCACGGTTTCCTCTTCCCTATCGCAGAAATACTCAGGGCCATCGTAGCCTGAAGTCACAAATGGATTTTTCAACATACCATCACGTATTTAGGTTTAATGCCGCAAAAATACACAATTTTTCCAATATTACGTATTTTACGTAACGTATTTTACGTAATTTTTCGGAAATATGCAAAAAAAAAGCAAGGCGGCCAAACCTGACCGCCTTGCAAAAACCTTTTTTGCTCTGGAATTAGATGATACCTTGAGCCATCATGGCGTGGGCAACACGCATG
>CADCML010000104.1 GCA_902802535.1 uncultured Bacteroidia bacterium
CGGCTTGGAGAACTTCACTTCCGTTCATCATTTCGACGACAAGGTGAAAGCCGTCAACGAGGCCGACTGCATCGTGGTGGGCGGCGGCAACACCTTCCATTTGGTGGCTGAAATGCACCGCTACGGCCTGATGGAAGCCATCCGCAATCGCGCTTTGGCTGGGGTGCCTTACATGGGTTGGAGTGCTGGCTCGAATGTGGCCTGCCCAACGCTTTGCACCACCAACGACATGCCTATTGTGCAGCCCGCATCGTTCAATTGCCTCAATCTGGTGCCTTTCCAAATCAATCCGCACTACCTTGACCCGCATCCTGAAATCGACAAGATGATCAAACATGGCGGCGAGACCCGTCAAGACCGCATCAACGAGTATCTTGCCGTGAATCAGAATGTGACCGTGGTCGGCCTGCGCGAGGCTTCGGCGCTTTGGGTAAACGATGGCAAGATGATGCTGAAAGGTGGCAAGAAGATGGTCATCATGCGCTACGGCAAGGAAGCCGTCGAGATCGACCCGAATTCGGATGTTACGTTCCTGCTGGAAGGGCAACAGGCTTAATAGGTTTATTCAAACGCCTTACGGTCTTCAAAAACCACGAGGCTGCGGTCGAGGTGGATGATTTTTCGTCCACCTTTTTCGCCTTTGATGAGGTAGATGTTGGCTTCGTCGCCTAAAATGTCGCGGAAGGCCTTGCGGATGCGTGAGAGGTTGGCGTTCATCGTGGAGCCGATGAAGTCGGTGAGGTTGTCGATGGCCTTGTTGAGCAGTTCCTCGTCGCCGTAAGTCGAAATGCGCCGATAAATCTTGTAAAGTTCTGGTTTGTGGTCGTTTAGGTAGTTGAGCGACATGCCGTCTTCGTGGAGAAGGAAAAAGATGTAGAGGGCTTTGCAAAGGGCAGGCATTTTCACTTCGGTATTGTTGCGGTCGGTGAGGAAGATGTCGCCGTGTCGGTTGATGAATAGTCGGCTATACTCGTGCAATCCGTTGTATTTCAGAAGGATGTCGAGGATAATTTTGTGGAAACCCGTGTAGCGGAGTTCGTTTTTTTGCTGTTTGTCGGGTTTCAGGGTCAGTTGTTGGATGAAAATTTCTTCTTTCGCGTTGCTGACGGGCGGATTGATGCTCAAAATATTGGAATTGAGGCAAATAAAACGTTCCAAAGTGCTTAGCGGACTGTCTACGATTTCGATGATGAGGAAATCTTGGTGCAAGTCGGGTTTCATGTTTCCGATTTTGAGGAAAAATGACGGTTTGCTGATTTTCAATCCGTTGGCGTTGAGATAGTTGAGAAACACTTCCTTGGAAAGCCTGACGCTGTCGAGTTGGGAGAGTTTGCTGTCGATGAGGTCGAGTTGCTCGTCTGAAAGTAGCGGCTCGATGTAACTCACCGTGTTGCGGAAGGTGGTTTTCTTGCTTTCGAGGTCGCGGATGACCTTGGGCAGGTAGAAAAACTCGCGCTGCGACCGTTGCAGCAATGCGCAAATGGCCTCGTATTCACGATTGATGCTCGCGTTGACGGCTTTGTCGAAAGCCGGTTCAACATAAAGCACGGCGTTGTGTGTGTCGAAGTTGAGGTTGGGAATGGAAACGAAATTGGCGTTGATGCCTTCGGTTTCAGGCAGTTCGATGCCGATGGAGAGCAACAATGCGGTGATGAGCATCGACTCGTTAGGATCGAGGGAATCGTCGGAGAGGGAAAGCCGTTGGAATATCCTTAGAATGGCTATTTTCTCCTGATTTCCAAGGCTTTTCAGGATGCCGACCGCTTCCGAAAGGCTGAGGTTGGTGGCTTTTTTGCGGCTGGTCGAAGTGATGTTGAGCATCCCGTAAACCTGTTGCAGGAAGTCTATCTCGCCTTGGTTGACGATGCCGTCGCATTGAAGGAGGTCTGAAAGAACTTTGGCCAAAGCCGTTTTATGTTGTTCCTTGAATTTCATTGTGTTAGCGTTTCCGATTTTGGGTTGTAACCTTGCAACCTCATTCCTGTTATACAATAGATTGTATTTTTGCCGCGTTTTTTTCAGTGCAAAAATAGTAAATTCTGACACACAAATTTAATTGTTGAAAAATGGCGCGAGATTATAAGAATGGTTTGACCCATGAGGAAGTCGAGGAGAGTCGGCGCATACACGGCGACAATGTTTTGACCCCGCCCAAGAAAGACCCGCTTTGGAAACAGTTTCTGGAAAAGTTTTCCGACCCGATAATTCGTATCTTGTTGATAGCATTGCTGTTATCGGTTGCGGTTTCGTTATATCAGTTGTTCACGGGTTCAGAAGGCATGTCGGTTTTGTTGGAGCCTTTGGGTATTTTCGTGGCGGTGATGTTGGCCACCACGGTGGGCTTCTTTTTTGAGGTGAGCGCCAACAAGAAATTCGACATTTTGAACCAGACCGAGGATGAAAAAATGGTGACAGTGTTTCGCGACGGCCTGATTCAACGCATTGAACGTAAGGAAGTTGTGGTGGGCGATTCGGTAGTCATCGAAACGGGCGACGAGGTGCCTGCCGATGGCGTTTTGATGGAGGCTATCTCGCTGAGAGTGAACGAATCCGACCTGACGGGCGAGCCTTCATGCAGCAAGACCACGGAAGAAGCTGATTTCAACCACGAGGCGACTTACCCTTCCAACTATATCTGTCGCGGCAGTTCGGTGATGGAAGGCCACGGCATTTTTGTGGTCGAGAAGGTCGGCGATGCCACTGAATGGGGCAAGGTGTTTCAGGGTGCGCAAATCGACAATAAGGTGAAAACGCCTCTGAATGAACAACTTGACCGATTGGGAAACGGCATCACGATTGCCAGTTATGTCATCGCGGGCTTGATTGGGGTTTTGCGCATGGTGATGTATTTCGTTTATGCCGACGATGGCCCTTTCGATTGGATGAATTTCGCCCGCTATACGCTTAATACTCTGATGATTGCGGTCACGCTGATTGTGGTGGCCGTGCCGGAAGGATTGCCGATGAGCGTTACGCTGAGTTTGGCCTTGAGTATGAAAAGGATGCTGGAAACCAACAACTTGGTACGGAAAATGCACGCTTGCGAAACGATGGGTGCCGCCACGGTGATTTGTTCCGACAAAACCGGTACTTTGACCAAAAACCGTATGAGCTTGGGCGACAGTTACTTTTTTGGCTTGCGTAATGGCTTGTTGGACAATTCGGAAGTGGGCAAGCTGATCAAGGAGGGCATTGCCATCAATTCCACCGCTTTCTTGGACTACAGCGACAAGCAAAAGGTCAAAGTGGTCGGCAATCCGACCGAAGGCGCTTTATTGCTTTGGCTTTTCGACCATAGCGTTGACTTCGTTAGAATCCGAGATAACACTAAGATTGTCAAACAGTTGCCTTTCACAACCAAGTACAAGTATATGGCTACGGTGGTGAAGACTCCATTTTCGGGCGAGTATCTGTTGTTTGTGAAAGGTGCTCCGGAAATCATCATGAAACGTTGCGTCACGGCAAAAATGGCTGACAGTGAGGCAGGTATCCATTGGGTGAAAAAGGAAGTGGAGGACAAACTTCAAGAATATCAGGGCAAAGCCATGCGCACGTTGGGCTTCGCCTATCGGTATCTTACCGAAGAAGAGATGGAGCATGTGTTTGAGAATGGCAAGTTGCAGTTGGAAGACCTTTGTTTCCTCGGCATTGTGGGTATCATCGACCCGATTCGTGACGACGTGGCCGACTCCATTCAAGACTGCCTCAATGCGGGCATCAACATCAAGATTGTGACGGGCGACACACCAGGAACGGCTATGGAAATCGGTAGGCAGGTGGGATTGTGGACAGAAGAAGATGATGTTGAGCGACAGATGATTACGGGAAAGCAATTCAATCTTTTGACTGATGACGAACTGAGGGAACGCATCGGCGACTTGAAAATCATGTCGCGAGCCCGTCCTTCCGACAAGGAGCGTCTTGTTCGCCTGTTGCAGGAAAAAGGCGAGGTGGTGGCCGTAACCGGCGACGGCACCAACGACGCGCCCGCCTTGAACAGGGCGCAAATCGGTCTTTCAATGGGCGACGGCACTTCGGTGGCCAAGGAGGCCAGCGACATCACTATCCTCGACAACTCGTTCAAGAGCATTGCCCGTGCCGTTATGTGGGGTCGCTCCTTGTACCTTAATATTCAGCGGTTTATCCTGTTCCAGATGACCATCAATGTGGCGGCTTGCCTCATCGTGTTGCTTGGCGCAGTGATGGGTACTTCATCGCCCCTCACCGTGACCCAGATGCTGTGGATCAATCTCATCATGGATACTTTTGCGGCTATGGCTTTGGCTTCGTTGCCGCCCGACCATAGCGTGTTGAACGAAAAGCCCCGTTCGCGCACGGCCTTCATCATCACCAAGGACATGGGGCGGCGCATTTTTGGCGTGGGACTGCTCTTTGTGGCTGTGTTGTTCGGCTTCATCCAGTATTTCATGCACTGCCATGTCGACTCGTTGACGGAGTTTTCTTTCCGAGATTACCTTGTGAGTTATTTTAATTTCCATCATGAGGGCGGCAATTTCACATGTGGTTGGGCGAGATTGAAAGGGCGGTGCATAGGATTAAGACGCGGTCATCTTCCAGCCGTCCATCCGCCGCGTAGCGCTAGAGAAGTTCACACCTATTTTATATAGTTTGCGCGAATCTGTCTCAAAAGGTTTCGCGTATTGCTTTTCCTCGATTTGATTCAAAGCCTCATCAGCAGATTTGTCTATCTTAAATTCAAAGATGTAGATATAGTCTTTGGTCTGCACGAGCATGTCCATTCGTCCATCGGTGGTGTGGCGTTCCACATCGACATAGAATCCTAACATCTTGAAAACAAGGCTCGTAACATTGTGGAAATATAGCTCTGTATTGCCAACAAGTTGATAGTCTTGGCCGGCATACAAAGCTTCAAGGCGTGGCATAAACTTCTCAGGTTGGCCGTTGCGTACCTCGATGGTGAAGTTTTTGACAAACGAATCGGACTCGTAAATTTTGATGGGCGCGTAATGTCTGAACAAAAACCTCGTGAAGCCTCTTTCGACTTCG
>CADCML010000105.1 GCA_902802535.1 uncultured Bacteroidia bacterium
CACCTCATCTTATGAAGTTGACGGACAATTATTTTGCCGATAATGTCGGGCATCCGGGCAAGTCGGGCAATCGCACCACGACCATCACCTTGCTTGTCATCGCCATTTTCGTGATGCTCATCGCCTTCATCAACTACATCAACTTCTTCTTCGCGATGGTGCCGTTGCGTCTGCGGAGTATCAACACACGCAAGATATTGGGCAGCAGCCGCTTCCAGTTGGTGATGTCGTCGGTGGGCGAGTCGGTGCTGATGGTCGTTATCGCTCTTGGACTGGCAGTGGCTGTGGTTACACTGTTCAGACAATCCACCTTGGCTGCACTGATTGACACAACGTTGAACTTCGGCCAGAATTTGGGTATTGCGGCTTTGACCATCGGTATCGCCTTGCTCATTTCGGTGTTGGCCAGCCTCTATCCGGCCTTGTTCTCCACCTCGTTCAATCCCGCTTTTGCCTTGAAAGGCACACTCGGCACCACGCAGAAAGGCAAGGCTTTCCGCATCGGCTTGATAGGCTTGCAGTTCACCGTGAGCATCGTGCTGATTATCTGTGCAGTTCACCGTGAGCATCGTGCTGATTATCTGTGCAATTTTTGTTCATCAGCAACGCGATTTCATGATGAATCACGACATGGGTTTCAATCAAGAAAACCTGCTTCAGTCGAATGTGACATGGGAACTCGCCAGCAACCGTGAAACTGTCGAGAATCAGTTGAAAACAGATGCTGACATCAAGGACATCGCTTGGGGCGACGGCCCGTTTGTGGCCAACAGTCGTATGGCGTGGGGCCGTCCGTTCAAAGGTGATGTTGAGAATGTGTCATGGCAGGTTTATCCGGTTTCTTGGAACTTCTTGCGTTTTATGGGCATCGATATTGTGGAGGGCCGAGACTTTACTCCTGCCGACGAGCAATCGGAAAACGGTGTCTATATCATCAATGAGACCGCACAAAAGAAGTATGGCATCACCACTGAAGACAGAATCAATGGTCATAAAGATGCCCCTGCCGAGATTGCAGGTGTTTGCAAGGACTTCAATTTCTCTCCTTTGCGCGATGAGATTAGTCCATTTGCATTCTATGTCTATGGCAAGGAGCCTTGGAGTCCGTGCATGAGGCTGTTTATCCGTACCGAATCTGGCGTTGATACCCAAGCTTTGATGGAACGCACAATAAAAACCCTCAACGACCTTGATCCGACATTAGGCAATGGCTTCTCGGTATGGATGAGTCCATTTAAACAAGCCATTGAGAACCAATACAAAAAGGAACAAAACCTCTCAAAGTTGATTACTTTGTTCACGATTTTGGCCATCGTCATCTCGTTGATGGGCGTGTTCGGCTTGGTGATGTTCGAGACGGAGCACCGCCGCAAGGAAATAGGCATCCGTCGTGTACACGGTGCCACGGTGCAGCAGATTTTGGCCATGTTCAACTCGCGCTTCGTGAAGATTGTGCTGGTGTGCTTCGTCATCGCCGTGCCCGTGAGCATCTTCATCATGCGGCGTTATTTGGAGGGTTTCGCCTATCAAGTGCCGCTGCATGTCTGGGTGTTCGCTTTGGCATTGGTGGCCGTTTTGGGTGTCACAGTGGCGGTGGTCACCTTGCGGAGTTTGCGGGCGGCTACGGTGAATCCGGTGAAATCATTACGAAATGAGTAGGCCTATGGCTTATGGCTAATGACTATGGCCGTTTCGACCCCCAATGGAGGCTTCCTCTCCTTATGAAACTGCCATAGTCATAGGCCATCGGCCATAGTCAAAATAATAACCCACAAATAAACAAATAAACAACAATGTCCAGTTACCTAAAATTCTTATCCAGAAACAAACTCTACACCATCATCGAAGCCATCGGCCTGGCCGTCAGCCTCGCCTTCGTGGTCATCATCTTCTGCTATGTGACGCAGCATATCGCCATTACACATGAAAACCCACATAGGAAGGATATCTATTGTGTGGCTTTGAATGACATTACCCTGTTTGAATACGGGATGAGGGAGAGCATAGGGGAGAGCATCCCTGAAATTGAGGCCGTTACCGAGTTCGGCCAATTCTATAGTACGGAGATAAAAGCTGATGAACAGTGGAACATGGTGAACGTATTGGGTTGCGACCGAGGCTTTTTCGACTTTTTTCCTGTCCAGTTATCAGAAGGCCAACCCGACCAGATTGACGGTGTTCTAATGGCTTTCATATCGGAAAAACTGGCGCAAACCCTATCGGAAAATGGTGAAGTTGTGGGACGGACCATCCATCTTCTGGGACATGACTTCACCGTTGCGGGTGTGTTCACTGATTTGGGCACCTCGCTTTTCAGCGATATGCCCGATGTGATTGTCAATGTGGACCTCACCGATGGCAGATCGTTCCGTGGCGGCTTCAACAGTCCAATCCGACCCGCCAAAACGTTTGAAAACGTGTGGGTCTTTGTGAAATCGCATCCCAATGCTGACCGAGAGGTGCTGCATGAGAAGATGGTTGTGGCATGTCAGACATTTTATAAGACGATCTTGGGCAGCGACTTCCATTTTGAACCTAAGAACCTGACGTTGATACGACTGGATGAGATGCTTTACAGCGATGCCAGTACCAATTTGAAGAAAGGTGACAAGACCATGATGCGCAGTCTGTTGGCAGTGGGTTTGTTGCTGCTGATTTCCTCATTATTCAACTACATCAACCTGAACGTGGCTCTGACAAGCAAGCGGGCTAAAGAGATGGCTACAAGGCGATTGCACGGAGCCACCAAGGGCCGAATCATCGGGAAATACCTGCTGGAATCGTTGGCGTTTACTACGGTGTGCATGGTGCTGGGCATCTTGTTGGCCGAAGCACTCGCGCCGCTGGTCAACCGCTTGTTGGGTGGTGATATTGCTGTAAAGGTTTTGCTATCACCGTCCTATTTGCTGGCCTATCTGCTGATGGTGGTCGTGGTGGCGCTGTTGGCGGGCATCATCCCGGCCATAGTGGTGTCGCGCGCCAAGCCCATCGATGTGGTGAAGGGTACCTTCCGTTTCCGCAACAAGATGGTGCTGTCGAAGGTGTTCATCGTTCTGCAAAACGTCATCGCCATCGTGCTGATTGCCTTGGTAATCACGATGGAGGTGCAGATGCGTCACATGGAGCGGAGGCCTGTCGGGTGCCGTACCGAGAATCTGTTTTACATCGAGTCCATCCTTTCGGGCGACGAGGCCTTTGAGAACGACCTGCTGGCGTTGCCTTGCGTGAAGCGGATGGGACATTCCTACGGTTATCCTGGAGGTGCCCGTATGGGTTCAAGCTGGAAACGCCTCAACGATCCTGACAATTGGATTCAAGTGAGATACCTGATGTGCGACACGGTGGCTTTCGACCTGTTCGACTTCGACATCAAGGCTATGTATGGCCAGTTGGATGAACGCCAATGGCTGTTGACGCAAGGCCTTTTGGAAAGCCAGATGGGGATGCCGATGGAGGACTTCGATCCTGATTCGTTAGGCGTATGGTACAAGCGGAATGTCGGTTATGACCTGTGCGGCGTGGTGGGGGATTTTGCCATCACAGATGCTGCGCATGTGGTGGATGAGACTTTCGGTGCGGTGCAGATTGTGGGAAAGGAACCGATGTTCAGAGGCGTGGCGTATCATCCTGTGTTGGAGATTGTGGGCGATCATGCAGAGGCGCGCAAAGCCATCATGGGGGTGTACGATAAGCACATGAGTAAGAAATCCGTGTATTGGGAAGCTTCTGCCGACTTTATCGACAATATGTTGCTGGAAGATTTGCAGGGCACCAAAAACAAGATGCGCCTTGTGGATCTGTTTATGGCAGTGGCGGTATTGCTGTCGCTATTAGGTCTCGTGGCCATGAGTACGCATTTCGCCTCCGAAAGGGAGAAGACCATCGCCATCCGCAAGGTGTTTGGCGGCACGATGGAAAGCGAGATTCGCCGCAACTTAAAAGAATATGTCGTCATGATACTGATTGCCAATGTCATCGCCATCCCCATTGCGGTGTATGTGTGCGGGCGCTATTTGGAGGACTTCGTCTATCGCATCGACCTGCATCCGTGGATTTTTGTGGTCACGGTGGCGTTGTCGTTTGCCATTGCCATCGGCTCGGTGTTGTGGCAAATCGTTTCCGTGGCGCGGGTGAATCCGGTGATGGCTTTGAAGAAAGAATAATCTTGGAAAAGTGTCAAAAATCGGACAAAATTCCTTGGAAAAGTGTCAAAAAGATATGCTTTTTGTCTTGGATAATGTAAAAATTGTTATCTTTGCACACTGAAATACAGGATTTTAGCAAGAAAAAAGGCAAACTCGACTTTGTCGTGCTGCCAAGAAAACATCCAAATCAAAAATCGCTTGGTTTATTTGCCCATTTATATGTTGATGTTTCTCCAGCACGAACAAAACAACGACCTTACTTATCAATTCGACCTTACTGACTTGAAATAAGAACTGTAAAGTTTCTTTACACCAACTGTAAAGAAACTTTACACTTTTACAAAAGTGAAAATCGTATCTTGTTGATTTATATTGTTTTATAATTTTGGCATAAAAATTGTTTACTCATTTCCTTATTTGACATTTTTATCTCATCAAATTGAAATAACAACAGTATGAACAATTCAATTCTTAGACCCAAACACAAGCATTTCCTCATCAACACTTTTTGCTTGATGATTGGCATTACGGCGGCCACTTTACTGTTCCAATGGGTGCTGCACGAGTTTTCCTACGACCGTTTTGTCGAGGACGGCGACCGAATTTACCGTACACAGGTGGAGTCTGCCAATTGCGCTATGACTTGCCTGACGCGGTGCCTCAGGTGGAGGAATGTGTGAGCGTGATTTCACACTATACCAACATGAATCCCAACACGGTCTGGGATATGGAACGCAACGAATCCTTTGAGGTGACGGCTTTGACGACCAGCGACAATTTCTTCAAGGTGTTTACCTATCCCGTAGTGGAAGGTGAACCGCATCACATTCTCAAACCCAATGAAGCGGCCATTTCCAAAGAGATAGCGAAAAAGCTCTTTGACGGCTCGGCCATAGGGCAGCCTTTGGTCTGCTCTTATATGCACATAGAGACCGTTTACACCGTTGCCTTGGTGGTGGATGTGCCAACCAACACGCATCTGCCTTTCGAGGTGGTGATGCCGATGGATAGCCGTCAGCTTAATCTTTACCGCAACATCGCTGAAAACCAGACGATTTATGTCAAATTAAGGGAAAACGCGCTGTTCAGCAAGGCAGAGATGAAACGCTTGGCCAACATCCAAACAGAGAAGTACGACAAGCAGAAATGGTTGGAATTCCAGCCTTTACGCGACATCCACCTGCACACCGATTACAACGACCCGGAAAGTGTGGGTAACGGCAATGCCTCGTATGTTTGGATTATCATCTTTGGCATTCTGCTCATTGTGGCGGTCACCATCGTGAATTGCGCCACGCTCGATGTGTCGTATTCGGTGCAGCAAACCAAAAATAGG
>CADCML010000106.1 GCA_902802535.1 uncultured Bacteroidia bacterium
TGACAAGCAAGGTGATGGTCGTGGTGCGATTGCCCGACTTGCCCGGATGCCCGACATTATCGGCAAAATAATTGTCCGTCAACTTCATAAGATGAGGTGTCATCATTTTTTTAGATGCCTCGATATCCGCTTCGGTCATATTGCTGAAGTCAATGTCGTATTCTGTCACCCAAAGGTCATACGCGACTTTATTGGCAATCTCCTCAAACTCTTTCGGGTCGGCACCCTTTGCGAGTTTTATGAAATAGTTCCAGCCCCATTGACTCCAGTCGTCCATACCCTGGTCACCTATATTTCTGATAAAGTCGAAGGAGGAAAGGTCGCTATTAACAGGCATGTCTTTGTAGACTGCCGCCACATAGGCATGCCCCCAGTTCCAATAGCCGTATTGAAAATAGTCGCCCACCTGCACCCCCAAGCGTTTGGCTGCCGATTCCGACAAGGCCACAGTTCCTTCATGAATCCAGTCATCGTCCCAGTTGCCAGCAACAAGTTCAAAACCGAACACATCGATACATGACCTTGACATAGTTGTCATGTTCAGTTCAATGAGAGACTTCCCTTCTCCCAAACGGACAGACACTTTGTCGCCAACAATGTTGCCGCAGCCACCGGCCTCAACACTGGGGACAGCAGCAATGACCGCTTCCGACATCGGACGATTGACGTATGTCGAATAAACATTATTTAAAAATCGGTCAGGCATAGTAAGGACATAAATCCTGTCGCTGTCCTTGAGTGCCTTGTTGTAGGTGAGGTCGTGATGTACCTGCACGAGGATGATGTAGAGCGCGGCGAAGGCTGCCGTCAAGCCCAAGATGTTCAGGATGGAAGACACGAGGGAGGTCTTGCCTTTTTTGAAAATTCTTGCCATAACTAACTGTTTTTGTTTGGGTTGTTTGTTTTTGGACTATGGCCAATGGCCTATGACTATGGCAACTTCAACAGAAGGGGAAACTTCCAGCCTTGGTTGAAGCGGCCATAGTCATCAGCCATAAGCCATCTGCCATCAGAGTTGCGACAAGACTTCCTCCACGATCTTACCGTCGAAGAGGTTGATAATGCGGTCGGCAAAGCCAGCATCGCGCTGCGAGTGGGTCACCATGACGATGGTGGTGCCTTCCTTGTGGAGGTCGGTGAGCAGGTCCATCACCTCGCGGCCGTTCTTCGAGTCGAGGTTGCCCGTAGGCTCGTCGGCGAGGATGAGCTTGGGGTTGGCGACCACGGCGCGGGCGATGGCCACCCTCTGCTGCTGACCGCCCGAAAGCTGCTGCGGGAAGTGCTCGGAGCGGTGCTTGATGGCCATGCGCGTCATGATGGCATCCACGCGCTGCTTGCGCTCGGCGGCGGGGATGTTCATGTAGCGCAACGGCAGTTCGATGTTCTCGAACACGTTGAGTTCGTCGATGAGGTTGAAGCTCTGGAACACGAAGCCGATGTTGCCCTTGCGGAACTGGGTGCGGTCCTTCTCCTTGAGGTTGCCGACCTGATGGCCGAGAAGTTCGTAACTGCCCTCGGTGGGGTTGTCCAACAGGCCGAGGATGTTGAGCAAAGTCGATTTGCCGCAGCCCGAAGGCCCCATGATGGCGACAAACTCGCCTTTGTTGATTTCGAACGAAACGCCGTCCAATGCGAAGGTTTGGATTGAGATGTCTTCGCTCACGAAGACTTTCCTGAGATTTTCTACTTTAATCATTGCTTTGATTGTTTAAGGGTTTAACTTTTATTTTGTTGAATTGTTGTTTGATTGCTTTGTTTAACTACGAATTGCACGAATTAAGCGAATATTATTTGTAAGAATTTGAGGCGCAAGCGCCTGAATGGATACGAATTTGGACTGCCTCGTGCCTCGCAGTGACGCGAAGCGGCACAACATTCGTCCAAATTCGCGGCGAAAGCCGCAAAATTATTCGTCAAATTCGTGTAATTCGTAGTTCCTTTCATTTTCAATTGTTTTTCAAAGACTTGACAGGGTTCATTCGGGCTATCCTATTGCTGCTCAAGACGACCACGATGGTGACGACAACCAGCACGGCCACCGCACCGATGATGAAATAAAGTGGTGAGAGGCCGATGCGCTCGGCGAATTGCTCTAACCACTTGTGAGCCACGAAATAGGCAACAATGCAGGCCAAAGCCGCCATCACCAACGAAAGGCGCAGCACATCCCAAGTGAACAAGCGCAGTATGTCAGCCACCGTCGCGCCGTTGATTTTGCGGATGGCCACCTCTTTGCTCCTTCGGTTCGACTCGTCGCGGATGAAACCGATGAGGCCAAGCACGGCAATCAGCAGGGCGAAAATGGAGCCGACGAGAACGGTGTTGCGCACCTTGCGGCTGCCCTCGTAAGCCGATTGCATTTGGTCGGAATAGACGTTCAACTGCACCTCCCTCCCGTCAAGGGCTTCGGAGATGACAGCGGTCAGTTTCGCCATCGTGGTTGCGTTTATTTTGTTCACTTTGAACACGATATGTGGCATATAGGAATCGCCGCTATCTAAACTGCCGTAAAAACGCACACTCGGGCGGGAATCCATGTTCACGAGGTCGCCAATGCGGATGTCTCGATAAACACCCGAAATGGTGAACGGCTCCAATTCCATTCCCCAGTTGCCATGACCTGTGATTTGCACCTGCTTGCCCACTGCGCCGTCGCTCCAGTCAGCAAACTCGTTCATGCGTTCGACAAAAGACGCTGAAACAACCACTTCCGTTGAATCGAGAGGGGCGCGACCGTCCACAAACTCCATCCTGAAAATGTCGTAAAAACCTTCAGTGGCTCCGTATTGGTCGGCCACATTGAACAACTCGCGGTCGTCGCCAGGGAGATAGACAATGTCGCCGCTTGAACCCGCAAAAGGCAGGCTATTACACGCCGCAACTTGCACGACTTCAGGCACTTGGTTGAGAGCATCCACCACGCGTTGCTGGGCGGCATGGTTGCGGTCGTACATGTTCACAAACAGCACATTCTCATAACTATAGCCCGGATTGTCGTTCATCATTTTCTGGTATTGCGATGCGATAATCGTTAGCATCGAGACAATAAAAACGTTGATAAACACCTGAACGCCAAGCAGTCCGATTTTCCAGCGGCGCGAGTTTCCGATATAATTGCGGAAAGCCACCGAAACGGGTATGCGCACGAAGAGTTGTGCCGGCACGAAGACCGAAACTATCAACACAAAGACCAGCACGAGGCTAATGACAAGAACGCTTTGCGGAACGAGCAGCGTCTCAAACGGAACGCCCAACAGGTTCTGTATCACACCTTTCATGGCAAAAATGATGGCCACCGACAAAGCCAAGGCCAACAGCAGATGGACGAAAGCCTCGCCCGCCAACAAAGTATGGATGTTGAAGGCACTGGCGCCATAGCACTTGCGCACCGCGATTTCCTTGGAGCGGCGCACCATCGCCGAGATGACGATGAGGACATAGTTGAGTAAACTGACGAGAATCACTAACGCGGCCACGATGGAAAGTAGAATCACCAACGAGCGGACAGATGAGTCTTCGATGTGATTTTTGGCGAATGGCGCGAGAGAATACGTCAGCCTCACGCCACTTTGTTCAAATTCCTCCAAAGGCTGGTGCGTTTCCTGCATTTTGCGTATGGCACCATCAAGCGATTGAGGTTCAACGCCTTTCGTCAACTTCGCAAAACCTTGATAACGCTCGTTGCCTACCCAGTTTTCTGTGCTTCTTTTGGGATAACTCTCCATCGAAAGAAGCAGGTCGGAATCTATCGAGCCGTTTTTCGGGAAGTCCTTGAACACGCCCTCAATGGTCATTTTCAGGCCGGGTTGTTCTTCGTTGGAAATGGTTTTTCCAAGACACTCGTCCACGCCACCGAGTTTGTTGGCAAACGATTCCGAAACCATCAGGCACAGCGGCTTTGCCAAAACCTGCGCCGGGTCGCCAGCCAGAATCGGGCGGTCGAACACCTTGAAGAAACAGGAGTCGGCCAAGCGCAAGTTGCCCGTGATGACATGACCGTTCTCGTCCATATAACGGTTGCTACCGAAATAGAAAGTCGTCCGTGTGGCCGACTCCACGCCCGGCACTTCGGTCTTGAAGCCTGGAGCCACTGCCCCGCTCACTTTGCCGAAACTTTCCGATTCGCCTTGTCGTTCAAGGCCTGTTTGAATGATGTACCTGTTTGAATGATGTAGATGCGCTCCACATCCTTGTAGAAACTGTCGTAGGACAATTCGAAGCACACCTTGGCAATCAGCACGATGCCAATGGCGAGACCTATGCCTAACGATAGGATTTTGATGAGGTTGTCGGTTAATCTGTTCATATTGTTGAATGTTTAATTGTTTGTATTCAGTTGTTTAACTACTGATTTCGCGGATTTTACAGATTTGTTCCCAAAATATTTAAGGACGCAAGCGTCCGATTGGTACAGATAACACAACTACGGATTTCGCGGATTTTACAGATTTGTTCCCGAAAATTTTGGGACGCAAGCGTCCGATTATTACGGATGGACTGTCGCCGGTAGGAATCCGTAACAATTGGGCACTTGTGCCCTCCAAATTTCTTGTCGGACATCCGTTTAATCCGTTTAATCCGTAGTTTATAAACCGCTGTATCATAATATTTGTGATTAAAAAACCAAAACCTCCGATTCTCCGAAGTTATCGTAAGAAGAAGTAATCACCCTCTCCCCTGCTTCAAGGCCTTCGACGACCTCGTAATACTGTGGGTTCTGCCGCCCAATCTTGATGTCGCGGCGCGTGGCCTTGCTGCCGTCGGAAGAGAGGACATAGATCCACTTGCCGCCCGTCTTCTGGTAGAAGGCGCCACGCTGGATGAGCAACGCCTCCACGGGCTGACCGAGTTGCAGGTTGAGGTAATAGGTCTGGCCGCTGCGGATGTTCTCGGGCTGCTGCTCCATAAACTTGAAGTCGGCCTTGAACTTGCCGTCGCGCACTTCGGGATACACCTTGCGGATTTGCGCCGCGTAACGCTCGCTCTGTCGCTCGAAGGTTGCCTCCAAGCCAGGCGTGATGCGGTCGATGTAAT
>CADCML010000107.1 GCA_902802535.1 uncultured Bacteroidia bacterium
GACCGTCAAGCCGGCATCCAAGCCGCCGTTGATGGCCTCGGCCAAGGCGGTATAGTCGGCTTTGGCCTCGTTGCAGGCGATGGCCGACATGAAGGCCGCCTGCTCTTGGTTAAAACTCAAAGTATTCATTTCCTTTTCCATTGTGGTGGTTTTGCTGCCGCACGAAGTAAACATTAACGTGGCGGCAATCATAAATAATGTCTTTTTCATAGTCATTAGTTTATCCGTAATTTTCAATCAAATATTTCACAAAGTTCATGTCGTTGAAGTTGACTGTGCCTGTGTCGTGCTGGTTCATTGTTGCAATTTGGGCCATGTCATCGTCGGTGAGGGCAAAGTCGAAGATGACGAGGTTTTGCTGCATGCGCTCCTTGTGGGTGGACTTGGGGATGGCCACGATGCCGCGTTGCGTGAGCCAGCGGAGAGCCACCTGCGAGGCGGTCTTGCCGTACTTGGCACCAATGCTGGCCAGCAGTTCGCTCTTGATGATGCCGTCCACGCCTTCTCCGCCCAGCGGTCCCCATGCCATCATCTTGGTGCCGAACTCGTTGAGCGTAGGCTCGATTTCGCGTTGCTGGATCATCGCGTTGCATTGCAGTTGGTTCACCATCGGCTTCATGTCCACATAGTGGGCGAAGTCGAAGAAACGGGCTTGTTGGAAGTTGCTCACGCCGATGGCGCGCACTTTGCCGTCGCGGTAGGCGTCCTCCATCGCACGCCAGGTGCCGAACACGTCGCCGTACGCCTGATGGATGAGAAGCAGGTCGATGTAATCCGTTTTCAGCTTGAGCAGGCTCTCGTCGATGCTGCGGGCGGCCTTCTCTTCGCCGTTGTTGCTGATCCATACCTTGGTGACGAGGAACAGGTCCTCGCGCTTGATGCCCGACTTGGCGACGGCCTCGCCCACGCCTTCCTCGTTGAAATAGGCTTGTGCGGTATCAATTAAGCGATAGCCCACACTTAATGCGTCGCTCACGCAACGCTCCGCCTCTTGCGGCGGCACTTGGAACACTCCGTATCCTAAAACCGGCATCTCAACGCCGTTGTATAGTCTGATGTTTTGCATAGTTTTGATGTTTTATGATTTCTAACTGTTTGACAATGCAAAACTACAACCATCATTCATCATGGCTGTTATGGATTTTTCGGGAAAAGTTTCACATTTTGCGGTTTTCTATTTAATCCTTTAGAAAACAATCTACATCGCAAGAATCGCCCTCAAGTTTGTATCCGTAAATGTATGCCAAATCATCAACTTGATGGGTTTATAGTCTTCAAAAAGCTGTTTAACAAACTCTATCTCAAAAACAATGCGAATGTCATTTTCATCGCATTCTTGGCGAATTTCATGTTTGGTTCCCACACGTGCCACTTTGATTATATACAAATCCCGAATCCCTTTACCTTTAGTATATGGCATGAAATAATAGAGCTTATTCAACTTAACGGTTGATGGAAATCTCTTTCCTGTGTAGTACAGCTTGGCATTTTGTTGGTTAAATGGGTCGACATTTTCGCTAGTAACCAAACTTACCAACACATTTTTTGAGTCATCAAGGTCAACATTGTTAACACGTTTTCTTTTTCTATAAACATTTCTGATGATGTCTTCGGGATAAGCCTTTTGTATCTCAAATAGGTCAATGGGAAACAATTCTGGTGGTAGCATCTCATTGGCTATACGATTTGCCTCTTCGAACTGTGACTCTTCAGGATTTTGTGCATCAATGTCATTAAACAGCCTAATTAGAGAACGTCCTATTGCGTATGCGAGATTTACAGGCACGGCATTGCCAATTTGTTTGTACTGATCTGAAACATTCCCTTCAAACACCCAATTGTCTGGGAAGGTTTGAATACGGGCATATTCTCGAACCGTCAAAGGACGGGTTTCTATGGGATGACAACGCTCCGTTTGTTTTTGGGCTGGAGCACATGTCAGGGTTAACGAAGGCTCATCCATTGACAAACGGCGAGCCATTCCGGTCTTGCCACCTTCTAAATAGAAACTGCCACCCATATAATTCTTTTGCTCATCCTCTGGTAAATCGCGCCAATCGCCACCTTCTGGAACCATTGCCATTACACGAGCTTTCTTTTCTGGATAGGCTTGCCCCTCTGATTGAGGAACATCGCAATCGAAAAGATCTCCTTGATAAAACGCATCACGCAGCGTCATCACGCGACGATAAGGGTCTGGCCATTTGAAACGAGCGCCAGCCTCAAAAATGTCGTTGCGAATAGCTATCAGTATTAATCGTTCGCGTTTTTGAGGAACTTGATACATGATAGCCTTTAGAACACGTGGCTCAACCAAAGTATAACCCAATTCTGCTATAGCGTTTCGGATGATTTCAAGCGTTCTTCCGTCATCGTGGGACAATAATCCCTTCACATTTTCGCCCATAAACACTTTGGGCTGTATTTCTTTTACGGCACGAGCCAATTCAAAGAACAATGTACCACGAGTATCGTTCAAGCCGCCTTTCTTCCCTGCATAAGAGAAAGCCTGACACGGAAAACCGCCAGAAAGAAAGTCCACTTTGCCTTGAAGTGGTATAAAATCGACTTGATGAATGTCTCCTTCCAGCACATTCCATTCAGGATGATTCTTTCGCAAAGTCTGGCAGGCCATCGGGTCAATCTCGTTAAGCAAAACATGACGGAATCCTGCCAAGTGCATTCCAATAGCCAAACCACCAGCACCAGCAAACAATTCAACTGAAGTGTAATCACGCAAAGGTGCCACATGAAATTCTTCGTCCCAATGGGTATTAAGCATCATTCTGACAGGTTCGACATCCGTGAGATCCTCCATATAGAAACCTTCTTTGCCATTTTCGTTCTTGTGGTAAGGATAAGTGCCGCTCTTACCCCATTTCTGTGCAGTGGCAAGAGAAGTTCCCGTTAAGTCGGCCAAATTCGATGCAGATAGAAATGTCGGCATTGTTAGAAATTTTCAAATCCTTCGTAAGTTTTGAATGCAAGCAGATACAGGCTTTTAATAATGTTGGGTGAAATCCTTGCCAATTCAGAAAATACAGTGTTCTGGTTAGTAGAGTTACCCAACTCTTTTATGACATCATCCAGTATCGTAGGAAGTGTTTTGCACAACTTTGCAAAAGCCGCTGAATCACCAAAAACAATCTCATAAAACTTATCTATAGAAACGCGGCGAATGTGGTCGTTGTTGAATTGTTCTTTGTCAACTGTTACAACCCAAGTTTTGTCCTGCGACTTCGTGGCTATAACTTCAACAAGCATACAAATGGCATGGCTGTCGCGAACTATTTTGTTCTGCATTTTCATATAGGTTTTCTGCGATGCCGCTGAATTCATGGTATTATGCTTGTTTTTCATTTCGACATAGATATGCCTTCCCTCATTGACAACGTCAAAACCTTGTGTAGGAACAGACCAACCATTGCCGGCATATCGGAAAAGATTCTGATGGAAGTATCCAATATGATTATTATTGGATTTATCCATTTGACGAATGCATTCCGAAGCTACAACTTCTTCCATCGTCCTCCCATAAACTTTTGCGTCAAAAGTTAGTTTGATTGGGTCTATGATGTTTTTGTTAAACCCCTTGAGGTCAATGTTAGCACTATACCTCAAAACAGTTTCTTTAACATGATTATAGATGTCTTCATCTGAAATGAAACCAAGATTATACGCTCTCATTTTTAATACTTTTTTGTTTTCTGAATTACAAATTGCTTATCTCCTCTTTGAAAGTGAGTCCTTGCGAAACTCCTCTATCTGCCGCAGTTTCTGCTCTCGAGTGTAGGGATGCAATGACATGCGTAGTACCTCCCTTTGAGCTTCCATACTGTTTTGCCGATGAAAATCGCTTATATACAAGCCGTTGTGTGATGAATTGTTCTGCATACGACTCCAATTATCGTTCAATGATGCGCAAAAATACAACTTTTTTCAAATCGTCGCCATCGGTTTGTTCACTCCCTAAACGAACTCGGCGAAGCCCCGAGATTGTTCTGGACGTAGCGCGAGAAGTGGCTGAGGGAGGCGAAGTTGAAGCGGTCGGCGATGTCGGTGAGCGTGAGGCTTGCGAGAGTTCCATAGCGGTGTAACGGTTGATCCAGTAGTTGGCTGACTGGCCGCTGACGCGCTTACAGATTTCCGAGAGGTACTTGGGCGTAACACACAACTCGCTGGCGTACCATGCCACATCGCGGTGCTCGCGGTAATCGCTGTGCTCCAGCATCGCCACGAAACGGTCCATCACCGAAGCAGTCTGCGCCGACAGATCCGCCTCGCCGTAGATGCGCGAGTGGAATTCGAAGAAGTCGATAAAAAGCATCTGAAGCACGGCAACCATCTCATCGCCGTGAAAATACTTGTGCGGATGCCTCATGCGACGGAACACCTCCTCGAAGTCGCGTTCGCATAGCTGTTGCTCCTCCTCGTTGAGATGCATGATGGGGTCGATGTAGAGCGACATTCCGCCTCGTGTGCCGTAGTTGGAATGTGTGGCGCAGACGTTGATGAAGTCGAAATCCACATAGACGACATTCACGCGGAAGTCCACTGATGGCTTCATTCGTGTCACTTGCCGATTGGCTACCACAATCATGCAGTCGCCCTTCCGGAAGTGAAGCTGGCTGCCGCCGTACCACACCTCGCACTCGCCCGCCGAGCAGTAGGCATGGGTGATATAGCTTTCCATACCCACCTTCGCGATGCGATTGAGACTATCGTCGATGATGATATTTTGCTCGTTGAGTTCCACGATGCAAAGTTACAAAAAATCGGCAACCAAAGCTTTCACCTGGATTGCAGAATCTTTCAGTTATAACAGCCGTTGATAAATCTTCTTGTCAATATCCTTGAACACGTTGAAAACCACTTGCTTGATGCTGCAATTGGGGTGTTCGGCCCAGTAATCCTTGACGGTTCGCACAGCGATTTCAGCAGCCAACTGGTTTGGGAAGCGGAACTCGCCCGTGGAAATACAGCAGAAAGCGACGCTTTCAAGACGGTTTTCACCAGCTAACTGCATGATGGAACGGTAGCAAGAGGCTAATTGTTCCTTTTGCATTGGCGTTGGAATGCCAGTAGGGATAATAGGCCCGACCGTATGGATGACGTACTTACAAGGAAGGTTGTATGACTTCGTGATTTTGGCCTGACCAGTCGGCTCCTCGTGGCCTTGCTGGAGCATCAGTTGGTGGCATTCTTCTCGTAACTGAACGCCAGCTGCCGAATGGATCGCATTGTCGATGCACTTGTGCAAAGGATGGAAGCAGCCCAACATTTGGCTGTTGGCCGCATTCACAATGGCGCCTACCTTTAATCGTGTAATATCACCTTGCCAAACCAATAATTGTTTGTCAGTAGAGACGCGATTAATCACGTCTCTACAGGCGTTTAATTCAACCACACCTTTTTCCTGCAATTGCGCTTGCAATTCCTCATCCTGCAGACGCAGGAATTCCTCGCTGACGGGTTTGGGTTCGCGCACGTTGCGCAGGGCGCGGAACAGGTCGCGCTTGCCCTGCAAATCCTCGGGAATCCGCATCTCGGCATATTGCGGGTCCTCGTTTATCAAATATTGTATCAAACAATCCAAACGGTTCATAATCAATGTTTTTTATTTTGTTGGGACGAATGTGATAGGGGCGAATAATTATTCGCCCCTACGGGCAATCAATATTTCCAACACCTCCCCGATATCGCCGTTGATTACAATCGACCGGTCGTCGATCTGGTCCACGGTGAACGCCTCGCCAAGGTTGATGGTGGCATAGGTGGCGTTCGGATTCTGCATTGTCCAACGGATGAAGGGAATCTTGAAAATGACGGGCGTGTTGCCGCCGCTGCCCAAATCAAGGAACAACACCTTGCCGTCTTTGTGCCGCCGGATAAATTCGGTGTATCGTTCCGACGCCGCGTGCCAGCCCTCGTCCTCCACAAAGGTCTCGTCGGCGCGCAGGTTGACCTTCATCGGACCGCCACAGACGGGACAACGCGGAATCAATTCCGAAGGGATGCGCATATCCATCTGTTCCGCAATCATCCGTTTCACCAATTCTTCGTTGTCGTAGGTTTTCTGGTGACAGGGCTTCGCGCATTGGAACAGGCCGTAGTCGCCTTGTGTGTAGAACAGCCGTTTTTTGTCAAATCCTGCCTTCTGGAACTGGTGATCGACATTGGTGGTGATGACGAAATAGTCCTTGTCTTTCAGCAGTTTGAGCAGGTTGTCATAGACGGGCTTCGGGGCGGGCACGTAGCGGTTGTAGTAGATGTGGCGGCTCCAGTAGGCCCAATGTTCCTCTTCGCTGGGAAACGGATAGAAGCCCGCGGAGTACATATCGGTGAATCCGTATTTCCCGATGAAGTCGGAAAAGTGTTGCTGGAAGCGTTCGCCGGAATAGGTGAAGCCCGCCGAGGTGGAGAGGCCTGCGCCAGCACCGATGATGATGGCGTCGGCATCGAGTAAGGTTTTATGCAGTTTTTCTGTTTCCATAAAAAGAAAGCAAGTTGCTTTCACAAAACGCGGAAGCAACTTGTTTATTGTTGGTTAGTAAATTGATTTTCTTATTTGTACAAGGCTTCCGCCAACGGAGCGATGGCACCAGGCATATCGGGGAAGGCTTCTTTCAAAGCCATCGTGAAAGAAGCTGCATTGAGCTTTTCAGCACGAAATGTTTTCACCTTTTCGAGATAAGCGATACGGGTTTCAACGGCAGGTTTTTCCACCAATCCACCATGTCCACCGATGTAATATTTGCAACCAGAATCAAGGGCCTCTTTCGTGGCTTTCAATTCCGCATCGAT
>CADCML010000108.1 GCA_902802535.1 uncultured Bacteroidia bacterium
GTGCCAGCCGTTGTTCACGCCGCTTTGGGTGCTGTAGGCACTGACGGCCTTCTGCACCGTGGCTTTCGCGCCGGCGTTGGGATGGACGACTTGCGCGCCGTCCTCAATGATGAAGTTGCGCTCGTCGCCCGTGGTGTAGATGAAGTTGGTGGCGGTGAGCATTGCGCTGTCTTTCACGGTGAGACGCTCGTAATACCCGTATTCGTCGTCATAGTAGGAGCCGATGGTGATGGAGCTAACCGTCACGACCGTGTCTATCACGCAGTCGCTCATGATGCCGACTTGCGCTCCCGAGACCGGCACTTCGCCTTCGGCCCAGTTGTCGGGATTCGACCAAAGCTTGTCGCCGCCCATGTTTATGAAATTGTATTCGCACTCACCGTCGGGGAAGACCGTGCCGAACTGTCCCCAAACGGGATGGGTGCTGTAGTCGTACTGCGAGCAGAACGGCACCATGAGCCACAAAGTGTCGAGGCTAAGACCCTCAAACACGCCTTCGCCCAATGTGGGCGGTGTGGGGGTATGATAGAACCCAAAATAGTCGATGCCCGTGCAGTTGCGCATAGCATGGTCGCCGATAGTGCTGATATTGGAATGGCAGTCAAAATATATAATACTGTCGCAGCCGTCGAAGGCACCATCGGCAATGGCAGTGACGGCATATTGGGTTCCCAAATATTCAAAATCCTCGATATCGACATGTTCCAATGTGAGGTAAGAATCGTCGTAGATAACTGTGGCTGTGGTATCACCATTACAGGGAATTTCATAATACGTCCCATAAAACTCCACGATGTTACCACTTATGGTGATGTCCTCGGCGGGCATGGTAATAGTGAAGGTGCTATCGCCATTATCCTCAAGAGTACCCGCACTAAGAGTATAGCATTGAGGTGTGAGTGATGAATTTTGAATCTCATAACTCACCACAACGCCCTGCTCGTTTCCAGCGTAAACATTGCCTTCATAAACCAAACCTATGCTGCCTTCAAGGCTGATGCTGAGCGGTGCATACGCTTCGATGGCATAGCCGTACATCGCCTGCCCTTCCACATTGGTGCCTTCGATGCCGGCATATAGGGATTCACGGTGATAGTTGTTGGCGTAAGTGTTTTCGGTCCCTTCATTTCGGCCTACAATCCCACCAATCCTACCATATCCTTCTATTTTACCCAAATGCAAGCAGTTGCTTACCGAGCTTATTCTGGCGCGTCCTACAATGCCGCCTACTCTTTCATGAGCTACGTCAACATTACCTAAATTTAGGCAATGGTTGACGGTACATCCAGCGGCATATCCCACAATGCCGCCGCCAGTATAATATCCAAAGACGATACCTGTGTTTTTGCAATGGCTGATGGTGCTGTTCTCGGCATCTCCAACAATGCCTCCTATGTATTCAGACAGATACCCTCCTGAGTAGTTCACATCCCCATGGTTTTGGCAACCAGAGACGAGGGTATTGCCGCTGGTAACTCCCACAATGCCACCAACTCTATAGCATCCGTCAACATCTCCATAGTTTTGGCAATCAATGATATTGCTGTTCTCGGCATATCCCACAATGCCGCCAATGTAATTCCCGTCATATTGAAAATCATTCGCTGTGATGCTGGCCTTATTGATGCAGTTCCTGATGGTGGCATCTACCACGTCTCCGGCAATGCCGCCAAGAGAATAACCGTGGTAGCCGATGCTGCTTTGGTCGAGGGTGAGGTTTTCCACGATGCCACCCCCAATCACACGGGCGAAAACGCCTCTATCACTACCTTCGCCGCTAAGGGTCACGTTACTGATGGTGTGACCGTTTCCGTCGAAGAAGCCGCTGAAAGGATTGTAAGTGTTGCCGATGGGCGAATAATCCTTGCCACTATAGTCGAGGTCGTCGGTCATTAGGAAATAGGTGCCGCTGCAGTTGTTTCCGCCGTTCACCAAAGCGGCCAAAGCGTCCATGTCGTCGGTGGTGGCGATGAGGTAAGGGTCGTCTTCGGTGCCACTGCCAGCAAACCAATCGGATTCTGTGGTGAATGTGATTATTTCACTCCATTCACTATAGCCATCATTGCCGCAATCGCCTTGAACCTGGGCTTCGTAATCGGTTTCTGGCACCAGGCCGGTGAGCGTAAGGGTAGGCTCCGAGGTGTAGTAGGTTTGCCATTCGCTAGCGGTTGCGCCCCGCTCGCCTCTGACCATGGAAGTCCTATATCGCACGTTGTAACTTTCGCTGAAGCCTGTCCACGACAGCGTAGCGATGGTGGTAGTCAAATTGTCAACCTGTAAACCTGTGGGAGCAGGACAAGCTTCGAGTGTGATAAAAGCGATTTCATTACTCCATCTTTCCCATTCGCAATAGGGAGACACTTTCACAATGTAATAGGTTTCGGGTGTGAGGCCGGTCAAGTTGTAGGGGTTTTCTGCTGTAATGACTTCATTGAAGTCATCATCATCATCGGTTCTGTAAGCCACTATCCACGTGTCGGCATCGCCGTTTTCCGTCCAACTCAACTGTGCGCTGTTAGCAGTGATTTGAGAAACGGTGAGTTGGGTGGGTTTCCGGCATTCGTTAAGAGCCCTGCTTGGATTCCCAACATCTTGGGCTCGCGCCGTCATCGGGGCTATCAGCGCGAGCAGCAGGAGTAGCAGGAGTGTTTTGGTTGTGCACGGGTTGCAGCCGTGGTTGGCCTGCGGTTTGGTGCACGGGTTGCAGCTGTGCATACCCTGTGTTTGGGCGCACGGGTTGCACCCGTGCTTGGGTCGCCCTTTCAGGGCTTGGTTGTGAATCAAGGCAATCATGGGCGCCTTTGCAATCTGATGTAAATTCTTGTCCATGGTTAGGGTTGATTTTGAAGTGTATGAAATATAAGAACTTTTTCGCGGGGACAAAGATAGGGAATTTTTCGGGAAAGTCAAGTTTTTTTCGCCGAAGCGCTTGCGGGATGGGGAAAAGGTTGTATTTTTGCAGCTGGAAACAAGTCGTGTGCGGCCGATGTATATGGGTTGTGCGAAGTCCCCGCCCGCATAGCATCACACTCTTTTGAGCGTAAACCTCCCTCACGCATTCTGGGGCAAAAACGAAGGCACCTTTCGGTGCCTTTTTCATTCCTTGTTGTCAATCGCCGTAATGCAGTATTGGACTTTCTCGTGAGTACTGCGCCTCACGCCAACGGTCATCTTAACAGTCCCAATACCAACAAGTTCGTGTTCCATTATGAGAATCCTTTCGAAGGGTTTTTGGTTTTTGTTGTCCTGTTTGGGCTTTCGGACAGACACTTTCTTGGCTCCCACAAGGATGGAATCAAGTTGTAGCACGGCTAACGTTGAAAGGTAACTTTTGGCCGCGTGTTCACTGGTTTCGACGATGGAAACCATGCGGATATTGATGTAGTCTTTCAACGAGAGGTTGTACTTCCTTTGCGACGGGTTCTTGGTTTTCCACTCCCGATAAAAATCACGGATGATGGTTTCCCTCGCCTTAATGTCATCGATGGTTTTGCCTTCAGGTATCATTGTTGATTTGTTTATGGAGTGCAAAGATAAGGAATTTTCCAAGAAAGTCAAGCCTCAAAATATAGTGTCACACAGATTCCACAGATTCCACGGATGTTTTGATGCCATATCTGTGTAATCTGTGAAATCCGTGTGCCATAA
>CADCML010000109.1 GCA_902802535.1 uncultured Bacteroidia bacterium
CGGGCTAAAAGTATCAAAAAAATAGTGGTTTTAGCCCGTTATCGGAATAGCTAAACAAACATATCATTAAGATTTACAACATTTTGTGCAATATCAGAATACTTATTTTCGACAATTCCAAAAGTAGTAATCAAGGCAACATGAACACCCTTGCGCGTATTGGTTTCAAGGCCGAAAGTTTCCACACGATTCAATATCTTGGCATACTCCGATTTCGTCAACGAATACTTTTCGCGCGAGTACTTCACTTCGCAAATATTGATCATATCGTCGGCGCGGTCGATGATGATGTCAATCTGGGCTCCATCTTCGGAATTCTTGCTGCGCCATGAATAACACTCCGTCAACACACTATCCAAATGCAAAACTCTCAAAATCTGAGAAATATGCGACAGGCAAACCCTTTCGTATGCCAGCCCATACCATGTGTTTTGCGCTGGCGTGTTCAGGATTTTCGACCAATAATGAGGGTCTTTCCGACGTCTGCCTTCCACGAAATCGAGATAGAAGAACGAGAAAAAGTCCATGAGTTGGTATATCGATCCGTTCGACTTCACCCTAACGCCCGCCACTTCATAACGGCGGATGAAGTCGCAGTTGATCAAGTCCTCCAACAGGTTGCTCAAATGACCATTGTTGGCGATGGACAGTTTCTCGGCGATTTCCTTGCGAGTAAGTCCTTTCTTGCTGTTTGACAGCACTTTAATCACATCCATATACCGCTCTGAATGTACAAAAAGCGACTCATACAGCCGCGCATATTCCTTCCTCAGTTCGGCATCCTCGGAGAAAAAAAGCCGGTCGATATTCTCGGTCAAACTCTGACTGACATCCAACATGCTCAGGTAATAAGGTATTCCGCCCAAAATCATGTAGGCTTGCAGCACAGAAATCCTTTTCCATTTTGACTTTTGCTTCTTCAGGAAAAGTTCTGTTTCCTTCAAACTGAAAGGTCTCAGATGCAATTCATGTGTAATCCGGCCATGCAAACCGCCGTGATTGTCAATGATATTGCGCACAATCCACGAAGTGGCCGAACCGCAAACAACGAGAAAGAAACTGCTTTGGCGCGAGGCCCAACTGTTCCAAAAATAATCGAGCGCATGAACGAACCCCGACTTGGGCGTGTCGAAACAAGGCAACTCATCGAAAAAAACCACACATCGCTTGCCTTTCCGCTGCTTCATCTTCGCCTCAAGCAAAGTTCGCAAGGCCTCAAAGACCTCCATCCATTTCTTGGGCTTTTTGCCTTGATAACCATAACGTTTCAGCGCAACATGAAACGCTTCCAACTCCTCTTCTTTGCGCCCTCCAATGATACCAGTCACGTCAAAGTCGAACTTGTTCTTGAAGTAGGAAGTCACCAAAAAGGTCTTCCCCACTCTTCGGCGACCGTATAGCGCAACAAACTCGGCCTTCCCCGATTTCATGTATTTGGAAACCAAACCGATTTCCTTTGTTCTGCCTATCATTGTATCCATAGCCCTGATTTTGATGGCACAAAAGTAGGCAAAACATTCGTATAACGGGCTAAAAGTATCAAAAAAATAGTGGTTTTAGCCCGTTATCCGAATGGAGATTTTATCATATTTAGTTGATTATCAACTGTTTACAAAAATAAACAATCACCGAAAAACCAAAGCAAAAACTGTCATATTTTCGTCGCTTTGTTCGAGGAGCAAAGTGCCGTTGTGCCGCACCATGATTTGCTTTGAAAGGCTCAAACCGATGCCCGTGCCGTTGGGTTTGGTGGTGTAGAACGGGATGAAAATCTCTTCGATCTGCCGCAGCGGAATGGGCTTGCCATTGTTCGTCACGCGGATGACGGTTTGGTCTTCCGAGTTCAAGTCGGCAGTGATGCGGATGGAGTTGGCACCAGCTTGTATAGCGTTCTTAATCAGGTTGTTGAATACCAACATCAGTTGGCCTTCATCGGCGTAGATGAGCAGGTCGGGCGTTTTGGCGGTGTAGGAAAGCGAGGCACCTTGCTCGGCGATTTTGGCCTTGTTGAGGAGCAAGACCCTGTCCATCAATTCGTCCACCATCACGGCCTTTCGCACGGGTGGCTGGGCATTGGCGAGGCTGCGGTACGACTCCACAAAACGCACCAAGTCCTTCGACGAAGCCGAGATGGTTTCCAAGCCCGCCTTCACGTCCACGCCTTCCTCGTTGATGAGCGCGTCGCTCAGCGAGGCGATAGGCGCGACGGTGTTCATGATTTCGTGCGTCATCACGCGGAAAAGCTTGCTCTGCGTGGCTTCCTCGTTCACCGCCGTGCGCCGCTCGAAAATGCCCCGGATGCGGTTGAGCGTGCGGTTCATGGCCGACTTGCCGCTGAAGCGGAAGTTCAGTTCGCCATCCTCCAAGGCATCCATCATAAAGGCCACCTTGCGGACTTCGCGCCGCCTGACGATCCAAGCCGTCAGCACGACGGCCACAACGACCGCCGCCACAACAACCGCTATCCATGCCCAAGTGCTCATATCCCGTATTTCTTTAGGCGACTGTACAAAGTCGGGCGACTGATATTCAATGCTTTGGCCACCAAAGTCAGGTTGCCGTTGTAGGTTTTCATCGCATTGCGGATGACTTGTTCCTCGGCACTTTCAAGGGTTTGGTTTTGCGGTTTTGGTTCCTTTTCGTCCATCAGTTCCGAGGCACGGATTTGGAGGTCGGCGGCGCGCACCAGTTCGGTTTCGGAATAGATGACCGCCTTCTCAATGCAGCCTTGCAGTTCGCGGATGTTGCCGCTCCAACGGCAACGCTTCAGAAGGTTCAACGCTTCTTCGGAAAGGCCTTGCGCCATGCGGTGGTATTTTTCGGCGTATTGCTTGATGAAAAGCTCTGACAATGAGACGATTTCGTCGGGACGCTCGCGCAAAGGCGGCAAGTTGAGCAACACCGTGTTGATGCGATAAAACAAATCCTCGCGGAAACGCCCCGCCTTGACCATCGCCGGCAGGTCCATGTTGGTGGCACAAATCAAGCGAATGTCGATGGGAATGGATTTCGAATCGCCGACGCGAGTGATGCTTCGGTTTTGGATGACACGCAACAGTTTGGCTTGTTCGCTCAGCGGAATGTTGCCGATTTCGTCCAAGAAAAGCGTCGTTCCTTGCGCCTGCTCAAACTTCCCGATGTGATCGGCGTGGGCATCGGTGAAAGCGCCTTTCACATGGCCGAACATCTCGCTCTCAAACAGCGTCTCGGTGATGGCACCAATGTCAACGCTCACCATCGGCTTGGTGGCGCGATTGGAAAGGCGGTGTATCTCATTGGCCAGCACATCCTTGCCCGTGCCGTTCTCTCACCAGTAATTAATAAGGTGGCCTCAGTCGGGGCCACTTTTTCCACCATCTCTCGTAGTTGCTTCATTGCCTTGCTCTTGCCCCATTGCATGGCAGGCGGGGGATTGGCAGAAGTGCCCTTTGCGGCAGCATTACGGTGTTTCTTGCAGGCTTCTTCAAGCGTGGCGAGGAGTTTGGCGTTGTCCCAAGGCTTCACCACGAAGTCGAAGGCACCACGCTTCATGCCTTCCACGGCGAGGGCGATGTCGGCGTAGGCTGTGAACAGCACCACCTCCACCTCGGGGAAGTCGCGTTTCAACTCGGAGAGCCAGAAGAGGCCTTCGTTGCCCGTGTTGATGTCGGTCTCGAAGTTCATGTCGAGCAACACCACGTCGGGTTTGAAGGTTCGCATGGTTTCCATCAGCACCTTGGGCGAGGCGATGAGTTCCACCTCGGCGAAGCGCATGGGTAGCAATATCTTCAGTGCCGACCGGATGCCGGCGTTGTCGTCGACGACTAGGATTTTGGATTTGAGTTTGGACATAGCTATTATACTTTATAATGAAACAAGCCAGTCGGCCAAATTGATGATTCGGATACCCTCGTATTGGAATTCCTTCTGACGGGTTCTTGCCAGGAGTATTTTTGGATAGGCATCTTTGATTTTTAAAAGCGCCGAGACTTCGCGTTTAAACGTTTCTTCATTTGTTATATCGTCCGCCACCTGAAAATAGATTTTCTCGTTTTGTTTCATGGCAACAAAATCTATCTCACCGTTGTACAAAGTCCCAACATAAACCTCATAACCACGTCGTAAAAGTTCCACAGCCACTATATTCTCAATGACTCGACCAATGTTGAGGTTCTTGGTTCCGAGTCTTGCATATTTAAATGAATGATCCGAAAGATAGTACTTGTCATCGGTTGTGAGATACCTTTTCCCACTGATGTCGTAACGGCGGATACGATAAAAGGCAAAAGCGTTGCAGAGATAATCAATGTATTTCCCGACGGTCTTGTCGTTCGTCTTGATTTTATTTGAAGTCAAAGTGTCGGATATTTTCCTAACCGATGTGATGTTACCGATATTATCCATCAGAAAATCAACGAGTTTATTGAGCAAGTTCACATTCCTAATTTTATATCTTCTGATAATGTCACGGACAATAAGGGCATTGAATACCTCATCGTTGATATAAGAGTATTTCTCCTTGGTGGTCGTGTAAAGATAAGAGCCAGGCATGCCTCCTTCCTCAAGATATGAATCAAATGCAGAGTTGTAATCTGTAGATTGATAATACCTTACATATTCATTAAATGAAAATGGAAAGAGTTTCAACTCGAAAGTTCTCCCGGTAAACAAAGTCGCCAAATCGCTGCTTAACAGAAAAGCGTTGGAGCCAGTGACAAAGATGTTGTATTTTTCGGAAGCATGCAGGCTGTTGACTGCTTTCTCAAAGTTCTCACACATCTGGATCTCGTCAATAATGACATAATTGTCTTTCCCTTCCTGATAGGAATCTTTAATGAAATCATGCAGTTTATGGTATTCCAGCAATGGTTCGAACTTCAGCAGGTTGAAATCAACATGGATGATATTGACGTTGTTTTCTACCGATTCTATCTTTTTGGCAAACATCTCAAGCAGTTTCGATTTTCCACTTCTTCGAACTCCTGTAATAACCTTTATGTCTGGAGTGTTTTTCGTATGCTCCAACTGTTCAAGGTAATTATCTCTTTCTATTAACTTTATGTTAACCATAACTTTACACATTTCTATTTCGCAAAAATACAACTTTTTTGATTTTGCGAAGTAAAAAATGTATTTTTCTATTACCGAAAAACATAATTTGCAGTTTTACTCCTTCTTCAAAGCCTCCGCTGGATTCGTCCGTGCAGCCCTCAAGGTCTGCCAAAGCACCGAGAGGAAAGCCATCAACATACCGAGGATGGCAGCCACAGCGATGATCCAACCGTAATGCTCAATGCGATAGGCAAAGCGATCCAAATAACGGCCACAGAACCAAACGGCAAGCGGAATGCCT
>CADCML010000110.1 GCA_902802535.1 uncultured Bacteroidia bacterium
CTTGGGGCACACTTCCTTGCAACTGTGTACCATGCATCCACGACAGGCGGGCGTGACATAGATGCCGTCAATCGGACATTCGTCGCAGGCACTGTCGATGACCTCGATAACGTTGGGGTTGCTCTTGTCGCCGCCCATCGCCATCTGGATACGGTCTTGCAAAATGGCGCGTTCCTTGTAGATGCAGCAGCGCGTTTCGGCTTTCGGGCCGGGGCTTAACAACTTGGGCACTTCAAGATATGCGTTCTCCAATCCGCCTTCGTAGGCGCGCCGGATGACTTCTTTCAGCACTTTGTATTTGACGAGTTGTACGTCGGTGTCAAAAATCCTTTGTGAGTTCATCTTGTTTTGGGTAAAAGGGTTCAATAATAATTCAACTCTACGATTTTGCCCACCTTGCGGAGGTCGGCGGCAATTTTCTCCACGATTTTCATCTTCATCGTCGTGTCGATGGGCAGCCCTTGGTGGGCCACATTGACGCTTTGCCCGACGAAGAAGGTGATGTGGGTGGCGCGTTCAAAGAGGTAGTCCGCGAGGAGCGAGGCACCGTCTTTCTTGGTGAAGGTTTTGGGCGTGAGGTCAGTGATGGAGATGTATTTCTCCAACATTTGCATCAGTCGGCGCAAGGTGAGCACGCCTTCGGTGGTCAGGTCGATGCCTTTGATGTAGCCGATGGGCGGCACTTCCTTGTCGGGGAAATCGAAGCTGGTCTTCAACTCGGTTTTCAGGTGGCGCGCCACGATGGTGGAACTGGTGCCGCCGCAAACGATTTTCTTTGAAGGACCAGCCAAGAATTGCTCGATGTAGAAGTCGTCCTTTTCCTTGTCGACGGGCGGACCAACCATAATGTTGACATCCAGCCGCTTGCGAATCTTGACGGCGGCCACTGTGGTGTCGTCGCCTGGCTTGTCGGCGTAGAGGTCGTTGCAGGCCGATGCCAAGAGGCAGGCCACGGCACGAGCCGACATTGAGCGCGTGATGTTGGCATTGAGGTGCTCCATAATTTGGTCGCGCTCCCAGCCGAAGTTGAGGATTTGCCCGATGCCGGCGTGAATGGTGCCGTCGGACATAACAATGATAATGTCGTCTTCCTCAAGGTTCAGGTCGGTGCGAAACACTTTCTTGCCACACACATCAAGTTCGGTACGCTCAAAGTTCTGGCACTGGCCGCGATGGTAGTAGATGGCCTCGGGGTTGTCGAACTCGAACATCACGCCTTTGCCCTCGGTATCGACGTGGATGATGGAGAAGGTGGAGTAGGCCACGCCGCGCTCCGAACACACCGGAAGGGTTTGGATGATGGTCTCCACACACTCGTAGATGTCGATGTCGTTGGAAGCCATCGTGCAAAGGATTTTCGAGGTGAGCGTAGAGAGGATGTTGGCCTTCACGCCGCTACCCAAACCGTCAGCCAAGACGAGCGTGGTGAAGTTGTCCTTAACGGTGCTGGCCACATTGTCGCCGCACAACTCCTCGCCGACGTGGTTCAGCGAGGTGCATCCCGTTTCTAAACAGAGTTCCATCAGTTCTTCTTGTTTTCTTCGGTTAGGGTTTTCTTGAGTTTCAGCAAGGCCACCTTGGTTTCGGCTGTGGTTTCGCCCAACAGCGATGCAATCTCTTGAGCCACACGCATTTGCTTCTTGATGACCTCATCCGTGGTGGTCAAGGTTTCCATCTTCACTTTCATAATGCGGTTTTCGTAATCGACGGTATCAGTGACGTCTTTCAGGATGCCGAAAATGACGTTTTGCCCAGCCAGGTAGTTGATGGATATGTCGACGTATTTCCCAGTGGTGGGTATGAGCGTCTGTTTGCAACTGATGTGCTTCTTCTGCGTATAGGCGTTGTAGAAGTCAATGGGGCTGAAGAAGTCGGCGGCAGGCCTTCCCTTGGCGTTGGGGTCGTCGATGCCCAAAAGTTCCCTTCCTTTATTGTTGATTTCCTGAATGTTGAGTTCCGAGTCGAGGACGATGATACCTGGCACGTTGGCGCATATAGGGCAGGCAGATTTCGATGTCGGCATAGCCGTTGTACACCGCCCAAGCCTTCTCGCGGCAGGTGGCATAGCCGCACGAGCCGCAATTCAGTTCATCTTCGGGTTTCATTTTACCGGTCTGGTGCAGGATGGCCTCGATGTCGCGCTCGCTGGCGGCCAAACTGTGGCTGCGGAGGCGCGGATGAGCAGCTGCCAGACTTAAGTCGAGCGGGCTGTCGTCTTGAGGTCCGGTCAGGGCTTGTTTCTCGCGGCTGACGTATTTGCGCACATCAGCAGTGGCCTTGATGGAGCCACCCTCCTTGACCAATGAGCAAGGCCCATTCACGCAGGCATCCACGCAAAGGTTGATTTCCATCACAACGTGGTCGAGATGCTCGATGTTTTCCAAAGCCTCCACGCACTTCTTCGGGCCGTCGACGGCGATGTATTCGTAGCCTTCGGGCAGCACGGGGAATGAGTTGATGATGCCTTGCGGTATCGGGTATTCCTTGGCGAGGTTGGGTGAACCGTTTTTCTTGTTGAGGCTAAGGTTGGTGATTTCGTCGAGTTTGATGTTCTTCTCGTCGAAGAGTTTCACCACATCCTCAAAGGTCAGAACGTGGTCAATCAGATGACATTCTTCGGCTTCGCGCTTCTTGGCGATGCAAGGGCCGATGAAGACGATTCGGGCCTCGGGGTGTTGTTTCTTGATGATTTTGGCGTGGGCCACCATCGGCGAATCGACGGGGGCGAGGTATTTGAGTGCTTTCGGATAGTATTCCTGAATCATCCGGCAAGCGGCAGGGCAGGCCGAGGTGATGAAGTTGGTGAACTCGCCCGTCTTGAGCAGTCGTGCATATTCCTTGGTGACGGCTTGCGCCCCGACTGCGGTTTCTTCCGCATCGGCGAAACCCAACTTGGCCAAAGCCAATTTCATCACGCCAAAGTCGGTGAGGCCGAAACTCGAAATGAACGATGGCGCAACGCTGGCAATCACCTTGTCGGGACCGGCCAGCATTTGTTTCACTTCTTCCAATTCGCTATGGACAACCTTCGCGTTTTGCGGACAAGCCAACGTGCAATGACCGCACAAGATGCAACGGTCTTCGATGATTTCGGCCTGATGGCCCTTGAAATCGATGGCTTTCACCGGACATTCGCGAAGGCATTTGTAGCAATCTTTGCATCTCGCATTGCGAAACTCAAGAAATTTCGACATAATGACGGTGTTTTAGATTTCAATCAGGGGATAGATTTCCTTCACGAAAAGTTCTTCGGCGTTGTCTTTAGTGACGTTGTGCAAAAGCAAGAAGCCGTCTTCGGCGCTGATGCTGGCTTTCTTCATCATTTTTTCCGAAATGCCGTCGGTCTTCACGTTCACGCCCTTGGCGCAATGGCCGAGGCAGAAACTGGCCTGCAATTCGACGAGGTCTTCAACGTCATATTTCTTGAGGATGTCTTTCAAGGCTTGGATCACATCGTAGGAACCTTTCAGGTGGCAAGAACTGCCCACACATACTTTGATATTCATTTGGGTTAGTTTTAAGGGGTTGTTTGTTTTTGAACGGTATTTTCTTCTTTTTGTTGTATTGTTGCCTTACCATTTTTGGCGGGCAGCCGTTTTTTTGTGGCCGCCCGCCGGTCAATGGCTATATCAACTCAAAAATTAACTTCGGTATCGTAATAGCAGCACTTCAGCAATTGTTCCATTTCCTCTTGCGTCGGGATGCGCGGGTTGGAGCCTGTGCAAGCGTCGCCGATGGCGTTCTTTGCGATTTCGGGCAGCCTTTCAAGGAACACGTTTTCAGGCACAAAGCCTTGTTCGCAAGGGTAGGAGTCGGCACCATAGTTCTTGATGCAATGCGGGATGTTGAGGTCGTCGTTCATCTTGCGCAGTGCGGCAATGAGCAGGGCAACTTTTTCGTCGTCGTTGCTACCGCCGAGGTTCATTGCGTCGGCGATGGCACCGTAGCGTTGCTTGGCCACGGGATTCTTGGCGTTGAAGGCAATCACCTTGGGCAGATACATTGCATTGGCCGCGCCGTGGATGATGTGTGCGCCAAAGTCGGCAAACACGGCTCCCGTTTTGTGGGCCATCGAATGGACGATGCCCAACAGGGCGTTGGAGAAGGCCATTCCGGCAAGGCATTGGGCGTTGTGCATCTCGTTGCGGGCGTTCACGTCGCCGTTGTACGAGTTCACCAAATCCCTCTGTATCATCTTGATGGCGTGCATGGCCAACGGGTCGGTGTAGTCGCAGTGGGCAGTCGAAACGTAGGCTTCCACGGCGTGGGTCATGGCATCCATTCCGGTGTGGGCCACTAACTTCTTGGGCATAGTTTGGGCCAAAGCCGGATCGACGATGGCCACGTCGGGCGTGATTTCAAAGTCGGCGATGGGGTATTTGATGCCCTTTTCATAGTCGGTGATGATGGAGAAGGCGGTCACTTCGGTGGCCGTGCCCGAAGTCGATGACACGGCGCAGAACTTGGCCTTGGTTCTCAGTTTGGGCAAGCCGAACACCTTGCACATATCCTCGAAAGTGGTCTCGGGGTATTCGTACTTAATCCACATCGCTTTGGCCGCGTCGATGGGCGAACCGCCGCCGATGGCCACAATCCAGTCGGGTTGGAAGTCTTGCATCACGGCGGCACCGTTCATCACGGTCTCCACCGACGGGTCCGGCTCGATGCCGTCAATCACTTTCACTTCCATTCCGGCCTCTTGCAGGTAGGCAATGGCCTTGTCCAAAAATCCGAAGCGTTTCATACTTCCGCCGCCTACGCAAATGACGGCGCGTTTTCCTGTGAAGGTCTTCAATGCTTCAAGAGCGTTTTCTCCGTGATATAGGTCTCTCGGTAATGTGAATCTATTCATTTCTTTGTTGATTTTTGAGTTGGTTGTCAATTGTTTATTTTGTCGGTTTTGTTTGATTGTTGGTTGTTGAAAATCCTCTTATTTCCCGTAATAGGCTTGCTTGTAGATTTCGACGATTTCCTTCACAAGCGGGTATTTCGGGTTGGCGCCGGTGCATTGGTCTGCCGGCTTCCTTGATGCTTAACGGCATATCCATATCTTTCATCAGTTGGCGGATGGCAGCAATGAAGTTGTCGATGCTCTCCTCGTCGTTCTTGCCACCGAAACCGAGGAATCGGGCTGCCTTGGCCAATTTCTCGTCGGCCATAAAGCGTTCATATTTCGGGAACGGCACGAATTTGTTGGGTTTCAGTGAATTGTATTTCACGACGTATGGCAACAGAATGGCGTTGGCACGTCCATGAGGGATGTGGTAGTCGCCGCCAAGTTTGTGTGCCATGCTGTGGTTGAGGCCGAGGAAGGCGTTGGTGAAAGCCATACCAGCGATGCACGAGGCGTTGTGCATCTTTTCGCGGGCTTTCAGGTCGAACTGGCCGTTCTCGTAACAGCGCTTCAAGTAGCCAAACACGAGGTCCATGGCTTGCAGGGCGAGGCCGTCGGTGTAGTCGTTGGCCATATTCGAGATGTAGGCTTCAATGGCGTGGGTCAGCACGTCCATACCCGTGTCGGCGGTGGCGCGCTTGGGCAGCGAAACCACAAATTGCGGGTCGATGATGGCCACATTGGGTGTCACGGCATAGTCGGCCAAAGGATATTTGATGCCTTTCTTCTTGTCGGTGATGACGGTGAAGGCGGTCACTTCGCTTCCCGTGCCCGAGGTGGTCGGGATGGCCACCATCTTGCATTGCTGTCCCAAATGCGGGAACTTCACCACGCGCTTGCGAATGTCCATAAACTTTTGGCGCAGGCCGTCAAACGAGGTTTCAGGATGTTCGTAGAACAGCCACATACACTTGGCCGCGTCCATAGCCGAACCGCCGCCCAAGGCAATGATGACGTCGGGCTGGAACGAGCGCATCTCGGCCACGCCCCTCATCACGGTATCGACATCCGGATCAGGCTCCACGTCGGAGAAGATCTTGTAGTGGCAACTCTCTTCGCGCTTGTTGAGGTAGTAGGTCACTTTGTCGACATAGCCGAGCTGCACCATCATCGGGTCGCTCACGATGAAGGCCTTGCTGATGCCTTCCATGCTTTCGAGATATTGCACCGAACCGTATTCAAAATAGACTTTCGGCGGGATTTTGAACCATTGCATATTCACTCTTCTTTTGGCGATTTTCTTCTTGTTGATAAGGTTGACGGTCGAAACGTTGGCCGTTGTGCTGTTGTGGCCGTAGGAGCCGCAGCCGAGGGTCAGCGACGGGGTGTTGGTGTTGTAGATGTCGCCGATGGCACCTTGCGACGAGGGCGAGTTGACGATGATGCGTCCCACCTTCATTGCCTTGCCGAACTTCTCGATGAGGTCGTCGTTGGTGCTGTGGATGATGGCCGTGTGGCCCAAGCCGCCCAAGTCGAGCATCTTGCGGCACATCTCGAAACCTTCAACGTGGTTGTTGACGACATAGTAAGCCAACACGGGTGAAAGTTTCTCACGCGAAAGCGGATAATCGGGGCCAACATCTTTCAAACGTGCAATCAGTATCTTGGTGTTTTCAGGCACTTTCACGCCCGACTTGTCAGCAATCCAGTAGGCCGACTTGCCCACCACGTCAGGATTGACCGCACCCTTTTCGGCATTGATGACAAAGGCCGACACCTTCTTGATTTCGTCTTCGTTCAAGAAATAGCAGCCGTTTTCTTTCATATAACTCTCAAACAGGTTGGAAATCACCTTGTCGACGATGACGGCTTGCTCTGAGGCGCAAATCATACCGTTGTCGAAGGTCTTCGACATCATCAGGTCGGTGCAGGCGCGTTTCACGTTGGCCGAGGTTTCAATATAACAAGGTGCGTTGCCGGGACCCACGCCGAGGGCGGGTTTGCCGCAACTGTAAGCCGAGCGCACCATTCCCGAACCGCCCGTGGCCAGAATCAGCGACACTTTTGGGTGGTTCATCAAGGCCATCGTGGCTTCCACCGAAGGATGCTCAATCCATTGGATGCAGTGCTCGGGTGCACCGGCGGCAATGGCAGCGTCGCGCAAGGTCTTGGCGGCGGCCAACGAAGATTGTTGCGCCGAAGGATGGAATCCGAAGATGATCGGGTTGCGGGCCTTGGTGCAAATCAGCGACTTGAACATGGTGGTGGAGGTGGGGTTGGTCACAGGCGTAACACCAGCGACGATGCCGACTGGCTCGGCCACTTCCACATAGCCTTCCATCTCGTTGTCTTCCACCACGCCCACGGTCTTTTCGTCCTTGATGGAGTTCCAGATGTATTCTGTCGCGAAAATGTTCTTGATGATCTTGTCCTCATAAACGCCGCGCTGCGTTTCCTCGTGGGCCAACTTGGCCAACTCGCGATGGTGTTCCAAACCCGCCAAAGCCATGGCGTAGACGATTTTGTCCACTTGCTCTTGGTCGAAGGTGACGTAGGTCTTCAAGGCTTCTTCGGCGTTTCTGACTAAAATGTCGATTTCTTCCTGTATCGATAATTGTTTATCGATTTTAACTGTTGAGGTTTCTTTTTCCTTAGATGTTTTCATTTTCTTAAATTTGATGTTGGAAAATGTATCGGTTCATTATTTGTTTTTCAATTTGTAGGCAAGTTGGCGCGAAAGCACAGCGAGCGAAGAGGGGAGGTTCTCGTTTTTCACGAGGATGCCTTGTGGCACGTTGAGCAGCGCGAAAGCGAAGTTCCAGATTGCGAGGATGCCGCACTTCACCATTTGGTCACACACGGCCTGCGCTTGGTCAGCGGGCACGGTGATGATGCCGATTTTGACCCCAGTGCGCTGGATGTAGTTCTCCATCTTTTCCATAGGAAGGATGAATTTGTCTCCGACTTGAAGTCCGTGCAGGTCGGGGTCCTTGTCGAACCCAACCGCGATGTTCAGCCCCATACTCGAAAACTCCTTGTTGGTCAAAATCAGCCTTCCGAGGCTTCCCACGCCGACCAAGATGGCTTCATCAACTTTATTATAACCTAAATAATCACTCAAATCGTTTATCAAAGTATCGATTTCAAAGCCAGTGCGGGGCTTTCCTTCCACGCTGCTCACGCCTGCCAAGTCCTTGCGAACCAAGACAGGATTGAGGTTGAGGCTTTGGGCAACGGCGGCTGCCGACACATATTCCTCACCGTGCTGCTGCATCTTGCGGATGTGGCTGTAGTAGAGCGGCAACCGGCTCAAGGTCGATTTCGGTACTAC
>CADCML010000111.1 GCA_902802535.1 uncultured Bacteroidia bacterium
CGGGACTCCTTTTTGACATTTTTGCGACGTTTCATCCGATTCCGCCGAAGTCCATTGAACAGAACCAGAAGATAACGACACTGCAAAATTACAAAAAAGATTGTTTTATAGTTATGGTTGTAATTTTGCAATAGCTTGTTTCTGTCGTAAAAGTTTTAAGATAGCAGTTGAGGCAGTCACTGGCGTGGTTTTTGCCAGGCTGCTGCTTTGGCTGTGGACAATCAGTCCTAATATATGGTGAAGCGACCTCGCCAAAATACCCATCAATGGGGATTTCAAGGTTTCGGGAATGGCTGTTACTTTGCAGCAGATTTTTGTCATACTGTACAAGGATGAATTTTGAGTTAGTTTTCGGATGCGGGGCGATGTTTTGTCCTGCATCTTTTTTTACTTTTGCGTTATAAATGATCCATTATGTTTTGGGATAATGTAGCTTGGATTTATGACCTCTTTGCCGATGTCCTTAACGGCAAAGTGCATAAGGTTTTGTGCCGCGAAGTGGCTGGATTGGTTTCCGAGAAGGACGATGTGTTGGAATGTGCCTGTGGCACGGGGATGTTGACGGTGCATGTCGCTCCCGTATGCCAAAGCATCGTGGCCACCGACTTTTCCGAAAAGATGTTGAAAAGGGCTACGGCCAAATGCAAGAAGTTTGGGAATGCATCTTTTGAGTCTGCCGACATCATGCACTTGGCCTATGCCGATGGGCGTTTTGACACGGTGATCGCCGCCAATGTCATCCATCTGCTCGACGAGCCGCTTAAGGCCTTGGCGGAGCTGGACAGGGTGTGCAAGCCAGGCGGCAAAATCATTATCCCGACTTATATGAATCGAGAGAGTGTAAAAGGTAAGACCAGCGGTTTCGCCATCGGCTTTGTGCTGATGATGGTTTTGGATGTGGTGATGGGATGAAAGTCAAATGCTTTTTGTGCGTTCCCAAATCTCATCTTTTTCGTGACGGATAAAGTGGAAGTCGCAAAGTTCGCCGCCTTGGCAGAGGGTTTGGGTGCGGATGAAGTCGGTATAAGGCAGGTTGCCGTAATTGATGATGTCGCTGTGGCAAAACATGGGACCGAATCGGTCAATCACTCCATATTTCGTGAAAATGTGCTTGTATAGACACTCGGTGCACTCGAAATGGAACTCGTCGGGACCATCGGTGTCCTTGTGCCAGACGTAAGGTCTTGTAACGACCCGCGTTAATCATTCTCAGTGGATGGTCTTTCTTCATCTCTTATTTCTTTGCCGTGACCTTTAGCCAGTGCTTACCTTCGTTTCTCTGAACAGTAATGTCTTTGAAACCTGTGTTGGTCAGGTGCAGCCTAATTTCCTGAGGATTGTAGGTGTGCATCCCCTCAATCAACTTTTCCCATTTCTCGTTGTTGCCCGAGAGTCCGTCATCTTCGTTGACGATGACAAACATGCCGCCAGGCTTCAATACTTTTTTCACTTCGTTTAAGCAATGGTCGATGTCGGGCCAGAAATAGATGGTCTCGAAGGCGGTGACCATGTCGAAAGCATTCTCCTCAAACGGAAGCACAGCCACCGATCCTTCCACCACCTTGCAGCGGCCATCTTGGATGGCTTGCGTGTTGACTTTCTTCGATTTCTCGACAGAAACAGAAGAATAATCGATGCCTGTTACTGTGCCGCTTGGACAGCGTTTGAGCAGACGGGCGATGTTGCCGCCGCCACCGCAGCCGATGTCAAGGATTTTTCCGTCTTCCTTGATTTGCAGTGATGACAAGGCCCAGTTGGCCATGGCCGCATGGCCGCCACCGTTCATGCCGTTGACCATCAGTTTGCCGAAGAAACCTTCAGGCTTTTTCGTATTGCTAAAAATTTTGCTTAAAAGTCCCATAGTTGTTTGTTTAGATTTTTTGCAAAAGTAGGGACTTGGGGAGTCGCCAAAAATCACTATTTGTAGGGATTTTCGGATAATTGCCTCACCAGTTTTCGCAATTCGAGCAAAGGCTTGGGGTTGCAGAATTGACAGCCGTGGTTCGTTCACGCCAGCTTCATATTTACCGCCATGGCAAGAAAGTGCTGGTTTTGGCCGGAAAGTCTGCTCCTAAAATTGCAGGACAAGGATGGAAAATGGATTCGCCTCCAGTATGAAGTTGATTTTATTGCCAACCTCGGAAGCAAAAAGTATTATGTGCAATCGGCTTTGTCAATCCCTGACAGAGAAAAGGAAATACAAGAATCCCGTTCGCTAACAAACATCAATGATTCATTCAAGAAGGTTATTGTTGTCAAAGATCATATCATGCCGCGCAGAAACGAAGATGGGATACTCACTATTGGGCTGTTCGATTTTCTCCTCAAGAAGGATAGTTTAGACATGTAACGGACCTACCGACCCTCTCCTCAAAACAGAAGCAATAATACTCTCATTCAAGAAAGCTTGTCGATCACCTCCTGAAGACCGTTGAGGAACCGTGCGGCTTCGAAGCCGTCCATCTGGGCATGATGAAACTGGAACGAGATGGGCAGGGTCGTTTTGAACAGCCCTTGATGGTATTTCTTTAGGGTCAATCTCTTTCTTCATCGCTGTTGTTTTGCCGCAAAGGTACAAAAAATCCGCAACCCAAGCCTTCGCTAGAGTTGCGGATTTGTCGTTGAACCTTGTCCGATTATTTCAACGTGTCATACTGTTCATCGCTGACAGGCTCCAGCCACTCGTTGCTGTTGCCGGGTTGGGCATTGGCGTGGTAGGTGAGATGCTGCATCCAACTGTCTTTGGCGGCGCCGTGCCAGTGCTTCACACCCTCGGGAACGGCGATGACGGTGCCGGGGACCAACGGAATGGCTTCCTTGCCCCATTCCTGATACCAGCCGCGACCGCTCACGCAGATCAACATCTGCACCGCACCGTGATGAACGTGCCAGTTATTGCGACAACCAGGTTCAAAGCTGACGTTGCAGAGACCAGTTGCGGGGTCGAGGACGGCGAGGTAGCTGTTGCCTATGAAATACTGGGCGTATGCTGTGTTGGGTTCTCCAATAGGCCAAGAAGAGTTTAGAGTTGAGTGTTTAGAGTTGAGAGTTGTGTCTCCGTCAATGACTGTTGCTAATGCTGCTTCGGCACGATGCGCTTCTGAAACCAAACCGTACGCTTTCAAAGCCACTGGGATGCTGCGCAACTGTTCAATGCACCTCTGACGTGTGCAACAAGTTGCGGCATCACGTTTTCCAAGCCGCTCAACGCACTCACGGTAATGAGTTCGCGGTCGGCGTGGGTAAGGTTGTCACGGGCGAAGATGTCGCCGAAGAGATGGGCTTTCAGATAGTAGTCCTCGGCAGGGCAAAACGCATAGTTGAAAGGTTGTCCAGAAAGTTTGGTTTGTACTTCCGTACCTTGTGCCAATGCATTGTAATGGCTCGGCAGCGGCGATGCCTCAACACCTTCTTCAGTGGCTTTGCCTTCGGTCTTGCGTTGTTCCAAGACCTTCTGCAAAGTGCCAAGGGCATTCAAAGAACGTGGGAATCCCGTGTAGGCATAGAGTTGCGAAAGGGCTTCCTTGATTTGGCAGACCGTCAAGCCGGCATCCAAGCCGCCGTTGATGGCCTCGGCCAAGGCGGTATAGTCGGCTTTGGCCTCGTTGCAGGCGATGGCCGACATGAAGGCCGC
>CADCML010000112.1 GCA_902802535.1 uncultured Bacteroidia bacterium
AGGATTGGGGCTCCTGCTTGCTGTGATGGTGGGATGTGGAAGTTCTCCTGACTCCCCCGCCCTGACGGGCACCCCCTCTCAGAGGGGGACGGCCTCACGTGCATTGGAGAACATCGATAGTTTGATGTGGTGGCGGGCGGATAGTGCTTTGGCGGTGATGATGGAGTTTGCCGCAAGCCCCGAGGCGGATAGTATGGATGTGTTTGAGGGGCATTATTGCCAGGTGCTGATTGCGGAGCTGCTTTATAAGAATGATTATGGGCAGAGCAACCGCGGAGAGGTGCTGAAGGCGGTTCATTATTTTGATTCGATTGTGGGGATGGATGGAGCGGACACACGCGGTAAAGCGGACGCACGCGGTGTGTCCGTACAGAGGCGGGATGCGTTTTTGGCGGCGCGGGCGCATTATATTAATGGTGTGGGGTATTATGAGCGCGACAGTCTTATTGAGGCCTGCGGGGAATACCTCAATGCCTTGCGGATGATGGAGGGGCACTTTGAGGAGAAGGTTTTGGTGGGACACAAGGCACGGTTCCGGGGATTGAGACGCAAGATGTTGGAGTGTTGCGGGATAGGCATATTCCTCGATTTATGGGTTTGACTTATAGCCGGCTCGCGGAGTTGTTTTCGGACCAATTTGTGCTTGAACCAGCTATCATTTGCTTCAAGAGAGCCATTGCTTTCAATCGCATGGAACCCACTTCGTATTTAGGGGCTTCCAAACTTTTAAGACACCTTGGAAAGCAATTTGACAAACTGAATCAATTGGATAGCGCAGCGTATTATTATGGCGAGGCTTTGAGACTATTGCCCGATACGAACAATTTGGTTTACAGGGATTTGGTTTCGCAAATGGCACTGCTCCATTTTAACATGGGGGAAGATGCCGAGTCTTCCATTGGTGACTTGAAACGTATGGTGATTCAGGCAGAAAGTGAGCAGGAAAGGTTGAACCGCTTTTTTACACTTGGCGGTATTTATTTTGAAAACAGACAATATGATTCGGCAATAGTTTACCTGACCCCGGTGTTTGAAAACAAAGAGGATGCAACAACACAAAGGCTTGCCGCCATTTGTTTGTACAACATTTACCAAAGTATGGGCGATTTGCTGAAAAGCACACAATATGCCATGTATCAAGCAGAGAATGCAACTCCAAAAGGTGAAAGCAGTATGCAGGCTTCGCAGCTTAACGACCTATTCCAGCAGTATTTGCAGTGGGAACAGGAGAAGGCTGAAGCCGAGAGACGGCAAACCGAACAGTTGGCGGCACGGCGACGCTTGGTGCAGGGCGTGGTGACGGCCGTGGTGGTGTTGCTGGTTTTGGGGGTTGGATTGTGGTGGTGGATGGCCAAGCGGAAAAAGGAGCATGAGGCCGAGACGCAGACCTTGAACGAGGAGAAGCAACAGCTTCAGACGCAGGTGGACGATGCCTTGCAGCAGCTTCAGACAGTGGATGAAGCGCTGCAACAGTTACAGACGCAAGCGGACGATGCCTTGCAACTGGCTCGGGCGATGCTGCCGCAGCGGGTGGCCGACCTTTTCCGTGCGAAGGTGCCGAACCGCTTGGAGCGCATCATGGACGAGTTTGAGGCGGCTTATCCCGGAGCCATGGAACGGGTGGCCGTTGCCTACCCCAATCTGACCAAGACGGAGACCCAACTTTTCGTGCTTTCGTTCCTGCAATTCCGCGCGAAGGAGGAGGCGGATTTGTTGGGTTTGAGCCAAAACACGGTGCTGCAGTACCGCTCCAACCTGCGAAAAAAGACGGAAAACGCCTCGATTTCGTCGTTTTTGGAGGCGTAAAAATCTATATATACCGATTATAATTGCTTGATTTTCAATAGGCATTCCAAAGGAAAATCTATAATGGGCCTTTGGGTTGATTTTTTCGTTGATTTTTGTTATAGTTTTGCGGAAACGAATTTCAAAACTATAACACCATGAAAAAAATTAGACTTTACACCCTGGTTGCGCTCCTGCTTGACCAGCTCATCACTATCCCCATAGTGATCAATAACGGTGAGTTAGTGAACATTAACGGACGCGATTATTATCAAGGTTTTCCGCAAGGGACCCAAGCAGATCATTACTATGCTGAGGAATTCTATTTTCGCGAAGATGTTGCCACAGGTAGGCTTTATCGCTATTTCCCATTGCATGATGAGGATGAGGTGCTTATTTGTGACATGTCGCTGACGGAGGGCGACACCTTTGAATTTACCAATACAGACGGGACTTTTCAGGTCGAAGTGGAAAGCGTGACTTTTGAGAATGGGAAGAAAGTGATACACTTGACACACAATTGGCTTTATCGTGACCTAGTGTTTTGCGAAGGTGTTTTCCCGAACTATTATCCGATGGGATATATGGACTATTTCGGATGCGATAACTTTTTGCTGTGTGCATATAAAGACGGTGAGCAGGTTTTTGTGAATCAGGAGTTCAACGACTGCTATATTGATGAGACATCGGTTCAAGAACAAGACCTTCAGCAAGTATCGCTATACCCCAATCCTGCTAAAGAGACTGTGCTGATTGAAGGTGTAAAGCCCGCCGAAGTTCAGCTCCACAATGCCCTTGGACAGTTGGTGAAGACGGTGGAAAACACACATGAAATCAATGTGGCGGGCTTGCCGCAAGGCGTTTACCTACTGCGGATTAGAGATGAGGAAGGGAAAGTGTTTACGGCTAAGTTGGCGGTGAAGTGATAGGATTGTTCGTGCTATCGTTATTAACTTCGTTGAATGCTTTGCATTTCGTGCTAACGTACTAACGGGATTATGACGGACTCCATCGACCTCACCCCGACCCTCTCCTCCAGGAGAGGGAGTGGACTCCCCCGCCGCTGCGTGGCACCCCCAATCCCCCTGACCCTCTTAGAAGGGGGAAGAGGAGGAAGCCTCCTTGACGCAAAAGATGGGACTTATAGGACAAATATGACTAATAAAACCAATAGAACAATGAGAACAACAAGAATTTTGACACTAATTGCGCTGCTAGTGATGGCGGGCGAGGCGATGCAAGCCCAAGTGCGTTTCGATTGGCAATGGGGCTACGGCAGCATGGGAGACGATTATCCCTATTGCGTTACGAAAATAGCAGATGGCTATTTGGTTGGAGGCTCCATTGATAATGATGGTGGTTTTTCTGTTGAATGCGAACACTCTAGCCAACGAAACGGTTGGATTATCAAGTTAAATGAGGTGGGAGAATTAGTTGACCAATCATGTGTGGAGATGGGCAACATAAGCCAGATTTCGCAATCTAAGACAAATCCCAACCATTACTATTTAATAGGAGAAGACCCTGTTGGTGATCAAGCCAATACATGTGTCGTAAAGATAGATGAACAGTTCAATGTGCTTTGGAAGCGTGTCATAGGAAATCCTGCATACACATCCTGGTATGCGCCGAGAATCGTAGCAACAAGTGACGGAGGATGTATCGGCGGTCATTCTGTGGCATGGGACGGAGGCGACATCAGTCATCATTTCGACTTGTGGGATGCATGGATTTTCAAGTTTGACAGCGATGGCAACATGCAATGGGAGGTTACTTTAGGCACTGAAAGCAACGAATTAGTTAGTTGTATTAAGGAAATGAATGACGGCTCCTTTACAGTATTGATTAATGGTAGTCCACAGCAATTTGGTTCGCTATACAGTTGTAACCAGAGGCCCGACATATTTTTTGGCGTAGTGGCCAAATTAGATGCTGACGGCAACATATTGGACAACCGCTGTTACGGAGGATATAATGAGAATGATTGTTTCAACAATTTCATTGAATTGGAGGACGGTTATCTTTATGTTGGTGGTGCAGTCTCGGATGATGGTGACCTGGAAGGAGCCGGACACCACTTTGGCTACCATCAAGGTTTACCCCAAAACGGGTACAGCGGTGATGCATGGCTAATGAAAACCGATTTTGACGGCAATGTGATTTGGAGTAAGTGCTATGGCGGTTCTCTTGAAGATGTGGGCTGTAAGGTATTCCAAAATGACGATGGCGGTTTCACGGTTACAGGTTGGTCGGAATCGAGGGATGGCGATGTACAAAGTGCCTTGCAACTGTATGAAGAGCCTGAAGGGTCTTGGGGACCTCAAAAGCCTTGGATATTTAGGACGGATGCCCAAGGCATCTTGCTGTGGGAAAGGGTGATGGGTGCTGATGTGGCATCAGTACAGTATTATAACGATGCCTTGCAAGTCAGCGACAAGGAGTATGTTTTTCTTTGTCAAGAGACCTTGTACCCGTCGACCTATCCATGTGGCGATATTTATTGCCCCAATGTGGTGTCAGGATCGCAGGAAAACTATTGGGTTTTCCATCTTACTGACATTTTTGATTATGAGGGTGTCGAGGAACAGGAAGGATGGAATGGAGATGGCGTTGGGGTTTATCCAAATCCGAGTAAGGACTTGGTGCGGATATGTGGTGTTGAGGCTGAGGAGGTTTGGCTTTATAATGCTTTGGGGCAAGTGGTGAAGACGGTGCGGAACTCTAATGACGTGAGTTTGGAGGGATTGGTGGAAGGGGTTTATTTGGTGAGGATTAGGGATAAGGAAGGGAGAATCTTTTTGGAGAAGGTGATGGTGAGGTAGTGTTTTTTTCGTGCTATCGTTATACGTGCTAACGTACTTACGACGGACTCCCCCTGACCCCCTCTTAGAGGGGGATCGGTATGCGAGCTAACGTACTGACGAAGAGAACTTTTCTAGCCTTAGGCCACTCATTTTGAGGGGGAAAGAGAAAAACAAACATAAATATAATACGATGAAAAACATTAGACTTATTGCTATGGTTGGGCTTGGCCTTATGGCGAGCAACCTTTTTGCACAAGTTCCCAACAGGTGGG
>CADCML010000113.1 GCA_902802535.1 uncultured Bacteroidia bacterium
CTCAAAAGGCAACAAGAGGCCAACGACACGCTGATGGCCATCCAAAACAGGTCGTTGGAACTGTTGGCAAGGCTTGAAAAGCGTTTGGACGACTGCAACGAGCAAGTGGCCAAGGCTACGCAGCCTGGCACGATGGCGGCCAATTCGTTCTCGCAGATATTTTTTGCCAAGGGTAGTGCCGAGATATCGCCCATCGAGGCGGGGAAGGTGAAGCAGTTGGCCAACTATATCAACAGCACCGATGGCGACTTTCGCATTGAGGGCTATGCCAGCCCAGAGGGGAGTGCCTACGTGAACGAGGAACTGTGTGGCGACCGCGCCCGAGCCGTGTATTGGATGCTGATTGATTTGGGCGTTGACATCGACCGCCTTATACCGATGACAGGTGGGGTGACAACGCAATACGGCGACGACTCGCCACTTAACCGCATGGTTGTCGTCAGCAAAGCAATTCAGTAACCCACAAAAACGAAACAATATGCCATTGTTACTTATCATAGAATTGATGTTGCAAGGCTTACATTGGGCCACCATCGCGTTCTTTGTAATGTTGGCTACGATGATTGTGGTCGATGCCATCATCCTCGTTTCGGCTATCCGCAATGGTAAAGATGTAAGGAGGTGGGACGTATGAGAAAAATCGATGAAATCATCATCCATTGCACGGGCACCATTCCGAGCAATTCGACCACAGTGGAAGCCGTCCGCAAGTACCACAAAGAGCACAACGGATGGAAGGACATCGGCTACCATTACCTGATTTATTTGGACGGGAGTATTCATCAAGGCCGTCCCATCGACCAAAAGGGTGCTCACTGCTCCAACCACAATGAAGGCACCATCGGCATCTGCTATGTTGGAGGTCTCGCAGCCGACAAAACGCCAAAGGACACGCGCACAGTGGCACAGGTAGCCGCTTTGCGAACCCTCGTGAAGTCGTTGAAGGTGTGCTTCCCAACCATCAAGAAAGTAAGCGGACATTACATGTATTCGTCGAAGCCGTGCCCGTGTTTCGATGTGGCCAAGGAATTTGGAAAATGAAGGATTTACTTTACATAATGATTTTGGTTTTAGGATGTCTTCTCATCGGATGCCGTGCCTCGAAGGAATCAAAGGCCCGGTACGAACGCACGAACATCGATGAGATAGGCGTGGAACTCCGCAGAGTTGACAGCCTGTGGAGTTCCATTGCCGAAAGGCTGACTTATAAAATCGAGTTTTACCCTGCAATAGAGCAATGTCCTGGGAAGCCCGAGAACATCGGTAAGGAACCACGTGTCCCCGCCGCTCCATCTTCGACCATGCCCGCCACCAATCTCGCACACACCTCCCAAAAGGGAAGTGTGGGTGGCGGCATGGGAGCGGTGAAAAGCATCGAATTCACGGTGGAACACGATGCCCAAAGCGGAACGGCGACCCAGGTTGATTCGTCATACAACAGCACCAGCGATACCAAGGAAACCCTGCAAGAGCAAAAAGCGTCGGAAGCCCGTCAGGACAATGGCACCGTTGCCACGGTGTCCATTGTCGCTGCCGTGGCTTTGCTGGTTTTCTTTCTCCTTAAAACCTATCTGAAGAAATGAAAAAGTACATCGATCCTGACAACCAACGCTATGTGTACTACATTCGTGAGACCTTGAACGGCTATGGCATTCAAGTGCTGAATGTGGACCGCGATGAACGCTATCCGCTCACGCCTGCCATTGCCTACAAAAACGGACTCACACTGCCTGAGGATTTCCGCTGTAACTGTAGCGCAGGCGAAAAGGCGGAACTTGAAGCGCAACTTGAAAACCTGGCCACTACCAACGGCATGATTGAAATCGAGCAAGATTAGTTTTTAATTTTTTGATTCATTATGTTTTTTCCTCCTCTGTTCGCCCGAATTGGGGAGGTTTTTTGTGGGTTGCAAGGTTGCAAACCTGCATTTTTTTTGCCTTTTTGCTTGACTTTTCCAAAATAGCCGTATATTTGCAGCGTTCAAAACCTATCGGTGTCACGAAGACGCCGCCTGCTTGCGGCTTTTTTTGTGGCCCCTACATACTGAAATTTGAGTCAACGACTCCGAACGGACGCGGTAGCAGTAATGCCCGCAAGGTTTCACCGATAGGACCTTGAACACCCGTATCGGAGTCTTTCGTTTAATGTTCAAAAACTATCGGAAATGAACAAATTTGAAGAAGAAATCGCCCGCCTCAACGAAGAGCGTAGCGAGAAGATCGCACCGATTCAAGAGAGAATCGACAAACTTACGGTGCAAGTCCACAACATGAAGGAGCTGTGCAAACTCAACAGCTCGCAAATCGAAATCCTTGCCGAAGAAAAAAGAGCCATCAAGGAAGAGTATCACCAAAAGAAGCAAAAGCTTTACGAGGAATCGAAGGATTACTATTCCATCAACATGTCGGCCAACAAGCTCCGTTTCCTCCTTAAAGGCTTCTTGTCAGTGAACGACGGCATCAGAGAATTATGGGATGCCTATGTGACCGCCAACTTTCATGCAGCATCAGAATTAGCAAACGATTTGTCTATTATGAAAGGAGGTGCGGCATGAGTAAGATGTATGTCAGCTGTGATACTCTTTCCGATTGGTTTGCGGACTACGATGCAGACAAGTCGAATTGGATCATCACAGAAATCATCGACAACCTTTGCCAAGGCTTGGCCGAAACGAATATCCTTTTGGTCGACACCTCTGACAGGGAAGAATCAGCGAAGCTTCGCTCCATCAACAACGCCATCGTCAGTGCCGTGCGCGACCTGAAGAAGCTGGCCAACGAAGTGACCGAACTCATCGCCAACGGTGAGGTGCTCCAACAAGGAGGAGGAAAGAAGAAAGGAGGTGCGGCATGAAAACGCAGGTGAAAAAAGGATGGGGCATTGTTGCCGTCATCGGAGTTGTAGTAGCCCTAACTATGGGTGACAGCCTCATCATGGCCGCCATCGGCACGGCCATGTTAGCCGCAGGCGCTTACTTTGGCGGCTACATGAACGAGACTTCGCAAAAACTTCGCAAAACTTCGGCAAACACGGTCAATGCCGTAGAAAGGAGGGCGGCATGACACGCTCTGAAATCATCACCCGAATGTGTGAAATCAACTCAGGCCTTGCCGACCTCAAAGGTCAAGCCGAGCAATTGGGCTTGGAATTTACCCAGCTGATGGAACAAATCCAAGCCGATGCAGAACTTTGAACTTACTTTGAATCTACTCTGAAGCCTCGCAGCAATGCGGGGCTTTTTTTGTCACTATTGCCGCCGTCGGCATGGTTACTTTTGCCTCAAAAAGAAGTAATCATGCTCAGTCTTAACTACCT
>CADCML010000114.1 GCA_902802535.1 uncultured Bacteroidia bacterium
AGTGACCTTGGCTCCCTTGGAGCCTGACGACAAGGAGCAGTTCATCCTCGACAACCAATGGGCGTTCAAGTATGGCGCAACAGAGGAGTTTGGGGTGCGTGACGACCATTTTGAGGAAGACGGCGAAATCATCTCACGCGACACCATCGAGCAGTCCATCAACAACGGCAAGGCCTATCGCATCCTTTTGGACGGGGAAAAGGTAGGCGGCGTGGTCGTTTCCATTGACAAAGCCTTTCTTCGTGGCGAGCTGGAATTGCTGTTTGTGAAACCCGATGTCCACAGCAAAGGCATTGGCTATGCGGCATGGTGCCTCATCGAAAAGATGTATCCTGAGATTATTGCTTGGGAAACGTGTACGCCCTATTTCGAGAAGCGCAACATCCACTTCTATGTCAACAAATGCGGCTTCCACATCGTGGAATTTATGTGGAATGACGATGAAATGTTTAGGCTCCAAAAAGTGATGCCATGAGAAAAGTAAAGAAAGTATTTGCAGCGTTGTTGCTGCTGTTTGTGACCAACACCCTTTTGGCGCAATCGGAGACTTACACGCTGAAAGGTAACTTGAAAGATGCAAACGATGGGGCCATGATGCCCTATACCAACTGTGTGCTACTTCATTCGACCGACAGCGTGTTTGCCTACGGCGTGACGAGCGACGACAAGGGCGCTTTTTGCTTCAAAGGCATTGAAGGTGGTTCTTACTTGCTCCGTATCAGTTGCGTGGGTTACGAAACGCATTGGCAACCTGTTGACATTCATGCCGAAAAGAGCATTGGAACCATCAAACTGACACCGATTTCAACTTCATTGAACGAGATCCAGATAACAGCCTCGCGCCCCATCTATTCCGCCGACGGCGAAAAGACGCTTTACAATGTGGATGACGACCCAAGTGTTCAGACGGGTTCGGCTTCGGATGCCTTGCAGAATGCACCGGGCGTGGAAGTGAATGCAGAAGGCAAAATCTCTTTCAGAGGCGGCAGCAATGTAGAGGTATGGATCAACGACAAGCCTTCGCACATGGATGCCGAAAGCCTGAAGCAATACCTAAAAATGATGCCCGCCGGCAACATCAAGCGCATTGAGGTCATCAGCAACCCTTCGGCGCGTTACAAAACCAAAGGCAGCATCATCAACATTGTCACCAACCAGCAAGTGACCCATAACCGGATGTTGAGTGCAGGCATCAACGCTTCCACCTCGCCCATGCTTTCTCCTTGGATCAGTTATGTTTGGTCGGATGACAGGCAAAGCCTCAACTTTTACGCCGACATCGAACTGGAACGTGAGATTTCCGAAACCAATTTGACCTCGCAAATCCTGACCCCTGACAGCGTGGTTTCCAACCATTATGATTATGTCGGACAGCAGTTTGAAAACGGACGTCAAGCCTTCGTTGGCGCAGAATACACGCTTGAAATCGACACTTTGACCGACCTTTCGGCATGGCTTGAAATCTATCCTCGACTTGCCACGGGACACTCCTCGATTGATGCCCATCGGACGGAATACATCTACACCCCAGGCGTTTACGACTACCATTCTGACATAGACTCGCGGAGTTTCTTCATCGGGAGTACGGGAGGCGTTTGGTGGTCGCATCGGTTTGACACCCTCGGGCGCAAACTTGATTTGAGTATCGACGCAGAAATGAGCAGCACCAACGGCACAAGGCATCACAAAAGAACCTTTGCGACAACTCCTCAATTGAACTTTATGCGCCAAGTAACCAACCTGCATCCTGAAATATGGGGCAGCCTGAATGTCAACTATTCCCATCCCTACAGCAAAAAAGGCCTAATCGAAACTGGCGTTTTCCTCGGCACGGGCACCGATGTCACCGACCTTGTCGCCGACACCATCAGCCGCATCGATTCCTTGTATTACAACGAAGCCGTCCGCAGCTATCGACTGAAAAACAACGGATTCTTCGCTTCTGCCTATCTCACCGCACAACACCGTTTCGGGCCATTTACAATCAAGGTCGGACTACGGGCCGAAAACGATTGGATTGCCTTGCGCTATCCTTCCGCTCCCGATTTTGACCTCAACCGCAGTTACTTCTCGCTTTCACCTTCGGTACATTTCAGTTATAGCACGAAAAACATGCACAACTTCACCTTGAGTTATACCCGTCGTGTCTCCAATCCTGAAGGCTCACAAATTGCACACTTCAAGGTGCTTGCTGATGACAGTTTCAGCACAGGTTCGCCCGATTTGCGCCAAAGCTTCACGCACAACATGGAAGCCGGCTGGACCAAGTATTTCGACCGTCTTGGCTCGATTGGTGTAGCATCATTCTACAGGGCAAGTGTGGACGAAATCGGCACATTGACAGATGTCGCATGGCACGACTATTACGGGCGTTTGGTGGATTTCACGCAAGCCGTCAACATCGGTACGACAAAAAGCAAAGGCTTGGAATTGAACGCCACGATTCGCCCTGCCGATTTCATGAACATCCGCTTCTATGCCATGCTGTTCGACGACTACTACAAGGTGCAATTCCGCACCAATGAATGGATTGAAAACGAGATGATTAGTTATTCGGTTCGTTTGAATTTCTGGACCAAACTTTGGAAAGTGCTACAGGTATATGTCAACGCCGACTATCGCAGTCGTCGCCAAGATGTGTTGGTGGTCAACGAGCAGAATTGGGGCGTGGATTGCGGTTTGGCCGCCGACTTGTTCGACCGTCGTCTGTCGCTTTACCTCAATGCCAACGACATCTTCAAGAGTCGCTCCACGGGCACGGGAAGCCTCAACCCCTATCATTCATCGTCCTACAACTACAGTTTCAATTCGCGCTACATCAGCCTCGGCCTCACTTGGCGCATCGGCCGTATGGAATTGGAGGAAAAAGCCTCGCAAAGCAGGGTGATGAAGCAGCATTAAAGGAAGC
>CADCML010000115.1 GCA_902802535.1 uncultured Bacteroidia bacterium
TATGGCAACAAAGAAATATCCGCTGGGTATAGCCTTCAGTGGTGGCGGTGCCAAGGCTGCGGCCCATTGTGGTGCACTTCAGGCACTGAAAGAATATGGCATCCAACCTGATGTGGTGTCGGGCACTAGTGCAGGTGCTCTTGTGGCGGCGCTCTACGCATCGGGTTTCACTCCAAAACAAATGATAGAAACCTTTCAGGGCATGAACTTTTTCAAGGATATCGTCACACCAAGTGTGCCCAAAGGGGGATTGTTTGATTCGCGTCCGTTGTCGGAATTGATTCAGGAAAAATTACCTTATAGTCGTTTGGAAGAGTTGCCTATACCGACTTTCCTCGTTGCATCCGACATTGAACATGGTGTGCCGAAAGTGTTCACTAAAGGTGAAATCGCTCCTCGTGTGGTGGCCTCATGCTCCATTCCGGTCATCTTCCAACCAAAATACATCAACGGAATCCATTACGTCGACGGCGGCGCTTTCCAAAACCTGCCTGTGTCGGCCATACGACAAAAATGTGAGAAGGTCATTGCACTCAACCTCAACCATTTGGAAGAGGACAAATATAAGGATAATCTCATATCGGTAGCTTATCGTTCGTTTATGATGATGATGGTGTCCAACGTAGCAGTCGACTCTGCCCAAGCAGATCTCTTCATCGAACTCGACACCTATGGTTGCACGGCTTACGATATGTCAAAGATCGAAGATCTGTTTTTCCGTGGCTACGAAAGTGCCGTGAAAGCCTTGGAAAAGAACGGTTATCAGCGTATTATGCCCAAGGAAGTCATCGAATTCCCCAAGAAAAAACACAAGAAAGACAACTTGAAAAACCCAGAGGAGATATTCCGTAATACCATAGAAAAAGGAATGACGGCCATCAGGACTATAAGAAAAGGAAACATCAAAAAAGAGTGATTCTATCATTCCATCTGGGCATAATCGCGGGCGAGACCTCCTTTGGAGGTTTCCTTATATAGCGAAGGTATGTCCTTGCCCGTTTCCTTCATGGTTTCCACCACCTTATCGAACGACACGCGGTGGCGGCCATCGGAGAAAGTGGAGTAAATGTTGGAGTCAAGGGCACGGGCGGCAGCGTATGCATTGCGCTCGATGCAGGGAATCTGCACGAGGCCGCAAACCGGGTCGCAAGTCATACCGAGGTGATGCTCCAAAGCCATTTCAGCAGCGTATTCTATTTGTGCCGGACTGCCTCCAAACAGCTGGTTGGCGGCAGCAGCGGCCATGGCACAGGCCACTCCCACTTCGCCCTGACAGCCTACCTCGGCACCCGAAATGGAGGCATTGGTGCGCACAATGTTACCCACCAATCCCGCCGTCACCAAGGCGCGGATGATACGTTGGTCTGTGAACTCATAGTTTTTCGAAAGGTGATACAATACCGCCGGCATCACGCCGCAGGAACCACAAGTCGGCGCAGTGACGATCCGTCCACCAGAGGCGTTTTCCTCTGCAACGGCCAAGGCGTATGAATACACCAAGCCACGGTTGCGCAAGGTATGTGTATAGCCCGAAGCCTTGATATGATACATGGCGGCCTTGCGGCTCAGGTTGAGCGGTCCAGGCAACACGCCTTCGGCTTGCAATCCGCGCTCGACGGCGGCTTTCATCACTTGCCACACCTCCATCATGTAGGCCTCGATTTCTTGTTGGTTCTCATATTCGTAGACATATTCCCAATAGGTACGCCCTCGTTGTTCGCACCAGTTCAGGATGTCAGTCATCTTGCCCAACGGATAAATGTCAGGCTGTTCGCTCTGTTTGCCTTCCTCAGCGAGGTTGCCTCCTCCGATGCTGAACACCTGCCACTCGCCGATAAGGTTCTTGCTTTCATCGAAAGCCTTGAACAACATGCCATTAGGATGGAACGGCAAAACGACATCAGGTTTCCAAATGATTTCGGTCGGGGCCTGCAAAGTGTTGAGAATGGCCCAGTCGGTCATGTGTCCTTTGCCCGTGGCGGCGAGACTGCCGTAAAGCGTCACCTCAAACGCCGAAGCATCCGGATAACGTTCGTTGAAGATGGAGGCGGCCTTTTGCGGCCCCATCGTGTGACTGCTTGAAGGGCCTATGCCGATTTTATAGATGTCTTTGATGGTTTTCATGGCGATGAGTTTTGATGCAAAAGTACAAAAAAAAGCCGACCCATAAGGCCGGCTCCAAATGATTTAAGCCTAATCTATTAAAGCGTAAAGCCGAGTCCGACAAACAGTCCGTTGGTCTTCAAAGAAGCGTTATCGGTTTTGTCGAGGTCAAGCAGGCCGAGACGATAGCCGCCGAACAGGTTGAAGTTGGCAAACTTCACATCGGCACCAAACACGGCGTAAAGGTTGAAACGGCTTTGGTTGCTGTTGTCGCCGTACCAGTCGTAGCTGTTTTCGCCAAAGAGGGGGTCGGCGCCTTTTGTGACACCCGTAAGGGCAATACTCGGCATAGGGCCGACAAACGGAACGATGGCCAAGTCGCGGTTGACTGCAACCTTATAGTTGAACAAAATCGGCACATCAATGATGGTCTGGGTTTCATTTGTTTTGCCGGTGATGCCCCAAATGGTTTGGGTCGTGTTTCTCATGTTCATGCGGAATTGGGCACCGGCGGCCACTCCGATACCTTTGGCCAATTCGATGTTCTGTGAGAAACCGACTGAGAAACCTTGGTAATTCGTGCTGTTGCTGCCAGCGACAAAAGTCTCAGGAGCATAAGTTGCATAAATGGTTGATTGTGCCTGCACGTTTCCGGCAACGAACATGGCGGCTACGAGAGCCACGATTGCTAATGCTTTTTTCATTGTTGATTGTTTTGATTAAATGAGTTTTATTTTCTGGTTTTGTCTTGCTTTTAAAGGCTACTCGTTGTCGTGTTCCACGTTTTTCAGTTTGAGGTTTTCCATGATAACGGTCTTGGTGCCGTCGTCGTTGGTGACCACTTTCATGGTGCCGCTTTGGGCAATATAGCCCGTTTGGGGCTGGAAAGTCAAGAAATCGCTGTCGAGAGCGACATGCACGCATGGGAATTGGGGCAGATATGGTGTGCCGATATATCCAAGCTGGTATTCGCCGTCCACGACTTGACCACCCAAATAGCTGACGATGAAAAAACGCTTGCGGTCGGCCGACATGAAGAGCATTGACTTGACATCGAGCCCCAAAGAGCTTAGATTGTTGAGTGTGGTGATGCCTGCCAGTCCTATGGGGCTTTCGATATCCTTGATTTGGAACTTGTTGCTCGTGTCGAAGACGTATGGGGGCAAAGTGCCATTGAAGTTCAGAGCCATATTGACATCATGTCCGTTGGCATTGGTGCCTACGCATTGTGACAAAACGACAGTGTAAGTGCCGTTGTCTTCAGTGATGGAGAGTTGCCCATTGACCCAAAAGTAAGTGTCGCCAAAATACAGCGTGTCGGCACCCATAAGGAAAGGCAATTCACCCATGTTGAACTCATGCAGGCCGACCACTTGAGGAACCGTACTCTTGGTATCTTCGCCAATCGTGTAGGTGCCAGGGACAATGTCGCCGTTGAAAATAATAGCAATGCCTTCGTTGTCAGCGGCAGTCATTTCCTTGGAAGTGAGGACAATGGCATTTTGTTGGCCATATTTGACTGCATTGGAGGCGACGATGTCCATAGTTTTGCTACCGACAGTCACAGCTCCTTCTTCCACTTCGGGGGTTACTGTGTTGTTGTCTTTGTTGCAACTGGTGCTGATGAGGGCCAAGCCACAGAAAAGCACCAAACTTAAAAATACTTTTTTCATGATGATAAGTTTTATTTTGTCGAATTTTTGTCTTTATAGATAATCTGCCCAGCGGGCCTGCAAGCGTTCTTCAGCCACCTCGATGATGTCTTTCAGGTGTTTGCCATAGGAACGATAGTACAACAACCATGCCGTGATGCCGTAGACAAAGGTTTGTACCCATAGGCCAATCAACTCGGGCTTCACATCGCGGAGCACAGCACCCATACTATTAATCTTCACGTAGCCATTGATGCCAAAGGTCGATGGGAATAGCCATGAAACCACTTTCCAGAACTCCGGTACAGAGCATGTAGGCCACGAAATGCCCGAGATGAACAGCAACGGCACCGAGACGAATACGAACATGCTCGAAAGCGTCATGCTGAAGAAGAGGCATGCCAACAGATAGGGGAACAGGAACGCCACCAAATCGGTCCACTTGCCAATTTGGATGAGGTGGAACCAATGCGGCACAAGGCAAAAGACGTAGGCCGAAATCACCGAATAGATGGCGAGATAGGCCGCACTCTTGCCGAAAAGCATCTCGATAGGTTTTTTCCCGATGACATGTGGCTCAAGGACGCCGCGACGCTTTTTCTCGGTGTCCTCGCCAGCCATCATGCCGATGCCCAAAACCATCGTTTGCTGGATAACCATCA
>CADCML010000116.1 GCA_902802535.1 uncultured Bacteroidia bacterium
AAAGGTGCTGCAAGCACCTGAGCATGAGCACGGCGCGATGCCGAAGTTTTTAGCCGAACAAGGCTGCTCCGATGTGCTTTGTGGCGGATTGGGCCAAGGTGCCGTTAACATGCTGAACCAGTTAGGCATCCGCATCCATGCTGGCGCTCCCGAACTTCCCGTGGAGCAGGTGCTGGCCATGTTCCTCGACGGCACCATCGTTTATGGTGACCCCAGCTGCCACCATCATTGCGAGGGGCATCACCATTAAAAAAGCCGCAGCTCAATAGCCACGGCTTGATGGTAAAAAAATAGCTTGTTTTTCTCTTCTCTACCAAATGGCAGCTCTTTCATCAGGAGCGATATACATCTTGCTTCCTTCTGGGATGTCGAAGGCCTCGTAAAAGTGCGACATCGAGCGGAGGGCGCAGTTCACACGGGCTTCGGCAGGAGAATGCACATCCTCCTTCAACTTGCGTTCAAGGGCTTTGTCACGGATATTGGTGCGCCATACGGTGCCGTAACTGATAAAGAAGCGCTGGGCAGGCGTGAAGCCGTCAATGGGTTTGTTGGCTTTGGCCTCGTCAGTCATCTGGTAGGCATCCCAAGCCACATTCAGCCCTCCCAGGTCGGCGATGTTTTCGCCCAAGGTCAGTTCGCCGTTGATGTGGTGCCCCCTCAGCTCGAATTCGTCGAACAGCTTCACCAGTTGCTTGGTGCATTCGGTGAACTTGGCATCGTCTTCTTCGGTCCACCAGTTATTGAGGTTGCCTTTTTCGTCGAACATACGCCCCATGTTGTCGAAGCCGTGAGTCATCTCGTGGCCAATGATCGCGCCGATGGCTCCGTAGTTGACGGCATCGTCGGCATCCATGTTAAAGAACGGAGGCTGAAGGATGGCTGCCGGGAACACGATCTCATTCAATTCAGGGTTGTAGTAAGCGTTGACTTCCTGCGGAGTCATATTCCATTTTTCCTTGTCAACAGGCTTGCCTATTTTGTCCATGTCTCTCTCATGAATGAAACGCTCAGCGCGGCGTACGTTTTGGAAGTAGGACTCGGGCGTGACTTCATACTTGCTGTAGTCCAACCACTTGTCGGGATAGCCTATCTTCACACTGTAGCAGTCGAGCTTGTGAATGGCTCGGGCTTTGGTCTCATCGCTCATCCAATCGACGTTCTTGATGCGTTCCCGCAATGCCAAGCGCAGGTTGCCGACAAGGTTAATCATGCGTTCCTTGGCTTCGGCAGGGAAGTACCTTTCCACATAGAGTTGGCCGATGGCTTCGCCCAAATAGTCCGAAGTCTTGTCAAGCACACGACGCCAGCGGGGGTTCTGCTCTTCTACGTCATAGAGGTATTTTTTATAGAAGTTGAAGTCTTCGGTGACGAGGTCATCGCTAAGTCGAGGGGCACTCTCTGTGATGACCACCCATCGCATGTAGTCCTTGATGGTGCCGAGGTCGGTGTTGAGGAGGAGGCCATTGAGGGCGGTGAAGAAGTCGGGAGAGGCCACGTTGAGGCTGTCGAAGGCCGGTGCTCCGATGGCATGGAAGTAGTTGTCCCAGCTGAAGTCGGGCATGGAGGCCTGAAGTTCCTGGCGACTTTTCAGGTGATAGAGGTTGTTGGGGTCGAGGCATTCCTCGATGGGCATGGAGTTTTTGGCGAGTTCGGTCTCAAAATCAAAGACATGCTGAGCTTTTTCCGATGCTAGAGCAGCCTCGGTGCCGGTAAGCTGGAACATATTGGCGATGTGTTCGACATACTTGTCACGCATTTCCTGTAGTTCTTCAACAAGATACAAATCGCGGTCGGGGAGTCCGAGGTCGGCTTGGAAGACCAGCATGATGACCCTGTCGGCGTTTTTCCAATCGGTGTAGCTGCCCGCTTGAAAGAAAGGCCAGCCAAATCCTTCATAGTGGAGCATCCCAATCAGTTCAGAAAGTTGCGACTTGTCACTCATTTGGTCAATTTGGTCGAAATAGGGCAACAACTCGCTGTAGCCGCGTTGGTTGATAGCTACGGTGTCCATGCCCGCATTGTAAAAGTCGCGGATCTTCTGGGTCACGCTGCCTTGCTCGGCATTTTTATCATGCGTAACCTCATCGATGATGGCTTTGATCTGCAACTCAGTGCGTTCGTCAACCTCGTAGGAGGCACTGTAGGCGGAATACGTCTCGGGAATCGGGTTGTTTTTCAGCCAGTTGTTGTTGCAATAGCGATAGAAGTCGTCCGCGGGATTGATGGTGGTGTCCATGTTGCTCAACTCAATAGCTGGAACAACTTCTCTCTCGGGTTGAGGCGTTTCTACTGTCTTCTGTGCGCAGCCTGCTGCCATGATGCATGATACCAGAATGGCGATTGCGTTTGCTTTTTTCATATTGATAGAGGTTTTGTTTTTCAATACTATTAATACGGAATTGATTCGAAAAAGTTACAGTTTTTATAAAACATCTTTTCGGCTACAAAAGTACAAAAAATTCCGCAACCCAAGACCTCGCTCGGATTGCGGATTCCATATTATCGACGGTTTCATCAAATGTAGTATTTTTGCCGCAAATTTAAAAAACCGATCATTATGAATCAAAGAATAGCCATCCCATCCAATGAAGGAAAACTGTGGCAGCACTTCGGAAAGGCTCCACAAGTCACCATTTTCGATGTCGAAGACGGAAAGATCGTCGATTCAAAGGTGCTGCAAGCACCTGAGCATGAGCACGGCGCGATGCCGAAGTTTTTAGCCGAACAAGGCTGCTCCGATGTGCTTTGTGGCGGATTGGGCCAAGG
>CADCML010000117.1 GCA_902802535.1 uncultured Bacteroidia bacterium
GTCATTGCCAGCCAGAAGGTTCACGAGCAATACGGCGGTGTGGTCCCCGAACTCGCTTCGCGTGCCCACCAGCAAAATATCATCCCCGTCATCGACACGGCCTTGAAGACTGCAAAAATAGAAAAAAATCAGTTATCTGCCATCGCTTTTACGCGCGGCCCCGGACTTTTGGGCTCGTTACTCGTAGGCACCTCATTTTCAAAGGCCTTCGCACAGACCTTAAACATCCCCATGGTGGAAATCGACCACATGAACGCGCATATTCTGGTGCATTTCGCCACCGACGAAACCCATACCGAGGTGCCTAAATTCCCGTTTTTGTGCCTCACCGTGTCGGGCGGCCACACCCAAATCGTGGTGGTGAAGGACTATTTCGACATGGAAGTCATCGGCAAGACTATCGACGACGCAGCAGGCGAGGCCTTCGACAAGACGGCCAAAATCCTCGGGCTGCCCTACCCTGGCGGTCCCGTCATCGACAAATTAGCCAAAGTCGGCAACCCCAACGCTTTCGCCTTCGCCAAGCCTCAAATCCCCGACCTTGACTACAGCTTCAGCGGACTGAAAACCAGCATCTTATACACCGTACGCGACAACTTGAAACTCAACCCCAACTTCATCGAGGAAAACAAGGCCGACCTCTGCGCCTCGGTGCAAAAGACCATCATCGACATCCTGATGAACAAGTTAGTGAAGGCCAGCAAGCAGACGGGCATCAAAACCGTGGCCATCGCCGGCGGCGTGAGTGCCAACAGCGGCTTGCACGATGCCATGCTCGCCTTGGGCGAAAAATACCATTGGAAGGTCTTCATCCCGCGCCTCTCCTACTCCACCGACAACGCCGCAATGGTTGCCGTGGCTGGGTATTTCAAGTATTTGAAAGGGGAGTTTGCGAGCCAAGATTTGGTGCCGTATGCTCGGCAGAGTTTGAAGGAATGAATTAGCCGATAACCCAATCATCGATTGTCTTTGTCTCTGAAGAAAAGCTCACACCCGCTTTCACAACTTTTCTTCCATCCGTTTGATACTGGATGGCATAGCCTTTATTGTCGATTTGTTCTAAGGCTTGCTGCGCCGAGCCATCAACCTTTAGTTCAAACACATAAACCGTGTTTGGCATGTGAACCACCATGTCGATGCGGCCTCGGGCGCATTTCACCTGCGTTTTCACATACACATTCAGCATGGAGAAAACGAGATAGAAAGTCCATTCGTAGAATCCTTCCACATTGGAAACCTCAGCCAGCTTTTTCTTAAAGCCTTCAATATATGGCAATCCCGCGAGATAGGACTGCATCTCCTTCAAAGCCAAATTGATGTCGTCTTGCTTTAGGGCACGCCAGAACTTCAAGGCAAAGCCTGTTTGCACCATATAACCCTCTATACCGATATAGGCGGGAAGCAAGCCTTCCGTATATCCGATGCGCACTTCCTGATTCGGGAGGGATAAGGTATACATCTGAGATTCCCTTTCATACCCTTTGATGGTCAAATAACCGCTTTGATAAAGAAGTGGAAGCGCATCCGACATAGCCTCCGTTGGACGATCGAATGCCGAAGAAGGCACCACAAACTCTTCCAAGGAGGTAATATCTGTACGAAAGCGTTGCATCTGTCTGATTAAAAACGTCGGCGTTCCACTTTCGAACCAGTAGGCGCCAAGTTCTTTATGCAAGAATGCTTTCAACAGGCTGAATGGATTGTATATTTCCTCCGAATCACGCGAAAAATGATAACCATCATATTGCAGCTTGAGTTTTTCGTGCATCTCTTCCGCTGAGCAACCATAAGATTTGGCCAAGCGTTGAATTTCATCCGCTAACGTAGTAACCAGCTCGTTTTCAGTGATTCCACAAATGGCGGAAAACTCCGGATCCATCGTAATATTCAACAAATTGTTTATGGTAGAAAAAATGCTTAACTGACTGAATTTGGTAATGCCGGTGATGAAACAGAATCGTATCATGGCCTCGCTCGCTTTCAGTGGTTGGTAAAACTCCTGCATGACACGACGATAGTCTGGCAACTGTTCCTCTGAATGTAGCATATCCAACAACGGTGCATCGTATTCGTCTATGATAATAACCACTTGCTTTTTTTCTTTCTCATAGGCACGACGAATTATCCCTTTGAGTAAAGTTCCTGGAAGATTCTCGTCAGCATCTCGACCAAACTTGTCCGCCAAAGGCTTCAATATCAGCATCAAAACCCTACGGAGTTCTTCTGCAGTAGTTTGGTTTTTCGCCTCGCTCAAATCCACATGGATGACAGGATATGCTTCCCACTCCTTCTCCAGCTCCATGATTTTCAAGCCTTCGAAAAGGTCTTTTCTTCCTTGGAAATAGGAATCCAGAGTGGTGGTAAGCAAACTCTTTCCAAACCTTCGAGGACGGCTGAGAAAGATATATTTGGCATAATGAGCCAATTTCCAAACAAGATCGGTTTTGTCTACATATACATAACCTTCTTTTCTAATCTCAGAAAATGTCTGTATCCCAACAGGATAGCGTCTTCCCAAAAAAGCTGTATCTACCATAATTGTTGTCTTTGGGTGCAAAGTTACGAAGAAAAAGATTACTTGCAAGCAAAAACAAGAAAAACGGCCACCTCGTGTGAGATGGCCGTTTGTTCATGAATAACTACCCTATTTCCTGACTTTGACAATGCGTCACCCTTTGCGCGTACGCGGATGCGCGAGTGTTCAGTCCTCCAATAGTGGGCGGATCTGTTCTTGTTGAGGCATTGTG
>CADCML010000118.1 GCA_902802535.1 uncultured Bacteroidia bacterium
GCTCATCAATAAAGGCGGCAACATCAACTTCATTGTGTGGGAAAAAGGCACCGTTCTCCCCGAATCGGGCCAAGGCATGGAACACATGGCTTCGTTCGACTATGCCTATAAACTGGCACCCGTCAGGGATTGGCTGTTTGAGCAAAGCAAATAAGGTACATCGTAGTTTTAATGACTAAACCGCTGCAAGGTTTTTCTCGACCTTTGCGGCGGTTTTGCACATCATTTACTCCATTCTTATTGTGAATATTCGTACCTTTGCGCAATCACAAAAGACAACCATACACCATGGCAAGCAATCCTGACTTCGTTCAATACATCGCCGACCAATGCGCTGGTGCGGGCGAGATTACGGTGAAAAAGATGTTCGGCGACTACGGCATCTATTGCGACGGCGTCATCTTCGGCCTCGTCTGCGACAACCGTTTTTACCTGAAACCAACTGAGGCGGGCCGCTCGCTATTGCGTAGCATCGAGATGCGTCCGCCTTACGACGGCGCGAAAGACTATTTCTTCATCGAAGATGTGGACGACCGCGATTATTTGTCAGCACTTGTCTGCGAAACCTGTAAGGCATTGCCACAGCCGAAGTCGAAAAAGAAAAAATGAAATAAATGAATTTTTCTCTTGACTCTCAATGAAACGGAAAAGCGGCCACCTCCACTTCCCCGACACATCCACCTTCGACCCGTTTATGGATTGTTTTTATAACTTTGCAGCCGAATTGCGAAACAGATAAAACCATGCTACATCTAAACAAAGTACACCATATCGCCATCATCTGCTCCGACTATCAGAAGAGTTTGGATTTCTATACGCGAGTCCTTGGATTCAAGGTTATTGCTGAACATTATCGTGCCGAGCGTCAGTCATACAAAACCGACCTCGCTCTTGACCACGATTATATCATCGAGTTATTCTCTTTTCCTTCACCACCGCGCCGATTGACGCATCCAGAAGCCGCTGGTATGCGACATTTGGCTTTTGAAGTCGACAACATAGCAGCAGCCATCGGTGAATTAGATGCACTGGGGATTACACACGAACAGATTAGGATAGACGAGTACACTGGCAAGCAGTTCCTCTTCTTTCAAGATCCTGACGGACTGCCCATTGAATTATATGAAAAGTAAAACCTATTATGAAGAAAGTTAAGATTACCATCCTCAAAACGATGCTGAATGAGGACTTGGCAAAGGAATATGGCATCTGCGGCCTGAAAGCATGTCCGATGATGAAGGTTGGTGATGTGTTTTACGCTGACTATGCAAAGCCTGAAGGTTTTTGTGATGAAGCATGGAAAGCCATTTATCAGTATGTGTTTGCACTGGCTCATGGTGCAGACAAAGGACTATTCTATTATGGTGATTGGATTAAAGAACCTGGCGTGGCCATTGTCAGCTGCAATGACGGTCTGCGCCCTGTGATTATGAAACTTGAAGCGACTGATGAGGAAGCCAAGATTGAATATACGCCAATAGACCGATAAATCAGAATTTGCAAAGGACTTGGTGATGAGAAAAGAACTGTCGGAAATGACGTTGGAAGAGTTGTGGGAGTTATTCCCCATCTTCCTTGTTCAGCCCAATGATCAATGGAATGAATACTTCAAGGAAATAGAAACTGAACTTACCAAACTTTTGACAGGTTATCCTGTTAAAAGAATCAGTCACATTGGAAGTACAGCAATCCATGGCATTTGGGCCAAGAACATTGTTGATGTGATGGTCGAGATATCCGAAAATGCCGACATGGAAGCAGTATCGCACGTTATGGAGCAGAATGGTTTTATCAGAATGTCTGATGAAAAGGGACGTATTTCACTCAACAAGGGATATACAAAAGAGGGATTTGCGGATAAGGTTTATCACATTCATCTTAGATACGCAGGAGATAATGATGAGCTGTATTTCCGCGACTATCTGAATGAGCATCCTCAGATTGCAAAGGAATATGAAACATTAAAGCTTGAATTATGGAAGAGATACGAGCATGACAGAGATGCCTATACCGTTGCAAAAACTGATTTCGTTCGCAAATGGACAAAAGAAGCCCGTACATTATTTGGCAAAAGATACTGACAAATAACGATTTGTCAAAGCTCCATGAACATGGTTGACTATCGAGAAGGAAAGTAAATGTGAACGTTTCGAACAAGCGAGAACAGAGCATACTTGATCGCTACAGTTTGAGACCTGATTTACGGATTTTTGTTTTTCACGGTAACATTTGTTACGCTCCAAGTCGTTCCTCGTATGTAGTTTTGCGGCAAATTTCACAACTAACCCAACACGCAATACTATGAACGAGAAAATGTTTTGTTTCCAATGTCAGGAAACCGCCGGATGCACCGGCTGCAAGATTTCTGGAGTATGCGGAAAGACCCCGCAAGTAGCTCATGCACAAGACCTTTTGATCTATGTCCTTAAAGGATTGGGCGTCATCGCCAACCATCACCAGCACGGATGTGGACACGAATATTGCGATTTCCGCAAGAGTATCCACGCCTTCGTGAACGACGCACTGTTTTCGACCATCACCAACGCTAACTTCGACGCGGAGAGCATCTACGCCCGTATCGATAAAGGCTTGGAATTGCGCGAAATGTTCAAAGACCGAGTGACCAACAAGAAAGGCATCGTGCTCCCGAAACTTGATGTATTGGAATGGAATTGCCCCCGCGAGCAATATGACGAGAAAGCCCAAACCGTCGGCGTG
>CADCML010000119.1 GCA_902802535.1 uncultured Bacteroidia bacterium
GTTACCTAACCCGTAATGCAAAAAAACGCAGGCGAAGCAGAGAAGATACACTGCTACGGCCAAGGTCTTTCCCAACGGGGAAAGCGGCAAAATGAGCCACAAACGCCAACTGGTATAGGCAATGCAGGAGAGCAGAAAAAGAGGAATTAGGATAAGCATAACATTCAGCAACTTTGGGTTCAACAGATTTGGATTCGGAAAATTTGCTCATTGTCATTTCATTTTCTTTTTATGACATACTTTTGGTTGGGTGCATTGGGAGAATTGGGTTGAGTGCGATCAAGAAGACCTGCATCAATCAATGATGTTATATATTTTGCAATGTTTTTGTTGTGATATGTAACATTTAGATGATTCAATATTTCACGACTACTTCTCGGAAATATACAATAACGCAATACTTCCTTTTGTCTGTCGGATAAAAGTAAGCGACTGTCAGGGTTAGTAACTAAGTTAGTATCTAAGTTGGTAACTAAGTTAGTATCTAAGTTACTTTCAGAGTTAGTATCAGAGCTACTATCAGAGTTACTACGTTGATTATGTGATGTATTACATTTGTTCGTAATATTCAAAGGTGTATTGCCATTCGGGAAAGGTTTGAGGTCAAAGTGGAAAGGCTTTCTTCACATTTTTATTACCCCAATTGATATTCGCCAGCGCGAATGGCCGCGATGACGCCACCGTCGATGAGCAGGTCGGTGCCTGTAATGAACTTGGCATGTTCGCCGAGCAAGAAGGCTGCGGCTTCGGCAATCTCGTCGCTGGTGCCAGTGCGTTGGGCGGCTGAAGCATCAATCATGCGCTGGTAGCCCTCGCCGTTGGCGTTGAACTCGTCGTAGGCCAATGGGGTGACGACGACACCCGGCGAGATGGTGCAATCGTTTGGCAATCATATAAGCGAAGCCGCTGTTCTGCATGGCCACCTCTTGAATGAATTTCACCTCTTTCAGTTTGGCGGTCGGTGTCTGCACCAATTGCAATTCGATGTCATTGGGGATAGGGTACATATAGGCCGCCTGGCTACTGATGATGAGTCCTGCACCACCCTCGGCCATCACTTCGCCAAAAGCATCGACAGCATAACCCGTGCCGACCATGTCGAGGTCGACGATATGTTCGGGGTTGGCCTGATTGGGCGATGCACCAGCCGTATCGATGAAGTACATCACAGGACCCAATTCAGCGGCCTTCTTTGCAAAAGCCTCTATACTGTCTTTCTGCAAAGCGTTCACCTGCATTGTTTCCACATCATAACCACAACGGCTGAAATCCTCACCGACGCGCTCCAATGCCTTCTCGCTGATGTCACCCAAAAGGATTTTCTTGCCAGCACCAATGCGGCGCACGATGGCGGTTCCCATACTACCGGCACCTAAAAGTGCCACTACTTGTTTATGCTCGTTTCTGTCGAAATACATTGTTCTTTTGTTTGTTGTTTATTTGTCAATGCTGACGATAGTGTACTTGCGGCTACCGAGGCCAATCTTTTCGGCATGTTCAACGGTGTGGATACCGTGACGGCTCTCGATGCGCTCTTTCATTGAAGCCACATCGTTGTCAGCGGTTTGTTCTTGACCAAGAACGAGGTCGATGCAGGCTTGGTCGAGGGCTACAGGGTCAGTGCTGGCGAGGATGCCCATGTCTTGCAGCGCTACAGGTGTGGGATTGCCGTTGCAGTCGCAGTCGATGCTCATATTGTTCATAACATTGATATAGAGAACCTTGCCTTTGAAGTAGTCGTGTACTGATGCGGCAGCGTCGGCCATACATTCAAGGAACTTGTCTTGGTTTTCAGGCTGGATGTAGTCCCAAAGATGGGTGTAGTCCTCGCATTGACCGTTGGTGTGGATGTAGGTCTTGCCGTTGCGCGAGGCCACGCCGATGCTGGCGTTCTTCAGCACGCCACCGAAGCCGCCCATCTGGTGTCCCTTGAAGTGAGCGAGGTTGATCATGAAGTCATAGTTTTGGATGTTTTGTCCCACGATGTTGTAACGCATGTAGGTGGTGTCGCGCACAGGGATTTTGATTTCGCCGTCGGCATCCATAATGTCCACGCCTCCGATGGCGTTGAAGCCGTGTTCCTCGATGACTTTCAGATGGTCCTCGGTGTTCATACGCTTGCCGGCGTAAGCGGTGTTACATTCCACAATCTTTCCGTTCACCAACTGCACCAGAGGTCCAATCAAGTCGGCCTTCAAGTGGTTGTTGTTGCCGGCCTCGCCGGTGGAGATTTTCACGGCCACACGGCCTTCGGCTTCTACGCCAAGAGCCTTGTAGATGTTAATAAGTGCTTTAGGGCTGATTTCGCTGGTGAAATAGACTTTCGATGTGTTTTCCATGTTGGGTGTTGTTGGTTCGGTTTGTTCTTGTTGTTCGGTTGTTGGATTGCCGTTTTTGTTTTGGCAGCTTGTGTTGGCCATCACCAATGCCAAATGCCATAGCGGTGAGAACCAAAAGTATTCTAACTTTCATGTTTTCAAGTGTTTAATTTATTTTTCAAAGACTCTTCAACCATTTCTCAACCTTTGCCTTGCCCGTACGGACTTCATGCCCATAAATGCTGAACTCGCCCGTGACCTTGGCCTTCGGGAAGGCTTTCTTCACATCGCTGGTGCAGGAAGCTAAGCCGCTGCCTTCGTGAGTAGTAAAGGGGATGACGGTCTTGCCATCGAGGTTGATGTCCTTGAAGAGGGTGAACATCACCTGCGGATAGGTGCCCCACCAGACTGGGCCGCCGATGAAGACGGTGTCATACTGCGAAAGGTCGGGGGCGGTGCCTTCGTATGGCGGAAGTTCGCCCTTGTTGGCTTCTTCCTTGGCCAGTTCGATGAGCGGCATATAGGCCATGCCGTCGTACTTATGCGTGATGATCTCAAACTGGTCGGCACCTTTGATTTCGGTGATGTAGTCAGCCACGATCTTGGTGTTGCCGACCTCGATGTTGCCCACGCTGTAGTTGTCGCCCGCATGGGAGAAGAAAATGACGATGGATTTGCTCATGTTGTTTTTATTTGATGATTTGACTTCTTGTTTGTTTTGTGCATTGCAGCTGGTGGCCATGATAAGGGCAAGGGCTGCAGTAATGATGGTTTTGTTGCTTTTCATTGTTTTTTTGTTTTAATCCCAAATTTCATAGTTTTCCATCCAGTCCTTAATCTGCTGATAGGTCATATTGAAGTAACGCTTCTCTTTGTTTAAGGCGTGAATCTGTTCCATCTCAGCGTCGGTCAGCGCGAAGTCGAGGGCTTCGATGTTCTCTTGGATGTGCTTGGGGTTAGATGAGCCTGGCACTACGCTGAAGCCTTTTTGGATATGCCAACGGATGATGACTTGTGCTGCACTCTTGCCGTGAGCCTTGGCGATGTCGTTGATGACGGGGTCGCGGAGGATTTCACCCTTCGAGTCGCGGCCACCAAGCGGGAACCAGCATTCAATCTGGATGTTGTATTTCTTGGCCATTTCCTGCCAATGTTCACGCTGTGCGTAGGGATGACACTCGATTTGGAAGGCCTGCGGCTTGATTCGGGCAGGTTCCACGATGGAGTTGAATAGTTCATCGCTGAAGTCGAAATCGCTGATTCCGATGGCGCGCACTTTGCCGGCTTCCAAAGCGGCTTCAAGTGCCTTCCAACCACCGTTGTAATCTCTCAAGGGCTGGTGCAGATACACGAGGTCAAGGTATTCAAGACCAAGGCGTTCCAGCATCTTGTCGAGTTGGATGGGAGTGATTTCCTCACCGTATTCGTTGGGCCAAAGTTTGGAGGTAATCCAAATGCTGTCGCGCGGAATGCCGCTGTCTTTCACGGCTTGTCCTACACTACGCTCGTTGCCGTAAGCGTGCGCCGTGTCGATGTGTCGATAACCCGCCTTCAAGGCAGTTAGTACCGAATTGTAGGTGGTTTCCCCAGCGGGAATGCTGTAAACGCCGAGTCCGAATTGGGGCATCTTCACGCCGTTATTCAGCGTCAAATAAGGTTGGTTTTGTGCGTTCATGGTCATTATGTTTATGATGATAGTTGCTACGATTAAGATTACTTTTTTCATGGTGTTATTCTCCTATGTATTTAATGAATTTCGCAGGATTGCCGCCCACAATGGTATTGGGTTCCACGTCCTTGGTGACCACGGCACCAGCAGCCACGACTGCGTTCTTGCCAACGGTCACGCCGGGCAAAATGGTGGCTCCAGCACCAATCCAAACGTTTTCGCAGATGTGGACGGGCTTGCAGAGGAGAATCTGACGGTCGTATAGGTCGTGGTTATTGGAGATGAGTTGCGCATTGGCGGCAATCATCGCGCCGTCGTCGATGGTGATACCACCGCGGGCCATCATCAGACAGTTGTTCATGATCATCACGTTCTTCCCGATATGGACACGGTCGAAGCAGACACCCGTGAGGCCGGGCATCACCCAACCGCCTTCGCCGAGGTTGTCGCCGAAGAGTTCGCGCACAAGGGCATTGTACTCGTCGGTGTAAGGCATCGTGTGGTTCAGTTTGAAAAGCACTTGCGCTTGGCGCACGCCTTCCGCGTGTTCTTCGGCTGTGGTCAGCCTTGGGTCAACTCTTTGTTCTTGCATCGTCTTAGGTTTTGAATTACGGTGCAAAAGTACAGCAACTTACTGGAATATTAGTTTCACAAGAAGCATCATTATTTTCACAAAATCCATCTTTTTTGTGCTAGTGAAAGAAATAAAGTGTAATTTTGCGCCATGAAGATTGATTTTCAGTACGCTACGGATTTCCTCGGGATGAATGACCCAAAATTGAGTCACACCTGCATGCATCTGCTCTGCACGGAAGGCGAAGGCAGCTTTGTGTTTAACGCAAAATGCTACCACATTGTGAAAAACGATTTGGTGGTGATGACAAATCCGAGTCGCGCGAAGAATCTCGCTGCAAATCCAGAAATGAAGGTGGAGTGGTTTGCCGCCGACTATAAGTTTTTGCAAAACCTGTTGCCATCGAACAACTACAGCATCGGAGGAAGCATCTCGCTCAACCAAGACCCTATCATCAAACTCACCGACGAGCAGGCTGCTATCTTGCTTGCCGACT
>CADCML010000120.1 GCA_902802535.1 uncultured Bacteroidia bacterium
AGCGGCACCTACGATTCCCGCGAAGTCTACCTGACTTTGCGTTACCGCCTGAAGGCCAAGACCAGCAAGTATCGCGGAAGTTTGGCGGGAGAGGAAGAACGGCAGAGGATGTAACATAATAGCCGCCCCATCCTGATTACATGCGTTTGGCGACGCGCTGGAGTTTGGGATGGGGATGGCTTTTTAGATTATCCGTCCCGCTTCCTCAAGCAAAAACGGAATGACACCCACATACATGATGCCGTCTTCATCGGTCCACGGCTTCGCGTTTCCGTCGAGAATGACAATCTTGCGGAAAAAATCGCCCGAGTTCTTCAACGAGAAAGTCTCTTGATTCTTTTTCACTTCCGTATCCACATTTAGCGCGGATTGGATATACACCTTCTCGCGACCTGTATTGACGACAAAGTCGATTTCATACTGTGACTGTTGCTTTTTGCCGTCCTTTACGAGGGTCATTTCCACCACACCCACATCCACGCTGTAGCCTCTGCGGATGAGCTCGACGAAGATCACGTTCTCCATCAGATGCGATTTCTCCTGCTGTCGAAAATTCAACTTGGCGTTCCGCAGTCCGATGTCCATCGAATAGTATTTCTGTGTGTTCTCGAAATACCGTTTCCCCTTCACATCGTATCGCTGTGCACCCAAAAACAGGTAGGCTTCCTCCAAATAATCCAGATAGTTCTTTATGGTATGGTCCGAGGTGTTGCGCTTCATCAGCGAGCCTGCTGCATTGGCCAGATTGTGCGGATTGGTTAGTGAACCAACAGCCGAAGACAATGCATCAATCAAGGCTTCAAGCACCTCGTCATCTTTCAGCTTGTATCGCTCTACAATATCCTTGATGTAAACCCTCTTATGGAGTCCTTTCAGGTATTTGCGCTTCTCCGTCTCGTTCTTTTCCAGCACTGCTAATGGCATACCGCCGTATGTAAGATATTCCTCCATTGCATCCACCTTCTCAAGTCCGGAAACGGGATAGAACTCCTTGAACGACAGCGGATAGACCTTTATCTCCGATCCGCGGTCTCGGAAATTGGTGACAATGTCTTTCGAAAGCATCTTGGAGTTCGAGCCAGTGACGTATATGTCCAAATTGCTTCGAGCCATCAAGTCGTTCAAGATGTCGTAGAATGTGACGTAGAGCATGTCGCGGTCTTCCTCGGGCACCAAATTCTCATCTACATCTTCGCTTTTTACCTTATAGGACAGCTGGATTTCATCGATGAAAACATAGTAACGTTTTTCGGTATTTTGCGTTTTTCGAAGCACATATTCGTAGAGCTCGTTGGGATTCCTGTACTTCACGTGTGCCTTTTTGTCTAATGCCAGCTCCACGAAGCAGTCCTTTGCCACACCTTCATTCAGTAGATAATTCTTATAGAGGGTGAAGAGCAGGAATGATTTGCCACAACGTCGTATTCCAGTGACAATCTTTACTTTCCCATTCCATTGTTTGCTTATTAACTCACTGATATACTGATCTCTTTGTATGACCATAGCATTTCTTTTTATGCATTTTACTGCAAAAATAGTCGCACTATTCGACCTTTTTTGCAGTACAAAGGTACGACTTTTCCATAAACCTCCAAACAATCAGAAAAAAAGATGAACAATTTCGATCCAAAAGTGGATTAGCCACTGTAAAGTTTCTTTACACCACTGTAAAGAAACTTTACACTTTTTGTAAAACGCTGTTTTTGTATTTTATTGGTTTTTAATTGTTTACAATTTTGGCTTTTTGACTGCACTGCTGGTTGTTATGGCGGTGCTGTGCGCTGAGGCGCAGAACAACAAGGTATGGAAGACTGATACCGTTATCGACGGGAAAGGTAACAAAATCATTACCGTGTATAAGCAAAATAACGTTGCAGAAGGCAACGGCAACATCGTCACGCGTGACATCGATGTGGCGGCGTTCAAGGAAATCAGCATGATATTGCCTGCAACGGTAAACTACAAAGTGGCGGACAACTACTCCTGCCGTGTGACCCTCGATGAGAACCTTTTCGAGTGGGTCGACATCTATCTGAAAGGTGATTGCTTGAGGGTCGAGATGGTCAAGACCTTTCAGCAATCCGACGTGAAGCCGACGAAGTTCCTCATCGAGCTCACCGCCCCGACTTTGGAGGAAATCAGTATAATGGGTAGCGGTGACTTTAATTTCGTTACGCCGTATGAAGCCAAAGAGTTGAAAATCAAATTGACGGGTTCGGGCGATGTGGTTTTCGAGAAAACAGCAAACATCCATGATTTTGATGTGGATGTTGCAGGCTCGGGAAATGTGTTGAGTAAAGAGTTCCATGCTGACTACATGGATATAAGCATCGCCGGATCGGGGAAGATGGTTTGCGAACACCTCCAAGCCAATCACCTGCGTTCAAGTGTCGCTGGTTCGGGCGATGTCATTATCAAGGATGGTAAGGTGAAAAAAGCGAACCTTACTGTGGCGGGTTCGGGCTCCATTGAGGCACGCTGCCAGATGGAATCGATGGACTACAGCGTTGCTGGCACGGGTAGTATCTCTTACCCAGGCGATGTCAAGGCGGTAGGCACCGTAGTAGGCGGCAAGATCAATAAAATCTGGGGAACAGAAAACAACAAGAAAAAAAGTTGTGATGAAAAACCGTAATAAAACGAGAATCAACCAAACGCTTTTCGAAAAGTTGGTAAAGTTCTTCGGACTTGAAAAAGCGGAGAAAATATACAAAAGACTTGATCGTTTAAATAATAACTCAACGACTTATGGCTAGAATCTATAAAAAAGGCAAGACCTCCCTCGTGTCTTCCATCCTGAACATCTTGGGCTTGACGGCGACCAGATTTATGTCCTTACAAAGAAAGAAATCAATCAAAGTGAATACTCCTCTTATATGAACCGTCCTATGGGAGAGTATGTGCTTAATGCTTCCCCTGACATTGAAGCCGGCGGCTGCGGTAAAATCATGGGCAATCCCATTGCGGTTCGGGTAAGCGATGATCAATCCCCTGTGTCCATCTCGATATCTGCCATGAACAAAGGCGCTCGCGATGTGTTCGGTTTCGAACTGGTGGCTGGCAACTGGGATGATCTGACAGGCACTGGCTTCGCCCTTTCGGAATCAGCGGCAAAACGCCTTGGAGTCCAAGTGGGTGATGTGATGAAGTATTATGATGGGTCGGGGTGGCAGGGAATATCCATCGTGGCCATCTATAAAGACATGCCGAAGCACAGCGACCTTTCCTCTTTCGAAATGCTTGCCGATATGGGTGATAATAGCCTCGACGACTGGAAGGAGTTTTCGTTCAACTATTTTATGAAACTTCGTAAAGGTGCTGACCCCAAGGCGATTACCGAAGTGGCAATGCCGGTGGTCAAACAGTTTTTCAGTGAGGTGAATGGTGGCACTGAGGTTACGGATGATGATGTCAAGTTCGGGCTTTACCCCGTGCGGCTGACCGATATGTACTTCGACAGCAATTCCTATTATGCCCCTGGAAAGGCGGGCAACAGAACCACAACAATCACTTTGCTCGTCATCGCCATTTTTGTAGTACTCATCGCTTTCATCAACTACATCAATTTCTTCTTCGCCATGGTGCCGTTGCGCCTGCGGAGCATCAACACACGCAAGATATTGGGCAGCAGTCGTTTCCAGTTGGTGATGTCGTCGGTGGGTGAATCGGTGCTGATGGTGGTCATTGCCTTGGGTTTGGCGGTGGCTGTAGTCACCTTGTTCAGGCAATCCACCTTGGCCTCGATGATTGACACTTCTCTCGATTTCGGCCAAAACTGGGGTGTCGTGGCTTTGACCATTGGTTTGGCGTTGCTTATCTCGGTGGTCGCCAGCCTCTATCCAGCCTTGTTCGCCACCTCGTTCAACCCCGCTTTTGCCTTGAAAGGCACCCTCGGCACTACACAGAAGGGCAAGGCATTCCGCATCGGCTTGATTGGCTTGCAGTTCACCGTTTCCATCGTCCTGATTATCTGTGCGATATTCGTCTCCGAGCAACGTCGTTTTATGATGAATCACGAAATGGGCTTCAACCAAGAATGTCTTTTGCAGTCGCAGGTGTCGTGGGACCTTGCCACCAACCGCCAAGTCGTTGAGAGTCAGTTGTTGACCGATGCAGCCATCAAGGACATCGCATGGGGTGATGGGCCTTTCGTAAATGATTATCGGATGCAATGGGGGCGCAAAGTGCGGGGTGAGGATGCCGGTTGGGATGTCTATCCCGTTTCGTGGAACTTCCTGCGTTTCATGGGCATCGACATCGTGGAAGGCCGCGATTTCACGGAAGCCGACGAGCATTCCACGGGTACGTATATCTTCAACGAAACTGCACGGGACGTATATAAAATCACCCTTGAAGATCAGATTGGAGGGCATGATGACCAAATCGCTGAGATTGCCGGTTTCTGCAAGGACTTCAACTTTGCATCGTTGCGTCAAGAGATTAAACCTTTTGCATTCTATGTTTACGGCAAAGATCCATGGCATATTTGCAATCGGCTGTATATCCGCACCGAGGCTGGCGTGGATGTCCCCGCCGTGATGGAGCGCATCAGGAAAACCCTCAACGACCTCGACTCCAATATGGGCGACGAAATATCATACGATGTGTGGCCTTTCTCACAATCCCTTGAAAACCAATACAAAAAGGAGCAAAACCTTTCGAAGTTGGTTACACTGTTCACGATTTTGGCCATCGTCATCTCGCTGATGGGCGTGTTCGGCTTGGTGATGTTCGAGACGGAGCACCGCCGCAAGGAAATCGGCATCCGTCGTGTGCATGGCGCCACAGTGCAGCAGATCCTGGCGATGTTCAACTCACGTTTCGTGAAAATAGTTTTGGTGTGCTTCGTCATCGCAGTGCCAGTGAGCGTCGTCATCATGAACGACGGCGGCCAGGATCCCACACCATGGCGTCGACATCCTGCTTGTGCACGTTGACCTTAACCTTATAGTCACGCACATGAGCCTTATCGTAGGATGTGATGCGAAGTGTAACATCGCCAGTAAAATCGATGCTGTCGCTCTTCGAGCTATTGTAGGAAATTGTAGTATCGCGCTGAACGGTACCGTTCTTGATAATGAACTCTCGCGACGACACATTGGCTGCTGTTGAGAGATCAACCAATAGAGCATTGATGCGAGTGCCACGAGGCAGTGAGTCGGCATTGTATATGATACCACGCTCCTGGTCGATAGTGAACTTCACCGAGTCGAGATGGGCCAATATCTTGGTGTTAGCCTTAAGCCCAAATGATGAAACAAGCGTACTTGCGCTTGAATAAACGTCATAGTCGGTAGTCGTCGATGCTGGTTCATCATTTTTCTTATTGCACGACTGCAAGCTCATGGCAGCCACCAGAGCCA
>CADCML010000121.1 GCA_902802535.1 uncultured Bacteroidia bacterium
GTTCCGACTATCAGCGGAGTCTCCACTTCTATACTCATGTGCTCGGCATGCGTGTCCTTGCTGAACACTATCGTGAGGAAAGGCTGTCGTACAAGACTGACCTCGCTTTGGGCGATGACTATGTCATTGAACTTTTCTCGTTCCCCTCCCCACCGTCGCGGCTGACCCATCCTGAAGCTGCAGGTCTGCGGCACTTGGCTTTTGAGGTCGACAGCATTGTCGAGACTGTGCATGAGTTAGATGCCTTGGGCATTTCGCATGAAAAGGTGAGAACAGACGAATATACAGGCAAAAGGTTCCTCTTCTTTCAAGATCCTGACGGTTTGCCGATAGAATTGTATGAAAGGTAAATTCCAATTTGTTAAAGTCCCATGAATATGGTTGGCTATCGAGAAGGAAAGTAAATGTGAACGTTTCGATTTAGCGAGAACAGAGCGTACTTGCTCGCTACAGTTTGAGACCTAATTTTACGGATTTTTGTTTTCATTGTAACATTTGTTACGCTCCAAGTCGTTCCTCGTATGTAGTTTTGCGGCAAATTTCACAACTTATTCAACACGCAAGACTATGAACGAGAAAATGTTTTGTTTCCAATGTCAGGAAACCGCCGGATGCACCGGCTGCAAGATTTCTGGAGTGTGCGGAAAGACCCCACAAGTGGCTCACGCACAAGACCTTTTGATTTATGTCCTTAAAGGATTGGGCGTCATCGCCAACCATCACCAGCACGGGTGCGGACACGATTATTGCGATTTCCGCAAGAGTATCCACGCCTTCGTGAACGACGCACTGTTTTCGACCATCACCAACGCCAACTTCGACGCGGAGAGCATCTACGCCCGTATCGACAAGGGCTTGGAATTGCGCGAGATGTTCAAAGACCGTGTGACCAACAAGAAAGGCATCGTGCTCCCGAAACTTGATGTATTGGAATGGAATTGCCCCCGAGAGCAATATGACGAGAAAGCCCAAACCGTAGGTGTGCTTGCCGAAACCAACGAGGACATCCGTTCGCTGAAAGAGTTGACCATGTACGGCCTCAAAGGTATGGCCGCCTACTTGGAACACGCTGCTCGCCTTGGCCAAACCGATGGCGACATCAACGAGTTCATCCTGCAAACCCTGGGACAATTGGCGACCTGCAACGATGCCAACGAACTCACCGCTCTTGTCCTGAAAACAGGCGAATGGGGTGTGAAGGCGATGGCCCTGCTCGACAAAGCCAACACGACCGCTTACGGTAATCCCGAAATCACCGAGGTGAATATTGGCGTGGGCAACCGTCCGGGCATCCTCATCAGCGGCCACGACCTCAACGACATTGAGCAGCTTTTGGAACAAAGCAAGGACGCTGGCATCGACATTTACACACATAGCGAGATGTTACCTGCACATTATTACCCCAAACTGAAGAAATTCAGTCACTTGAAAGGCAACTACGGCAACGCTTGGTGGAAGCAACGCGAGGAGTTTGAAAGTTTCAACGGCCCCATCTTGTTCACCACCAACTGCATTGTGCCGCCTGCGGCCAATGCCACATACAAAGACCGTGTGTTTACCACCAACAGCACAGGTTTCCCGGGTTGGAAGCACATCCCCGCTGATGCCAACGGCAAAAAGGATTTCAGTGAAATTATCGCTTTGGCCAAGACCTGCCAAGCCCCTAAAGAGATTGAGACGGGCAAGATTATAGGAGGTTTTGCCCACGAGCAGGTGTTTGCCCTTGCCGACAAGGTAGTAGAGGCCGTGAAAAGCGGTGCCATCCGCGAGTTTGTGGTGATGGCAGGCTGCGACGGTCGTATGAAGAGCCGCGAATACTACACCGAATTTGCCAAGGCCTTGCCCAAGGATTGCGTCATCCTCACTGCTGGTTGCGCCAAATACAAGTACAACAAACTCAACTTGGGCGACATCGGCGGCATTCCGCGCGTGTTGGATGCGGGACAGTGCAACGACAGTTACTCACTGGCACTCATCGCCCTGAAATTGAAAGAGGTGTTTGGCTTGGAGGATGTCAACGACTTGCCCATCGTCTATAACATTGCTTGGTATGAGCAGAAAGCTGTCATCGTGTTGCTCGCCCTGTTAAGCCTCGGTGTGAAAAACATCCACCTCGGACCCACCTTGCCCGCATTCCTCTCACCCAATGTGGCCAATGTCTTGGTTCAAAACTTCGGGATCGGCACCATCAGTACCGTTGACGAGGATTTGAAAGCGTTTGGATTGAGATAATGTCGACTCTTTTTAGATAATCCGCAATTCAGGCGAAAAGCTTGGGTTGCGGAATTTTTTTTGCGGGTTATGGTCGGCAGACCCCCTCGGCCTGTGGCCAAACAGGTCCAACTCACCAGAAAACTATTTTTTCTTTTGAAAAACTAATTCTACTCCATGTTGAAATAAAGTCATTGTGTTCTTTTCCGGATCAAATTCAAATGTTGCCTCTATCGGGTCATACTTAAATTTGTCCTTGTCAACTGCTTCAAACGCAAA
>CADCML010000122.1 GCA_902802535.1 uncultured Bacteroidia bacterium
AGCCGCTCCACTGATGGGCAGGTCAAGACCTTTCCGTATCGTTATGGTCTCAGACATTTTATTTGAGGTTAAGCAAGGGATAGATCTGCTTCACAAAAAGATCCTCGGCATTCTCCTTGGTGACATGATGCAGGAGAAAACCGTCATCACAAAGCGTCATATTCGGCATTTCCTGGTTCATCATGGATCCAGTCTCGCACTTTACATTCACGCCGTTGATGCACTCGTTGAAGCAAAAACTAGCTTTCAGTTCAATCAAGTCTTCGACATCGTATTTCTTCAGCAAACTCTTGAATTCCTGAATCACATCGTAAGAACCATTGAGGTGACACGAACTCCCTGTACAAATCTTTATTATCATTGTTACCTTATTTATTTATTATACTTTGTCATTATTGGCATTTCCATACCTTATTTATACAATCAAGCTACTCGCCCGCTAATTCGATATGTTTTTATCGTATCTGTATCTCGCTGCAAAATTACGACATTTATTTTGATTTCCGCGAAAAAAAAGTAAAAAATTTCAAAAATGAGGTTTTAGGCATGTTTTAAGTTTTTGTATTATTTATAACAATTTATATTCCAATATATTAAGCTTAATTTCGAAGAATAGTTTGGAATTATTTCATTTTTTTGTTTCAGGTATTTGATTTCTTTGTACTTTTGCAAACGATAAAAATGTATCGATTATTAAAAAGTAATTATTATAATTAATTGAAAATCAAAACACTTGAAGCAATGACAGCCAAGACAACAAGTAAATTCCGCACCGAGAGCGACCTTCTCGGAAGCAAAGAAGTTCCAGAAGAGGCCCTCTACGGCGTACAGACAACACGCGCCATTGAAAACTTCCACATCAGTGGCAATTTGATGGTCAGTTACCCCAATTTCATCAAAGGTATGGCCATCACGAAGAAAGCCGCAGCACTTGCCAACTATGAAGTGGGCATGATCACGGTCCAACAAGCCAACGCCATCTGCCAGGCTTGCGACGAACTGATTGCCGGACAGCACCACGACCAATTCCCGATCGACATGATCCAAGGTGGTGCCGGTACCTCAACCAATATGTGCGCCAATGAGGTGATTGCCAACCGCGCCCTTGAAATCATGGGTTACCAACGCGGACAATACGAGTTCTGCTCGCCCAACGATGTGGTGAACGCCTCGCAATCCACCAACGACGCTTATCCTTGCGCCATCCACATGGCCATGTTCCTTGAACATGAGGAGTTCCTCCCCCATCTGACCCAGATGATCGACGCCTTGGAGAAGAAAGCCAAAGAGTTTGCCGAAGTCATCAAGATGGGCCGCACCCAATTGCAGGATGCTGTTCCCATGACTTTGGGACAGACGTTCAGCGGCTTTGCCGCTTCGCTCCGTGGCGAACTGCGCACTTTGAACAGCGCCGCCCGCGAGTTCCTCACTGTCAACATGGGTGCCACGGCCATCGGTACGGGCATCTGCTCCAAGCCGGGCTATAGCATGGCTTGCATCAAGGCCTTGCGCGAGATTACGGGATGGAGCATCCATTTGGCCGACAACCTCATCGAAGCCACCAGTGCAACGAGCTGCATGATCCAATACAGCGCGGCCATGAAGCGCCTCTGCATCAAGATCAATAAGATGTGCAACGACCTTCGTCTGATGAGTTCCGGCCCTCGCTGCGGCTTCAACGAGATCCACCTGCCCGAACGCCAGCCCGGTTCTTCCATCATGCCTGGCAAGGTCAACCCGGTCATCCCCGAAGTGATGAACCAAGTGTGCTATAAGGTGATTGGCAACGACATGACCATCACCTTCGCCTCCGACAACGGTCAGCTCGAACTGAATGTGATGGAACCTGTCATCGCCTACAGCCTTTTCGAGTCCATCCACCTGCTCACCAATGGCCTTGACACCCTGCGCAAGTACTGCATCGAAGGCATCGTTGCTAACGAAGAGCGTTGCCGCAAACTGGTTGAAGGCAGCATCGGCATCGTCACCATGCTCAACCCCATCATAGGCTACAAGCAATCCACCAAGATTGCCAAGGAAGCCAGCGAAACCGGTCGCGGCGTCTACGAACTGGTCCTCGAGCACAACCTGCTCACCAAGGAACAACTCGACAAGATTCTCCGTCCCGAGAACATGCTTAAGCCCATCGACATTAAATTATAAGTAATAATAGACTAATTGCTTTGAATAACGGTGTCGCATCAAGCGGCGCCGTTATTTTTTTGAGTTTTTCGTTATTTAGAAAATAATTCATAAATTTGCAGTCCAATAGTAACGAAACACAAGATTTAAAACGATAAGCAATGAAAGTAAAAGAATTAGTCGAAAAACTCAACCTGAAGGTCCTCTCGGGCGAGAAAGGCCTTGACAGAGAGATAGATGGCTGCTACATCAGCGACCTTTTGAGCGACGTGATGGGCAACGCCATGGAAGGCAACATCTGGATTACGATGAGACCATCGAGCAGAGCAACGACGAGGATTTGCCTATCTTGCAGACCAACCTTCCCACATACGAGATTGCTGGATTGGTTTATAATCTGTTAAACAACAAATAATTGCGCATTGTAGAGACGCATGGCCATGCGTCTCTACAAGCACATCATTATGGAACTACAATCATATAGAGCAGATTTACACATGCACACGGTGCTTTCGCCGTGCGGTGACCTCTATATGAGTCCCTCCGCCATCGTCGAGCAGGCCAAAAAACTCCATTTGGATGTCATCGCTATCTGCGACCACAACACCACACGGCAGGTGAAGGTGACGCAAAAGATCGGGCGCGAAAACGGCATCCTCGTCATCGGCGGCGTCGAAATCACCACGCAGGAAGAAGCCCATGCCCTCGCCTATTTCGAGAATGATGAGCAGTTGGACAAATTTCAAGAGTTCCTTGATGCACACCTTCCCCACATCCCTCTTGATGAGGAAAAGTTTGGCTATCAGCTCATCGTTGATGAGAATGAAGAAGTGGTGGGCGAAGAGGAATGGCTACTGTGGTCGGCCCTAGATGCCGATTTGGACCAACTCTATGATGTGGTGCATGAAATCGGAGGGCTGTTTGTTCCCGCGCACGTCAACAAGCCGGCGAGCAGTTTGGTGAGCCAATTGGGCTTCGTGCCGCCCGACATCAAGGCGGACGCTTTGGAAATCTCGAAGCACGTCACCAAGCCCGACTTTTTGAAGAAATACGCCTATCTGAAGAAATTCAACTTCACCAAAAGCAGCGACGCCCACTTCCTCCATATCATCGGAGAAGTCCATTGTGTGCTGCACATGTATGACAAGACGTTCGATGAGTTCCGCAAGACCCTTCACGGTGAGGACGGACGTTACATCGACACCGAACCCAACGAAAAACTGCAACTCCTTTATGGATAAACGCTTATGAAAGAATTAGCAATGCACGTATATGACCTGATGGAAAACTCGACCGCGGCCAACTCGACCCTGGTGGAGCTGACCATCAAGGACAGCCTCAAAGAGAACATCTACGCCTTCACCATCAAGGACAACGGCAAGGGCATGACGCCCGAGTTTTTGGCCAAGGTGACCGATCCCTGGACCACTTCGCGCACCACGCGCAAGGTCGGATTAGGTTTACCGCTCATTAAGATGAATACAGAAAACGCTGGCGGCGGCATGAAGATTGAGAGCGAGGTCGGCAAAGGCACGATCTTGAACTTCTGGTTCCAGCACGACCACTTAGACCGTCCCCCGATGGGCGATTTGGCTGGCTCATTGGTGATGCTGTTTTCGGCCCACGAGGACATCCATTTCATCTACAAGCAC
>CADCML010000123.1 GCA_902802535.1 uncultured Bacteroidia bacterium
TTCAACGGCAGGTTTTTCCACCAATCCACCATGTCCACCGATGTAATATTTGCAACCAGAATCAAGGGCCTCTTTCGTGGCTTTCAATTCCGCATCGATGGCATCCGCATTGCCCAATTGAAGCGGACTCATGTGGGCGGGGTAATATGCCCAATGGCTATAATACACCTGTCCACCTATGATGATGCTGGCACCAGGAAAGTCGCTTGCCGCGCCGTGCTCGAAACGGAAGTCAACGCCAGCATAGTTTTGCGTGCTGCCAAAAGGAACCTCCGTGGCTTTTTGCGTCGGCAAGTCGACCATAGTGTCGCCAAACGATTGGGCAAAGCCTTTCATCATGCCACCATAGATAGGGCCTTCAATAAAAGCGGGCATCCCTTCGGGCATGACGATGGGCAATTGGTCGCTGCCACCCAAATGATAGTCGGTGATGTCGGTGACGATGGGCTTGCCAAGGGCTTTGATGTACTCGCTAAATTCATCCGCATTGACTTTGAACAAAGGGTACTCCATCACTACAAGGCCCTTTTCACCCTCGATGATAAACGAGGTATCGGCCATTACATCGTTGCTGTTGTAAACATGCAGGCGGAATCCATTCAATTCATACGCCTGAAACTGACCTACTTTCTTCTTTGTATTATCCATTTTTGAAAAGTTTAATTATTTGATTTAATGTGCTTTATCCTGTCATTAATAATGCTTTCCTGATGTTCAATGCCCCATAAAATCAATGCATCCAAATGGGGCATGAGACTCTTTCCGCGTTCGCTGAGCTGGTATTCCACTCGTGGCGGAACTTCTGTGAACACCTCACGACTGATAATGCCATCGTCCTCAAGATGGCGCAATGTGGAGGTCAACATCTTTTGTGAGATGTCTGGGATTTGTCGCCACAAGTCCTTGAATCTCAGCACTTCCTTTTGCTCCAAGGTGTAAAGCACCAACAACGACCATTTGTCGGTGATATGCGAAATCACGTTGCGTATCGGACAATCGGGGAATGTGGCGCTTTGTATTTCTCTTTTGTTGTTCATTGTTTCTGAATTAACGCGGCAAAAATATACAAAAATTTCTATATTTCAGTCACTTACCTTTTGTCAACACACGCACCTTTTGGTTAGTATTGCTGTAAAACAAGAGGATATAATTACCATGTTTACCACAAAAGGCGGTTACCCCATTACCACATCCACCACCATCATCAGCACAAAACCTATGGCAAAACCAATGGTGCTGAGGTTGGATTGTTCGCCTGAAGAGGCGTCGGCGACATGTCTTTCTTCATGAAAAAGACCAAGGCCGCACCGAGCATGGTGCCCAACATAGGAATCAACAAACCGATGGCAGTGCCCATAATGGTAGTCATTTCTTTCCTTTATTAGTTTTCGACATTGGTAATTCCTTGCAAGTCACTCGCCCGCACCAGCGCATTGGTCGACGATATATTGAACGAAGTCGGGGTTGCTTGCCATGGTGATGGTGTCTTTTGTGATTGTGCAAAGGTACAAAAAAACCGCAAGCCAAGCCTTTGCCCAGATTGCGGATTATATCGTTTCGTTTCTTCTCTTATTTGATCATTCTAATCACCTTGGCAGGGACACCGCCCACGATGGTGTTGTCTGGGACATCCTTTCCCACCACGGCGCCGGCGGCCACGATGGCGTTCTCGCCGATGATGACGCCCGCCAATATCGTGGCATTGGCACCAATCCAAGCGTTCTTTTTGATGACGATGGGTTTAGTGAGCAAGGAATGTCTTGTTTCAGGGTTTTCAGGATGGTATTCTGTGGCTAAAACCACATGAGGCGCGATGAACACGCCTTCCTCAATCGTGATGCCACCAAGAGCCAGGAAGGTGCAGCCGAAGTTGACGAAACTGCCCTTGCCGAAGGTGGTCTTCTTGCCATAGTTGATGTTGAACGGAGGAAACACACGCACGGTGTCGTCGATGTCGGAGCCTGTGATTTGTCGCAGGTACGCGCGCACTTCAGCCTCGGTGTGGTAGCCGGTGTTCATCTCGGCAACCAGTTTCATGCAACGCTGCACATCGGCATAAAGCTCATCACTGCCGACGTAGGTCTTTCCTGTGGGTTGTTCGTTCATTTTGTATTATTTCAGGTTTTTGGTGAAAAACTCCGCTAATGTATCCCAAGGAATGTAATTGCCCTCGCCACCGTCGTAAAGGTCGCAGTGGGTGGCACCTGGGATGATGAGCAGTTGCTTGTTCTCTGGGTTGGGATTGGGTTTGCCAATGAAGTTGTAGCCTTCTGCCTGGCCTTCAACCATGTATTTGTAAGCCGCCTCGCCGAAATAGCGCGAATGGGCTTCCGCGCCGTGCATCACGAGGACGGCGGAGCGGATTTCGTTGATGTAGTAAAGGAAACGGCTGTTGGCGTAGGCCTG
>CADCML010000124.1 GCA_902802535.1 uncultured Bacteroidia bacterium
ATTTGAATTGATTCGGGACTATTCCCGATTACAAAACCAGCAAAGTTACAAAACAACCAAGCAATAAGTCCTTTGCAAATCTAAAATGTGGGCATCGAAGTGAAAGTCTGAACAAATGTTCATGCCTTCAGTTCATTTTTCACTATTCATGACCATGTTTTTAGCAAAAAAAGATTATGTACCGCCATTTACATTGCATCCACGAGCGGTTTGTCCCGTTGTACCCGCGAAAACTCGCTTTTATAAGCAATCCAATGCCAAAAATAACAAAAAACACCTTGAATTTGGAAAATTTTCCATAAAATAAATGTTCTTTTGGAAAGTTTTGCTACCTTTGCACCATAATTGCAATAATTTATGGAAAAAAATACTCTATTGAATCACGAAGTCGTAATGGCTTCTTCCGACAAGACAACCAACAACTTCATTACGAAGATGAAGAAAGAAGGCCGTCTCGTCAAGATTGCCACGAAGATATACACTACCAATCTCAACGACACCCCAGAGAATATCATCCGCAGAAATCTCTTCTTCATCCTTGGCGAACTCTACCCCGATGCCGTCATGAGTCATCGTAGTGCCTTCGAGTGCCGCCCCACTAACGACGGACACATCTACCTCACCTATAATTACACGAAGAAAGTATCGTTGCCAGGCATTACCATCCATCTGCTTGAAGGTCAGAAAGCCCTTCCCGCCGATTATCCTTTCATGGGAGGTCTGCACATGTCTTGCAGTGCCAGGGCCTATCTTGAAAACCTACAGACAGGCTATAGCCGCGATGGCGTTTCCAAGTGTCTGCCACAGGACGTTATCGAAGAGAAACTGGATAAAGTCTTGCAGACCAATGGTGAGGACGAACTGAACAAGTTGCGCGACACAGCCCGCGAGATAGCCGGACAGCTCGACATGGCCGACGAGTTCAAGAAACTGGACTCCATCATCGGGGCCATCCTTTCCACAAAGCCCTCGAAGATTCTCACTTCCTCGGTTGCCGAAGCCCGTGCCTTGGGAGAGCCGTTCGACAGTCAGCGACTGAAGCTCTTCAGCATTCTGATGGCTGCACTCAACGAGCGTGAGTTTGAGAATTTCCCTGAGCCAAACGAGACGGATGCCGCCTACAACAACTTCGCCTTCTTTGAGAGTTATTTCTCCAACTATATCGAGGGAACAGAGTTCGAGGTGGAGGATGCCCGACAGATTATCGAGACCCGTACCCCGATGCCTGCCCGCAACGCCGACAGTCACGACGTGCTGGGCACATATTACATCGTTTCCAACCGAAAGGAAATGGCCATCACGCCCACCTCGCCCGACCATCTGCTTGACATCCTCCAGCATCGTCACCGAGTGATGATGTCTGCCCGTCCAGAAGCCAATCCCGGCATGTTCAAGACACAGAACAACCGCGCTGGCGAAACCCATTTCGTCGATTTCCAACAGGTTCGCGGAACACTGAAGAAAGGCTTCGAGGTCTATAGCGCCTTGCGTCACCCCTTTGCCCGTGCCCTCTTCATGCTCTTTATGATTAGCGAGGTTCACCCGTTCTCCGACGGTAACGGACGCATCTCCCGCATCATGATGAATGCCGAACTGACAGCCGCCGGACAGTCGAAGGTCATTATTCCCACCGTATTCCGCACCGACTATCTCAGTGCACTGCGCCAACTCACCCGAAAGGACAACCCCGAAAAGCTGATCAATGCCATCCAGCGTGTACGGCTGTTCAGCTACAATCTCCGTGGAGATAACTTTGAGGAAATGCGCGACTACATGGAACGCTGCAACGCTTTCAAGGAAGAAGATGAATATATATTACGCTTTTAACTTATGGAACAGAAATTCGGGAAAAATAGCATTGACATCAAGGCGCTGCGCGAGTTCTGCGAGCGCGAGGGCAAGATGGTGGAGTACCGCAAGGGCGAACAGCTGGAGCGCGAGGGCGACCCCGCACGGTGGTTCGGCTTCGTCACCGAGGGGTGTTTCAAGTACGTGACTCACGGCATCAGCGACGATAGGGAGCATATTACCTGGTTCTCGTTCGAGGGCGAGTTTGCGGGCGACTATCCCGCCTGCCTCGACGGTGGCCCCGCACTGACCACGATCGAGGCGATGGTGCCCACCCGCATCATCCGTGTGAGCGGCGAACAGCTGGTGAAGCGGTTCAGTCAGGACAAGAAGTCGATGGATCTGCGCTGCCTCGTTGCCGAGCACCTGCTCAGTCAGGCCCGTGCCCGCTACACCGACCTCCACCGCGCCACGCCCCTCGAACGCTACGAGTTGCTGCTCCGCCGCTGCCC
>CADCML010000125.1 GCA_902802535.1 uncultured Bacteroidia bacterium
AAAAAGATTGTTATTTTTGCACTCAAGAAAACGAATTGGATATGACGACATTGCAATTAAACGAGGCCTTATTCCATGAGCTGAACATCATCGTTTCTGACGAGGAAATGATGAAAGAAGCCATTAAGGCACTCCGACTCATCGTCCTGAATTGGGGAAAAATCGCTCCCGAAAAGAGCGGAGAAGAGCATGGAGCGGGACTCCCTAATGCCATCAAGCAGATGCGAGGTGTGGTGGCATTTACTCCAGAAGAAATCGATAGCGACGACCGACTTTTATATCTCCACAGCAAATGAGACGCGTTTTTATTGACACCAACATTCTGATCGATTTTGTTGAAAACAGGCCAGGAGCTGATGCCGCCGAAAAGGTTCTTGAAAACGGCGCGAACAAGGTGATTTCCCTTTTCGCATCCCCTTTGACATTTGCCAACATGGCCTATATTTTGGGAAAACGCTTCGATAAGGAAAAACTATATCCGATGCTTGACGCTCTGGAAAAACAAATAGAGGTTCTTCCCATGGACCGAGACCAATTACGCAAAGCCATTGATTCTCCGTCGAAAGACTTCGAAGACATGCTTCAATACCAATGCGCTTTGGCTGGCAACTGTGATGTCATTCTTACCAGAGATGCCAAAGGTTTTTCAGATTATTCGCTCATTCCTCTTATGTCAGCCGACGAATTCATCAATTTATATGTTTAACTAAGGATTGCACGAAATCGAAGATTTCCGTGATGCGATTCAATGTCATCGGCTAAGATATTAATTTGCTTTTTGCAGAAAGCAAATTTTCCTGAATTCTGCTCATTACAGAAAGCAAAACCAAACATTCTACTTTACCCTCTCTGCAACACCTCTGTAATCCTCTTGCTGCAAATGACCTGCACCACGCCGGAAACAATCAGCGAGAGGAGCAGGAAAGCCGCGAAGAACGACAACACGGCCACCGTCAGCACGAGGGAAACGGGCACATGATAGGCAAAGCCTTGCAGCCATTGCAGCGAGAAATAGACTGACAACGCTGTGGCCGCAATGACAGGAAGAATGTACATCCGCAATCGGGTTTTTAGGTAATGCCCTTGCACCTCTCTGGTGCTGGCACCAAACACCTTGCGCACCGCCATATTGAGCGACTCCTGATGCAGATGATAGGAAACGACACCAAAGAAGCCGAACAAGGCCAACAGCATCGCCGCAAGGAAATACAACAACGATAAGTGCCCGACCTGACGTTCCTCACGGTAGAGTTCCTTCTCGCCCAAAAACGAATAGGAAAACACATCAGAAAAATTAAACGGACGCACCACTTCTTGAATGTAAGCCAAGGTCTTTTGTCTATTTTCGGGCGCGATTTTCACCACGATGTTTGGCTGCGCCTCTGGTCCATATTCCATAATAAGTGGTGAAACGGCATCGCGCATATCGGAGAAATGGAAGTCCTTCACCACCCCGACAATCCTCCCCGACGTCACTGTCAGCGTCAACTCCTTGCCGATGGCTTCCTCCGCGCTCCAACCCATCACCTTGACCGCCGCCTCATTGACCACATATTGCCCATTCCCTTCGTACTTGCCCTCAAAATAATCATCCAAATTCAAGTCCTTGCTCAAATAATCGCCAGCCAACAACTCCATCCCAACCATCTCTTGGAAATAGCCATCAGTATAAAGCACCTGAAATACAGCATCATTCCCTTCTTCTCGTCCTTCCCATTCCACCTCTCTGACGAAGCCATTAGGTTTGGAAAAGTCACCCATACAAAAACCGACGCTGTAGATGTCGGGGTTTTTCATCAGTTCGTCACGAATGGGTCCAACTTTGTAGCAGGGTGTTACCAGACTGTTGAGTGACACAATGTTAGACATATCAACGCCTTTGTCGGAATGTCGCATAAAAGTGAGTTGCAACAGAATGACAACCGTAAACACGGCAGCAAGCGAAGAGAGGCCCACCTGAAACACCGAACTCGCATTGCTGATGCGGATGCCTTTCAGGTGGCGCATCTTGCCTTTCAGCACATCGGCAAAGGCCACACTGCGCAGGCAATATTGCCCGAAAAGGCTTGACGCCAAAGGCAACAGCACCAAAAGCGTAAGGCAGAAAAAGAGCAGCCATTTGTCGAAACGCAACTGCACGGGCACGCCTATCCACGACTGGAATGCGGGCAGCAACCCCCACACCGCCAACAAGGAAAGCCCCATCGCTACAAGGGTGATGAGCAGGGTCTCCAATAGGTTACTCGAAAAAATCCTGAACTCGCTGCACCCAAACACCCGC
>CADCML010000126.1 GCA_902802535.1 uncultured Bacteroidia bacterium
CCATTAAATAAGATAGTTGGCGATTCTCCTAAAGGCTATATGTCCTTGGAATAATTCGGAGAGATTTTCCATCAAAAACTTGATGAATGCTATGCACATTTACCAAGTAGTAATTAGTTGTGAAGTCTTTCGGGATTATTAGGATATTCTGAAAACTCACCACTCAATTCTAACCCGTACACCTTCCGGAGCGTTCACAAATCCCAAAAGAAGCGTTTGACTTTCCTCATCCCAATTCGATTGGCTGGTGATGCTTACTTGTACCAACTTGGGTGCCTGAGGCAACAGGATACGCATCACATTATCCGTGTCATTAGGCGATTTGGATACAAAACTAAAACTGTTTGAGGTAACCTCTTCGTCATACTGCCGCGAGGCTGACGCCAGCACCTGCGGACGGGTTTTATCAGCCATCTTATCCAAATCAAAAAGGAAAGCCTGCTCGCCTGGTTGCACCACTTTTTCGGAAATCACGGGCAACGAAGGGTCAAACAAGTCAATGAAACGGCCTTTTAAAACCAATGGCTCACTCGAAACGGGACTCTCGTCTACGACAGAGGCTATCAGATAAGGACCCCTATGCAAAACAAATGAGTTCTTTTGTTCGTATGGGCCGTAAGCCGCCTCCAAGGTTTGCAATAGCAGGCTGTCTGCTCCCGCTGTCAGGACAAACTCTTGTGGATCATGTCGCAATACATAGACATGGCCTTTGCCAAAAGTGTAGTGTCCTTCAGCAACTTGTCCGTCCATACCCATCAGTGCAAAAAGATGTTGCGAAGGGGCAGTATAATGGTTCCTGCTGGTATTCCACCATTCAAGAACGTTTTGGAACGGATCATCATCGCGCCCGCAATAAATCAGGCTGCCTCCCTGCCCTACCCAATCGGCGATATGCCGGTGCGCCTCGGGGTCAAGGGGCTTCATGTTGTGATACGTCATCAACAGCACGCGCTGGTCGCGCCAAGTCGCTTCGTATCCCACGTTTTCCAAATGGATGATACCCAAAGGAATGCCCTGCTTAATGAGCGGCATGGCCAAGCCAAAGAAATTGACTAAATAACGTGAGTTCGATATAAGCAATCAAAAGAGCATCAGCTGGTTGTCGGAATAATATTCGATTGATATTGCGGGTTTTTTGGGGAAGAAACAGTAGGCGGCTAATGCAGAGACAGCATTGACGACGAAGTTGTTGAAGGAGCGGTGCCTTGAGTGTTCCAGTTGCGCTATGTTCTTCAGCTCGTCATTGACGGATTCTATCACAGCCCTCTTGCGGAGTAACACCTTGTCCGAGACGCTCATCAGGCAGTTCTTCATGTTGTTCCTCACCTTGGTGATAAGCTGGATACCATCGACGAACAGCTCGTGGAACAGTTCTTTGGATATATAGCCCTTGTCACCGACTAGTTTGCCGTAAATTTCTTTCACGAAGTCCTTGACCTTCAGCGGTTCTCTGTCATCGACATCCGCAGGGGTGATCATGAAGCTTAGCACTTCGCCCTTCTCGTTGATGATGAGGTGCATCTTGAAGCCGAAGAACCATCCCATGGAGCATTTGCCCCTCATGGCGATGCCCCTGAATACCTTGTGCCCATGGATGCGTTGGTTGCGGCAGACTCGCATCGGAGTGGAGTCGACGAAGTTGACACCCGTACACTTGCCCAGCAGCACCTGCTTGACGAAGACCAGCAGCGGCAGGGCCACTTCCCGCTCCAGCTCGACAAACCTGTTGTACGACACGGTCTTGGGAAAGAGGTGCCCCCAGTGCTTGCACACATAGCCAAGGTAAAAGTGCTTCAGGCAACGATGTCCTCCCATGTGGAAGGCTATGAGGATGGTTATCACTTCGGCATCCGAAAGCCTGTTGGGTTTGTCGCGGTGACGCTTCCCATCGCTCACTTGAAGGGTGTGCTTTTTTACTGTCTCGTTGAAAAACTTGCAGAAATCGTCTGCCATGCAATAAATTTCCGTAATTTTGCTCTCTGATAACATAGCGTGTTTCGTTTGTTTTTTTTGCACTACAAATATACGAAAAACATCGCTATGTTATTCTTTTTCAATCAATTATTTTATATCGAACTCACGTTTTTTTAGCACAACAGCGAGGGTGAGAACGATGGTCTCGATGATTATTATTGTCCAGTTCATGGCTGCAAAAGTATGAAAAAATCCGCAATCCAAGCCTTTGTCTGAATTGCGGATTTTCTTGATTATTGTCCGCTCTGTTTCTTGAACTCCTTCGGCGACAAGCCCGTGTGCCTTCTGAAGTACTTCC
>CADCML010000127.1:0-2249 GCA_902802535.1 uncultured Bacteroidia bacterium
GGGAGAGATGATCTCGCCCGTGCAACCGCCACCAAATTGCACGATGGCGTCCTTGATGCTGGGTTGGTTGAAGCTGAAGATCTGTTCAGCAGTGAGTTTGCAGCCCATGGCTTGCATCTCGGCCAGGTTCTGGCCGTTCAGCGAATAGGGCAGCCACATGCCTTCGTCGGCGCGGGCCACGGTCATTGTTAGCACTAAGGCTGCGATTAAGGAGATAATTTTTTTCATTTTGATCTATTTTAATTTATTGATTTTCATCATTTTTCTTCGGCACTCTCGACCCAAGCGTCAGAAACAATCCAACGATGATTTCAGCTATCGTCATTCCGAGAATGAGCCACAGGCTATCGTTCCATGTGCGCTTGCCAAAAACAGCGAAAAGCACTACTGCGACAACCATTCCCGCCCATGCGGCAAGACCTCCTTTTAGTAAGTTCTTTTGGTCTTTTGTAAGCTTCATAGCATTGAAATTTTCGGCAAATATAATGAAATCTACCGTAAACATCCTCGAAAAGTCATCATCACGCAAAAATCATCCAAAAGGGCAGAAATGAATGTTGTGCTTTTCGTTTCATGAAAAACGAAGTAACAATATTGCCATTTTAAAGAAAAGTAGTATTTTTGCACCAACAAGTGCCGAAAAGTGTATCAACTATACACAAATCGGCAGTTATTAGTGTAAAAGTTATGATTATCAAAAGAGACATTATCGACGTTTTCAAACAATGGAAGGGCAAACCGAAACACAAGCCCATCCTTTTGAAAGGTGCTAGACAGATAGGAAAGACATGGGCGATGGAAACCTTTGGGAAAGAGTGCTTCGAGTATTGCGCCAAATTCGACTTCGACCGCCAGCCCGAAGTGAAGTCGGCTTTTCAGGTAACGAAAGACCCGCAGCGCATCCTAAAGGAATTGGCCTTTTATTGCGATGTGCCTTTAATTGCGGGCAAGACCTTGCTGATTTTCGACGAAATACAAGAATGTGAGGAAGCGTTCAACAGTCTGAAATATTTTTGCGAAGAAGCTCCTGAATATCATATTATTGCAGCGGGTTCATTGCTCGGCGTGGCTGTAAAGAAGCGCAGGATGACGGTGCCTGTCGGCAAGGTAGAGGTGGTCAGGATGTTCCCTGTGTCGTTCAAGGAATTTCTGCGGGTCAGCGACGAAAAGACTTTTGAGTATGTGGAAAGCCTCAATGCACCTACACGTCTGCCTGAAATTGTCCTGAACAAGTTGAAGACCGAATACCGTCGCTACATGATTAGTGGTGGGATGCCCGATGCCGTGGTTGCCCTATTGGAAAACCAAGGCATGCAGGCATTAGACCATATCTTACAAGGCATACTGGACTTGTATGAATTAGACTTTGCCAAATACGCCGAGCCGCGCGAGATTCCACGCATCCATGCCATCTGGCATTCGTTGCCCTCGCAATTAGGGAAACAGAACCGCAAATTTATCTATAAAGTGGTGAAAACGGGTGCTCGTTCCAAGGATTATGAGGACGCGCTACTGTGGCTTGAGGATGCTGGCATGATTTACCGCATCAACAACATCACCAAGCCAAGTATGCCCCTCAAGGCATACGAGGAACCTGACGCTTTCAAGGTGTATGCCTGTGACTGCGGCCTGCTCCGACGGTTGGCTAACCTTCCAGGCAACATCATTATGGATTCCGTTGCCAATTATACAGAATTCAAGGGTGCACTGGCAGAAAACGCAGTCCTACAGTCGCTCATGCCGATGATGGAAGGACAAACACCCAATTATTGGTCGCCGGAAAGCAAGGCAGAGGTGGAGTTTGTCATTCAATGGCAAGATGAAATCATTCCTGTCGAGGTGAAGGCCGAGAATTGCGTCAGTGGAAGAAGCATCACTGTGTACGACCAAGAATACCATCCAAAAAGCCGCATCCGTTTCTCTTTTCTCAACCTACAGCGTAATGGTAACCTGCTTAGTTGTCCTTCGCCTTTGGCCGAGTGGTGTTGGAAATGGATATAACAAAAAACCCCTCCTGATGGGGAAAAAGGAGGGGAAAAACAATATAAAGATTATGAAAAAAATCCGACGTTATTTTTTCTCAATGCTCTTGCATCGAAAACTGATGCAAAGATAAGCATTATTTTCATTCACGGCACACTTTTGGACATTTTTTTTGGAAAAATTTCCAATTTTTTATCCCATCAAGGGTACAAAACGCCCTTTCCCGTCCACGTTGGAGCCGTGATCACGCGCCAGCAATCACTGCT
>CADCML010000127.1:2271-2736 GCA_902802535.1 uncultured Bacteroidia bacterium
CAGCAATCACTGCTTGGCGGCCATGACCAGCTGACCTCTGTAGTACAGGTCGCCGTCCACGTAGTAAGCACGGTGCATCACGTGCATGGTGCCAGTGGTAGGATCGATGGTCACGTTCGGGGTTTCAGCCTTGTAATGTGTTCTTCTCTTAGCGCCTCTGGTATGAGACTGTCTTCTTTTAGGATGTGCCATTTCTTTGTTATTTTAACTAGTTAATTACCAATTGTTTATTTATCGTTCAAATCTATGTCTTTCAAAGCGGCCCAGCGCGGGTCGATGGTGTCGGTCTCTTCCTCTTCGGCGGGTGCCTCCTCACGGTTGAGCATCTCAATCACGGCGGGGTTGCACTGGCCTTCGGGATGCACGCGGTGCATCGGGATGGCGAGGATGATGTACTCGTACACCAATGGGCGGATGTCGTATTCGTTCAGATCGGGCGAAACGACAGCCACGTCGTCCGACTCT
>CADCML010000128.1 GCA_902802535.1 uncultured Bacteroidia bacterium
GACGTCTTGTTTCAGAATGATATCCATGTGTTGTCCTCCTTCAAATTATTTCAAACAATCTGCTACGAATGGCATCAGGGCGAGGTGGCGGGCACGCTTGACGGCTTGGGCAACCTTGCGCTGGTATTTCGTTGAAGTGCCGGTGATGCGGCGAGGCAGGATCTTACCCTGCTCGTTGACGAACTTCAGCAAGAAGTCGGCATCTTTGTAGTCGATATACTTGATGCGGTTCTTCTTGAAGCGGCAGTATTTCTTTCTCTTGGTATCGACTGCGATAGGAGTCAGATATTTGATGTCGTTGTTATTGTTCACTTGTGCCATTTTCTTCGTTTTTTAATTGTTCAACATTAGGCTTGGGCTTCAGCGGCAGCTTCGGCTTTCTTGCGTTTCTTCTCGTTGTAGGCAATAGCGTGCTTGTCGAGCTTCACGGTGAGGAAGCGCATGACGCGCTCGTCACGCTTCAGTTCGGTTTCGACATCGGCGATTACATTACCCTCGGCCTTGTACTCAATGAGTTGGTAAAAGCCCGTGGACTTCTTTTGGATAGGATAGGCAAGCTTGCGCATGCCCCAGTTCTCTTCATGAACAATCTCTGCACCATTATTGGTCAGATGATCTTCATACTTCTTTACCGCTTCCTTCATCTGTTCGTCAGACAAAACGGGAGTTAAAATGAAAACGGTTTCGTACTGATTCATAATTGAATTAATTGATTATTAAATAATTAGTGTTTAATGCTACGATTCTGAAATCGTGGGTGCAAAAGTACTACTTTTTTCTTAATCTACAACACTTTGAAAGAAATAATTTTGTCGAGCACAAACTCGGCAGCATGGCCATCGCCAAAAATATTGGGAAAATCAATAGGCGGATTGCCTTTAAAATGTTGCCAAGCCTCCATGATGTGGCTCTCATTGGCATCGGCTAGGATGGCGTTGCCTGTTTTCACAATCTCTACCCATTCGGTCTCGGACCGCAGGATGATGCAGGGCTTCTTGAAGAAGTAGGCCTCCTTCTGCACGCCGCCCGAGTCGGTCATGATGAGTTGTGCATGGCGTTCCAAGGCAATCATCTCCAAAAACGATACAGGCGGAATGAGCTTGATGTTTTGACAACTGAAGATTTGTTTTTGGAAGTTTTCATCAAGATTGGTCTTCAAGAGTTTGGTTGTCCTTGGATGTAGCGGCAGCACGACTTGACATTCCTCGGATAGTTTTATGATGCTTCTGAAGATGGCACTGAGCCTTTCGGGATGGTCGGTGTTGCTGTCGCGATGGATGGTGGCCAAGATATAAGGCTTGTCGTTTAACGCCAAACGTTTGATGATGTCAGTTTTTTCCTCAGCGATATTGGCGAAATACAGACTGTTGTCGTACATGATGTCGCCGCAGTGGTAGACCTTCGGATTGTCGATGGTGTATGGCCTATCGTTGTCCAAAGGGAAACCTTCGCGTTTCAGGTTTTCTACGCCAGCAAGTGTGGGGGAGAAAAGTAAGGTGGAGCAGTGGTCGCAAACGATGCGGTTAATTTCCTCCGGCATGCTCTTGTTGAATGAACGTAAACCTGCTTCTATATGAACGATAGGCACATGAATCTTGGCAGCTGCCACGGCACCAGCCAAAGTGGAGTTGGTGTCGCCATAGAGCACAATGAAATCAGGCTGTTCCTTTATTAATATGGCCTCGATGCCTTCGGTCATGCGGGCGGTCTGCACGCCGTGCGAGGCCGATCCGACGTGCAGGTTGTAGTCGGGACTCGGGATCTGCAACTCGTCAAAAAACACCTCCGACATGTTGTCGTCATAATGCTGTCCTGTGTGGACGATGACTTCCTGTATCTGATTCGCATAGTGGTTCCTGATGGCGCGGCTCAATGCGGCAGCCTTGATGATTTGGGGCCTTGCCCCGATGATGGTTACGAGTTTCATGTGAGGTTTGCGTTTCAGAGGGTCATTTCTCCGTGGTCTCGGAAACTGTGATAACGTTCGTTGCCAATGATGATATGGTCGATGACATTGATGTCTAAGAGTTTGCCGGCGGCAATCAGTTTTTTCGTCAGTTGTCGATCGTCTTCGCTTGGGCGTGGATTGCCTGAAGGGTGGTTGTGACCCAAAACGATGCATGTGGCATTGAGGATTAAGGCGTTTTTGAAGATGGTTTTGGGGT
>CADCML010000129.1 GCA_902802535.1 uncultured Bacteroidia bacterium
GTCAGCGAGCAAGTGCTGGAAGCCATGGGTTCTGTCATGACCAACAAATACGCCGAGGGTTATCCTGGCAAGCGTTACTACGGCGGCTGCCAAATCGTCGACCAGAGCGAGCAAATCGCCATCGACCGCGCCTGCCAGCTGTTCAACGCCACCTTCGCCAACGTGCAGCCCCACTCGGGTGCACAGGCCAACATGGCTGTGATGCAAGCTTTGCTTGAACCCGGCGACACCTTCATGGGTCTCGACCTCTCGCACGGTGGTCACCTCTCACACGGCAGCCCGGTCAACGCTTCGGGTATGCTCTACAAGCCCGTCGCCTACCACGTGGCCAAGGAAACCGGTCGCGTCGACTACGACGAGATGGAGAAAATCGCCCTCGAGTGCAAGCCCAAACTCATCATCGCTGGTGCTTCTGCCTACAGCCGTGACTGGGACTACAAGCGCATGCGCGCCATCGCCGACCAAGTGGGCGCCGTCCTCATGGCCGACGTCAGCCACCCCGCTGGCCTCATCGCCAAGGGCCTGCTGAACGACCCGCTGGAGTACTGCCACATCATCACCACCACGACCCACAAGACCCTCCGCGGTCCCCGTGGCGGCATGATCCTCATCCGTCATGACTTCGAAGACCCGCGTGGCCGCAAGACCCCGAAGGGCGAGACGAAGATGATGTCAGCTTTGATCAACAGCGCCGTGTTCCCGGGCATCCAAGGTGGTCCTCTGGAGCATGTCATCGCCTCCAAGGCCGTTGCTTTCGGCGAAGCCCTCAGCGACGAGTACATGGAGTACATCCAGCAGGTGAGAAAGAACGCCGCCTTCATGGCCAGAGCTTTCATGGATAAGGGTTACGATGTCATCAGCGGTGGCACCGACAACCACTCCATGCTCATCGACCTCCGCGGCAAGTTCCCGGAGATCACCGGTAAGATGGTGGAGAACACCCTCGTCCTTGCCGACATCACCGTCAACAAGAACATGGTGCCTTTCGACACCCGCTCGCCTTTCTTGACCTCAGGTCTGCGCGTTGGCACGCCCGCCATCACCACCCGTGGTCTGAAGCAAGACAAGATGGCCATCATCGTCGACATGATCGACGACGTCATCGGTGCCATCGACCCGGCCACCAAGACGGCTCCTGAAGCAAAGATTGCCGCTGTCCGCGCCGAGGTGAACAAGATGATGAAGGACTATCCGCTCTTCGCATGGTAAGCATTAGCAACACCTTAATTCTAAATGGTCGCTCCTATGTGGGCGGCCATTTTTTTTGCCATAAAAATCAGAAAAAAGGCCTTAGTATTTTGAAAAACCGTATCTTTGCATCCCGTATTTTTAATTCCAAGCACTATGAAAACCACTAAAAAATACGGGTTCGACAACGAAAAATACCTCAAAATCCAGTCAGAACACATTAAGGACCGCATTGCGAAATTCGGTGATAAGCTGTATCTCGAATTCGGAGGCAAACTCTTCGACGACTTCCACGCCAGCCGCGTGCTACCAGGCTTCCAGCCCGACAGTAAGCTTAAAATGCTCTCACAACTGATTGATGTGGCGGAAATCATTATCGTCATCAGCGCCATCGACATTGAGAAGAACAAGGTGCGTGGCGACTTGGGTATCACCTACGATGTGGATGTGCTCCGTCTCCGTGAGGAGTTTATGAGTCGTGGTTTCATGGTGAACTCCGTTGTGGTGACCCATTATAATGGTCAGGCCAGCACCGATGCCTATCGTCAACGTCTAGAGCGCATGGGCATCAAGGTGTATTACCATCGTATTATTGAAGGCTATCCCAACAACGTCGCCCTCATTGACTCGGAGGAAGGCTTTGGCCGCAACGATTATGTGGAGACAACACGTCCTTTGGTGGTGGTCACCGCACCTGGTCCGGGCAGCGGTAAGATGGCTGTTTGCTTGAGTCAGCTTTATCACGAAAACAAGCGCGGCATCAAGGCGGGTTATGCCAAGTTTGAGACCCTACGAAGCCGCCACCGCCGACCTCAGCGACGTGAATATGATCGACCCATTCCATTTGGAGGCATATGGTAAGACCGCTGTTAATTATAACCGTGACATCGAGATTTTCCCTGTGTTGAATGCCATCTTCGAAAGCATTTACGGTGAGAATCCTTACAAGTCGCCGACCGACATGGGCGTCAACATGGTGGGCTATTGCCTCAGCGATGACGAAGTGTGTTGCGAAGCCTCAAAACAAGAGATTATCCGCAGGTATTATACGGCTTTGTGCAACCTTGCTAAAGGTAAAGGTTCTGAAAACGAGGTGAATAAGATTGCCTTGCTGATGAAGCAAGCCCGTATCAGCACTGCCGACCGTAAGACCACTCTTGCTGCGAAAGAGCGTAAGGAGCAGGAAGGTGCTGCCGCGGCTGCCATGGAACTACAGGACGGCACCATTATTACCGCCCACACTAGTCCCTTGTTGGGGCCCAGTGCTGCATTGATTCTGAATGCCACCAAACATCTTGCCGGGATACCGCATGAAGTGAAACTCATTCCTCAGGCTATGATTGAGCCTATCCAAACTACCAAGGTCAACTACCTGCATGGTAAAAACCCACGCTTGCACACCGATGAGGTTTTGGTGGCCCTTTCGATGCTCAGCCTTTGGGACGAAAACTGCAAAAAAGCCTTGGAATGTCTGCCTCAACTCAAAGGCTGTCAAGTGCATAGCACGGTGATGCTCAGCGAGGTGGACCATAAGATTTTCAAGAAATTAGAAATTGGCTTGACTTGCGACCCCGTGGCGAAGAAATAATTCAAAAGTTTCTGATGGCCCTCACATAGAATGCTTGGTCTTTCAAAGATTCGCTGATGACAATGCTGCTGTCTTGCATGTGCAGGGCGGCAGCACTTCTTGTGCCCATTTCCGTGCTCGACCAGTAGGTTTTGCCTTCCATCGTTGGGCGGCCCGTAGCGGACAGAGTGGCATTCACGGCTTCTTGGTTGAGCAAGAGGTAGCGCAATTCGTCGCTGGAGGGCACATACCATTGCCTATTCGTAACGGGGTGGTTCTGATGCACAAGATGCCACGTGTTCTTTTGGTGGCTCCATCGGATGGCGGGATAATGGTTCAGGTCGTAGTTCGACATAAGGATGTTGGTGTTGCGCCAGCCGTCGTAGGGGTTGGTGGCACCTGTCAGGCTGTTGACATAGTTGGTTTCGCACCAAAACAGTTGCATTTCATCCAAAGAAACCATCAAACCGTTTAAACCGCCTGCAATGGTGTGAAAAACAATGCCTTCCAAGGTGTCGTTGTGGAAATAGTCGCCGATGTGATAAATAGGGTCGATGTGATGGGGCAGGGGAGTGCCGCCATCAGACGAGGGCTCCTCATTTTTTGTACATGCAATAAAGGTAAGCATCAGAAGAGCCAACAAAAGCCAATTCTTTTTCATCGG
>CADCML010000130.1 GCA_902802535.1 uncultured Bacteroidia bacterium
ATTGATTTCTTTTGCTCGTTTCCAATTCTTCACCGCCACTTCCTTGCTTGCATTCGCATAGCAATACTCGCACAAATGCGGACAGGTGTTGTACTCGCCAATGTCCTTGCTCACCATGCAGCCACAGAACTGGCGCTGGCCTTTGTCTCGGTTGTCCTTTCTCTTAATAGCATATTGCGTTTCACTAAGTTTCAGGACGTTGGCAGGAATCGGTTCTGTGCCAAACAACGAGTTTTCAATGGTCTTTATCTCCACGCCAAGGAAGTCCATTAAAACCTTGTCGTGGTGTGCGAAGCGAATCATCAAATCATCATCCACGCAGCGGTTATGTTGGATACCATACTGCTCAATGTCTATCTTCTCTCCACAGGTGGCCAACTGATAATTCCATTTCTGGTTGAGTTCGGAAAGCCTTCGGGCAAATTCTTCCATTTGCAGACCCGTCCATTCCTGATAGTTAATATGGCTTTCACCTTTTTATAGAGGGCGATGTCGGCATAACTGAAAACGAGTTTCTCTGTGTAGCCTTGCAGTTGGTCGCCAATGTGTTCCACTTTCCTCAACAGGTCGTCAATGTCGGTTTGGTCGGTCAGAATTAAAGGATCAAAACGCCAGATGACACGGCCTTTGCCTAATCGGTCAACCAATCTTTTGAAAGTGTCAATCCTTTCACTCAAAGGGCGAACACCTTTTTCTAAGCCTTCTTTCTCGTAATCGTTCAGCGTATATTGGATATAGCAGCCGATGTTTCTTTCTTTCAGTTCGTCAAGATGTTTGAGTAGCGGCTTCGGGTTCTTCGACCAAAACACGATGAAGCGGCATTTCTCGTACGAAACGAAACTTTTCACACCGTTGAAAGGGTTGGTCCAAGCGGAATAGCCCACCTTTAGCCGATGGAAAAACCAATCGGCATAGAAAGCAGGAATGTCCGTGCTTCTACTCGCCGAAATAATGGCTGGTGCCTGTGCCTCAGCCATCATGCCGTTATCTCGCTGGATTTGTGTCTTTTGCCATTGGGCCATCTTTTACTACTTTTATCCGCTGCAAAGTTATGCAAAATTACAATGGTTTTCTTGATAGTTTTGATTTTTGCAAGGTTGCAAATCTCTTTTTGGGCGCATCCCCCGCCGTCCCTGAAGCTCCATCGATAGGGGAGTATAGGCTGGCCATTTTGGGGCAGGCCTTTCAGGGATATAACGGATTATCGTAGCAGCACAGCCCCAATCCTACATTCCAAACACCGTTTCCGCTTGCAATACATATTATAAAGGTGCAACAGGGCTTGGGTCTGCATGGCGTTTTCCGCCTTGATGCCGCATGAGGCGAAATGTCGGATGATGGCATTGTCTTCAGCCTCAGTCTCTTCCAAGAACTGCATGGCCGTCTCGCACACCGATTCATCCTTGTGTAGTTTGCCGTAGCAGAACAACAACGGTACCACAGCATTGATTATCAATATGTTTGCAGTGGCATCGCCCAAATGCTTTGGCTTCGCTTCTGACGCTGCCTCAAACCGATAATGCGTCTCCCAATATTCCGATGCCTTTACATCAAACAATGCTTTGACCTCGGCAGAGTTTTTCGCCTCGCGGATTTTGGAGAACAGACAGCCGTTTTTGTGAATCAATTGCGCCATTTGCGCCAAACGGAGGGTCGGGAAGTTGCTCGGACGCATTCGCATGAACTTCCAACGCTCGGCGGGCAGGGTCAGGAGGTTGAATTTGGCTTTCATAACGGCAAACTCGCGTTTGAGCAGCAGGGGATAGTCCTCGGTGAAGTCCGTTTCAAGGAATCCCGCGCAGCCCATCAGCATGGCCTCCAATTGCAAGAGGTTGTCGGCATGTTTTAGCAAGGTCTTGAAAGGCAAGATGTTGGCCAAGGTTTCAAAAGCCTCGTTGTTCACTTTCAGGCCGAAATAGCGCATCAGGAGTTTGTAAAGCGCGTCTTCCCAATCGAATTGGTTGGATTCCAAGATTTTGGTGACATTTCCCGACTTGCTTTCCAAGCGTTCAATAGCCATGCGGTCTAACCACGAAAGGCGGGTGAAAACGGGCACTCGGTCAATGCTTTTCTCGCAAGGAATCCAGTTTTTTGAGGAGATAAACGCTTGATATTGAAAGAATAAATTGTCGTTGAAGCGGCCTTTCAGTTCCAAGGTCGGGAGGTCGTTGGCCTTGGTGTCGTTTTCGTATACCACATGGAGGATGACGTTCTGATAGGCCTTGTCGGTTTGGTGTCCGTGTCGGTTCCAGTCGCTGCTTTTCACATGGATTTCCACATGGCCAGCCCAAAGTTTGTCGCCGATTTGGATTTTGGCTCGCCTTCTGTGGTTTGCAAGTTGTTGTCGGTCAGGCGATTCTCCCAAATATAATACAAAAATTCTTCTTTCATATTTCTCTTTTTGTCACAAAACCATCAAAACTATCAAAACCTTTTGGAAAACTTGGGGCGGCTCGCAACCGCGTTGCCGCCGGGAAGCTGCCGGTTGGCGAGCTTCCCCCAACCTGAAAGTAAGTTTTGTGGGTTTTGCAGGTTTTGTGATTACTTAATTCTCCAGCAATTCAAAGGTTCCGTATCCAACACGCCTTTCTTCGCCGCCCAGTCGATGAGGAGGGAGCGCAGGTCGCGGTCGCTTTGCCAAACGACGTGGTTCTTGATGTCCTCTTGCGCCCAGCCGATGCCGTTCATCAGGTGGTTGCCGCCGCCCATTGAGCGGTAGGAGTTCATCACCACATTATAAGTCTTCTCCATGTCGAAAGGTGTGCCGTCGGCCATGCGTAATATCTTGATTCTGTTGCCCATCGGATTCTTGTCGGTCACTTCATAAATGATGCCCGCAGCGCAGTCGAAATTGTAAATCGGGCTTTTCATCTCGTAGGCGTATTCAAGGAAATCCTTCACCTCTTTGCCCGTCAAGGCCATGACCGCCAACGAGTTCTCGAAAGGATACCAAGTGAAGAAGTCGCTCACTTTCAACATTCCCGCTTCGAGGGT
>CADCML010000131.1 GCA_902802535.1 uncultured Bacteroidia bacterium
GTCACCTTTCTTATATATGTCGCTCGGAATCTGTTCCGCCTTGGGCAGAATCAATTCAATGTTCTCGTCGTCCTGCACAACGATTTCGCGCTTCCACACATGCATCACCTCGGCAGTGATGATTTCACCGACCTTCTCCTTATACTTCTGGAAGATATTTTCCTTCTCATACTCAGAGACTTTGGTCTGCAGGTTCTGACGCAGCGCCAGGATGTCGCGGCGGCCGAAGCTCTCGATGCGGAGTTCTTCGTTCACCTCCTCGCCCACCTCGAAGTCAGGCTCGATCTTGATAGCGTCCGACAACTTGATTTGGCGCAGCGGATCGGTCAGTGCATCGTCCTCAACGACCTCACGGTTGTGGTAGATTTCGAAGTCGCCCTTGTCGACGTTCACGATGATGTCGATGAAGTCGTTGGTGTCGGTTTCAAACTTCTTGTTCAACATGCCTCTGAACACATCCTCGATGATGCGCATCATGGCTTCGCGGTCGATGTTCTTGAATTCCTTGAATTCCGAAAAAGTTTCTACTAATTTGTAGTTGTCCATTTTATGTTGTTGATTGTTGATTGTTTAATCGTTGATTGTTGGTTCGGGGCCTTCGACAGGCTCAGGCACCACCCTTGTCTTTTGTGAGAGTTAAGGTCCCTGAGCCTGTCGAAGGGCCGTTCTAAAAGATTATTGCGGGTTTGACTTCCACTTTATTGCGTTCAAAGAACAGGTTTACAGGCTCTTCAGCAGGTTTTTTCTTCGAGGACTTCTTCGGTGCGGGGGCAAATTCCACCTTTTCGGCATCAAAACCCACCAGTTTGCCTTGCATCTTACCCATTTCTTTCGTCTTCACTTCTACGTCCTTGCCCACATACTTCTGCAGTTGGCGGTCCAGCTTCAAAGCACCCGAGAGACCCCAAGAGAACACGCTCAGCTCATAGTCTTCTACATCACGGTCAAGTTTCTCATTGATGTAACGGCTGATTTCGGCGCAATGGTCGATGTTTACGGCCGTGTCGGAGTCCACGTAGACCTCAATTACGTTGTTGGGCTTCACCTTCACTTCCACGAGGAAGCGGTCAGTATTGGCGAGGGATTCTTCGCAGAGGGTTGCTACTTGTTCTTTGTTAATCATCTCAACTTCAATCGTTTATATCGGCCCTTCGACGAGCTCAGGGACCTTAGCTTTTACAATAAAAAAACCTGTTACTCAAAGTAGCAGGTCTTTTCTTCCACCTTAAGTTGTCGAGCAAGGATTCGAACCTTGACAGGCAGAACCAAAATCTGCAGTGCTGCCATTACACCACTCGACATCATTCGTTCCCGAATGCGGCTGCAAAAGTACAACTAATTTACAACTAATTTCGTTACGCGCAAGCGTTTTTTTCATTTTTTTGGAAAAAAAGTAAAATAATAATCATTCCATTTCGTCGTTATAAGATTAAAACGCTGTACAATTGTAAGAAAACAGCCTAATATATTCCAAAATTCCCTATTTTTGCAAGCTATATCCGATTGAATCATCAATTACAAACAATAAAATGAAGAACATCAGACTGATTCTTGCTGTTTTGCTCGTTGCAGCATTCAGCACCGTTTCATTTGCCCAAGAAGGCAAAACTTTGAAACGCAAAGTGGCCATCGGCCGATTCACCAATGAGACCCAGTATGGGAAAGGCATTTTCTACGACCGCGAGAATGACCCTATGCGCAAGCAAGCCATGGACATTCTTTCGTCGAAACTCGCAGCCAGCGAAAAGTTCATCCTGTTGGAACGTGACGACCTTGATGTCATCGTCAAGGAAGCCGGAAGCGAAATGCAGAAGATTGGTGCCGACTATATCATTCTTGGCTCCATCACGCAATTTGGTCGCAAGACAGAAGGCGACGAAGGCATCTTCAGCAGTACCAAGACACAAACTGTTGAGGCTACCGTGAACGTGCGCCTCGTCGATGTGGCATCAGGCCTCATCATCTATTCCGATGAAGCAAAAGGCCAAGCCGAAACCTCTTCGAAAACCACTTTGGGCATTGGCGGCACAGCCGGATTCGATGCCACGCTGAGCGACAAAGCCATCTCGGCTGCACTCACCCAACTTGTCGAGAACATCATCAACAAATGCATGGACAAGCCTTGGAGAGGCTATATCTTAACCGTTGAGGATGGTGAATATGTCATTTCGGGCGGTGTCACACAAGGTATCACCCCTGGCACCACGTTTGGCTTATATAAAAAAGGTAAAATGGTCAACAACCCGCAAACTGGCGCCAACGTTGAACTCCCTGGCAAGAGATTGGGACAAGTCACCGTGACTGCCAACTTCGGCGATACCCCAGAAACAGAAATCTCCTTTGCCACTTACGAAGGCGAAGCCATCGATACCGACCATCTTGAACTTTATTATTTAATGGAGAAATAAACTATGAAAAAGATAATCATCGCAACCTTATGCCTTTTCGTGGCTACCTTGTTCAATTCATGTGGTGTGGGCAACTATACCGTAACCTCAGGTGTTGAAGACAAAGCTTCAGTGTGCTTTTCAGCCTCAAGTGCCTATGATATCAATGTTACCATCGACGACCAACATTTTACCACAACCACCGTCAAAAACATTGCCCATAAAACCCGCCGTAACATCAAGGAAACGGCCAAAAGTGCCATTCAGACCACTCCTGGCAGACACACAATTGAAGTGAAACGCAACGGTCAAACCGTCTATTCCAAGGAAGTGATGCTCTCTACGGGCGACACCAAAATCATCGAGTTATGAAGAAGTTGCTTATTCTCATAGGCATAACCTTGGCACTCAGTTCGTGCATCGAAACCAAGCCGATGCTATACAACTGGGGGTACAAAAACAGTTCAAAAAACGCCTCGGAATACGAAACACTGCTTTACGACAACTACCATTCACAAACTCCAGAGAGCGTTTGCGCCCTTTTGTGCCAATACGAGTACATGGTCACCCATCCCGGAGGCCAACGAGGCGTGATTCCTCCTGGCATCTGCGCCGAATATGGCTACCTTCTCCTCAGTTCAGGCACTGC
>CADCML010000132.1 GCA_902802535.1 uncultured Bacteroidia bacterium
TGGTGGTGGCCTTGAAGTTTCCTACTACCACCGACTGCCTTATCACTTTGGCGTTAATGTGGGCTTCGGCGCACAGTTTCAGCCTTCTGTTTTCGACAATACGGGAGATTCGGAGGTGAAAGATATCTATACACTATATACCCCGATGATTTGCCTTCCTTTCTCCATCGAGAAGGCTTTCCCTGCCGTCAAGACAAAACACGGTTTTTTGCTGGTTGGCGGACTTGGAGGCAGGCTGTACAAACCGTATAAGTCCACATACGAGTACACTATGATGTATGGTCTCGATGAAAACGGGATTTGCCTTCCTGACGGGTATATCATCGACTATTTGGTGTTGGACGATCCTATTTCCGTGTCATGCTTCGCCAAAATCGGCTTGGAGAGGCCGACGCGCAAAGGCAACCTGCTTCGCTTCAATCTCTTATACGATTACTCGTTTAGGGAAATAGGCGTAGGCGAAATCTGGAAAGGTTGCGAACCTGATACGCATTATGGGACATTAACATTAAGCCAGAGGTTTAGCTATGTTGGTGTGGAGTTTAATTATGGATTTAGGATTAGATAAAGGCTGCCAAAGAAATGTATGTTTGGCTCAGTTATTGAGGCAAAAAGAATATGTAACTTTAAAATCAATAAGTTATGAAAACAATTAATTTCAATAAGCAGATTTTGGCCACAATGGCCATCGCTTTCCTTTGCTGCTTTTCGGCAAAGGCACAGGACACGAAAGAATGGTCAATTATTCCTTATACAAAAATAGGATATGTATTGGATGGTTCGGTAAGACTATTAGATGAGGTCTATCACGCGAATGCAGGAGTGGACGCCAAAGTCAGTTTCAACGAGCATTGGTCGTTGCTGGCTGGTGTTGAGTATAATTACCGATGGGGCTTTTCCGAAGGCGGTTATATTTTTCCAGACGACCACAGGGAAGGACTACGGCATTTCATCCGCATTCCTGTTCGCGCCGAGTTCACGCACAAATGGTTTTATGTCAATGCAGGACTTTTTGTGGAACGCGCGACGAACACACGCTATGATGCCAACGAGACTATCAACTTTGGTATAGGCCCAGAAGTGGAATTGGGCGGTCGCATACGACTATCCGAAAATGATCGTCTCCGTATAGGCATGCAAAGTCAATTATGTGCCAACCATGTAACCGAAAAAGGCCAATCCTCTTTTTATGGAGGTTTCTTCGGTACCTTTCTTACAATGGGTTATGAGCATCGGTTCTAAACATACTTCATAGTTACTCCTAAGCCATCGAAAGCGCTTGCACTAAAAATCACACTATCATCTTTTCAGGTGGCGTTGAGGGAATAAAAAACATGACAAAATAAACGGGAAGGTAAGTCACTTTCCCGTTTTGTGTGACTTCTCGTTCGTTTGATAACACAAAGCCCTGCTTGATGTGATAGTCCGGTGTAGAGACAAAAGCATCCAACGAGGCATGTATGTTGTAATCCTTCCCCGACTTCACTTCGACAGGAACCACCGAAAGCAGGTCATAGTCGTTTACAAGGAACTCAACCTCGCCTTTTTTCTTATTGTCATAATAGAACAGCGGGAAGCCGTGTGCAACAAGTTCGCTGCACACCACCGATTCATATACCGAACCCAAGTTAACGCTTTTTTCATCATTCATGATGGCGGAAATACTATACTGATAAAGAAGCCGCGTCAACAGCCCCACATCGTTCAGATACAGTTTCAGCAGGTTCTTGCTCTCCGATTCCACAAGCGGGAACCTTGGGTTGGAGACGGCCTTCACCTCGTTGCAGATACCGCTTTTCACAAGATACTCAAACTCAGCTTGATACTGCCACGCTCTTGCCTGTTTCTTGTTCTCTATCTGGTTGAAATGAACCCGTTTCTTTTTGTTCTCAAGATAGGAGGGCACCAACTCATATATGCGCTCAATGACCAATTTCCGTTCTTTGTCGTACTGGCTCGCATCGCCCTTGTAAAGTTCATAGACATCCTTTTGTGCCGATCTCACTTCGACAATATTATGTGTCTCTATGAACTTGTTCACGGCATCAGGCAACCCCCCGACCAATAGATATTTTTTGAACAAGTCCATCATTCGATTATGCAACGGTTCGTCCAATGAGACTCTTTGCATATAACTCTGTCGTGCATGATTGATAAACTCCTCTCCTACATTGTTAGCCCA
>CADCML010000133.1 GCA_902802535.1 uncultured Bacteroidia bacterium
TCGCCACTCCAAAAACGAACCGCCGTAACATGTCGGTCTGCCGTATTGACAAAACTATGCAACGAGCGAAGATGGGAATGTAGCCCCGTCTTCACCTCAATGGGAATGATTTGGGCATTTTGCTGCCAAATGAAGTCGATTTCCGCCGTGGTGCCTTTCTTGTCGCGCACCCAATAATACTGTTTCTCTTGGAACTTGTTATCCAACAACACCCGAAGTTCCTGTGCCACAATCTGTTCGGCAGCACGACCACGCCAAGTGTCAAGCAATTCCTTGTTTTGAAGATATTCTATTTGTATGTCGGCCACAAAATTGGTGATACCACTATCCACCATGATGAGTTTAGGGGCACGACGCAATGCTGGGATGGCAGGCGCAGAAGTCGTGGTAATGGGATAGTCTAACGACAGGATATAAGCCCTTTCAAGACAATCCATTGCATCGTGAATCTGCTTGCTGGTATAACTGCTATTGCCAAAATTATTCATAGCAATGGCTTCGGCAGCCGAAAACCAAGCCGTTTCCAACAAATGGCGGATAACGCGCACCTGCTCTTCGTTTTTGGCATATCGCTCCACATCCTCATTGTATCCTTTCAGCAAAGAATTGAAAATCGGAGAAAGTCGCTCAATGTCACGATATTGCACATAGTTGGAAACCACTTCAGGCATTCCGCCAATGAGCGCGTATTGATTAAAATGTCCAATCAATTTCGGGTGCATCACCGCCGTCACATTTAACTGCCGAACCATCTCGCACCAAGCCTCGCCCTCAACTGCGTTGAGGTATTCCATGAACGAGAACGGGCGCAAGTTCAGGTATTCCACTCGCGCCACTGGAAACGAAACGCGCTGTTTGAGCAGACTTTGCAGCCGACTACCCGCAGTAACGACATACAGCCAAGGCATTTTCTCATAGAAATAGCGCAACAAGGCCACGGCCTGCGGCACTTCCTGAATCTCGTCGATGAAGAGCAACATACGCTTGTTCTTGTCGGAAACAACACGGTTGCGCAGACACAAAAACTGCCAAATTTCAAGCACATCGTCAGTACGAGTGAAGATTTCGGCGTCCTCCGACAACTCGAGATTGACCTCAATGAAAATGTCGAATTCCTTGCCGAATTCCCTCACAAGAGTGCTCTTCCCCACCTGCCTTGCCCCTCGAACAACAAGAGGTTTGTGGGGACTTCTTTCGCTCCATTGGCGCATCTGTTTAATGACTATCCGATTAAACATTGTATATCTATTTGTTTTTCAGACTGCAAAGATACACATTTTCCCAATTCATAGGCAAGAATAAGCAAAAATTTTCCTAATTCATAGGCAAGAATAACTAAAAACTTGCACAATTCATAGGCAAGAAAGGGTCAAAATTTGCCAAATTCATAGGCAAGAGCCTTTTTCAGACAAAAAAATCCCGCCCAAAACGAGCGGGATTTTTTCATTTTTAAGGTTAGCCCTTAGTCGCTTCGACAGGCTCTGCGGCCTACGGGACCTCGATTTACTCGATCGTCCAAGTCGAACCGCTATTCAGCAGGTCGTCCATGCACTTGATCTTCGAGTTGGCCTTCTCGTTTTCGATGACTTGGTCAAGGCTGTCGTTGAAGGTCGGGGCTTTCACGTCGCGGATGACGCCGATGGCGACGGGGAAATGAGGCGGCATCATGTGTGCCAGCATCATGTGGATACCCGTGTCCTCGGTGGTCTTGTCGTGGACGAGAGCCGTTCTCGCCAATCTTCACCACTTCAAGTTGGTTGCCGTTCAGGCGGATACCCTTGTCGCGGTTCTTACCGAAGATAAGCGGCTGGCCGTGGACGCACTTCACCTGCATGTCGTCGCGGACGTCCTTGCCGGTGATGTTTTCGTGCACGCCGTTGGAGAAGATCATGCAGTTTTGCAGGACCTCGGTCACGGCGATGCCATCGTGCTTGTACGACTCCCAGAAGATTTCGCTCAGCTCCTTGGGGTTGATATCCACGCCACGGGCAAAGAAGGTAGCCTTGGCACCGATGGCGAGTTCGCCAGGATTGAACGGGTCTTCGTAAGTACCTTGCGGCGAAGTCTTGGTCTTCGTGCCACGGAAGGTGCAGGGCGAGAACTGACCCTTGGTCATACCGTAGATACGGTTGTTGAACAGGATCAGGTTGATGTCGATGTTACGACGGCAGGCGTGGATGAAGTGGTTGCCACCGATGGCGGTGCAGTCGCCGTCGCCGGTGATCATCCACACGCTGAGGTTCGGGTTGGCCAGCTTCACGCCAGTGGCGGCAGCGGCAGCACGACCGTGGATGCTATGGAAACCATAGGTATTCATGTAGTAGGGGAAGCGCGAGGAGCAGCCGATGCCGGAAACGACAACGATGTCTTCCTTCTTCTTACCCAACTTCGGGAAAATGTCTTGAACGGCCTTCAAGATGGCGTGGTCACCACAACCGGGGCACCATTTCACCACCTGATCGCTTGCAAAATCCTCTTTGGTCAGCATGACCTCTTGTTCGATATTCTGATTTTCCATAGTCGTATTATTTTAAAAGGTCGTTAAACTTAGCTTCAAGCTCGCCGATGGTGAACGGCAGGCCCATCACCTTATTGAATTGCTCGCACTTGTACTCGGGGAAGTTCATGCGCAGGTACTTGGCAAACTGGCCGCGGTTGATTTCGCAGACCACGATCTTCTTGTGACCTTGCAGCACTTCCTCGGTGTTGCGCGGCAACGGCATGATGTAGTCGAAGTGGGCGTGAGCGATGCTCTTGCCTTCTTCCATCAGGCCTTCGACGGCGGTGCGGACGGTACCGAAGGTACCACCCCAGCTCACCACGAGGAGGTCGGCGTTCTTGTCGCCGCCCTTGCCGTTTTCCTTTTCCAGACCACCGACGCGGTGACGCAGGCCAGGCGTGCCCGGGATAGCCCATTCGCGGCGGAGCCATTTCTCGTCGCGGCGGTAAGGCATGTAGTTCGGGTCGTCAGCTTTGGCCAGCGGAGGCGTGATGCTCGGCAGGTCAGCCATCTTGGGGATGCGGAACACCTCGGAGCCGTTACCCAGTGAACCATCGCTGAGCATGATGACAGGCGTCATGTGCTCCATGGCGATACGGGCGGCTTCGTAAGCGGTGTAGAAGCAACCGGCAGAGCTGCGGGCAGCGATGACCACGAGCGGAGCGGGAGGGACCGCCACGCTGCACGTCGATGATGACCAGCGGAAGCTCGGTCATCACGGCGAGACCCATGGCTTCGCTCTTCAGCGAGAGACCAGGACCCGAAGTCGTCGTCACGGCCATGCAGCCTGTGTAGGCAGCGCCGATCGACGACATGATGCCGGCGATTTCGTCTTCAGCCTGGTAGGCCTTGACGTTGAGGTTCTTGTATTTCGTCAACTCGGCAAGGATGTCGGTGGCAGGAGTGATGGGGTACGAACCGAGGAAGAGCGGGCGGCCCGACTTCTCGGAGGCGGCCATCAAGCCCCAAGCGGCGGCGGTATTGCCGGTGATATTACGGTATTTGCCTTTGTCGAGGTCGGCGGCTTCCACACGATAGGTGTTCGTGAAGAGCTCCCAAGTGTCGGCATAGTGGTAACCGGCGTCGAGGACGGTGCGGTTGGCCTTGATCACTTGGTCCTTGCCTTTGAACTTGGTCTCAAAATACTTGTAAACGGTGTCGAGTTCGCGGTTGAACAAGTACATCACGATACCGAGGGCGAACATGTTCTTCGATTTCAGCATCGACTTGTTGTCCATGCCGAAGTCCTTCAGGGCCTCTTTGGTGAGTTCCGAGATGGGAGCTTTGACCACCTGATAGTCGGCGAGGGTGCCGTCGACGGTCGGGTCGTCGGCATAACCGGCCTTTTCAAGGGCCTTTTCGGTCACCGAGTCAGAGTCGAAGATGATGATGGTTCCGGGGCGGAGCCAGCGCATGTTAGCCTTGATGGAGGCGGGGTTCATGGCCACGAGGACGTCGCAAAGGTCGCCGGTGGTGTGAACGGGTTTGTGTCCAAAGTGCACTTGGAAGCCAGAGACGCCAGCCACGGTGCCTTGCGGTGGGCGGATTTCAGCCGGATAGTCCGGGAAGGTGGCGAAATCGTTTCCGGCAAATGCTGTTGAATCCGAAAA
>CADCML010000134.1 GCA_902802535.1 uncultured Bacteroidia bacterium
CAACCGCATGAAATCCAGTTTGATGCAAAGTGCTGTTGCGAGGATTTCGAGAGCAAAATCCAGTTTGCGGGCAACTATGTTTTTTCAATCGAAAAGCACTTGAATGTGCATTTTCAGCCTAATGTTTTGGTAAATCTCGGCCTTCATGACTTGATGCCGAAGGCAAAACTGGCGTTGCTGCATTTCACGGTGCGAAAAATTCCGCCTTTCCAGTCCTCAAGGGACAGGTTGGTGTTTTTCTCTTCCTTGCGACTCAATCCTTTGGTTTTCTGATTCTTCGTTCTGGCGGATTGCAAATCCGGCAAAATAGAGGTGCATCATTGCATTTTGCGGCTGCCACGGTATGACAGCCCTACAAACCCAGTTTTAAATCTTGAATTATAGAATTATGAAAACCAACAAAATAACCCTTATCACCTTATTATTAATGGCCTTCGCCGCACTGTTTATGAAGAAGCTGAAAACGGCGAGCGCACCCCACTGCCCGGCGTGAACGTGTATTGGAAAATCGTCAACGAGGGCGTTGTGACTGATGCCCACGGACATTACAAAATTCCGCTGCACGAGCGCATCGGCTGCCTCGTGTTCAGTTGCATCAGCTATGAAAACGACACCGTTCACCACATGGTGGAGCCCGCGCATTATGACCATGTCTTCCACGCCGTCCACATGCTGAACGAAGTGGAAATCGCGGCACGACAAAAAGCCACCTATATCAATCCCATCACTCCGATGGCGGTGCAGAACATCACCTCTGAGAACTTGAAACGCGCAGCCTGCTGCACGCTTGCAGGGAGTTTTGAAAACAATGCTTCGGTGGATGTGAACTACAGCGATGCCGTCACGGGAGCCAAGCAAATCCAACTGCTCGGGTTGAGTGGTATCTACACCCAAATGATGACCGAAATCATCCCCAATTTCCGCGGTCTGGCTTCAACTTTCGGTCTGAATTATGTGCCCGGCACTTGGATGAACGGCATTCAAGTGTCAAAGGGAACTTCCTCGGTTAGAAATGGTTACGAATCCATCACGGGACAAATCAACGTGGATTACAAGGAACCTGTGAAAGACAAAAGTGAAAAGGTGTTTTTCAACCTGTATGCCAACTCGATGTTGATGACTGACTTCAACTTCAACGGTCGCGTCAAGGTGGGAAAAAACGACGGTATCATGCTTTTCGGCCATGTGAGCCACAACCACATGAAAATGGACGGCAACGGCGACTCGTTCATGGACGATCCTATGACTACGCAATACAATGTCTTTCTCCGTTATAACCATCCCCATATCGGACGTTTTGGCTGCAAGTTGGGCATCAAGGCACTGAAAGAAAACAGACTTGGCGGTCAGATGGATTTCGACCCGAAGCACCGTCTCGATGCAGGCTACAATCTCTATGGCATCGGCATCAACACTGAGCGTTACGAAGCTTTTGCCAAATGCGGTTATCATTTCGACCGCAAAGACACTAGCATTGGACTGCAGCAACAGGTGACCTACCACAAGATGGATTCCTATTACGGCCTCACCGATTACAACGCCAACCAACTTTCTTATTATGCCAATTTATTGTTTGACTCCTACATCGTCAACGACCATCACACCTATTCCGTGGGTGCCAGTTATACTTTCGACAAGTATGATGAACACTTGAAAGACAGCACTTTCCTGCGTGTTGAGCAAGTTCCCGGAGTGTTTGCCGAGTATGTCTTCAACGACGACCACCATTGGAGCGTGATTGCAGGCTTCCGCGCCGACTACAACACCTATTACAAAACTCCACGATGTTGGCTTCGGCTCGTCGCATTGTCTTCAAAAACACGCCGAAGATGGAAGACGCTTGGAACTATGGCATCAACCTGACCAAAAGCATCACCTTTGGCTGGCGCGATCTTATCCTTCAGGCCGACTTCTACCGCACCGATTTCGTCAATCAAATCGTCCTCGACCGCGATGCCGATGCGCACCAAGTCCGCATTTACAACCTCGACGGGAAATCTTATTCCAACAGTGCCCAAAT
>CADCML010000135.1 GCA_902802535.1 uncultured Bacteroidia bacterium
CCTTTGATTTGAAAAGTGGATAGTGCCGCTGCCGGGCTATCCGCAGTCGCTTGTTTTCAACAATGCAAATATAATCACTTTTTTTGAAACGACAGCAATCTAAGGAGAAAAGATTGTTTTGTTACGGTTTTCCATTTATTCTGGATATAATCGCTCTATCGTCTTGCTACTCTTTTAATCTGGCTTCTTTTTCTTTAGCATTTCTAAAAGCCTTTCCATTTCGTCACCATTCAGCCCGTCAAGGATCGCTTGCACCTTGTCGACTGTTTCTCGTTCAATAATAGCCAAATTGTCATCCACCTCATACTCTGGCTCACCAAAGGCGAAACACATAAGCCGAAAACGCTCTTTTAAGTCTATATGCGCATACCTCTCCACAGCGTCGCTGCCGCGCTTGTGAAGCCCAGCAGCATACAAATCCACCTGGCATGAGGCCATCAGATTGACAAAAGTCTTTCTTGCCAGTTTGGTGGATGCCAGTTCATAGATGGGCACATATTTGGTCATCCCAGTCTCAATGTCTCGAACAGGACTTTTTCGATTGACATCGCAATGTTCCAGCAACTTCTTAATTTTATGGTTGTAGCCGTTCTGCATCAATGGCGTAGCCAATTCATCTTCCTGCTGGAGTGCTGTCTTTTGTGGCATATAATGGATGTAAGGCACACCATCTGCCACGGCCACGTTATCCCACGTCATCATCTTCAGGTCATTCACCCTGCAACCAATGTAACAATGCAGGACGAAGATGTCGCGTACCTCTGACATCAACTGAGGAACATCCGCCCCGATGATCTTCTTCAGCTCCTCTTTGGTAAGTGACACTGGTGTATCATACTTTTCACGCATCATTGCCTTACGACGGCTACCATCCATCATATTGAAGGGCGTTTTCGCCACTTCGCCAATAAACTCCTGAGCCCTGAAGAAGCTCCTCAATAGCTTCATTTTGGCTGCAATGGTGTTGCCGCTTCTGGGTTCACTGGGTATGCGTCTATCATCCAAACTCTTATAGAGTTTTGGATATTTTTCGACAAATAGCCATTCATCCCGGAGCCATGTGGAGAATTTTTGCAATATCGAGGCGTCGAATTCCTTGACAGTGATGTCATTCATTCGTCTCATCTTGAGGAAGCGGCAAAGTTCCCTCTGCAAAACTTCATAATGTTTTTTCCTCCCCATTCCAAAGACTCCGCTCTCATATTGTCCGTTAATCCATTCTGAGAAAACGTCTGCCATCCTTCTTACCAGAATTGGTTGGGATTTCTTGGTGGAATTGCCTTTTGCGATCAAAATACGCTCTACCTCCCTCGTCAACACCTCCGATGTGAGCATAAGGCCATTCTCCCTCATACTATGGTAAGCCTCGCGCATCGCATCTTTCCGTTCCGTTATCGCAGTCAACAGTTCCTGGTCGTACACTGAGACACGAGGTTTCAACGTTCCATCCTCGGTAAATTGCTTGCGGAGTAATGCTATGTCGGCTACAATACTGGTGCGATGGGTGATGTCTACATCGCGCCCATCACGTAACCGGAAACGTATCTTTATGTTCCCGCTCTTTTTCTTCGATTTGAGCAAAATCGTTATTCTTTCCATGCCATCATCTTGTTAAATGCGTGGGGCAAAATTACTAAAAATTGCCCCACCAAAATGCATTTGAATGGAATTTTATAATACTATTTAGAATTATTAACTTTCATAATGTGTTGATAATCATTGTGTTTTGAGTATTTTTAAATTTCATAGAATTCTATATTTTGAATCCTGTAGGGATCACAGAAAAGAAGCGCAATCGCTGAGAAATCAGTCGGTTGCGTTTCTTTTTTTGCTTTTTGGAGGGAGAGGTCATTTGTGTTTAGATTTTTAGACGTTCTTTTTGTTTCTTGGTGTTGCTCTTTGTGGCCCAGCGCTTAATGGTCTTCCCGATGTCGATCAGTGCCATGAGCTGAGCCGCGTAATTCATAAATTTCAAAAGTTGTCTCATAATGTCGTTATTGTAATTAGTTATAATAAAATTTTAGATAAATTTATGAGGTTGAAATAAATACAGTTTGTTTTTGATATTTTTATTATTTTTGCTATGTTTGCAGCGCAAATAATACTTGAACCGACCGATGACGAGCGAGAGAAACATAAAGATTGTTAAGAATTGTATGGGAATTTGGATAATTCCCGAGATTTGTTACTCTCTCTTTCTTACTAACCGCCAATCTGACATTATCCCGCCGCGCCCGCGCGGACGGGTAATATAAGGCTTTTCTTGCCAACGGGTAAGGGAGGCCGTTTTCATTGTTTATTACTTTTATTAACCTTATAAACTACAAACTGATATGAAAAAGATTCTTTTTACCTTCTTGACGGTGCTGCTGGCGACGATGGCAGCACAAGCGGCCACCGACTATGGTTTCTCGGTGGGTGGAATCACAGTGACCAGTGACAACTGCAACAACATCGTGAGCAACTACATCACGAGCGGAATGGTGTATTACACTCCCAGCACCAACACCCTGTACATGAACAATGTCACTATCACCATGACGGGCGACTACAATCGTGTCATCAACAACCTGGAATGCTCGGATCTGAAAGTCGAATTCAGTGGCACCTGCAACCTGTATGCTCGGGACGCTGCCGTGGTCCGCATCAGGAGGACTACCACGCTGTCTGCCCCGTCGGCAAGCACTGTCGTCAACATCACCGGTGTCAACGAGAACGGTATCTGGTTGGCAACAAGGAATGCTTTCGATCTTACTATTCAGGGTCCCGGAACATTCAATATCTCGTCCACCAATAATACGGCTATCGAGGATGAGGAAAATGGCTCGGCCTCCCATGTGGATATATGGCACAATGTGTATTTTAATAATGTGAATGCCGTTTTGTCGTCTGGAGGAAACAGTGTCGTCAAGCGTTTGCTTCTCAATTTTAAAGCAGGCAGTAGCGTGAGATTCAAGGCCACCAATAATTCCAGTTATCCGGTTATTGATTATTGTCAAAACTGGGATCTCTATGGGAATGAGGCCATCTTGGAGCCATACGGAGCCTATTATAGCAATGGCACCGTCTATGATTCCAGCGGTAACAAGGTCTATAATCAGGATGTTTATGTCAGCGACGACTATGTGGCCATCATCAACGCCACCAACTTCCCCGACGC
>CADCML010000136.1 GCA_902802535.1 uncultured Bacteroidia bacterium
GTATATCCCGAAGGATATGATCGGTGCCGTCATCGGCCCTGGTGGCAAGGTCATCCAAGAGATGCAGAAGCAGACCAACACCGTCATCGTCATCACCGAAGACGAGCAGAAGGGTATCGTGGAAATCGCTTCACAGAACAAGGAAGACATCGAAGCCTGCAAGGCCAAGATCAAGGCCATCGTGCAAGTGCCCGAGGTTGGCGAAGTCTACCACGGCAAGATCGTTTCCATCATGGCCTTCGGTGCCTTCGTGGAAATCATCCCCAACAAGGACGGTCTGCTCCACATCTCCGAAATCGACTGGAAGCGTTACGAGAGCATGGAAGAAACGGGCCTAAAGGAAGGCGATGAGATCGATGTGAAGCTGGTCGAAATCGATGAGAAGACTGGCAAGCTGCGTCTGTCACACCGTGCCCTCCTCCCCAAGCCGGAAGGCTATGAGGAGAAGAAGGGCGGCAACGGCCCGCGTCCCGGTGGTCCGCGTCCTGGTGGTGGCAACCACGGCAATGGTGGTCATGGTAATGGCAACCATGGTGGTGGCAACCGCAACGGTGGCGGTCATGGCAATGGCGGCAACGGCGGTCCCCACAGAAAGTAAAAACCCATTAGAGGTTCTGGCGGATTTGTAATCCGCCAGCAACGAAAAGGGGATTTGAAATCCCCAATTCAGCCCGCGCGGATTGCAAATCCGCTCGAACGACAAAGCAAACTTATTCAAAGAACTAAATAAACATAAATGAGGCAGTTAAAGATTACGAAGCAGGTGACGAACCGTGAGACCGCGTCTCTCGACAAGTACCTGCAAGAGATTGGTAAGGTTGAGCTGATTTCGGCTGAAGAAGAGGTTGAATTGGCCCAGCGTATCAAGCAAGGCGACAAGATCGCATTGGAAAAACTCACCAAGGCCAACTTGCGTTTTGTAGTCTCCGTAGCAAAACAGTATCAGAACCAAGGCCTCAGTCTTCCCGACTTAATCAACGAAGGCAACTTGGGACTGATCAAAGCCGCACAACGTTTCGACGAAACCAGAGGTTTCAAGTTCATCTCCTACGCCGTGTGGTGGATTCGTCAATCCATCCTACAGGCTTTGGCCGAGCAATCGCGTATTGTCCGTCTCCCTCTGAACAAGATCGGTTCCATCAACAAAATCAACAAAACTTATGCTAAGTTAGAGCAAGAGTTTGAGCGTGAACCCAATGCAGAGGAGATTGCCGAGGTGCTGGAAATCACGGAAGCCGAGGTGAAAGAGTCGATGAAGAACGCCGGACGTCACATCTCGATGGACGCACCGCTCGTGCAGGATGAAGACAACACCATGTACGACGTGCTGAAGAGCGAGGAGGCCCCGACGCCTGAGACCGAGCTTCTGGAGCGAGGAGGCCCCGACGCCTGAGACCGAGCTTCTGTATGAGTCGTTGCGCAAAGAAATTGACCGGGCCAGCGCCACCCTGACGCAAAGGGAGCAGGATGTCGTCCGCCTGTATTTCGGGTTGAACGGCAGCCACCCGATGACCTTGGAGGAGATTGGTGAGAAATTCGACCTGACGCGCGAGCGCGTGCGCCAGATCAAGGAGAAGGCCATACGCCGGTTGAAACACACCAGCCGCAGCAAGATCCTGAAGAGTTATCTCGGTTAATGAAATCAAAAAGGCCTCTCAAGTAGTTGAGGGGCTTTTTTGTTGCCTTTTTATCAGTAAGTCAAGCCAAAATACCAAAGTGGAATGACTATGCCGTGACCGAGCTCAACAAAAATCCCTCATATAGGGAGATTTTTGAAGAAAAAAAGCACTATTATAGGGAGAATTTTACAAAGTTTATCACTTAATGAGGGATTTCTTATCGTTATTCCTCTTCAAATACTCCTCTACGGCATAAAGCGGAATATTCTCCATCCAGCCTTGGTCAATATAGGGTTTCATGCTGCACCGCAAACCTTTAAGGTTCAGGTTTTTGAAATCTTCGTTGATAAAAAATGACAACGACTTGGATTTGACGTTCTCTTCTGCTTTTACTTCCGTAGGCACCACTCTCTCTTGCGTCTGAAAAAGGAAATCCACCTCCATGGTCGAGTTGTCTTTCGAATAGTAATACACCGTTGTGTCAAGTGTGGCTTTCATTTGTTGCAGCACATAGTTCTCTGCAAACGCGCCCTTAAATTCAGTGAAGGCGTTCGTGCCAAGCAGCATCGCGTTGGGATTGGCTTCTGCCATGCAAGCTAGTAGGCCGCAGTCGAGCATATATAATTTGAAAGCAGAACCGTCGGCATAAAACTTCAGCGGCATAACAGGCTCTTTGACACGTTCAATCTTATATACCAAGCCAGCATCGATCAACCACTGAATGGCAATCTCAAAATCGGCAGCGCGTCCCCCTTTCCGAAAATGAATTTCTTGTTCTCGCGCGCCAATTGTGCCGGAATGCTCTCCCACACCTGATGGATGCGAGCCACTTGAGGTTTGGTGTGTTTGGCGATGTCGCGCTCGTAGGCATCCAAAATCTCATATTGGACTTCCCTAACCAATTCAACATCCTGCGTTTCAATGTATTTCTTAACAGCTTCAGGCATTCCGCCAGTAAAATAGTATTGGCGCAGCAACTCCACTAACAAATCATCCATAACCGACAAGGAATCCCATTCGAGGTTTTGTAACGTTTCCAATAGTTTAGGTCGCTCGCACGCCAAAAGGTATTCGGCGAAGGTCATCGGAAACATCCGCATTGTGGTCACTTTGCCCACTGGATAGGATTCATCTTCACGAAGCGAGATTCCCAACAGAGAGCCTGCCACGGCCACATGCAACGAAGGGAAATCCTCATTGAAATATTTGAGCGAGGCTATTCCATTATGCACCTCCTGGATTTCGTCGAACACTAATACTGTCTCACCAGGCACGATTTTCGTCTCATAATACCGCTCAATCTCAGTCACTATGCGCTGAACCGACAAATCCCTGAACAAGCTCTTGGCAAAATCTTCCCCATGACAGTTCACATAAACCAAGTTTTTGAACTCGTTTTTTCCGAATTCTTTCAGAATGTACGTTTTCCCCACTTGGCGGGCACCAAGCAAAATCAAAGGCTTGTGTTCCTTTCGATTTTTCCATTCTATTAATTTATTGTATATCAATCGTTTCATAATAATTCCATTCAATTACACCACTAGTCGACCATGCAAAATTACACTTTTCTTGGGGAACGCAAACTAAAAAATCACATTTTTCTTGGGGAATAAAAATAAAAAACCACATTTTTATTGGGGAATTGTACTAACTTTAGAAAGTAGCTGTACCAGCTTTAGATATTCCCGCTACTCTTTATTACCATTCCCCTACCCTAATATGAAATGTCTTTGAGACTCGTTCCATATCGATGGAAAAACTAATAATGGAATTCGCAAATAATCACTATCTATTCTTATGAATTAGCAATGGCTTTTTGAAAGTTTTTTTATGTAGGAGTAAATATCATGTAGTTTCGTTGATAGGCTTCGTCCCTTTTGACGA
>CADCML010000137.1 GCA_902802535.1 uncultured Bacteroidia bacterium
ACTTGAGAAGGCCGACGGTCTCGTGGTCGGTTCGCCGGTGTATTACGCCGGCCCCAACGGAACGCTCACCAACCTGCTCGACCGCCTGTTTTTCAGCACCCCGTTCGACAAACGCATGAAAGTAGGCGCAGCCGTCGTCTCGGCACGACGTGGGGGCACCACAGCCGCTTTCGACAGGCTCAACAAGTATTTCACCATCAGCGAGATGCCCGTGGTGAGCAGCCGCTATTGGAATATGGTGCACGGCCACACGCCTGAAGACGTGATGAAAGACGAAGAAGGTTGCCAAATCATGCGCGTATTGGGCCGCAACATGGCCTTCCTTATCCGCGCCATCGCCGCCGAGCGCGAGCGCAATGGCTTGCCTGAAAAGGTAGTGGCGAGTTACACGAATTTTATTCGATAAAGACACTGTGTTTATTTGCGAGACCAATAATTCATGATAAAACTGAACAAAGTACACCATATTGCCATCATCTGCTCCAACTATCAGCGAAGCGTCGAATTCTATACCCGTGTTCTTGGCTTTCATGTCATTGCGGAACATTATCGTACGGAAAGACAGTCATACAAAACCGATTTGGCATTGGGTGATGACTACATCATTGAATTGTTCTCGTTTCCCTCGCCTCCACCACGAATGACCCGACCAGAGGCCGCAGGATTGCGCCATCTGGCCTTCGAAGTCGATGATGTGGCAAAGGCTGCAACGGAGTTTGACGAAATGGATGTCCCACACGAAGCGGTCAGAATAGACGAATATACCAACCGACGCTTTTTCTTCTTCCAAGACCCCGACGGACTTCCTATCGAGTTGTATGAAGGATGTGCCCAGGAAGAAACAAACCAATAATATGTAAGAGTTTATGATAACAAACCGACCCAACCCCAACGAGGCTTTTCCGAACCCTAACATTCCAAGCCTCTGCTTCATCAAGAATGTGGTGAAGAACCCGCGTATCATCATCGGCGACTATACCTATTATGATGACGTGGATGGTGCCGACCAATTCGAGAAGCATGTCACTCATTTCTACGACTTCATTGGCGACCGGCTGATTATCGGCAAGTTTTGCGCTATCGCCAAAGGTGTGGAGTTTGTGATGAATGGTGCCAACCACAGGATGGACGGCGTGACGACTTATCCGTTTTATGTCATAGGCGGTGACTGGGGCAGCGCAATTGCTCCAGTGAAAGATGAATTGCCTCTGAAAGGCGATACCATTGTGGGCAACGACGTTTGGATTGGTCAGCATGTCACCATCATGCCAGGTGTCCATATTGGCGACCGGACATTCCTCCATACGCTGTCGCCGTGGGTAACCCTTGCCGTGTGGTCAGAAAGCGCTTCGACGACGAATTCATCGCTTATCTGCTGGAACTGAAATGGTGGGATTGGAACATTGAGAGGATTGAGGCCAATTTCGAGGCCTTGTCAAGTGGCGATTTATCGCTGATTAGAAAGATTGATCAATAGTTTGTCATCCATGGTTATACTGATAGCAGGTGCATCACATACGGGTAAAACGCTTTTGGCGCAGCGGATGCTTGAAAAATACAAGTATCCTTATATGTCTATGGATCATTTGAAGATGGGCTTGATCCGCAGTGGCAACACCACCCTGACACCGGAAGATGATGATGCCTTAACGGAATACCTTTGGCCCATTGTCCGCGAGATCATCAAGACAGCGATCGAAAATCATCAGAATCTCATAATAGAAGGCGGCTATGTTCCATACAACTGGAGAGAATGCTTTGAAGAACCGTATTTGAACGCTATCCGTTTCATTTGTCTTGCCTTGACAGACGAATACATTGACCAACACTTTTCCGAAATAAAAGGACACAGCTTGGATATTGAAAAGCGGCTGGAAGACAGTTGCACTGTTGCCACTTTAAAGAATGACAACAAGAACTATATTGATGGTTTTAAGAAGGTTGGAGAAAAGGTCTGTATGATCAACTCCGATTATGAACAAGTGATTCAGTCTATTTTGGACATTTAATTCAATTTTCACGAAATAATACAATGAAAAAAGTCATCGTAATTTCAACCAGTCTCCGCCCGGGCTCGAACAGCCACGCGATGGCGGAGCAGTTTGCCAAGGGCGCGGAAGCCGCCGGACATCAAGTGGAACTCGTCTCATTGAGAGGCAAGGAAATCAAGTTTTGCATCGGCTGTCTGTCGTGCCAGAAGACGGGTGCCTGCGTCATCAAGGACGATGTGCCGGCTATCATGGAGAGCGTCTTGAACGCCGATGTGGTCTGCTGGGCCACGCCGATTTACTACTACGAGATGAGCGGCCAAATGAAGACCCTCATTGACCGCATGAACGCGATGTACCCCAAGGACTACAAGTTCCGCGAGGTCTATCTGCTGACCACCGCGGCCGAGAACGAGGAGTTCGTGCCGAAACGTGCCGAGGGTGGCCTCACCGGCTGGATAGACTGCTACGGCAAGTCCGCACTCAAAGGCCACATCTTCTGCGGCGGCGTGGGCGGCCCGAACGAGATTGCCGGCAACGCCAAGCTGCAGGAGGCGTGTGAGATGGGGAAGAACATATAAAAACAAATGAGCAAAACTGGTTGGTGCTATTTGGGAGAATTGAGCTGAGGCGAAAGAAAA
>CADCML010000138.1 GCA_902802535.1 uncultured Bacteroidia bacterium
GACGATGGTCTGTCCAGGGTTCTTGATTTCCTTTTGCCAAGGAAACTCAGAGCAGGGTGGGATGGAGCTGATAATCGGGATGGTGCCGTTAGTTTTGGCAAGCACACACATGGCAACATTGTTTTCGACCACCTTCTCGGGCGACACCCAATAGTCGTTGTGCGCCACATCGTTGGTGCCCGCCATGATGACCACAGCTTTCGGCTTCAGGTTGATGACATCGGCGGTGAACCTTACCAGCATCTGCGATGAAGTCTGTCCACCGATGCCTCTTCCACAAAAGTTGTGGCTGCTGAAGAAGTCGGGATGGTAAATGGCCCAGATTTCGGTGATGGAGTTGCCCATAAAGACCACCTCGGGGTAGGCGCCGCTCGCGATGATACTGTCGTTGTCGGCTTGATAGCGGTTAAAGCCAAACCAGTCTTGTGAATAACCAAAAATTGACATAGTTGCAAAAATGATAAGAATGATAGTTTTCTTCATGGCATAAAATTTTTGCAAATATATAACTTTGTATGCAGAAAATGTGTATTTTTGCACGCTTTTTTAAAAGGTAACGAAAAATAGAGAAATGATGATCAACATAACCTTCCCTGACAATAGCGTCAGACAATATGAATCGGGTGTCACCCCGTTGGAAATCGCCAAGAGCCTGAGCGAGGGTTTGGCACGTAACGTGCTGTCCGCCAAGGTAAACGGTAAGATGTGGGATGCCATGCGCCCCGTCAACGAGGATGCCACCATCCAACTCTTCACTTGGGACGACCCTGAAGGTAAGGCTACCTTCTGGCACTCTTCGGCTCACCTTATGGCTGAGGCCATCGAGGCTTTGTACAAAGGTGTGAAGTTCGGTATTGGCCCCGCTGTGGATGCCGGTTTCTACTATGACATCGATACGGGCGACATCACCCTGACCGAGGCTGACCTCGTAGCCATCGAAAAGAAGATGCTTGAACTGGCCCGCGAGAAGCAGACCTTCGAGCGCGTTGATGTGAGCAAGGCCGAGGCTTTGAAGTACTTCACCGAGAAGGGCGATGAATACAAGGAAGAATTGATCAGCGAGCTGGAAGACGGCACCATCACCTATTATAAATGTGGTGCCTTCACCGACCTCTGCCGCGGTCCCCATATCCCGAACACGGGCTTCATCAAGGCTGTGAAGCTGACTTCGTTGGCTGGTGCCTACTGGCGTGGCGACGAAAAGCGCAAACAGCTGACCCGCGTCTATGATGAGTACCTCGTGCTGCTCGAAGAAGCCAAGAAGCGCGACCACCGCAAGCTGGGCCGTGAGCTGGAACTCTTTATGTTCAATGACATTGTGGGTAAGGGTCTGCCGATTTGGTTGCCCAAAGGCACCGAGTTGCGTCTCCGCCTGCAGGAGTACCTGACCAAGATCCAGAAGGAGTATGGTTATGAACAAGTCATCACGCCCCATATCGGTGGCAAGCAACTCTATGTCACTTCCGGTCACTGGGATCACTACGGCGAAGACAGCTTCCGCCCGATCACCACACCCGAAGAAGGCGAGGAGTACCTGCTGAAGCCGATGAACTGCCCTCACCACTGCATGATCTTCAAGTGGAAGCCGCGTTCCTATAAGGACCTGCCTTTCCGCTGCGCTGAGTTCGGCACGGTGTATCGTTATGAGCAGAGCGGCGAGTTGCACGGCCTGACCCGTGTGCGTTCGTTCACCCAAGACGATGCCCACATCTTCTGCCGTCCCGACCAGGTGAAGGAAGAGTTCATCCGCGTGATGGAAATCATCGAAATCATCTTCAAGGCTCTTGACTTCAAGAACTTTGAAGCACAGATATCGCTCCGCGACCCCAACGATCACGAGAAGTATGTGGGTACGGACGAGAACTGGGCCAAGGCCGAAGCCGCCATCCAGGAGGCCTGCGCCGAGAAGGGTCTGCCCGCCCATGTGGAATACGGCGAAGCCGCTTTCTACGGTCCCAAGCTCGACTTCATGGTGAAGGACGCCCTCGGCCGTAAGTGGCAGCTGGGTACCATCCAGGTGGACTACAATCTGCCTGAGCGCTTCGACCTGAGCTACATCGGCGCCGACAATGAGAAACACCGTCCCGTGATGGTGCACCGCGCCCCCTTCGGTTCCATGGAGCGTTTCGTGGCCGTGTTGCTTGAGCACTGCGCCGGTGAGTTCCCGTTGTGGCTGGCTCCCGAC
>CADCML010000139.1 GCA_902802535.1 uncultured Bacteroidia bacterium
GGAACAAGATGAAGTTTGAGGAACATTCATTCGACTATCTCGTGGGAAAATGCAAACTCGACATGGGTCTGAAAGACGAGGGATTGGCACTCATGTCATCCTCCATCGACAAGGCCATACAGGTCGTGGACGGTGAGGGCGAATATGGACACCTTATTTATTTTGTCAACAACCTGATAAACTGCTATATTGCAGTCGACAATATGGAAGATGTGCTTCGTGAGTCAGACCACCTCGAACGTTTGATTGATGAAATGGAGGCCAAATATCCTCAGGCGAAGCCCTATTGTGACCAATGTCGCTTCGACCTCCATTCCAATCGTGCCATCGCCAAAATCACCCTTGGTCGCCCTCAGGAAGCCGAAACCGACTTCGACCAAGCCTTTGCCTTCGATTTTGCCAAAAGCTATCGCGGCAGCGACCCGCTATTGAATTATTATGCCGCTGCGGGCAACGTGGATTCTGTACTCAGCCTCTTGAACCGCTTTCCTTACCAAGAAAACGACACGGTGCAAAGGCTCTATTGCAGGCGACTTTTGCGTCTTGAACAAGCCTATCGCGTGGCAGGCGACACAGCCATGGCCAACCTGTACCAATGCCGCATCGACACTTTGTCACAACTTATCGACCGAAGGGAACAGGAGCAAGGCACCGCCGTGAATGCCGCAAAATATGAGACGCAACAATACAAGATGGAATTGGACGACCTGTCGAAGAATACCAAGAAAATGAAAGTTATTTTGGTCGTGTTTGTTCTGCTATTGCTGGTGATCATTCTCGTCTTGTACTGGAAAAACAAGCGGAAGATGGCGAAATCGGCTGAGGAATTGAGGCAGAAGACCCAGTCGATGGAGCAGGAGATGACGAGGCTTCAAAAGCAGGTACACATCATTGCCCGCGACAACAGCCAGACTTCGCCCCAAGCTACCCAACAAGCCGCCAAGTCACTAACGGCCTTCATCGAGGGGCAACAGCTCTACCTCAACAAGGACCTCTCACGCGCACTGGTAGCCAAAATGATGGGCTGTTCGCATCAAACCATCACCAAGATGCTGAACGAGATACAACCCGACCTCTCCTTCCCCGACTACATTAAAGGGCTGCGCATTGCATACGCGCTCAAACTCATCAAGGAGAAACCAGGACTCACCGTGCAGCAAATCGCCGACCAGTCGGGTTTCTACAGCATCAGCAACTTTGAACGCGCCTTTAAAACGATTACGGGGAACAGGAAAATCGGCTCAAATCAGTGCAATTTGAGCCGATTTTTTGTGAAAAATGAGCCGATTTGTCAATCTTCAGGCGTCAAAGCCGCAATCATCTCCGCAATCTTAGCCTTCACCTCTTCTATGAAGTTGTCAGGGTTGAGGTCGGCCTTGAAGCTCTTGTCGCGGGCTGCGAACTCGATGGCATTGCGTTCGAGCGTCTTCGGGCTGACCACGATGCGCAGCGGCACACCGAGCAGGTCGGCATCGGAGAACATCACGCCGGCACTGATGTTGCGGTCGTCGTAGATGACTTCCACACCCGCCTTCTTCAGGTCTTCATATATCTTGTCAGCCACACAGCGCACGTTTTCGTCGGCGACACGAAGAGCGCACACCTGCACCTGCCAAGGGGCGATAGTGATGGGCCAAATCGGACCGTAGTCGTCGTGGCTCACCTCGCAGACCGAGGCAATCAAGCGGCCCACGCCAATGCCGTAGCAGCCCATGATTGGGTATTTCAGTGTGTTGTCGCTGTCGAGGTACTGCATGTTCATCGACTCAGTGTATTTCGTGCCGAGTTGGAAGATGTTGCCCACCTCGATGCCACGGCTGATGGTGATGCTGTGCTTGCCGCACACGGGGCAGATGCCGCCAGCGGTGGCCTTGGCCACGCTGTCGTACTTCACTTCGCCGAGGTCGCGGGCCATATTCATGCCTTTGTAGTGGTAGTTCACCTTATTGGCGCCTGCCACAAATGAATTCAAAGTCTTCAGCGACTCATCGTAAACCACGGTGATGCCTTCCGGCAGACCCTTCGGCCCGATAAAGCCAGGGCAGATGCCCATCTCAGGTGTGACGGTGGCTGCATGAACCTCGGCGCAAAGCAGGTTGCGGAGCTTGGTTTCGTTTACTTCAAGGTCGCCGCGCAGGAAGACGATAACTAGGCTGTCATCCATATTGCGTTGATACAGAACGGCTTTGCAA